>CAJUDM010000001.1:0-130 GCA_910584915.1 uncultured Lachnospiraceae bacterium
GGCTTCGCCCTATGCGCAAAGCTGACGGAGATACCGCTTATGTGCAAGCACAACGATACTTTTCCTTCTTATCCTCCGCAGTGCGCCATTCGGAAAATCTCTGATTTTCCTCATTCGCGGGCTTCGCCCT
>CAJUDM010000001.1:230-13828 GCA_910584915.1 uncultured Lachnospiraceae bacterium
ATGCGCAAAGCTGACGGAGATACCGCTTATGTGCAAGCACAACGCTCTTTCTCCGTCAACTTTGTGCGCACTGCTCATGCCTTCAGCGCATAATCGCTCCGGTCCAGCGAAAAATTCGGATTGTAATAGGGATCCCCCTTCTCAAGTTCTTCTTTCCACTTCTCCCTGAACCTCGCGGACTCCTCATCATAGCGTTTTGCCTTCTCCCCGGCGTCGTCCAGCCCCCTTGATATGGACTCAAAATGATACAGCTCACAGTACGGATTCCAGACATTGAGCAATCCCTTCTTCCGCAGGCGCAGACAAAAATCCACATCGTTCAGCGCGATCGCAAAGCTCTCATCCAGCCCGCCGAGTTCCTCATAGAGCGAGCGCCTCACCATCAGACAGGCGCCTGTCACAGCCGTCACATCCTGGGCATAGCAGAGCCTGCCCATATACCCCAGGTTCGTCTGCGCCACCCGGTAGTGGGTATGCCCCGCCGTCCGGTGCGCCCCCAGCCCGATCACGATGCCCGCGTGCTGGATCGTCTTATCCGCATAGTAAAGCTTCGCGCCCACCGCGCCCACATCATCCCGCTGGGCGTACATCAAAAGCTCTTCCATCCAGTTGATCGAGATCACCTGCGTGTCATTGTTCAACAACACCAGATATTCTCCCGCGGCAGAGGCAGCGCCAAAATTATTGATCCTGGAATAATTAAACTCTCCCTCATACCGCACAACCCGGATATTGGCATACTTTTCCAGGCTCTTATAGTATTCCTCTATCTCCTCCGTCACGGAATTATTCTCAACAATAATGATCTCATAGTTGTCATAAGTAGACTGTTTCAGGATAGATTCCACACACCGCGACAGATCCTCCACATGATCCTTGTTCGGAATCACAATGGAAATCTTCGGATTCCCCTGCACCTCATACTTCACACGGAAGATCGTCTCAAACGCCTTTGTGCTGACGATCTCAAAATTCTGAAATCCGTTTACGCGCAGATGGTCCGCCACGGCGCCCCTCGCCGCCTCGATGGCATAACTCTTCGCGTTGATATCCGCCGCCACGCTCGCCTTGTGGGAGCGCCAGTAGTAGAGGAGCTTCGGCACATGCGCCACATGCTTCGCCCGGGATGTGAGCCGCAGGATCATATCATGATCCTGGCTGCCGTCAAACTGAGACCGGAACAGCTCCATCCCCTCAAGCAATCTCCTGTCAAACACGCTGAAATGACAGATATAATTGTTGGCGCGCAGATTGTCGATGGCAAAATCCGGCTTAAAGTGCAGCGTCAGCATATCGTCTATCGTCTTATTTCCTTTGAAGGTCGTCTCATCGCAATAGATATAATCCGCATCCTCGTCGCAGATTTTTTTCATATACTCATACAGCGCCGACGGGTGCAGCACATCATCATGGTCAAAGAGCCCGATATAATCCCCTGTCGCCATCTTCAGGCACTCGTTCGTATTCCCCGAAATGCCCTCATTTTTTTCCAGCTTCCGATAGCAGATCCGCCGATCCTTCGCCGCGTACTCCCCGCAGATCTCTCCCACAAAACCGTGTTCCTGATCCGAGCCGTCCGCCAGACAGAGCTGCCAGTTTTCATAAGTCTGGTTCAGCACCGAGTTTAACATCTCCGTCAAAAACTTTCTCGGCGTATTGTATAAAGGCACCAGAATACTGAAACAGATTTCCCTGGAAAACTTTGTCTCCCGCTGTCTCTGCGCCTCCTCCGGCGTCGGAAAGCTTGCTGTGCCATGCTGCGTCCTCGCCTTTTTCTCGATCATTTTATTGCGCACCTTCTGGGCGATCCCCCTCGGCGATCCGTAATTTCCCACCCGCTCCTTTGTGCGCTTCATCAGATGATAAAAACTCCGGAGCGGCTTTGATAGCTTCCAGATCCCGCTGCCCTTGATCCGCTCCAGCTTCCCCGAGAGATCCTCCACCTGGGCGTTGGCATCCGAAAGACGCCCCGCCAGGCCTGCGGACTTTTTTCTCTCCCTGAAATATGCCTCCCGATAATAGGCGAGCTGTTCCTCCTCCGGCATATCCTCCGGTCTGATTTCTGCCAAATTTTTCCGATTTTCTTCCAATTTATCCATTACCTGTTCTTTCTGTTTCACATTTGTCTGATTTTTGCCTGCAAAATCACTCGCAAAATAGCGGCAGACTGAACTGTTACACCTAACTACTGACTGTCAACTTCCATCCTCGCATCACTACACTGATAATACATCTTTCCGTCGCACATATTCCGGTACAGCATACCGATCCTGTACTCCCCGGGGATAATATCCTCCCTCAACACCCTGCACACAAACCCGGACAGTGCGATTTTTTTCTGTTGGGGAAGGATTTCTTCCACATCCGGCCTGAGCCTCTCCTTAACAGGCGCCCTGTAGTAAAAATCTCCCTGTTCCGGCTCCAGTACAAGCCATCTCTCAAACAGGCAGTTATCCTCCCAGAGCATATAGCACCAGCCTTCCACTTCCACGATATCCGGCTCCTCCAGATAGATCTTATGTTGCTTTCCCGCCCGCTCCACGGTCAGCATCACCGCGCCGGAGAGGATTTTCTGCAATTCCTGTTTTCCCGCTTTCTTTTCCGGAATAGCCGTAACCAACAGTCTCTCATAAGGATAATGATAACCGATATGGTAATCCGGCGCATTGTCCGTGAGCTGTTCGCTGTAGTAGGGATCAAATTTATGGAACAGCGGATGTTTGTCATAGAGATTTGTCTTTTCCTGTATCAGCCTGTGCCATTTTTCCTCGGACAGATCGTCGATCCCGCGGCTCGCAGACTCATGATGCAAAAGCACCGCGTCATTCCGGAGGACATTCCTGTACCCCGCCTCCGCCAGCTTAAAACAAAAGTCTACATCGTTGTAAGCCACCGCCATCTCCTCGTCCAGGCCGCCAACTTCCTCATAGACGGATCTTCTGACGAGCAGACACGCCGCCGTCACAGCCGTCATATCATATGTCACCGTATTGTGCCCATAGTAGTACATCCTGTCATCGGGGAACGTCGTCAGCTTGTGGGAGGGGCCTATATGCATATTGGTGACGCCCGCATGCTGGATCCGCTCCTCCCCCGGATACCACAGCTTCGCGCCCACCGCCCCCATCCCCGGCAGCTTTGCCTGTCCCAGCATAATGCGCAGCCAGTTTCTCTCGATAACCTCCACATCATCGTTGAGCAGCAGGATATACTCCCCCTTTGCCTCCTTCACTCCGGCATTGCACATAGCCGAAAAATTGAATGTCATCGGTCTGTATAGATAGCGGCTCTCTGTCTTTATAGATTCCAAAAACCTCTGAATAGTTTGCCGGTTTTCCTCACTGCTCCCGTTGTCCACCACGATAAATTCCACACAGTCCTGCATCCCCGGCAAGAATGTGCGTTCCAGAAAAGAGCCGATACAATTCTGCAAAAGTTCCGGGTGGTCCTTGGATAGAATAACAACCGACACCAGAGGGCTTTTTTCTTTCCTGACTGAACTGTCGCCCACCGCAGCATCCGTCACACATTCCGGCACAACAGACCACACATCCGGGTGAAGCGTCTGATAGGAAAAGGATTCATAACCTATATTATTTAAAAATTCCCGCTTTATCTGCAAATACTCTTTCTCAAACCCCCAGAACTCAGGGTTCGCTTCCCTCCGCATCTTTCCGGTCTCCAGATAGTATTCCCGGTCCGCCGGTATTTCAAAATCCGCCGTGCTGTTTTGATGATATAGAACAAGATCCAGGCATGCGATTTTGGGGGAACCCATATCTGCCAACAGCGGTCCTTCACTTTCCGCATAGTAAAACCCTGTCTGCCAGATATCCGCTTTATCATATGTCACCGCCGCCGGCTTCTGAAAATACTCCTTTGACAGCCGCAGCACAAAATCGTACAGATTGCACTTCGCATCCCCATTACCACTTAGAAACACCTGCTCCGCCCACGCCCTGTCCACCGCAAAGTAACTGCCAAAATAGAAGAACCCGAGCAGCGTATCCGGCGACCAACAGGGCTTGAACCAGGGAAAACACCGCTTCCCGCCCGCCGTATGATCCTCCGCGCCGTAGAGCAGCCTTGTCCCCGGATAAGTGCCGAACCAGTCTTCTATACAGGAGACCGCCCGCTCATCCAGTTCCTCCGGATGATCTGCAAACAGAAGGATATCCGTCACAGTATCTGTCACCATACAGGACAGATCCGTCAAACCCGCCAATGCCGCATAAGGGATCACCTGACATTTGCGGCGCTTCCCCTGCCGATCCCTTGTCAAAGCCTCCCGGTAACGCTCCCATAAAGCAGGCTCCTCCTCCCTGATCCACTGGCTGTAGCTGTCCCTCTGGCAGTTCATTCTCTCTTCATAATCCAAAGCAAACGCCGCACTCTCCGCAGGAGGCAGCTCTTTTCTTCCGCCTCGGCACAAAACGGATGCCATATGCCTCGCTTTCCTGTAACCCCTTGTAAACAGAGTGGGAAACTGAGATACTTTATAGAGAGGATTTGCGCAGATCGCCGCATACTTTGTCTGCAATTCATCCTTTTTCCCCTCCGCATCCGCAACTTTTCCCGCCAACACGGTGTTTTTCTTTTTTTCCGCCTCATACGCTCTCTGATAATACTCAGTCCAATTATAGTTCATAAAAATCACCATCTTATATTTTTTTAATCTCTTTGGTCATTATCTTGGTCATCTTGACCAAGTTATGAGCGAATTAATTGCTAACAATAGTATTTCTGGTTTCCACTTTTGGGCTTATCCGGAATTGTCATTTTTAATTGTCCTGTTTTAATCATAGGATTAAGATAATGTCTTCTAAAAAAGCTTCTATCATTTATTTTAATATAATTCATAATTTCTTTAGCAGAATGTGGCTGTTTGCAAAAAGCGATTATCATCTTGGTCACATCTTGTTCATTATCTTGGTCACTTTGACCAAGATGCAAATCTTCCTCGCCATTCAACAATTCCAAATACTTATCACACGCCCTGCAAAGCACCATAATTCCGGATGCACTGATATGGTATTCCGGCAAACGCCCATCGTACCTTACGCACGCCTCCCTGATCTTATCAAATCCTCTGCCCCATGCCTCTATCATACCGCTCTTAAAGAAAATATTTGCCAGCTTGGGATTATATGGCTTGGACGAGTGTTTTTCAAACAATTTCTCTGTTGAGTTAAGCTCAGACGGCATCTCCCCATCGTTCCATATATATATTTTATCTTCGTATACACTGATCTGGATCGGATTACAGGCACTATAATCCTTGTGAACCACCGCATTCAGTAATATCTCACGAAATGCTTCCTGTGGAAACATAAACTGCTCAATCCTCTGAATCCCCTCATAGTAAATTAAAGCTTTCAAATATTTCGTATAAACCAAATCAACCGTCTTGTCAATCTGTTCAATCAGGGAGCCATGTACTTCATCCTGATATATCAAGTCTGCATCCGATTTCCCAAAATAACCAATTTTTATATAAGATCCTGTAACCCATTTCTCCGGATCTTTATAAAATGCCAACATTGCCGCCCTGATCAGGTAATCTTCCCCATCAAACAAGTGAAGGTTCTCCATCAATATGATATCATCAACTCTTGTTTCCTCCTCTGTCAGTCTATGCCTTCTCAGAGCCTTCTCCTTAAATAAGTCAATCGCCTCTCTCTTTAAATCCGTTACCTGCAATTTGGGTATCGGCATACCATCCCAAGTTCTTCCCTGCGATTTCAGGATCGCCTTATCCAGTTCTTTTCCTGTTATCGTTCTCATTGTACTACCGGAACGGTAAAAATATTTGCCATGATAACTAATAAGTGAAGGGTACTTGTCCACAATAATTTCAATGTATTGTAAGTCATTTTGGTATAACAGATTGACATCTGCTACAATACCCATTGTATCTGTGATTTTATTGGGAATAGCCTCCAATAACTTTTTCCTCTCCTTATCGCTTAGTCCAACAACATCGCCACTATCATTTTTGCCAATGTACAGCGTTCCGCCATACGCATTTGCATACCCGCAAATCCACTCTAAAAATGCATCATGCCATACTTCTTTGTATTCTATTGTCTGATGTTCCGGCATACTCCACCTGCTTTCTATCGTTACTCTCCCTCTGATTCGTTACATACTATGTAATGAATTGGAAGCACTCTGTTAAAAACTATACATAATGCCAGTCTCTTTTTATCTTTGCACTGTAACTTCATCCTACTAACTCCCATTCGTCCACTTCAGCGGGCATACAAATCAGTGCGGAGAATGCTACATGCCTACTTTCCCTGTCATTTTTGCTATCAATTCAATGTGCTCTCTGATCTTAACTTTACGCAAATTGTCAATTTTCTCACTGCCGCCTAATCCCAATAAAGGTACATAGCCAAAACATTCATCCTGTTTTAACTCTCCCAATTTATTTACCGCTTCTATATATTGAGGTATTTGAAAATACTTTTTTACAAAATAATCATCTTCAATATTCTGCATAAAACGTTTGAAATTTTTAGCAAGCATAACAAAATTTCCGTTTTTGTACTTAACCATTCCTATATATTGACCTTCCTCCAGTGTTATAACATCTCCAAAAGCCGTTGCCAATATTGGAACAGAAATATTTCCTCTAAAATATGTTTCACAGAGCAATTCCTGATATTCATCCGGATTTACTGCTTTCAAGTAACCACTGAACAGATTTCCCAAGTCATAATTTCCCAAGATATTCACTAATCCCTCCCTGCATCCATCCCTGTCTGTGTTTTCGCTTTCCGCCCGCACTAGAATCACATATTAATCTCCCTCTCCAAGTTCAAACCTTCACCTCATACCCGAACTCCCGCAATACCAGCTCATCGTCAATCACCTCATGGTAAACGCCATCCGCCGGCGCAAAACCATTTTTCCGATACAGCGAAGCCGCCGGCACATTACAATCCACAACAAACAGCCGCAGATATTCCGCCCCAAGATTCCTCGCCGTCTCTTTCGCTCTTTTCAGCATCAGGCTCCCTATGCCCTGTCTCAGGCAACCTACATTCACACCAAAACGGTCAAGATACAACGCCTTCGCGCGATCATCCTCCCACTTCAAAAATTCCTCGCCTGCACTTGCATCGCACAGGGCAAACGCCGCCATCATATCATTGTTCTCCGTCAGAAGATACAACCTGCCGCCTGCTATATCCCCCTCCAGAAATTCACAGGGATAAATCTCATCCCAGATCCGGATGCCATCCTCATCCATCTTCCGGACAATTTCTTTATACATCTCCTTAAGCCGCCCCAGATCCCCCGGGACTGCCAGCCTGTAATCCATATAGCTCCTCCTGAGCACATTAAAACTCTTCTTCCTGTTCGCTGTAAGTTCTGTTTTATATCAGCTATTTCACTTTGACCAAAATGCAGGCTTTCCTCGTCATTCAGCCCTTCCAAATACTTATCGCACACATCCGCATAAGTGCATCTGTCCGTCTCATTGTTTTCTTCCCCTACTCAACCCGCAGCGTCTCCGCGCTGAACCCGCAGAGCTTCTGCCGCGAACACATATCCTCCCAGAGATACCCGATCAGATACTCCCCCTTTGGCAGTGCATCCCGCCCGATCCACACGCTCACGCCGCTAAGCGCCGGATGGTCAATGTAGGGAAGATTTTCCTGAAAATCCGGTCTGTAACATTCCCTGTAAGGAATTTTCCACAGTCTTTCCTCGTTTTCTCCCTGCTCATCCTGCCGATCCTGCAAACGGATTGCTTTCATCAACAGGCTCTTTTCATAACGACTGTTATCTACACTCACCGCATAGGACCACCCCTGAATGTAGTAGTCCCCGCCGCCGGATCTTCCTGTTTTCCAGGCGCTCTCGTCCCCGGTAAACTCCAGCCCCATATACAGGCACTCATTGTACCACACCGGATCTAACTCCCCTTCGAGACGGATCACCTCCCCCCTCTCAGACAACCGCTTTTCCTCAAACCGGCAGGCTGGCTCATAGCCCCGGTCCAGAATATCCGTCACCAGCCGCCCGGAATAATACAGATCCCTGTTCCACATCTCCGGGTAAGCCGCATAGAGAAGATCCCTCTCCCGGTGGAGCCTTGCCACCTTCTCCTCCCCGGCATCGAAACCGCGGCTCAAGGACTCATGGTGATAGAGGAAAGTCTGATTACAGCACACATTTTTGTACCCCGCCCTCAGCAGGCGGAAACAGAGCTCCACATCGTTGAACGCCACCTCGAGCCTCTCGTCAAACCCGCCGATCTCCTCAAAAACCTCTCTCCTGATGAGCAGACAGGCTCCCGTGACGGCGCTGACATTGACCGCGCATCGGTTGATCCCATGATAATATGCTTTCTTATCCGAGGAAAACTGCAATTTATGCGCAGGCCCCAGATGGATATTGGTGATGCCCAGATGCTGGATCTTGTCGGAATCAGGGTACAGAAGCTTCGCCCCCACAGCGCCCACATAACGCTTCGCCGCCTTCGACATCATCACAGAGAGCCAGTCTTCCCTGGCAATCTCCATATCGTCGTTTAAAAACAACAGATAGTTTCCCGCCGCCTCTTTCGCACCCAGGTTGCACATGGCGGAAAAATTAAAGTCCATCGGCATGTAGATGTAGCGGAAGGAATACTCCTCCTTCAACTGATGCTGCATCTGCAAAATCTTTTTCCTGTTCTTATCATCACTGCCGTTATCCACGACAACGATCTCAACATTCTGATACGCCGTCTGTTCCCGAAGCGAATGGATACAGTTCGACAGCACGGCAGGATTGTCTTTGGAAGGGATGATCACAGAGACAAGCTCCTGCCTCTCCTTTTCTTCCGGGATCTCCGCATCCGAGTACAGGTGTCCCTTTTTAATCCCGTCAAACTCCGGCTCCATCCCCCAGTCTCTCTCATCAAACTGAGCATCCGGCAAAAACAGGATCTTCTCGATATGCCCCGCTTCTTTCGCCTCATCGATGCAGTACAACACCAGTCCATACAGCCGCTCCTGCACGGTTCCTTTTGCGGCATCTTCCCCTCCCGGCTTCTCCACGCCGCCCTCTCCATAAACCTTTACGGCACCGGACAGATTCCCGCCACAGAAATTTTCCGCACGCTCCACTTTCTCCCGCACTCTCTCGGCTAACGCCCTCCTCACCACAAACACATTCCCGAAATAAAAGAACGACTGCAGCAGATCCGGCGACCAACCCGGCTTAAAATAACCCGCCTCATCCCCATAGGCGATCCCGCACGCCGGATGCTCCAGAAAATACCGTTCCGCCTCCGCCGCCGCCTCCTCCGCCAGATAAGAGGGCTCTTTCGTCACGATCCACAGATCTTCCCGCATATCCTGCGCCTTCTCCCCGCCGGAGAGGGCGTCACAGAACCCCTGCCAGGTAAGCACCGATACGGACAGGCGCTGCTTTCCCCATTTTGCCGCCTCCTCTTTCCACCTCAGGATGTCCGCCTTTTCCTCCTCCAGCAATTTTTCCGTCCAAACGCCATAAGGAACGGCTTGCTCCGCAATCCGTTCCTCATATAATCTGTGCCTTCTCTGAACCAGAAGCTTCTGCAACGCTTTTTTCAGATAATTACTCACAGCCGAAGCCTCCTCTTAGCCGCGTTTTCCACATCCTGCGCCATTTCCCTCCCCATAAAGGAACGCTCCATGCAAAGTTCCAGAACATTTACATCCTCAAACGCCTGTCCCTCCAGGGAGACCACCAGATTCGGATCATCCGTGGAGAATACAAAACTGCCCGAATCATCCAGCCTAGTTCCGTTGGCGTCCAGCACCGAAGCCTTTCCGTTAAACGTCAGATCCCTCTCGTTCCATCTAAGCGCTTTCACCCTGACCATACAATCCGCAAACGCCGGATCGATCCGAAGCTGCCGGATTCCCCTGTCCACTGTCAGCGTAAGATGCAGTCCCTGCTCATCCTCACTCACCATGCCGTGGGCAAAATAGGAAGCCTCCTCTTTAAATCCCGCTCCTCTGTCCTCATAGACCTGAATACTGCCGCGGTGCTCTTCCGCAATGACTTTCTCCAGAAAACTCTCCGGATTAAAGCACCTGTGCCCGATCATATCCCGCAGTTCCACCATCGAACGATGATTCCCTGTCACAAAATGCTGAAACGCCCTCTCCTGAACTCTGTAATCCTCCGCATCCTCATCTGTGATGCCAAGTTCCTCCAAAATCATATCCAGCTTTAACTTATCTCTTTTCTGATCCTCCAGAATATAGCAGTACACCGCCCGGAAAGCCAGTTCCTTTGTATCCACCTGTTTTCCGAATGTCCACTCATAGTCGATCAGCGTCCAGACACTGTTGGTAAACGCATCAAAAGGCTTCGCGGCATCCCGCACGCTTATCAGTATATTGGAAAAGATCAGATCAAAGTCCGCCACCGGTTCTCTGCTGTGGTAATCCAGCATCTCCAGATATTTTCTGAAAAGTGTAAGAAACCCCTCCATATCATCCCGTTCCAGACAGGCATCCAGCAGTTCTGCCAGAGTGACGCCCCTGATGTACTCCAGTTCCACATAAGGCCTTACCTGCTCCCCGGACTCCTCCTCCACCAGTTTACACCGGTTGATCCGAAGTTCTCCCCCCGTATAGCGGTCCTTCAGCTTCCTGTATGCCACCTCGATATCCCTGACATGTCTGTCAGCTTCCGTACACAGCGGATATTTTCTCACCGCCAGAAGTTTCGGCAGGCTGCTCTTTTCCTCGGTCGACATGCCTTCCCTGTTTTCCATCCCCGTCAGAGAAACCGGCAGGATCTCCGTCCGTATCTGATATTCCCGCTGCCTGTCATTGGAATATTTCACATAACAGGTATCCGGCTTCTTCCCGATCACAACCAGATAGGAATTGGAATACAGGGGAAACATCCCCTCCCTCAGTATATTGTCGAAAGCCTTCTTCTCATCGAAAAGCACCATCCTGTCCCGGTCAAAATTGCGCACGTTATTGGAAAGCTCCCCGGGCTTTGGCAGATATTCGTCCGAATAGAGCGTCGTCATGAACTTATAATCCGGATAGGGATAATAGAAAGCATACTCCTCTATCCCGCAATTTTCAAAGATCCTCTCCAGTCCGTTTCTCGTAAACGTCCGCACGACGCCGCCCTCCGGGTAGCCTTCTATCCCGGAAAAATAAGTGCCCAGATGGTCCTCCCTGCAGCCCGCCCAATATTTAAGCCCGAATTTATTCTCTATCGCGATAACAATATTGCCATTCTTTTTCATGTGCCGCCTGACAATGTTCAGAAATGTTTCAAACGGCGCATCCCCGCCGATATACGCCTGCGCGTACTCAAAAGCGCCGATCAGGCAGATACAATCGTAATCGCAGGGAAGAGAGGGCTCAATATCCTGAAAATTCCCCACAAAGATCGTCAGATTCTCGCTGTCCATATGCCGGTAAGCGTTGATCATACTCCGCTTTTTCGACAGATCCACACAGTCCACAAGCCCCGCCTTCTTTGAGAGCACGCCCGTCACAGCGCCGCAGCCCGCGCCCACTTCCAGCACTTTCATGCTCTTATCTAAGGGCAGCCACTCCACGATATTTTCCCGCTGATATGACAAATGATACAGAACTTCCCAGCTTCGGCGTTCCTCGATGATCCGCGGATATTCCACCTCCGCATAATCCCTCGCGATCTGCAGAAGTTCATCCTCCACCGCCCCGTCACAGTACAGATCCTCGCCGGGGTAATGTCTCAGATCCAAATTTACTTTTCCAATCTGTACGATTTTCTCTGTATCCATTCCATTCCTCTCCGCTCCGTTTAGAGACGGCTCACAAATCTTAAAATCAACACATTCTACAGCATCACTCTGCCCGCATAACTCTTACAACGGACTCCGGATCGTAAAATCCCACCGTATCCTTGTCAGAGATCACCGTCATATTCAGTACATCGTACAATCGGTGGTACACCGTAAAATTATCTCCCTCATAGCCGGTCACGCCGAGGGACAGCAGATACTCCCCGCCCTGCAGGTTCATATGCTGGGTGAAGGTGATCTCCATTACCTCCCCCGCCTTCACCGGCTCCAAAAACGCCTTCTCCACCATCGTATTCGTACCGGTGATCTCGGTTCCTTTGATATTCTTGATCGTAAACGCAAAGATCGGTGCCGGACAATCCTCCGCAAAAGCCACCTTCATGCGGACCGTGTATTCCTGCCCCTTGATGACAGCCGTCGTCTTTGTCCCGTTTCCGTCCAACAGGCAATATTCCTCAATACCTGCTTTCCTGGAGCCATACTCCAACAGTTCCGGGTTGACTCCCTGCCCCGCCGCCCGCTCTCTGGCCTCTCTCTCCGCTTTCTTATCGTCCTTATTATTTGTTTTCTTGTCTGTTTTCTCTTCTTCGGAGGCCTTTTTTTGTGCCTTCTCTTCAGCCTTTTCTTTCAGCGTTTTCCTCTGTGCCCTCTCCGCAGCCTTTTCTTTCAGCGTTTTCCTCCGCGCTTTCCCTTCTGAAGCCTTCTCCCGCTCTGTATCTGCCGTATTCTCCTCCGAAGTTTTCTCCTGCGTCCTCTCCGCCGTATTCCCTTCTAAATCTTTCCTCTGCGCCCTCTCCGCAGCCTTCTCCCGTATATCTTCATCGTGCAGAAGGCTCGTATGCTCCGAATCATCCGGTATCTCATACTGCCCCACCAGCACCTGCTTGTAGATATCGATCATCTCCTTGGGACTGCCCTCGCCCAGCTTTACACCCTTATTTAAGAGCACCACCCTGTCGCAGTATTTGCTGATGCTGCTCAGATCATGGCTGACAAACACAATGGTCTTGCCCATCTCCTTGAACTCTTCAAACTTATGGTAACATTTCGCCTGGAAAAACACATCTCCCACAGAGAGCGCCTCGTCCACGATCAAAATCTCCGGCTCGATATTGATGGCGACCGCAAAAGCCAGCCGCACGAACATACCGCTGGAATAAGTCTTTACCGGCTGATACACATAATCTCCGATATCCGCAAAATCCAGGATCTCCTGCAGCCTCTCATCGATCTCCTTCTCCGAAAATCCGATCATCATCCCGTTCAGATAGACATTCTCGATACCGTTATATTCCATATTAAAGCCGGCACCCAGCTCCAACAGAGCGGAAATGCGCCCGTTTACCTGCACTTCTCCACTGCTCGGCGTGAGCACACCGGTAATGATCTTCAAAATGGTGGACTTGCCGGAACCGTTTGTGCCGATAATACCCACACATTCCCCCTGACGGATATCCATATCGATGCCGTTTAAGGCATAGTGCTTTTTGTGCCTCGTCTTCCTGGTCAGCCCCAACGCCTCCCGCACCCTGTCGGAAGACTTGTCATATAATTTATATACTTTTTCCACTCCTCTGACGGAGATCGCAACGGGTTTTTCCTGTTCCATATTTTTTTCATTCCAGTTCCGTATGAGTCCTTCCAGCACACCTTTATCCAAAGACAGATTTCCAGCCGCTTTGCGTCTGTAAATCGTCTTGTGCGCTGTATGGACTCATGCTGTTTTTTCAGTTCCGCATGAGTCCTTCCAGCACACCTTTATCCAAAGACAGATTTCCAGCCGCTTTGCGTC
>CAJUDM010000001.1:13928-57491 GCA_910584915.1 uncultured Lachnospiraceae bacterium
TGTAAATCGTCTTGTGCGCTGTATGGACTCATGCTGTTTTTCAGTTCCTCAGTTCTCCAACTCACAAACGCTTCGCTTTTTGTTCGTATCCCTCGCCTTCGGCTCGGTCTATTACAGTTCCTCAGATACACTCCCAGCACACCTCTGCATTAAGACAGATTTCCAGCCGATTCATACCACATGCCGCTTCCCCAGGCATTGCTGTCGTTTAACAGTGTACGGACTAACCGCGTCCACAGATCAAACCCCATGTGCAGACCGGACACAGAACTGCCCCGAAGGTCCCAATACAGTTCGCCGCACACAACACTGACGGCAAAATCTGCCCAGTTTTTGAAAATCTGTGCCTGAGCGATCCAGTAGTCCGCCATCTCATCCAGTTCTTCTCTCGTCAGTATGCCGCAGGCATAACCCGTCCGCAGATGCCCCATGCACTCGCAGATATCCCACGCCAGATATCCGGCGCGCCCTACAATGGGGTAAAACTCAGCGGAGAAGTCCCGCATCTCCTGAAAATATGGCAACGCTTTTCTGTTGAGATCTGCCATGTCGAAGGGCGGATTGCCCTCCCAGAATCCCACAAAGTCCATATACTCGCGATTACAGCAGATTTCTTTTGTACAGAAGTCCGACAGCGTCTGTCTGTCCGTGATGCCAAAAACCTTTTTCAGATGGGCGCGGCACTCAGCCTCAGCCTCCGGGGACGCGCATCTCGGCAGAGTAGTAAAATAATCAGCACCGGACTCACCCGGACCGGGAATACCGGGCGTTTTGCGCAGTGCCGGAACGCCGGCAAGCAGAGCGATGAACTGATCTCTGTCACAGGGAATGCGGTCTGGAAGTTCCATCTTTCCAAACTCCTCAGACAAGGCCAAAATTTTCTTGTCAAATCCTGTATCAAGAGGATGGAAGTCCTTTAACTGTAGTGCAGCGGAATGATCCGATCTTGCATCTCCTCCCACATCCTGTTTCCTGAAGCGGTCCAAAATGCCCATCATTATATCCTCCACATATATTTTTATACCAATAGTATTTCCCCTTATTCCCGCCTCATCCTAAATTAAACCTATATGCGCCTGACCGCGCTTCTCCAAAACATGAAAGTCGATTGCTCCACGCCTTTGGCGCTCCCACAATCGCCGCCTCTCCACCGACAGGCACCTGAAAAAATGTTACAATACATCCGCAAAATGTACCTTCAGCCTCTTAAAGATCAGCGCCCCAATGCCAAATACGACCACCGTAAAGATCCAGAAATACATGGTGGAATAAAAGTCTTCAAAAAACCATTCCTTCTCACAGACAGCGCTCCGATATCCGTTTACAATATACACAAGGGGATTTATCTTGATCACCGTATTCCAGATCGGCGGTTTATCCTTAAGCACCGCGATACTCCAGAGGATCGGCGTCGCCCACATTCCAACCTGCAGCACGATGGAAATGATCTGGGTAAGATCCCGGAAAAAAATGACGATCGCGCAGGTCGTATAGGATAACCCCAGAACAAGGATAAACGTACAAAAACTGTAATACAGGATCTGTATCGTGTAAACTGTGGGATAACACCCGTAACATGCCGCCACGATCAGGAGCACCAATACAAAAAACAGATGGATGAACGTCGCGGCGATGATCTTGATGATCGGTAGGATGCTGATCTTAAATACCACCTTTTTGACCAGATAGTTATATTCTAGGAGCGCCGTCGTCCCGTTGTTCAGCGCCTCAGAAAAATAGAACCAGGGGCACAGCCCCGCCGCCAGAAAGAGCACATAGGGCATACTGGTACCGCTGGATAAAAACTGCGCTTTGGAACCCATGAAATTTTCAAACACAAACCAGTACATGACAACTGTCACGACCGGCTGTACAAGCGCCCAGATAATTCCCAGATAGGAGCCCGCATAGCGCTTCTTAAAATCATTTTTTGCCAGCTTCCAGATCAGCCGCCGGTTCTCAAACAACTCCACCGGGAGCACTGTCAGCTTGTCATAAAACAGGATAAAAACCGCGCAGGAGAGCACGATCAGCACACAGGCTATGATCTTTTTGATAAGCTCCTCCTGGGGATCGGCGAAAGGATTATGATGCAGTACAATGATCAGCGCCATGATCCCTGCCAGAGTACAGAAAATGGCGATCCCCATCTTCTTTGAAATCTTTTTATGCTTCATCTGCGGCAATCTCCTACAAGCCCATGCTCTGTCTATAAACGGAAAAGCCTGCCCATCTGGTATCCTTTTCCGACATGATAAGCTCCATCCCCTCTGGAATAGGCCACTCGATACCGATCTCGGGATCCGCGTAATAGATCCCGCCCTCATCATTTGCATGATAAAAGTCTGAACATTTATAACAGAATTCCGCGGTGTCGGAAAGAACCAGAAAGCCGTGGGCAAAATGTTTCGGCACAAAAAACTGCTTTTTATTCTCCTCTGATAAAATCTCCCCGTGCCATTTTCCGAAGGTGGGGGAACCCTTGCGCAGATCCACAGCCACATCAAACACTTCCCCGCGGATCACCCGAACCAGCTTGTCCTGCGGATAATTGATCTGAAAATGCAGCCCCCGCAGCACGCCTTTTCTGGAGGAAGACTGGTTATCCTGCACAAACACCTGGCCGATGCCCGCCTCCTTAAAGTCCTCATACTGATAGGTTTCCATAAAATATCCCCTGCTGTCTCCGAAAACAGCAGGTGTGATGATCTTCAACCCCTCGATCTCACAGGACTCTACTGTAATTTTACCCATATTTCGCTCCCCTTATCTCATTCATTTGCTTACATTTGCGCAGTGCGCCATCCGGGTAATCTTCGATTCCCCGGATGCGCGGGCTCCGCCCTATCCAAAAAATCGAATAAAAAGCTGCTTATGCGCGAGCGCAACGCTTCTTTTTATTCAGTTTTTTGCGCACTGCAGATCTAATACGCCAGGTAGCTGATGTCCAGGTCCACGCGGCCTTCTATTCCGTCCACGCTGCCCGACGAAGTGTACTGCCAGAAATGGTAATTTCCCGCGTACACCGGATTCTCCCTGTACTCTGCCAGCCAGATGATATGTTCCTCCAGCTCATCCATCCGCAGCCTTGTTCTGAACCAGTTTCTGCTGCCGTAGATGCCTCCGGCATAACCGGCATCTTCCACCGTCTGGCAAAACGCTTTACACACCTTTGTCCTGGTCTCCAGATCCAGTCCGTCCGCACGCCCGTTGCCGCCGGCGCCCTCCGTATCGATAAAGACCGGATAAGTGACTTTGTAATCTCTGCAGAGTGCGATCGCCATACTCGCCTCCTCCACCGCTTCCACTTCGTTGGTCGCCTGCGTGAAGAAATATACGCCCACTTTCAGCCCGGCATTCAGCGCCCCCTGCATATTCTGCCTGAAATAGGGATCCTCGACCAGCGCGCCGGTGGATGAACCGCGGTAGCCGCAGCGGATAATAGCATATGTAATCCCTGCATTCCGAACCCTGTCCCAGTCGATATCGCCGTTCCACTTCGAGACATCGATACCCGTCTGCCCCTCTTCTCCCAGATCCCGGATGTCCACGATCTCCGTGTCGTCCGCATCCTCCAGGGCATCCTTCTGCTCGGTATCCTCCTCCTCCGCAACGATATCCGCTTCCGTCTTCATGAGCAGTGTAATATCAGGGATCGCAGTATATGACACTCTGTCCTTCACTGACACTACTGTCGGTTTGGGAGTATCATAGTCGGCGACTTCCTCCAGACTCACCTCATAATCCCCGGCGCTCAGATTGCCGATATAAATAATGCCGTCCTTATCCTGATCCCTGTAGCTCCCCTGATCTTTCAGATGAATGACAAACGGGATCCCCGTCACCACCGCCCCGCTGGCATCCAGAACCTGGATCCGCAGATCCTGCTCCACCGAAGTGGTCACAAAATAAAGGCTCTTCTCATTCGCCTCCAGAAGTTTCTTTTCATAACTGGTGAGTTCTTTGTCAAAAAAAGTATCGTCCCTCAAAAACGCCCGCAGGTCATCCCCTGTCTGCAGCGACGGATCCGATCCCGCAAATCCTTCCCTCGCGAAATTTTCCGCGTCATCTTCCGTCCCGCCCTCTTCAGCAGTCTCTTCCACAAGAGAATCGATCTCGGAGGGAATTTCCTCCTGCGTCTCCTCCTGGTCCGGGAGCATCCTCTTTAATCTCGGTATGTTCCCCAGGGCCGTTACCGCTACCACCAGCAGTATCATCCCTATGCTGATCAGGATCGCCCGCCTTTTTATCCTAGAGTCCATTCGCAACCTCTGTCAGATATTTTCCGTAGTCTGTCTTGAGCAGCGGCTCCGCCAGCGCAAGAAGCTGCTCCTTTGTGATAAATCCCCTCTTATAGGCAATCTCCTCAATGCAGGAGATATATAATCCCTGGCGTTTCTGGAACGCCGCCACAAAATCAGCCGCATCCAACAGAGAATCATGATTCCCCGTATCCAGCCAGGCGAAACCGCGTCCCATCGTCTCCACGCGCAGGTCTCCCCGGCGCAGATATTCATTGTTGATGCTGGTGATCTCGATCTCTCCTCTGGCGGAGGGCTTTACATTTCTGGCTATCTCCACCACATCATTATCATAAAAATAGAGTCCCGGCACGGCGTAATTGCTCTTCGGCTTCTCCGGCTTTTCCTCGATGGAGAGTGCCCTGCCCTCCTCATCAAATTCAACCACGCCATACTCCCGCGGATCCCTCACATAATAGCCGAAGATCGTAGCGCCCTTTTCCCTGGATGCAACCTGCAGAAGAAGCTTCGAAAAACTCTGGCCGTAAAAGATATTATCGCCCAGGACAAGCGCCACATGGTCATTCCCGATAAATTCCTCACCGATCAGAAACGCGTCAGCCAGTCCTCTCGGTACATCCTGCACCGCATAGGAAAATGAGAGGCCAAGCTGTTCCCCTGTCCCGAACAGATCCTGAAATACGGGCAGATCCCTTGGCGTCGATATGATCAGTATCTCCCGGATGCCCGCCAGCATCAACGTGGAGAGAGGATAATAGATCATCGGCTTGTCGTAGACCGGCATGATCTGTTTTGATATAGCTTTTGTCAGCGGATACAATCTTGTCCCTGCACCGCCCGCAAGTATGATTCCCTTCATCTTCTTCCTCACTTCCGCACCGCTTCTGTCAGATATACCAGATATGCAGCACTCTTCATTTTTCCGGGCAGCGACCCGTCTTCCCCGGCCTCACCGGAAAATGCATGGCAAAACCCGCACCCCCGCGCATTCACAGACTTCCTATTTTACATGGTACATCTCTTCATAATATTTCTGGTAGTCGCCGCTTGTCACATTCCTCATCCAGTCCTCGTGCTCGAAGAACCACTCGATGGTCCTGCGGATCCCCTCCTTAAACATAGTCTCCGGCTCCCAGCCGATCTCTGCTTTGATCTTGTCAGGGGCGATCGCATAACGTCTGTCATGCCCCTTCCGGTCCTCCACATAAGTGATCAGATCTTTGCTGACAAGCGCTTTTCTGGGATCTCCCTCCGGCAGCATCTCCTGCAGCGTCTCTATGATGATCGTGACGATCTCGATATTCTGCTTTTCGTTATGGCCGCCGATATTGTAAGTCTCAAACAGCCTTCCCTGTTCCTGCACCATGTCGATGGCTTTCGCATGATCCTCCACATACAGCCAGTCCCTGACATTTTTTCCATCGCCATACACTGGCAGTTTCTTTCCCTGCAGCGCGTTGTTGATGATCAGCGGGATCAGCTTTTCCGGGAACTGATAAGGCCCGTAATTGTTGGAACAGTTGGTGATATTCGCCGGGAATTTATAGGTATCCATGTACGCCCTCACCAGCATGTCCGAACTCGCCTTGCTGGCGGAATAGGGGCTGTGGGGCGCATAGGGAGTCGTCTCATAGAAATACTCCCCTTCATTCTCCAGCGAACCGTACACCTCGTCCGTGGAGACATGCAGGAATTTTTTCCCCTCCTGATAAGTGCCGTCCGGATTCTCCCATGCCGCCTTCGCGCAGTTCAGCATCACCGCAGTCCCGAGCACATTGGTCTTCACAAAAACCTCCGGATCTTTGATGCTCCTGTCCACATGGCTCTCCGCCGCAAAATGCACCACTCTGTCGATATCATTCTCCGCGAAGATCCTTCCGATCGCTTCCTTGTCACAGATATCCGCCTTCACAAAAGTATAATTGTCCCGCTTTTCAACATCCCGCAGATTTTCCAGATTCCCCGCATACGTCAGGGCGTCCACGTTGATGATGCGGATCCCGCTGCCATATTTTTTAAACATATAATGAATATAGTTGGAACCGATAAATCCTGCTCCGCCTGTCACCAGATAAGTTCTCATCAACTCTTCCTCCAAATCATTTCAGTTTCACATACTTTTCAACTCACAAACACTTCGCTTTTTGTTCGTATCCCTCGCTTTCAGCTCGGTCCATTCCAGTCCCGCAGGAAGTCAATTTACAGCAGCTTTGCATCTGTAAATCGACTTATGCGCCTCCTGAAACCCTGTTGTTCTTAATAGCCCAGATAGCTCTGGTTCATGTCCACGTTTCCTTTGATGCCCGGCACGGATCCCTTCGAGCTGTACTGCCATAAATTGTACCTGCCGCCGTAATTCGGAGCCGCCGCATACTGTGCAAGCCAGATCTTGTAGGAACCAAGCGCCCCCGCGTCGATCTTACTGTTCAGCCAGGTCTTGTTCGCATAGACGCCCGCCGTGTAACCCGAATTCTGGATCGTCGCACAGAACGCCTTGCAGACCGCAGTGCGCGTCCCTTTATCGATGCCGTCCGCCCTGCCGCCGCTCGACTCCACGTCCAGGAAGATAGGATAGGATATCTTGTATTTCTTCACCAGATCCAGCACCATGGAGGCTTCCTCCACAGCCTCCTTCTCATTTACGGCCTGCGTAAAGAAGTATACTCCGACCTTCAGCCCCGCCGCATTGGCGCCCGAGATATTTGCCGCAAACTTCGGATCTGTGATCAGTGCGCCGGTGCTGGATCCGCGGTAACCGCAGCGGATGATCGCATAGGATGCCCCCGAGGACTTCACACTGTTCCAGTCGATATTGCCGTTCCACTTGGACACATCGATCCCGAAGGTACCGGAGCTCGTCACAAGGCTTCCGTCGCTGGCAAAGGTGTATTTCGCCCCCTGGATGACCTGTTCCCCTGTCACATACTGGTGGTTTTCCAGATAGTAGAATGTCTTGCCGTTAATATTCTGCCATCCTGTATACAGTATCTCCTGTATCTCCACATAAAACTCATTAAACTTGTAATAATCCGCATACACAGCCTTCCGGTACTTGCCGTTCTCAAATACAAAGACCTGATTGCCGTTTTTATCCTTCAGCAGGGATGTGGTATCCAGCGCATAATTGTTTACCACTTTCACCGCCACTTTCGCTTCTTTTCCGTTATCGCATTTGATGACGATCTCCGTATCGCCCAGTGCCACACCGGTCACTGTCACCACCTTGTCTTTGAACACCGCGGTGGCGATCTCCTTCTTGCCGGTAACCACCTCTTTGATCCTGGCGCTGTCCGGTACAGTTGTCACCTTTATGTCCACTGTCTTCTGGATCTGCACCTGTACGGTATTCTTATCAACAACGACACCTGTGTCAGTCACTGTCACATCACAAAATTGCACTACATCCCCGGCAGTCACAGTGATCTTTGCTTTACCGGCCTTTTTCCCCTCTATCGTCGCCGATTTTTTATCTGATGCCACAGCCACGGATGCAATATTGGCATCGGATGATACCCAGGATACCTCCGTCTGATTCGATGCAGCAGTTATCGTTCCCTTCGCCCCCACTGCCAGGGACATTGTTGTCGGATTGATCGTGAGAGTCGGCTTTTCCGGTGCCGCTGTAACGGTCACCGTACAATTCTCCATCAGTCCGCCGGCGCTTGCCGTGATATTGGTCGTACCCGCCGCAATGCCCTTCACCGTACCGGAACTGTCCACTGTGGCTATGCCAGTGTTTCCCGAAGACCATGTGATCGTCCCGGCGGTATTCTCATTTACCTTTATCGCCGCAGATTCTCCCACTTTTATCGTGACAGGGCCTTTATCTATCGAAAGCTTTTTTTCCTCCACAGGCGGTGTTGGCGGATTATCCCCGCTGACATCCTGCGTCTGGGGAGCCGTCATCAGGTAATAGTCTGAGGCATCGATCATCGCCGTCGCTCCCGGCTCCCTGATCGTGCTCTTATCGATCTTGTTATAGGAAACCTGTCCGCCGCCTGTCTGTGTGGATTTCACAAAAGGCACCGTATCCGTCAGCTTGGATTCCTCCACCACTTCCGCGATCGCAGTATCCTCCACAGCCGCGTTTACTTCCGCCTCCGTCTTGATCTCTTCCTTCACATCGACTTTTTTGTAAGCTATATTAGCCTTCACCTCCACACTCTGCGTCTCTGTGGAGACCTTGTATTCCGCGTACTGCTCCCCGGCAAGTTCCACCATCCGCACTTTATAGGTGCCCGCCTCAATATTTTCCTTATAGATCACGCCGTCCTTATCATCGTCCGTCCATGTCTCCGTCTTTCCGCCGGGCGCAGTGATCTCCACCTCGAAGGGCACATTGGCGATCAGTTTATCTGTAGCCGTATTCACAAATTTGATCTTCAGGTCCTTGACAATAGAAGTGGTCTTTAACGCCACGTTGGCCCCCTGAACGGGCTCTTCCTCCACGATCTGCGTCTCCTCTTCTATCTCCACCGCAGCCTCCTTCGACAGCTGGGCATCCGCCACCGCCAAAAGGCCGCTCTCCCCTATGATCTTTACGCCGTCAAGCGAGGTGCCGACCTCCGCAAACGCCTCCACCGCCTTGTCCTGATTTCTTGCGGCAATAAAAATAGTACCTGTGAGCACCGCAAAGACAAGGACAGCCACACCTGTAAACGCGATCACCTTATCGATCAGCGGCATATTCCGAAAGGCGAGCACAGCGCCCGCCACACCTTTTTTTCTCCGGTAGGCTACAAAATCATCCTCGTCATCCTCATACTCGTCATAATCCTCGTACTCCCCGTCATCCACATAATAGAGGTCCTCATCTTCCTCTTCCTCATATTCCTCAGAGTCCTCTCTCGCTTCCCCGTAATAATCTACGTCATCTCCGTAGTATTCCTCTTCATAGTACTCGTCCCCGTCCTCCGTATCACTCTCCTCTCTGTAATACCCGTCGGACTCTTCCTCATATTCCCCGCCGTAATATCCGTCCCTGACATACTCCTTTGGTCCCTCCTCCTCATAATATCCGTCACCGGCATACTTTCCGGTCCCGTCCTCCTCATAGTACCCGTCATCGGCATATTCTCCGGACTCGTCCTCATAGTATTCGTCATCTTCGTACTCATCCTCATAATATCCGTCGTCGCCGTACCCGTCATCGTAGTCATCTATCTCCGGAAAAAATCCTCTTTTCTCCGAAAGCCCCCGCTTATTGTTCTTTTTGTGCTTCTTTCCCTTTCCAAGCAAACTCATAAACCTATGTAACCTTTCTGTTTTTTTGATGAATTCCACTTTTTAACTGTTCACGGCTCCGCCGTCCAAAGCGGCATGGCGCACAAAAACTGCAAAAACCGCCATTTGGCGCCACTTCCCTTTATACACAGTATCTGTAATATTGTACCACCTTTTTCCTTCTAATTCAAGGATTCCCTGCAAGTTCCAAAAGTTTGCAATTTGTCGATGAAAAAAAAGAAAAACTATTGACTTTTCTGGCAATTACTGCCAAAATTTATATAACGTATTACAATATTTTTTGAAAAAAGGGGAATTTTTCATGATGTACATGCATTATTGTAAGCGTTGCCAGAAGATCCATATGCTAAACGGGCATAAAATGTCCTGTCCGAGATGTGAATCATCTCTCACCGAACTGCAGATCACTTATCTGGATTACACGAATATGTCCAGAGAGGAACGGGCGGCTTTTACCGCGCGTCTGAGAGATCCCGAGCGGCTCGCAAGGCTCAGCACAACCTATCGGATGTACAAGTACAGTAAATGGTATAAGGAACTGCTGTCCCAGACACCAGACAATATTTACCCGTTTGACGCAAAAAGAACTCTTGTCGGCCTCGCTGCAACCAACTGACACTCTCAGGAGAAATCTCTCCTGACTGCTCAACAACTGAATAAGGCATAAAATGCGGAAAACTTCTGCATTCCACAATAGAAAGCATGTCACACGCACTTTCTATTTTCACGGATCAGAGAGGAGGCTGCCGGTTACCATGTTCATTGGCCGGCAGTCTTTTTCGGGGGTGCAAACTTTTCCTTCCCTCTGCGAATCTTATATGACAAATAAACAGATACTATGAGACAACCGATACAAAATAATTCAAATTTTCAGAAAGGTTTCCTTAAATAAAATGGCTAAAACTAACCAAAACACATTCGACCGCAAAAAATCCCGTTCCGCGGAACCTGAATGGATCGATCTTGAAGAGACCAGCCTGGACGAGCTTGAACAGGAACCGACAGGAAAACGCGCTCCTTCCGGAGATAAAAAACCAGCCGGCGCATCCCGCGGAAAACAGGCGTCCAAAAGAAAACCCGCAGCCGGAAAGAAAAAGGCAGGGATCAATTTCCATGTCATCCTGCTCTCCCTGATGGCGATCGTCTTCCTGATCATCGCTTTTAAACTGCTGTTCTGGGACAAGAGAGTGCGGGAAAACAATGAGAGGGAAAGTGATACGACTCTCTCCTTCGAGACAGAGCCTTTGGATTCCATCATACCGCTCGACTCCTCCGACACTTCCCAAAAAGAAAAGGACGATGACCTGCGCATCCTGTTTATCGGCAACGGCTCTCTCGCCGACGAAAAGGATTCCGAAAACAATCTGGCAAATATCGTACAGGCAAAGACCGGGGCCACAGTTTACAACTGCGCCATCCCCGGCTCCTATATGACTATGAAAAACGATACTTATAAAGATACTTTTATCTACGACGCCTTCTCATTCTACAACCTGTGTACGATCTTTACGATCGATAATACCAAGACGATCTCCTGGGCTGAACGGGATCTGGGCGGTTTCCCGCCGGATGTGGCGGAGTCTCTCGAACTTCTGCAGTCCATTGACTACAGCGAACTGGATGTACTCTGTGTCTATTATGACGGATCGGACTACCTGGATCAGAGGGGCTCCTACAATATTGACAGAGAGGAAGATCCAACCCTCTTCTGCGGAGCGCTCAAGGCCGGGCTCGAACTGGTCAAGCAGTCCCTGCCCCACGTGCGGATCATTGTGATGTCGCCCGCCTACGCCTACGCTGTAGATCAGGACGGGAACTACACCTCTTCCTTTATGACCGATGTTCTGGAGGAGCCTCTCTCGAACTATATCGGCCTTCAGTCACAGACCTGTATGGACTGCCATGTCTCTTTTGTCGATAATTTTTATGGCAGTGTGTATGAGGAGATCGCGGATGATTATCTGGAGGATAATATCCTGTTGAACGAAAAAGGGCACGCCCTTGTCGCGGACAGATTTCTGTATGCGCTGAACAGATTTAACGACTATGACTTCTGAGGAGATGTGAAAGAAACCGTCAGCACTCCGGTTTGCCATGCCTGAGTGAAATACCCCGCAGCTTGCTACGGGGTATTTCACCCTCGCGGAAATAAATGCCGTTTTGTGCCGGATGTATCAATATTCCAGCCCGAGATAGGCATCATCCTTTAAATAGATACAATAGCCGGCTGCCGTTTCCACATAATGGTAGCCGGTTTCTTTAAAGTCTTCTTTCCTGTGGTTTGTCTCATGCAGGATGATATAGTGGCACCCCTGCTCCGCCGCCAGGGAGGCGATCTTTCCGCAGTCCGGCTCTCCCTCTCTCATGGCGTCATAGAGCGGATTATCGTTTTCCCAGCGCTCCACCGCCATCTCACGCCCGTAAGGCATACAGACATTGGCTGTATACTGCCTGACATAGGGCAGCATCTCATCCGGAAACACAGCCCGGACCTCACGCCCCTCCACAATGATCGCATCGCACACGAGCGCCACGGTCTGAGGCACATGAAACCTGTTAGACGCGGGACTGAAATACGGATTATCGTATACATAATCCCCCGTCAGAATAATAATCGCACAGATGGCAAACGCCGCCCCCGCCCGCAGTGCTCTCCCGGAGATGCCGGCGATCAGCCGTATCCCGGCGTAAGCGATCACCGCCGTCATCGGCACAAGCCACAGGATGCGATAGTAAGTCTCCTCATCCAGATACCGAAAAACAACTTTTGCAAACAGCGGAAAAAAGAACAGCGTCACTGTCACGGCGGAAGTATACAGCAGAATGATCCTTTTTACCCTGTCCTTTTCCACAAAAAGCAGATAGGCAGACGCCGCCAGAAAAAGTCCTGCCGCCAGTCCGTCTCCGATATAATTTTTAAATAGTGTGGTAATCTCGTTCCACATGTCTGCCCCTCACATTCTGAAGTGAAATCCCCCGCAGCAGGCTGCGCTATAAAATTCGCGTACCTTAGACAGCCCGCTCAACCTGCCCTCAGATACAAAAGCGAAAACACGATCCCCGGCAGGCACCCCAAAAGCCCCTGCCACAAAATATAAGGCTTCCTGTACAACAGAAACAGCAGCATAGCCGTCATCATCAGAAGCATCCCGCACAGAAATCCCGCCATCGTACTGCACAGGCATCCCGCCGTCACCGCCGCCATCAGCCAGAGCACATTCCTGTTCCCCGCCCTGCCCTGCTTTTTTACCTCCTCCGCCACCTTGTACAGCAGCAGAAAAAGAAAGGGCAGGATCACATTCCCCAGCGCTGCCTTCCCCTGCCTTGTCCTGGTCAGCAGGAATGTCGATGCCGGATAAATGGAATAGTTGCCGAATATCTGCAGCAGAGAAACAAATATCATAAACAGCGGCAGCAATGCCTTTACATCCACCCGGCTTTTCCTTTTACCATCAGGCGCCTCACCTGCGCCCTCCAGAGCGCTTCCCTTTCCAGGCGATCTTCCCTCTGACAGCACGCTGCCGCACAGCTTCCTGCCGATCTCCAGATACAGCACATAAGTCACCGGTATCAATACCAACGGCATCAGGGAGTGAGCCGCCACCGCGGCATTCACGCCGCATTTTGCCGCGATAAACGAAACCCAGATCGGGAAAGGCGCCAGTCCGTGCCTCAGATCCAAGGTAGTGGGCGCCCCTGTGTAGGAATCGATGGCGTACATTCCGCCCCCCAGATTAGCCGCCGTGGAGATCGGAATATAATAGGCGTCATCCCCGTCCGCATAGGCGAGACGGTACGCCTGAAGCATCTGAAACAGAAGCCCTGCCAGAAAAACACTCCACAGAGACAGCCTGAGGAGCCCTTCTCTGCTCTTTAAACCTCTGAAAGCCTCCCTTCCCGATGTAACCACTCCGTTCCACAGCCCGAGCCTTGCGTGCAGCAAAAACAACAGGCTGCCGGCGATCGCGAACGTCAGACAGACCGCCTCAAAAACAAGTTCCACCTGCCGGAACCTGCCCGCTTTCAGGACAAACGGCACCGCGATCAGCTGAAAAACCGCCCACATCAAAATATATCCCAGCCCAAATATGGTTCCCGGAGCCGAAACATCCATCCCGTCTCCATTTTTTCTGCCGACATACAGCGCGAAATACCCTGCTCCAACCGGCACAAACACCATCCATATTCCGAGCATGCACAATTTCATAATCACAACAGCCAGATTCCTCCCCGCTCTTTCCTGTAATTTCACTTTCTGTAAACGCCGATCAGATCCCCGTGCACCGATCCCCGGATCAGATATTCCTGAAACGAATACCCATACTCCTGTTCCAGATATTCACCCACTGCCTCCGGTCCGTCGACATTGCCCTTTATCAGCACGACCATCTCCTCCTCGCCCGCAAACGTCTCATCGAAAGACCGGGAAAGAAGCTCCTCTTTCGTCACCATCAGCGTCTTTTTATAATTGGTAAACTCTATCAGATTCTGATAATACCCCACACCCTCATAGACGCAGAGGCACGCCCTGTCCTTAAACTCCTCCGACACGGCCTCCTGTATCCCGTAACCGGTATACAAATATTCCGGCTCAACTGTAAAAAGATATGGCAATACCAGAAAAGCAGCCAGCACAGACAGCACTCCCCTGTAGCCGAAAGCTTTCAGATGCCTCTTCAGGACATCCAGGCTCTTCTGCAGAAGTGATCCCGCAAGCAGCGCCATCAACGGAAAGACAGGCATCAGGTACCGGTCCGCGTAATAGGGCGCGATCTTCACAACGATCAGGAAATAGCCGAAACAGGGAACACACGCCATATAGTATTCCCACCTCAGGTCATCCCGGCGCCTTTCTGCCCTCTCCCGCTCCTTTCTCCTGACCTTTTCCAGTTCACTGTTCTCTCCAAGCTTTGCGATGACAAAAGAGACAAGAGCCGCGACCGCCACCAACAGAAGGATCCCCGCTCCCATATCCCCGCCGAGTACCCGCTCTTTTACGATACCGAGAAAACAAAAAAGCCTCTCCCAAAACCCGGAAAATCCACCGCTGAGATTCTGCACGGACTCCACGCCCCGCTCGCTGTAGAACACATCCATAATGGAAAACGGGAACATGACAAGCCCCAAAAGCGCCGAGATTCCCATCGTCCTTATATAATAAAAGAGTTGTTTCCTCTCAGTCTTCCAGAGACAGACAACCGTAACACCCGCCAAAAACAGCATAAAGATCACAAAGTAATACTGTGTCAGAAAGCCGCAGACCGTGACGAACACCAACAGCTTATTGTCCGTCCGCCACTGCCCCGCCCTCCTCTTTTTCATATGAAGGTACAGCGCCGCCATACAGAAAAATGTCAGCATCGCATACATCCGTATCAGCAAAAGCGTGGCAACCCCCGCCATACTGAGCGCATAGAGAACGCATACCGCCCGCCCGAACTCCTCCGTCCTTCCCAGAAACTCCCGGCAGATCCTCATCAGCAGAATGCAGATCCCCAGTATCAGCACAAGATTGATCGAGCATCCCATCCAGGGCTCCACCCTCCCTTTGAAGATCGAACTCACCGTATGGAGCGCCATAAAATGAAGCGGCGGATGATTATCATCCTTCACATTGAAATAGACCGACAGATAATTAAAACAATCCCGGCTGTCCGTCGTGATATAATCCCGAAACTGCTGCGCAGTGATCCAGACCGGCTCTTCATAGACATCCGCCTGATAGGAAAGCATTTTGCTCTCCCCCCGGTTTTTTAACACATCCCTCACATTTTCCACTATGTTGGACCAGGTCTCCCCGAAACTGTCCCCATAGATCTCGTTCTTCACAAACTTTTCCAGCCTGCCCTCCGGCTGTGTCGTCACGATCCACGGCGTAAACTCGGCGTTGGCAAGTTCAAAAGACAGAAGTTCGTCCATATGATAGCCCTGTTTCCCGGATATAAAAAAACAGCCCACAAGGAGGATCAAGGCGAGCACCGCGAGATCCCGCTTATTTCTTCTCAGAAAAAGTTTTACCCTGCCCCGGCGAAAACTCTTTATGCGCGCAGGTTCACGTGCGGAAGCCTGCTGCCAAAGCGCCGTACGGCGGCCGGCATCAAAATCCTCCCTGCCGGATCTGCTCTCATTATCCTGCATCCGCATCCTCTCCTTCCTGCCACATCCGCGCCAGATGTCCGGCGAGATTCTCCGCGTAGGCGCGTCTCCCCCTCTCCGTCAAATGCGTCGCATCCTCCAGATACGCCGCACCGTTGTGGATGGAGATGCCGAGCTCCCTGTAATTGTCCACAAACAGATACCCGTAGGCGTCAGCGATCCGCTCCGCCGACGCCGCATAGTCCGAGCCGGTTCCTCCGCCGTAATCGTAGGAGGTACTCTCATGGATCACCTGCCCGTAAGAATACCCCTGACAGTAGGTGGGAGACAAAATGACAAACTCGGCTCCCGGGCAGCTTTCCCGCAACAGTTCTATCGAACTGCACAGCGCTCCTTCATAAGTGGTTACATCGTAACAGTCATCCGGATTTTTCCGTTTGACTGCCCCAAAATAGTCATTCAGCCCGTAGGCGATCAAAATATAATCTACATGTAAGAAATCCACCTGCCGCAGCACTTTTCCCGCCGCAGCATCCGCCGGAAAGCTGATCTGCTCCTCCCCGGCGATATCCTTTGCCATAGCGTACAGCCCGTATTCATCCGACGCCGCCCGGCTTCCCGTCACAGCGCAGTTATACACTGTCACATTCGGAAGTTCCCTCTCGAGCAGCGCGGCGATCCCTGTCTCTCCGCGCTCCAGATCCCAGATGCTGTCCCCCAGCACCAGGACCTCCACATCCCCCCGCAACCGGACGGCACTGCGCATTTCCCGCTCCGCTGCCAGCCTGCGGATGCCGAGTAGGGCGATCACACAGCAGATACATCCCGCCATTATAATAACGATAGTTATTAAACGTTTTTTTACCGATTCAGACTGTAATCTGTCCATCTCTCTGCTCATGGAAAGGCCTCCTGCAACGCTTCCAAAAAATCCTCGTTCTCCTCATAACAATATACCACGAAACCGTCCCGCCGAAAATCCTCCCTGCCCGCCCGGAGCAACGCGTTTCCGCTCCGTCTGCCATTTTCTTCCACCCCGTCTTCCTCTCCCGGGCGCAGAACGCTCTCCTCCCGCCCGTCTTCTGCTCTCCGAAACAGGCTGCCCTCTTCCTCCTCCGTCAACAGCAGAAAAACCTTTCCCTCGGGATAATCCGGTTCATAATAACGTTCCATCGAAGACCAGCGAAACAGTGTCAGGCTGCCCTCTTCCTCCCGGTGCAGATTTGCCAGCTCCACCGCCCCGTCCGACAGTTCCTGTATGATGTTGGCATTCCAGTATGTCGCATACCCGAACCCATACCCTCTCTCCACAAGCTCCTGTGCCATCACCTTTTTTTCCGCATTCTTGTCTGTCCCCATCATCGACAGTCCGGTCTTCGCCGATGCCAGAAGCAGGCAGGATGCCAGCACAAACACCACGATATACCGGTCCAGAGGCTTCTTCTCCTCCTCCAGATAGAAGATCACCACCGGGATCAATAAAATAACAGTTGTAATGTAATATCGCGGTACCAACGTGCTGTCTGTAAAAACGAACACAAAACTGTTCAACAGGAAACTGCTGTAAAACAGCAGGACAATAAACCGTTTCATCGGCTGCCGCACCATGTGCGCCTTATACGCCGCATACCCCAGGACAAAGAGCAGGCCGAAAGCCATCATGGAAATGATCCCCCGCAGGGACAATACGCTCTTTCCCGGAATATAGCCGAAAAGCATCAGCAATGCCCCGAAAGCATCCTGCAGCCGCTCCAGAAAAACGCCCTGATAGACATCGATGAAGTTTGTGGACTCGTAGGTCTGAAAGCTGTAAGTGCGGCTCACATAGCACACATTGATCCCATATCCCGCCACACATCCCAGAGCCCCCGCAAACGAGGCCATGAGAAACCGAAACCGCTCCCCTAAAAACACTGCCCTGATCCGTTCCCCGCACGGCTCCTTCCGCAGTGCCGAAAACTCCGCGCCGCCCGTGATATACCAGATGGAGGCGAACACCAGCGGACACTGCAGCGCCAACATATATCTCACTCCCGACACCCCGCAGATCACCGACAGCGCCATGTAGGCCGCCCACAGGAAATACCGGAGATATCTTTTCTTCCCGTTCCGCTCTCCGCCTTCTACCGCAGGCTTTTGTTCGGGGGACACCATATCCTTTTTTTCCCGACAGTTCTGCTCCCGGGCGTCTCCCGCAAGGCGCAAAAACAGCCCCAGGTAGAAAAACAGGATGATCACATGGGACATATACGTATTTCCCATGTGCATATGCAGCATCATGGTCTCCGAAAAGGGAAGCATGAGCGCCGCCGCACCCAGTATCTTCTGTTCTCTCCCCACAGGCAGCGCCGCCATCATATAAAAATAGGAGCCAAGCAGCAGCAGATAGAAAAGTACATTCGTCACCATCCTGATCACGTGCCAGCTGCCGCAGATGCGAAACAGAGGTCCCATGATCAGATGGGTATACAGAAACCTGAATTCCGTGGAATAATACCAGCCCGTGTCGGCAAACACTTTCCCTTTTTCCGCCAGAAGCTTCGAAAACATCATTTCCGCCGCCATATCCGAATCCAGCCAGTTCTCCAGATAAAAGGCGTTCCAGAAAAGCAGCGCCAAAAAAGCGCCGCCCAACACAACATACGGATAATACTTTCTGATCAGTTTTCTGCTCTTTGACATAACAGGCCTCCAACCGACGCCAGATACCAGACAAACAGTATCGGCAGTACCAGCTTATAATCGATGGGGAGATTACTCCGCATCGTATACCACAGGGTATAGAGAAGCATCACATACAGCAGCAGCCTCCACTGCACCGGGAGTCCTTTGCCGTTCTTCCTCATCTGCCCCTCTTTCCCGATATCCTTTCCATCCCCGGAAATCCTCTGCCTCATCCATTGACTCACCTGGTCGTTTTGTTGGAAAGACCACAGCAGAAGACTACCCAGGAGCAGGATCGGCAGTTCAAACAGGCCATATCGATAATAATACTTCACAAGGATCGGCGTATGCGCCTTCATCCGCCCGTAGTTCCACGCCGTCAGGGACACTCCTTCTCCTCTCAGGTTTTTCTCTATCGTGAAGGGGATCAACAGATGGTCCGCAAGATCCCTTGCTATCTCAGCTACCGTCTCCCTGCTCCGGTCCATCAGGCAGCGGTATCCCATCCCCAGGCACAGCTTTGTCGCCTTCGTGCTCCCGTAGGCCTCCCGCATGGCAGGATAAAACTCCTTCTCCAGGAGATCGATCCTCTGGCAGAGGCGGACCGCATCCTCCTCCGATAAGACTGCCTTGACCTCCTCATCCCAGAAGAAATAGTTGGAGGCAAAATTCGGCCAGACAAAACGCGATACCGCTGCCGTCCCCGGATTGTTCTCCCTGTAGAGCCGTCTGGCATCGGGAAACATCCTGTTCAGCCCCGCGTTTGCCAGAAAGATCGCCGCCGCCGTGACAAATGCCACAGTCAGGAAACGGCTCCTGCCGCCGGAGCCTTCCTCCTCATCCATCCTTCGTCTTCCCCGGGTATGCCCTCCTTTGTTTTCGGCGCCCGGATCCCCTGAAAACTTCTGTTCCTGCTCCCCTCCTCCTTTTTTTCCGGCACCAGAAGCGCGGCGGGAGGCATGTTCATAAATCTGTCCGGAGACATGGTTCCTTCGAAGGCAGAACAGATCGACAGACAGCAGCAGGATCCCGCCCAGCCACAAGCCGTCAGGACACACTATCCCGTACAAAAAATACGCTCCCGCCAGAAGCCATTTCCGCCTTCCCAAACATCCAAGCCTCAGGATCTCCAGCATAAGCCCGAACATCCATAAAAAAGCGGACAGCGACAGAGACCACACAAGCATCGCCATATGCATCTGCAGCAGATAGGGCACTGTCAGAAGAAAAGCGCACAGCCAGCCTCTGACAAACTTCCTCTCCCGAAGTCCCATCTCCCCCAGAAAGTACCACAGGGAAGTCCCGGCGGCCGCAAGCTGCACAAAAGAGAAAACGCCCGCCGGCAGAGGCAGAGCGCAGTTCTCCGCAAACTGCTGCCGATATGAAAAATTGGTCACAAAATAGGCACAGCCAAAAATGATCTGCACACCTGTGAAAATATATAACAGCCAGGTTATCGTTCTCCTCATGTCCTGTTTCCCGTTATCTCCCGCACCACATACTGGGGCGCATCGTTCAGGCTGATATAGATCCGTCCGATATATTCCCCGATCAGCCCCAGCATCAGCATCAGCATACCGCCGATAAACACCAACGCCGCCATCGTGGAACTCCAGCCCATCGGCGCTATCGGATTGATCAGTTTTTTGATGATCGTATAGACGCCGTAGACAAAGCCCGCAAAGGCGCAGAAGGCGCCGCACGCCGTCGCCACACGCAGAGGCTTGATCGAAAATGCCGTAAAGCCGTTAAACCACAACCCGAACAGCTTCCCCAGCGTATACCCGGAAGTGCCGATCTCCCTCTCCCTGTGGGAGACCTCCACATTGGCAATATTTTTTGTGGTCCGCAGCACCAGCCCGATCACATAGGGATAGCAGTTTCTATATTTTGTCATCTCGTCGATCACAAACTTTCTCGCCGCAAAATAGCTGGAGATATATAACTCCTTCGGTTTGCCCAGCATAAAACGCGTCATCAGTTCATTCACCCTGCTGCCAAAATTCCGGAACGCCGAATGCTGTTTGTGGGCATACTTCGCATAGACCACATCGAAGCCCTCCTCCAGCTTATCGAGAAGCTTTCCCACCTCGTCCGCCGGCGTCTGCCCATCGTCGTCCAGACACACTGTGATATCGCCGGTACAGTAATGAAAGCCCGCCATCAGCGCGGCGTGCTGACCGAAATTTCTCGCGAGGTTGATCCCCGTGATATTCTCATTCTCCTCCGCCAGCTTTTTGATCACCCCGAACGTATCGTCCGCCGGAAAATCGTTCACCAGGATCATCTCATAGCTGTATCTGTCCGACAGCTGTGACATGCTCTCCTTTATCTCCTCCACCACTTTACCGATCGTCTGCGCGGAACGATAACATGGAATTACAAAACTGATCTTTTTCATCTGCTGCCTTTCTGTGTATGGTTTTTCCCTATCATGAAACTGCAAATATACCTCTGTATGATATGCCGCCTCAGCTTATCGCCTGCGTATATCTATATATTCTCCATATATTATTTCCAGGATCACTTTCCGCATCTGCTGCCGTACTCCTGCACATGCCGCTCTCCGGCACACAGGAACTTCGCCGTCTCACATCCCCGGCTCCGGATTCAGAAGCCCCATCAGGACCACATCCCGATAGACGCCGTCGATGCACACCTCTTCTCTCAGATAAGCCTCTCTCTCAAATCCCGCCTTCTCATAGCTTCTGATCGCCGCCCCGTTATCCGAGAGCGCCCGCAGGATGATCTTGTGCCATCTCTCCACCCTAAACCCGTAATCACAGGCAAGCCGGCAGGTTTCCGATCCGATCCCCCTCCCGACCGCATCGTCCTCACCGATAAAGATACCGTACTCCGCCCTGTTGTGTTCCCTGCTGATATCCCGGAAATAGACACTGCCCACGGGCCTGTCCGCGCCCTTCTCGCAGATGATGAACTGGATCACCTCGCCGGTATCCACCTTGTCTCTGATCCAGTTCAGATGCCCCTGCCTTGTGAACGGCTTCTGATAAATAAAGTTCTTCCTCACTCTCGGATTGTTTCTCCAACTGACGATCCTGTCCGTATCCTCCGCCGTCATCAGACGGAGATATATCTTCTCTCCCTGTATTCTGCACTCTGACATTCCGCATCTCCCCATGAACTCACCGCCGTCCGCCTTTCGGCTCGGGGTTTCATTTCCATATATCTGTGCTAGCGGGATTCTCCGGTCACTCCCACATATAACGCTTTCATCCTATCAAAGGCGTAGTTCCCATGTCAGGGCTCCTGTCTTCCGCTCTGACACACATGCCGGTGCGAATCCATTCTCCGGTCACTCCCCGTAGAACGCCTTCACCTGCTCACAGATGTAATCCACCTGCTCCGGCTTAAGCCCGTAGTACATCGGCAGCCTGGCGAGACGTTCGCTCTCCTTCGTCGTGTACACATCCTCCCCGGCAAACCGCCCGAACTTCAGTCCGGCGGGCGCGCTGTGCAGCGGAATATAATGGAATACAGACAATATCTCCCTCTCCTTCAGGAAGGAGATAAGTGCCGTCCTCTCCTCCAGATCCTTCGCCTTGATATAGAACATATGGGCGTTGTGGGTGCAGTGCTCAGGGATCACCGGCAGCTCGATCTTGCCCTTCTCCTCAAGCGGAGTCAATTCCCTCTTATAGTGTTCCCAGCTTTGCATGCGGTCTTCAAAGATCTCATCCGCCATCTCCAGCTGCGCATACAGGTAAGCCGCATTCATATCGCTGGGCAAATAGGAGGAACCGAAATTCACCCAGGTGTACTTGTCAATCTGCCCTCTGAAAAATTTGCTCCGGTTGGTGCCCTTCTCCCTGATGATCTCCGCCTCCTCGATGTCCTTCTCCCGTTGGATCAGGAGCGCTCCGCCCTCGCCCATGCTGTAATTCTTCGTCTCGTGGAAGCTGAAACAGCCGAATGTGCCGATGGTCCCGAGCTGCCTGCCCTTGTAGGTAGACAAAATCCCCTGCGCCGCATCCTCAATCACCGCCAGGTTATGGCGCTTCGCAATATCCAGGATCGCATCCATCTCACAGGCAACCCCGGCATAGTGGACCGGCACGATCGCCTTCGTCCGCTCCGTCACCGCCGCCTCTATCTTTGTCTCATCGATATTCATCGTATCAGGGCGGATATCCACAAACACCGCCTTCGCCCCCCTGAGCACGAACGCATCCGCCGTAGATACAAAGGTGTAGGACGGCATGATCACCTCATCCCCCTCTCTGATATCCGCCAGCAGCGCCGCCAGCTCCGTTGCATGGGTACAGGAAGTCGTCAGCAGGCATTTCCTCGCGCCCGTCCTCTCCTCGATCCACTCACTGCACTTTCTCGTGAACTCCCCGTCCCCGCATATCTTCTGGGCTTCCACTGCCTGCCTGATGTATTCCATTTCTTTGCCCGTAAAAGGCGGTACATTAAATCTGATCATCGCTTTCTCCTGTTCTATTTCAGTTCCATATCTCCCCTCACAGCACACTCTGACCTAAGAGAATTTCCCGCTGCTTCCGCATCGGTAAATCCTCTTGTGCGCTGTTCGGGCAGATACTGTTTTTCTGTTCCGTATCTCCCCTCACAGCACACCCTGACCTAAGAGAATTTCCCGCTGCTTCCGCATCGGTAAATCCTCTTGTGCGCTGTTCGGGCAGATACTGTTTTCTGTTCCGTTTTAAAGTAATCAGTAACCCCAGGTCATCAGGTTCCAATCCCCGTTGTCCGTCCGGGCAAGCCACCACTGCCAGTCGGGATATTCGCAGTCCTCAGCCCAACAGCCTCCACCGTCTTTCGGTGAATGAAAATCGCTGACAAACTCAATGCATTGGGTAAACTCTATGTCTTCCTTCCTGAGGCGGTTCATCCACTCCAAGTTTTCTTCACTATTGCATTCATCGGAGGTGTAGCTGATACTGTGCAGCTCACATCCATCCCAATCCCAAGTGGCAAACTCCTTTTTGATCAGTTTTATTGCCCCGTCCATATCCGATGTTGAGTAAATGTCCGAACTGCCGTAATCGATCGCGACATTTCTGGTATCGCCGCCACAGGCTGTCAGTCCCAAAACCATTATCACCGCCGCCAAAAAAATAAGATTCTTTCGATCTCGAAAAGGAAAATACTTACTGATACACCGCAAACATCCCGTTCTCATACGTCTTCTCATATCCCTGCTCCAGCATATAGCCATAGATCATCTCCCACTTCTCATCGAGTTTATAGTAGGCAAGTTCGGCATCAGTCATCTCCGCACCCCTGATCCACTGCTCCGGCCCCGCTCCCAGGATGATCAGCGGCCTTGCAGCATCTGAGGGATCATTCCGCATTTTCTCCATGTCCTCCGCCATCACCTCATAATTATAAGATGCAAGATCCGGCCATGCGGTTGATATCGCGGGGGGCATATCCAGCATATAGGAAAGCGCGGGAATCCCTCCGTACAAAATGACACTTCTGTCAGACAGTTCGTTCTCCTCCACATACGCAGTCAGATCCTCTATCGCCTGCGCAAGGGGCGCGTTTGTCACCATCCCTCTCAGTATAACATTTTTTTCTATCTTTGTATCCCTTTTTTGTCCGCTCATGCCGTCCCGGAACGTAAATACCGCTCCAAACAGCAGGCACTGCAGGCTCATCACAGTTAAAAACGCGCCAAACATCGCCCTGACAGGAAACAGGGACATCCATACCTGTCTCTTTCCGACCGCCATCCTGCCCATCTCACGCAGGCCCCTCAAAAGCCTTCCGAAAAGCGACAGCCCAAATGGAAAGACAAGAAACATATTGTTCATGTTCGGGTACAGATGGTTATTACTCCCGAGAGGCGTGATGGCGATCAGGATCAATGTCATGGATGACAGGAGTTTTTCATTCCGCGTGAACCTCCGGGAAAACAACACATAGATGCCCGCCAGGATCACAAGGATCAGAAATACCGCCACCCACTGAAACATACTCTCATAGGTATAATATTTTATATTGAAGACGCCGAGCTTATACCACCAGCAAAACAACACCAGAATGCCTGCAAGAAAAACTGCCTTCCCCGCCGTCGAAAGCCATTTCCCGCCCCCGCCGTCTCTCTCTCCTCCGGCGGACAGATTCACACTGTCATCGCTTTCTCCCTCAGCAGACAAATTCACACCACCGTCAGCTTCTCCGGCAGGTTTCCGCTCACCGGAATCTCCATGCCGTTCCCGGAAACCAAAGCGTTTTCCCGCAAAATAAAATGCCGTGGAGGCCAGGCACCCTGCTGTGACCAGTATCACCATATGGAGCAGCCACTTCAAACTGAACTTATAGTCCAGAAGCACCGTCAGCACCATGGATACAGCGCTGTAATCCGCCGCCTCCGCCGGCATCTGCATCAGCCTGATGATCCCCGCGATATACTCCTGCATCCCATACCGCGCCGCGATATCTGCCAGAACAAGCCCTGCCCCCGCGAGATATCCCGCCAGGCAGATCCCCGTCTCCTGCAGGACATCCTTTAAGCGCTTTCTCTGCAGCCACCCATAGTACCACAGGGAGAAGATCAGCGCCGCCTCCGTCAGATTCGGAAACCGCACCAGCACATTCATCCCCAGCAGAATGCCCGCCCCGAACATCAGCACCCTCTTTTCTCTCACAAGCCCCATGTACAGCGATACGATCGCTGCGTCAAACAAAAAATAGGTCATATAGTTATAGAGGATCGTCGTCGGACACCAGCACAGGCTGACCGCTAGGATCTCCCCGAAAAATGCCGTCCCCTTCTCCATGCGGACCACTCTCGTGAAAAACAGATACAGGATCACCGCCGTCGCGCTGATAAACAGTGCGGTATAGAAATTCAATCCCATCAGCCGGTCTCCGCCCGGCAGTTCCGTCAAAAAATGCCCTGTCACATTTGCCAGATAAGTGGAAAAGAGCCACATCGGATTCATATGCTCCAAAAAACGGAAATTTCCGGCACTGTAACCGCCGTCCGTCACCTCCACTCCCAGCCAGATATGCCGCAGCGGATAGGCTGCCAGCAGTATCAGGAACAGGACATATATGATTTTTTTCACCTTCTGTTTGTCTATATTCATATGATTTCCGTTTTGTCTCCTCACTGCTGATCCATCCTTACAGCCCTCTATGCCGCATGCCGTCCTGCCATTTGCAGAATCTCTCTCACGCCTCGTCGTCCCTGCCGTTTACCAGATCATCCACACGCTTCAATGCTCTGTCGATCCTGCCGCCCGAGAGCAGCCTCCCCACGCCCCGAAACAGCAGGCTCCTGACATAATCCACCGCCAGTCCGATGGCCATAACAGTCAATATCGCTGCCAGCCAGTGTCCCAACAGCGCCGCCGCTGAACTGCACTCTCCGGCTCCCAGCCAAAAAGGCCATTCATAGCGGATATTGACCTGCTCATGCAGCAGATAAACCCCGAAACTACAGGGCGCGATCCTGCAGATCAGGATTTTCAGGCGATCTGACAGAGAACCCTTTTTTTCTTTCCCGTCAGCCAGGATCCCCCCTTCCATCTGACAGCCTTTTTTCTCCGCACGCGCCCCCTCTTCTCCCATCCAAAGCCTCTTCGCCTGCTTCCCGGTTTCTCCGCTCCCCGCTTCCCGGTTCAGAAACACATAAAACAACGCCACCGCCGCTCCGATGGTCAGCAGGTGGTTATAGCCGTAAGCAGACTCGATGAAATTCTCAAACTGCCCTGTCGCAAGGTACGCGCCCCTGATGAGCATCGTCAGCCCGTACATAGCAAGACAGGCACCGATATAACAGACCGCTGATATATCCCGCTTCCCCTCCCTCTTTTTAAGAAGAGGGATCCCATAGAGCCTGATATATGCCGCGATCAGATAGACCGCCATAAACCAGTAGGCGTCATACCCCAGATTGTCAAGCTCCAGCCGCACCGGAATCACACTCTTGCTGAGCGATTCCATGATCAGCAGGATGACGATCGCCGCCCCGAGCTGCCGCTTATTCATCGCATGCACCGCCGCATTTAACACCGGCGTAAACAGAAACATCAGCACATAGGCGGACACAAACCAGTAGTGCAGCATATTGGTCGGGAAAATACACTGTAAAATATTGTAGACTGTGATCTCCTCCACCGGGAGGATCCCCATTATGATCAGTATTACCGGCAGAAGGCAGGTGTAAAACATCACCTGCAGCACAAGGGAGATCACCCTTTTACAGCGAAATCCCGTCTCCGCCAGAAAATAGCCGCTGATCAGCACATAGACATCCACCGCCGCGATCGAAAAACTCTCGAGGATCCAGGACAGCTGCCCCTTTGCGGACAGCGGGCCGGTCAACTCTTCCAGAAGTTCCCCCTTCGCCAGATAATGGAGCGATACGACCATCATCATCGCCAGGAGCCGCAGCACTTCGATATTTACCATGCGCTTTTTCTGTTTTCCCGCCTGTAACGATTTCTCCGTCATTTCCTTCTTACCTCTGATCTCAAACGTCCCGCTCTGTCTTCCTTTTTTCTCCGGTCGTCCTGCGGATAATATACCGCGGCCGCCCCTTGACCTCCTCATAGATCCGCGCCAGATAATGCCCGATGATACCGAGGCTTATCATAATAAAGCCGCCGATGATCAAAATCAGCAGGATCACCGTGGTAAACCCTTCCACAGCTGTGCCTGTTATATACTTAAACAGCGTCTGCACCGCCAGGACCACGCTGAACAGGATCGATGCCATCCCCATCACCGTCACAAGCTGCAGCGGTATCGTGCTGAAGGAAGTCACGTTGGATATGGCATATCTGATCAGCCCTCTGAAAGACCACTTACTGCTGCCGAACGCCCTCTCCTGCACCTCGTACTCCACCTTCGCCGAACGGAAACCCGCCCAGAAAGACAATGCCCTGAAAAAGGTATTCCGCTCACCGAGCGAGACCAGCACATTGACCACCTTCCGGTCCAAAAGCTTAAAATCCGAGGAGGACCGCATGTCCATCTTCATCATCCTGCTCATGATCCCGTAGAACACGCCGGCAAACATCCCATGAAAAATACTCTCCTTCCCACGGCTTGTCTTGATGCCTTCCACCACCTCGAAGCCCTTCTGCCAGAGCCTGTACATCTCCGGGATCACCTCCGGCGGATGCTGCAGGTCGCAGTCCATCACAATGCAGGCATCCCCGAGCGCCAGTTCCAGCCCTGCGAAGACAGCCGCCTCCTTCCCGAAATTCCGGGAAAACTCTGCCCCTCTTATCCGCTCGTCACGTTCAGACAGGCGGCAGACCTCCTCGTAGGTGCCATCCGTGGAGCCGTCACTGATGAAGACGAGTTCAAAAGGGATATTTTCCTTTTCCAGTATCCCGGAGAGAGCCTCTGCCGTTCTCTCTATATTCTGTTTTTCGTTATATGCCGGTAAAATTATCGATAACACGCCATCTCTCCTGACTGATCACTGATACTCGCCAAAGCCGCGCCGAGACAGATACCGGGCGCCGTTTTGTCCGTATCCCGATACCAGCCGTCAAACTCAGATCCCTCCCGTATAGAGGACGTCCGCTCCCCTATCAGTTCTCCTCACTCCGTCTTGATATAAAGGATCCCGTCCACCACCTTCATGGAACCCTCCTGCGGAAAACTGTTCAGCGCCTGATATTCTTTTGTCGCATAGATCCGCTCCATCTCCTCATCTGTCACCAGATTGATCGTGACGCCCAGATAATGTTTCATGAAAGCCTGATAATTATTGTCTGTGTAAATAAGATAATCTCCGGTCATGCCGATCATATTGCTGGTCACGCCCCCGGTAATATCCGTCTCCGGCAGATTTTCCTTATTCTGCACCCCGATCATCGCCACGGGCATCCCCGTATAATACCCTTCAGTCTGCTCCATCCGGTCCGCCAGCCTCAGGCAGTAGGCGTAGGACTTCTCATATTTTTTCTGCAGATTGGAGTAGGCGATGTTATCCGTCACCCCATAGTGCAGGATCAATACCATCGCCGCCAGGAGCACCGCCCACTGCAGTATGATATTACAGATCACCGAAGGCTTTTTAAGCACCTTCGCGTCCCGCCTGTGCAACGGTGAAAACTGTCCTGAAAGTTCCGTCTGTAAAAACCCGTAACGCAGCAGAAAGCCGAGCATCAAAATAGGAAACAGGCACCACTGGTACCGCATCAGCAGATGGTAAGTCACCTCCGGCGATATCAGAAGGATCACATTAAAAGCCGCCGGGACCATCACAATGACAGACAGGCATATCGGATAAAAATACCACTTTTTATAGTATTTCCTCCTGATCACCAGCCGCACTGACAGGACAAACGCTGCCGCCCCGATCAGCCCTAACGCCGCAAAGGATATCATATTATTATACAACACATTCCCTTTTCCTGTAAATGCCAGGAAATCCTGATAGATATGAACGAACTTTTCCATCAGGGATCCCCCGCCGCCAGAAGCCATTCCGTCAATCCCCTGATAAGTGTCCAGTTCCTTCCCCTGCACCCTCAGAAGGACCTGCAGGACCACATAATAGAGCCCCACGCCGATCAGTCCCATATACAGATAGTGCAGTATGTTCCTGCACTTTCTTTCCACCGACGCTTCGCCAAACAGAATCATCAGGCAGCCATAAATACTGAGCAGCATCGCAAATGACAGATAAGACTGGTAGGTTCCCATACTGAACGCCAGGCAGATCCCGCCGGGAATAAATCCCCACTCTCCTCTTTTTGTAAACATCACAGCCAGAAAGACAAGGCACAGTGCCAGCATATAGCCGTCTGCCGTAAAAATATAGGCGTATGTGGAGGAAAGCGCCGGAAAACTCACAAGAAGCCCGGAGAGCAGCATGACGCCGGGTTCATTTCTGACATCCAGAAATTCCACCATTGCAGCCGCCCCGATCCCCAGAAAAAACAGGGAGAGAAGCCCGATCACCCAGGGCAGCGCAAAATAGGAAGAAATCCCGCACGCCGCCATCAAAAACCATCTGCCGGAAGTGATCATGTTCTGGTCAAAGTACATGCTCGCCAGCCCGTCGTGATTGGGATAGTCCCCCGCCATCACCGGAAAATGTATCAAAAGCCCCAGAATAAATACCGTCCAGAACGCCGTCTTCCACTCTTTTCGTATATTCGCCCTCAGGTAACTCCACATCTCTGCTGGTGTCTTCATCTGCTCTTCCTCTCCGACAATTCCTCTATTTTGTCCGCCAGAAAACGGGCATATACCGGCCTTCCCTCGCTTCTGAGATGCATCCCGTCCCTCGTATAATCCATAATATTTGACTCGTCAAATCCGATTCCGTAAAACACATCTATCACATCCAGCCCGTACTCTGCCGCTATCTCCTTTTCCAGATCCGCATACCGGTCCAGTGTTCCCCCGCCGAAATCCTCCTCCAGGCAGTTCTTATACTCCGCAATATGGCAATAGGCCGGCGTCACAAGAATGATCTCCAGATCCGGGTATGTCTCCTGAAACAGTCCGACCGCATACCGCAGAGCCCCGCCGTATGTGTATACATCCAAAGGATCCTCCGGATTATCAAGCTTTCTGCCCGCCGTATAATCATTGACGCCGAACTCCAGCAAAAGGATATCCGCCTGGCTCAGGTCCGCTCCGGCAAGTTCTTCCAGGACATCCTCAAAATAGTCCGCCTTTGTCTGGCTCGCCGCCAGATCCGCCTTCTGTACTCCGAAATCTTTATAGCAGGCAGCTTCCGCCAGCCTGCAGAGGCTCAATGACTCTTCATGGTAGGAATATCTGTCCGCGTTCTCCCCCACGCTGGCACAGTTTCCGCCAAAAGCCGCGTTCAGCATAGTCAGCCCTGAATACTCCTCAAAGTATTCATGTATCGTACCCTCCTCGCGCTCTTTCCCTATGATACTGTCCCCCAATACTATCACATCCCAATGTCCATCCTCTATCCCGGCATTCACATTCCGGTAACCAGACAGGAGCAGGAAGCCTGCGATCACAAGCGCGGCCGCCATACTCAGAAATTTATTATGGCCTCTTTTGTTTTTCTGAACGTTTTCCCTCTCCAAACAATACTCCTTCCATACCCGATATTCCGCCACAGGATCCTATCTCTGCCGCTGACAACCCTGCAGCCTGAAAACATCAGTAAGCGATCACGCGCTGCTAAACCACACGGAACTCCTCCGCAAGCCTCTCCGCTCCCTTTCCGTCCACAATCGCCCTCATCGCCAGGCTGATCTTCTCCCTCAGTTCCTTCTCCGCGGAGAGCACCTCCACCTCTTTCTCTATAAAATCAAACACCCTCTCCGGATATACCGAAAAATCCCCGGCGTTCATCACCGGCGTGAGCTTTCCAAAGGCCTCCATATTCCTCCGCTGGTTTTCCGCAAAATAAAACCCGACCGTCGGCACGCCGATACTGCACAGTTCATACAGTGTACTTCCCGCCGCAGCCACCGCGATATCACAGCTCCGCATAAGTTCTGACATATCTGTCACATTTTTATGTATCTGCAGTATATCACTCCCTGCCGCAAGTTTCTCCAGTTCCTCCGTATCCTGCTGATATGGGCCGCAGACAATATGCCATGTCTTTTGCCGCGGCGTGTTCTGCGATGCATCTTTGCCCGCCCTGTCCCCTTTTTTCTTCTCAAGGAGCCGCTCCGCCATGGCAAGCGCCATATGGCAGCCATCACCGCCGCCCGTAGTGAGCAGGATATGATCCGCCCTGTCCCTCACGGTATATCCTTTCCCGCAAAACTCCTCTCTGAGCGGCATATAATCGCAGCCGAGGTACAGCCTCGTCTCCGGCGGATATTCCTTCTCATACCCTAAAGTCTTTCCATAAATATTGTAATTAACCAGCCCGTCGCAGGGGTACACCGCTCTTTTCTCATCATCCATCAGAATGACCTTCGCCGAGAGCCGCAGATTCCTCAGGTAAAACGCCGTCACGAAATAACTGTCCACCAGAATTTTCGGCTTCTTTGTCTCTCCGCCCGCCCCGTCTCCCATCAGAAGCGCCATAAGCTGGGGCAGTTCCACCTCCATCTCATCATACCAGGTAAACAGGATCTTTAGCGGGAATCCCCTCTCCTCTATCAGCCCTGCCGGCCTTTCGTCCGCTGTCAGAAACAATATCTCCTCCCCCTGCCTCCGCAGCGCCTCCGCGATCGAAAGACAGCGCATCACATGCCCCATCCCGATCTTTTCATTTCCATCCGCCCTGATATAAAACATAGAAATATCCTTTCATTCAATGGTCCAGGCCCCGCTCATCCTTCCGGTCCTGCATACCTTCCACGTAGGCAAAGCTCATCGGTGTCCCCATCTCCAGATCCCGCGCTGCCCGCTTTCCCAGTATCTCCTCAAAATATTTTGTGTGAAGCCCGAAGCCCGGGCGGATGGAACGGATATTTTCCGGCGTGAAATACTCTCCCGCCCTGATGTCCTTCGTCACAAACAATGACCGGGAATGCTCCCTTTCTCTCCTCTGTTTCTCCGACAGTTCGTAAGTCTCTCCGCCAAGCGCCTGCTCCACAATGCGGACGCCCTCGCACATTGCCCTGAACTCTGCCGGTTCCATGGAGAAAGCCGCATCGGCGCCGCCGTCCTCCCGCTTTAACGTCAGATGTTTTTCGATCACACAGGCGCCCAACGCGGCGGCGCCCAACGCCACCTGATATCCCACTGTATGGTCCGAAAGCCCCGTCAGGCAGCCGTATGTCCTCTCCATAGCCGGTATCATCCTCAGGTTCACCGCATCGAAAGGCGCCGGATAGGCGGAAGTACACTTTAACAGGATCACCTGATCATTGCCCTCCGCCAGACAGGTTTCCACCGCCAGCCTGATATCCTCCTCATAGGCGACCCCCGTCGCCATCAGGACCGGTTTTCCCAGCCCCGCGATCTTTCGGATCATCGGGATGTCGTTCAACTCAAAAGAAGCGATCTTGTAGCAGGGCACTCGCATTTCCTCGAGAAAGTCCACCGCCGAATGGTCAAAGGGTGCCGAGAAAAACAGAAGCCCCGCCTTCTCCGCCTCCTCCTTCAGCTTCGGCTGCCACTCCCAGGGCGTGTACGCCTTCTCGTACAGCCTGTGCAGCGTCGTCCCGTCCCAGAGTGTCCCCTGTGTGATCTGAAACCAGGGCTTGTCGCTGTCGATCGTGATCGTATCCGCCGTGTATGTCTGGATCTTCACCGCATCCGCCCCGGCATCCTTCGCCTGATGGATGATCTCCACCGCCCGCCCGTAATCCATATTGTGATTGGCGGACATTTCCGCGACCAGCAGTGCCGGATGCCCCTCCCCGATCTTTCTGCCCGCTATCTCTATTTCCTTCCTCATAATCCTCCTCCATAAACACGGTGAACCAGATGGCAGCCGCTGCATATTCCTGTATATCCTGTATGCCGCACAGTCAGGATACCGGATAACCCTGCTTTTATCACAGCCGCCGCAGAATCATGACACTCCCGTCACATTTTCCGCATACTGTCGATCCACTCCTCCAGTTCCGTCAAAAGATGCACTGTCTTATCCGCGTCATACCCCTCCTGTGCCGTGCGCCGCATATGCAGCCCCTCCGGCCTGATGATCCGCGCGGTCCTCATGCCCAGTTTCCTCGCCCCGATAAAGTCCTTCAGCGGGTTGTCACCTACATAAACCGCCTCTCCCGGCGTACAGGAAAGCTTCTCAAGGCAGTACACATACACCCCCGCATCCGGCTTTCTAAGCCCCAGATCATAGCTGGCAAGCACCACATCCAGTCTCTCATCAAGCCCCAGCGCCCGGATCTTATTATGCTGTACCTGCACATTGCCATCCGTGATCAGTCCTGTCTTTATCCCCCGCTCCTTCAGCCACCCGATCAGTTCCTCCCCGTCCGGATACAGGGACAGCACAGGCTTTGTCTTCCTGTATATCCTCACAAGCTCCTGCACCGGAATATCCACATCGAAGCGCTCACAGAGCCTGTTGAAGATCTCTCCTCTGCCCTCCTGCTCCATCAGCTCCACCATCTGCCTGAAAAGCCCCTCCTGTCTCTCCCGGGGGGGCAGTCCCTCCACCCCGCCGTTTTTTTCTTCTTTCCCGCCGTGCTCTCCCGCTTTGCCGGACCGCCTTCTCTCAGCCAGATGATCTTCCATCACCTTAGCCACTCTCCGAAAGGACTGATCCACAAAGTCCCGCTCTCTGTATAATGTATCGTCCAGATCAAATATTACCGCTCTCACCATATCTCTTTATTCCGATCCCACATCTGTCTTCACTGATAAACATTCAAAAAACGCCCTGGCCCGGCTGTCTATTCATACACCGCCTGCATATACCGCAGCATGGTCAGTTCCTTTATCTCCCTCTCGCGGAAAGGCTTGAGATCCGGCCTCACGGCTGCCGCCAGAACTTTGCCATTCTCACCGGCACGCAGCCCCTCCCCCATTTTTTCAAGCGCCCCCGCGTAATCCGCCCCCGCCGCAAAAGCAAGAGGCACACCGCCGCCAAACCGGGGATTGATCTCAATGAATGAAAGGCTCAAACCGTCCTCCGACAAAAAACACTGTATCGTCACAGGCCCGCAGACGCGGCCCTCCTTATTCAGCGCATCGAGCAGGCGTTTTGTCTCCTCCATGACATATCCCTGCAGATCCACCCTGCTCTTCGATACTTCCCCCGACAGCACCTCCAGCCGGATCCTCGGCACAATATACACCGGTTCCCCGAAAAAATCACAGAGCACATCCACCGTGTACTCCCTGCCCGTCACACACCTCTGCACCAGCGGCTTCCCCGCATACTCATAGAAAAACGCCAGTTCCCCTCTGTTCCTCGCAAAAAATATCCCCTCGCTGCCCATACCGTTCACAGGCTTTAAGACAAGCGGATACTCCGTCTTTTTCCCTGCGATCATCTCCTCCACTTCCTCCGGAGAAAATGTCCGCGGCGCCGGAATGCCATATTTTTCAAAAAAGGCCGCCGTCCTTCTCTTATCGCCGCAGATGGCAAGCACTTCCCCATCCGACAGCACGATCTTCACACCGATCTCCTCAAAACGCCTTCTCTCCCTATCCAGAATCTCGAACTCCGGCTCATACAAAGGCACAAGCAGCAAGACCTTCTCCCTTTTGCAGATATCGAGAAGCGCCTCCGCATAGCCCGCCTCCCTGCACTTTGGGATCTGATAAAACACATCCGTAAACCTTTTCGCGGCATTTAGCGGTGAGGCATCCGCACCGATCACCCGAAAACGGCTCTTCAGATGCCCGATCAGTTCTATTCTCTTCCCTATCGATGTCAACAATACATTCATAAATCTTCTCCACCGGCGCGGCAGTTATCTCCGCCAGAGGGCACGCCGCGAAATCAAACTCTTCCCACCGGCACAATGATCCGCATCATTGCACCCCTGACTCACTCCCCCTGCACTGCATCGCCTGATACTTGATCTCCGCGATCTGCCAGTCAGACTCGTTATCGATATCCTGTACCTCCGTCTCACTCACCACATAGGGCAGGATGCTCCCCAGCATCAGCTTCCTGTTTTCCTGAAAGGCCGCCGTCTTAAAACAGTAAAACTGTCCCACATCATGGTATTCTTTCTCCAGATCCTGGGACCTTGCGTCGATATATTTCAGATCCCCGAACTGCAAAAGCCCGTCCCTTATGACCATGGCACGCTTCGGCGGATAGGAAAACTCCACCACCGGGATCAGCGTGTCGGCATCCGATGCAAGCAGCCTGTCCACCGCGCTCTTCAGCTTTTCCGCCGTCACAAACAGAGCTGTCGGATAAATACAGCATCCCAGTCCAAAATGTTCTCCCCGTTTTTCATACTCCTCCAGCACCTCAAGCAGCACATCATTCGTCCCCGCAAAATCCCCCGCCGTCCTCTCACTGCGGTAGAAAGGGACCTTCGCCCCATACCGCTTCGCGAGAGCCGCGATCTCCTCATCCTCCGTGGACACCATCACTTCGTCAAAAATCCCGCTCTGCAGCGCCGCCTCTATGGAATATGCCATGACAGGCTTCCCCAGAAACGGGCGGATGTTCTTTCTCGGTATTCTTTTACTGCCGCCTCTCGCGGTAATGATCGCTAACTTTTTCATGGCATTCTCATTCTTTTCCTCTCTCTTTTTTCATCTCTTCTGTCAAAACAACCTGCTGCTGCAATACTCGTTTTCACACCGGCTCCCGCCCGCCTGATCGGGCACTCAGACGGCCGGATCCGTATTTTGCAAATATTCTGCCGTCTCAGGCCATGATCACAAACTGTCTGTCCGCCCGCTGTGCCTCATTGTCCGATGCGTCATCGGCATCCACAGAAGCGGTGCGGCCATACAGAACGGATAAATGTAGCGGTAATTGCTGACAGGCCCGAGCAGATACGTCAGAAATACTCCCGCATAGATCATGTAGATCCAGATATATTCTTTTCTTCTATCCCGCAGGATCAGATAAAGTCCCAGGTACATCGATACAAACGGAAAGGAGAGCGAAAACAGCGGTTTCATAAAAAACAGCTCCATCCCCGGGCTTCTGCACTCCGCCACGCTCTCATAGTACGCGTGGATCCCCGGGAAAAAGCCTGCCCACTCCACCTTATACTCATCCTTTTCCAGCATCTTCGATTCAATATATTCCCGGTTCGAATAGGGATCTATCGGCTCCGCCGCCGGATACCAGAGAGGCACATTCAATGTCAGAAATGCATTGATATAATGCATCGGCGCCTTTTTCCCGATGTCAAACCACAGCTTCCAGAACGCTTTTGTCCTCTCCTTGTAGTTCGCATCCACAAACCCGCTCTTCACCACATCGGCAAACCGCGGATTATAATTCCCCGCCCAGGGAACATACTCCATAAATAACTCCATCTCCTCCTCCGTAAACGTCTCCGGCGCATCGATAAAAACATTGGACATCTGCTGCATCGGCACACTCAGCGCCTCCCGCGGCATGACAGGCTCCACCCCGAAAGCCGGATACAATATATGAAGTATCAGGAACGCACCCGCCATGATACCTCCCAGCGGGAATAGCATCCTCCTTCCCGCCCTCATGGCAAGGCACACCAGAAAACTGAATGCCACCGCGTAGATCATATTATTGCGCAGCAGGCATGCCGCCACTCCCGCAAGCACCGCTCCCGACAGACGGCGTCTGGAAAATGCCTCCTCCCGCCCCGTGTCATAGAGCATTGTAACAAGCAATATCAGCGCATCGGCAAAATAGACGTCCTTCGTCGTAATAATGGAAAATATCTGCAGTGTCGGCATAAATGTGACATAGCCCCAGGACAGCAGGACAATACCCTTATGTACGCCCTTTTTCCCCATCCACGCCAGCATATAACCGCACACCGCGATCGTGACCGCCATCTGCAGGATACAATATATCATCAGCCCGGCAGGGTGGACCCCTATGATACTTTCCAGGTATGTCATACCCTTCCACAGCAGCGTATGCAATACTGGCTGGTAGTTGCAGTACGGGGAGATCCCGACCGCCTGATCCACCTGTCCCTTGATATCATAGGCAAATATTCCCGGAAAATACGCCAGATAGCATATGCCGTATACCGCTGCGGTGATGAGCATAAGCCCCCAGAGCGCCTTCCGCGACAAACCGCGGCTTTTCTGCTCACTGCGCTCTATCTCAGGCTCTCCGCTTAATAATCCGGTCAACAGCCCGAGCAGCAGCAATACCGCCAGTATGACAGCCCAGGCTATTATAAATCCAAGCATATAATGCCCCGGCCGCTCCAGAAAGCTTTCCAGCCTGTTGGTCTCATATATGATCTTCCCAGTGATAAACAGGATCGCTCCCGCAAAAGAATATACTATGCTGTATAAGCCCGGTTTCATAATCCTCTCCGTTCCGTTTTCTCGTGCCGCACGACATAAAACATATTTACAATATATCAACCGATATATTTTCACACATCGTAATTCTACAATGTAATGTCTTTATCCGGTCCCAGTACCGGCTTCACAACACATCCTGCACCCTTGCGACAGTCACTTCTTCCTTCCCCGTATAATGCACACCACGCAGCCCGCCAGGGCAGCCATGCTCACCGCCGTCAGCAAATACCATATTCCATCCGCTCCGTTCACCTGCAGCCCGGAAGCCAGAACAGGCATCACTGCCTCCTCGCCTTCCTCCGCCATCGGCACCCAGATCTCCTCCCCCGTCCGGATCCTCACAAAGTCACAGTAAAACAGCAGATTCGCGATCAGATAGGAAGTCGAAAAGCATCCTGCCGCCGCAAGCCCCAGCCCGTAGATCCTGCCGCACGGCTCTCCATACTTTTTCCCTGCCATCCGGTACGTGATACACCCCAGAACTGAAAACGCAAGGAGCGATATCTGCAGAAAATGCCAGGGAGCCTGTATCATGGAGACTGACGAGGAAGTGAACCCCGACCATTTCAGGATGGAATCCCACGGGAAGCATACCGTACTCAAAAGACAGCCGCTCAGACCGATTCCCAGCGCAGCATACCCTTCTCTCTTCTCCTCTTTTCCGAAAGCATCCCCATACACAAAAACAAGATAGCAAAATACCATGACAGCCGCAAGAAACACCAGCCCCAGTCCCACCGGAGCCGCATCCCCCACGCCCTGCGCGCCGAATTCACGATTGCCGCCGGCCTGATAAAACATCATAAACAGCTGTACGATCTGAACGCCCTTATCCTGGATCGGCACACCCGAGACAGGATTCACCACAAAACCGCCGATCCGCACATACTGTACCATCGCGTAAAGATAACCGGCATTCAGAAAAACAAAAGCCGCTGCTCCCAGGCCGATCTGTCCCCAGACAGCCGCTCTTTTCAAGCCCCTGTAATATATCACCGCAAATATGATCAAAAACAGGATCGCTATGCCAAAACTAAGCATGTGGCTTCTGAGCATACCGGAAAGCCCAAGAGAAATCCAGATCCATCCCTCGCTCTGCCATGCCTTCCGCCCTTCTTTCTGTCCGTCCTCTCCCCCGAAGGCCAGGTACACGCCCGCCAGCACAAAGGGCAGAAACACAAGCGCCAGCACCTCCCCCAGCTCCGCCTCCGCGTAGAGCAGGAAAACCCGATAGACAGACATCGTGTAAAGCGCGCTCCCCAAAAGCCCCGTGTGATCATCCCGGAACACTTTCCTGAAAGCCGCATAGGAGCCGAACGCCGTCGCCGCATTGACAAGCACCAGAAAGATTCTGTAACTCATCTGCACATCCACACCCATGAGCCGAAACAACGCCGGGATATACAGAAAAGTGTCCCCGTAGAAAAATGCGAAGGAAAATCCCTTCGGATCCACCCAGTTCGGTTTTGCCCAGAGCACGGCTCCGGCTTCCTTTAACCCGTCCTTCAACGCCTCTATCCGCAAAAGCTGAAACTGCAGATCCGCCCCTGCGAGCAGAAAATCCGTAAAGAGCGGCAGAGACGCCAAAAAGGTAAGCAGAAGGCAGCCCAGCACGATATTTATTTTCTTCTCATCCCATTTTGTGTTTTTCATCTGTCTTTTCCTTTTCACCTTTCCCGAGTTTTCTCTGACAGCCCGCCAGATCTATCCTGCGTTTTCCATATGAGATTGCCAGCGAACAGATCACTGTGATCCACAGCACCGCCGAAACCGCATTTCCCGCTTTCCAGTATCCCTTCCCGACAAAATCAACCACCACTTTGCCCTTATATCCCGATGGTATTTTCACCCGCAGTACATTGTTCCCGCCGGAAACAACAGATAAAACCTCCCCGTTATTTCCGTTTACCGCCCGATAGCCCGGATAATATAATAGATTGCACTCTACATAACTGTCTGCCTCACCTTTGTTCTCACACTGAAACTCCACATGCGAATTTTCCCTCTTATAATCTTTAAACGTCACTCCCTCTCCCGACACCGCCTGCGTATAGGGCAATTCCGATGTATCCGTGCCGGCCGGCAGATACTCCCCGTTTCCGATCATGCCCGATCCCATAGCAGCCGCCTCCCTGAAATCCGACCATGTCCTCCCCTGAATCTCATGGTTCAGGTAAAAACTGCCGCCGAACACTGTCAGCACCAATATGGAAACCGCAAAACAGGTACCCTTTTTTCCATCGCCGGACTGGCTCAATACGGCAAACAGGCAGCACCCCAGAAAGCAGAAAGCGATCGTCACTATGACCAGAAAGCGATAGGGAAACTGAATACTGTAGACCACCTTCCGCAGTCCTTCCGATATCTCACTTACAGCATCCCACGGAAAAATATTCAGGCTCATAAACATTGCCAGGATTCCCACGAATGCTGCCGCCCTTATCTTTGGATACTCCGCAAATTCCCGCAGGCTTTTTCCCCCTGTTCCTTTCGCTCTCAGATAAAGAAAGCTGAAAAAAACCACCGCCAGCGGGATTCCCATCCCGTAAGCCCTCACATACTGCATCCCCGAAACATACATATAGGAGGACCAGCCTTTCCACGGGAAAAACCAGAAAAGCTGAGCCGGATAAAGCCCCAGGATCTGGATTGGATTCCCCGTATCAAATACATTCAGCCCGGCGTTTATAGAATAATCCAAAAAGGGAATCAGATACCATAAGCTGAGTCCCACAGCGAGAAGCGCTGCCTTCACAAAGGTAAAAAACGTGCTCTTTCTGAAAAAACGCTTATGGAGAAACAGGCAGATCACTGCGGTAAATACGGCCACAAATTCCAGACTCAACACATGGGAATACAACACTCCCATATAACCGAATGCCAGCAAAAATACAGTCTTCCTGTCCCTGACTTCCTCCTCCTTCTCTGAAAATACCCTGGCAAGCCCAAGGCAGATCAGGGGCAGGAATGTCATGGCAATAAACTCCCCTATCGCCGCTCTGTCATAAATATTGTAGAGCCTGTACAGAGACAGTGTATAGACAGCACTTCCCCATAAACCGATCCGTCTGTTTGCAAAAATATTTTTAAAACTGAAATAGGACAAAATCACCGTCAACAGATTGACAAACACAATATCCGCTTTCAGGCAAAAGGAAAGGTCAAATCCGGCTGCCCGAAGCAGCGCCGCCGGCCAGAGGAACACTTCAGGATACATGATCGACATCGGATATCCCATGCCAAACATGCAGTAGGATTCCATCCTCGCGGGAAAATGCCCGTTCATCCACTCTCTCGCGATTCCCTCGATCCGGTTCAGATGGAAATACGCGTCATCTCCCAGATGCGTATAATCCGTCAGTAAGTTAGCGCAGGACAGCAGGCCTATCAAAAACAACCCAAACAATATCTTTCTTTCCGCCTCTCCCGGCATTTTTTCCCTGTTCCACACAAGGAAATAAAACAACACATCCGCCACCAGGGAGAAAAACAGAACAAAAAACAGGGCCATACTGTATTCCTGCCTTGTATGCACCACTCTGAAATCAGTTACTGTAAGCCTTCCAGTCCCGGTATACAGGATTTCCGCCCTCAGATCTTCCGCATCCTCAAGCAGCATAAAACGGTAGGAAATTTCCTTCTGAATATGGGAGGGGCGCAGCGACACCGTATTTTCGTACAACTGTCGATACCCCACAGTCTCAGAAACCACACGGCTCACCTGCTCAGCATCCGCATCATATTCTATCCGAACCTCGTACACGCCCTTTTTCAGCCCCGGAAGTTCCATCGCCAGAAAAACCTGATCTGGCAGCGCAGTGTTTTCACTGACCACATATGCCCCGGAAGCCTCCATAGTCCCGCCGCATACCTGCATCTTCTGATCATGAAAGGAATAACTCTCTTTTCCGCGGCTCATTCCATAAAGGCAGAACAGCACAAAAGAAAGCTGGATCAATACCACAATGCTCAGAACTATTCTCTTTTTCCCTCTACTCCATCTTTCCATCCCGCCTCGCTTCATCCTGTCTATTGTCTGTTTCTCTGTTTTCTTTTCGCGGCATGTACCCTTACATAATACATGCCCAAAATACACCACCCGATAAACGTCACCGCCTCCGACGCCCTCCAGTACCAGGGACTGACAAAGGAAGTATAAACCGTCCCCCGGTAGCCGGCAGGCAGTTCCACCCGCACAACGTGGTTATCTCCATCCGCGACTGTCAGAGCCTCCCCTGTCTCCATATCTCTCGCCTGATATCCGCGGTAATACAGAAGCGGCAGTTGCACATACCCGCCTACATCGCCCCGATTCTCACAGGTAAGCTCCACGCCTGCGTGATCCTTCTGAAACCCGTCTGTCAAAACTCCCTCCGAAGGAACTACCCGTCCCGCCTTCAAGAGACTCTCGTCCGTTCCGAGCGGCAGGTACTCCCGCCCCGAGAGATAGGAATTGCCGAAAGATTCCTCCTCATATATCTTATAAAAGGGTGAATCCAGGAGAAGCCCGCTGAAAAACATCCCCGTCACAAGAAACAGTATGATCAGCGTTCCCCCGGCATAAAACCACAGATTACCTCTTCTGCCGCTCTCGTATTCAAACAGTACGATACAGCCGCCGACCAACGACAAAAACACTGCCGCAACAACATAGATCCTTGTGGGATACTGTATCGCCGAGACGCCCTTCGCCACAAAGCCGCCAAATCCCTGCAGCCTGTTCCACGGAAAATACACACTCGCCATAAACAGGGAAGCCGCCGAGAGCACTGCCGAAAAAATCCCCAGCGTTTTCATCGCTCCCTTTTCCTGCCGTCTGATCCGCCCTGTCAGGCAGAGACAGCCATAGTAAAATAATCCGATCGTCAGCCCGGCTCCCAGGGTAAAAGGAATCTCTCCCTGCATGCCGGATACCATATCATGATCCGCCGGACCCGCCAGCCCGAATATCCCCAACATCTGCGGCAGAAGGCTTCCGTATCCCTGTATCTCCCGGGTATAAACCTGCTCTCCCGTGATGATCAGCTTTTGTGTCGTCATAAAATCCAAGAACGGCACAATAAACCAGAAATTCAACAACAGTATGCCAAGAAACGCCTTCCCTGTCTCCAGAAGCGTCCCTTTTCTGAATACTCTCTTTATAAAGACAACTCCGACGATCACACTGAAGACCGCCGTTATCTCACAGGTCAGGATGTGGCTCTGGACGATACCCGTCACACTCAGTGCCAGTATGATCCAGATCCCCCTGTATTCCTCCCCATCCGCGTCCTCCGACAACAGCCTCCATACCCCGTACACAAACAGAGGCAGAAACATCGCTGCGGTATACTGTCCCAGATGGTCCTTCAAATACATCACCGCCAGCCGATAAATATTCAATGTATATAGCGCCGCCGCAAACAAACCGATCAGCCGGTTTCTGAATATCCTGCCAAAACTCTCACAGGCGATCACCACTGTCCCGACGTTCACCAGAAATTTGTAGATCAGATAAGCCGCCCCCAGAGGAAATCCCATGATCCGCAGAAATGCCGGAACATAGAGGAAAGTGTCACAATAAAACACCCCTGTGGCATACCCGTAGCCCTGCAGCCAGTTGGGATGAATGCGCACTGGAAACTGCCCTGCGAGCAGCGCATCTTTCGTTCCCTCCAGGCGCTGCAGATGGCCGTTCAGATCCGCAGTCGCAATCTCATACCCCGTGAACAGCGGCACGGAAGACACAAGGATCAGCACGATCATCCCGAAAAGGATACCGCGCCTCTCCATCTCTTTCTCCCACGACAGCATCTCTCCGCCGCCCCGGGATGCCGTCTTCTCTTTTCGATATAATATGATATCCCAAAATATAAACAGCATCAAGAATGTCACAAGAAATGCTCTCGCGCCGAGATTCGTCTCCGAAATCCGGGCGCCCTGCACGGTCACCGCGCTGGAGGCATCACACATAACCTTCACCTGCAGGGAATCCGTCTCCTCCGTCAGCCAGAAGTACATATCCGCCTCCGTCAGCCCGCTGTACAACATGCAGGCATTTGCCAGAATCCCGTCGAAGGACAGTCCCTCCGCCTCCACCATCCAGGCATTTACCATATCATCCTGCGTCTCATAGGAGAGATGCGCCCTGTAAACGCCGGGATCGAGCGATAAAGCTTCACTGTCAAAAGCAAAACGCCCGTCCTCCTGCTGTATGGCAGAAAATCCGCCGCCTTCTATATTCCATATTCTGTTTTTCCCGAACAGCCCCGCGATACAGATTATCAATACTAATGCCTGCAGGAGCAAAATCCATTTCTTTTTCATATTCCAGTTCCGCAGATGCTGCTCCACCACACTATTACCGAAGACAATTTCCTGCTGCTACGCATCAGTAAATCGTCTTGTGTGCTGTCGCTGCATCTTCTGTTTTTATTCCAGTTCCGCAGATGCTGCTCCACCACACTATTACCGAAGACAATTTCCTGCT
>CAJUDM010000001.1:57591-417732 GCA_910584915.1 uncultured Lachnospiraceae bacterium
TTCCAGTTCCGCAGATGCTGCTCCACCACACTATTACCGAAGACAATTTCCTGCTGCTACGCATCAGTAAATCGTCTTGTGCGCTGTCGCTGCATCTTCTGTTTTTATTCCAGTTCCGTAACTTCCCTCTCGGTCACCGGCTTCTCCATTTTCTCCATGTATTCAACGCGATGTAATAGCAGTAAAACCCGAGATTGCTCTTCTGATGGAGGCTCGCCAGCTTCCTCTCCTCCTCCCCGATCTCCCGCAGATAATACGGATTATCCTGAAAATCCGGGAAATATTTTTTCATTCCGTCCCGGAGTTCCGCGAGAAAGGATAGTTTCCTGTGGCGGACGCCGGACATATAGGAAAACAATGTGGTAATATAATAAACTTCCGCAAACCGGAATTCTATCTCCAGTCTGTATTTTGTGAGGAACCCCCGGCTGCTGCACTCCATCACCATCAACTCCCCGGCTTTCATCCTGTCCCTGCACTTTCCCTCCGAGATATAGTGCACTGTGGACACATCGTGCTGATAATAATAGTAGAGCGGCTCGTTTATCTTTTCAAAACGCCTGCAGTAGAGCATCCAGACTGTTCCCGCACAATTGTCCTCATAAAAGATCCCCTCCGGAAAATCCAGGCCGTTTTCCCTGATCATGCTGCCGCGGTACACTTTTATGACCATGCTGCCCGGCCGCATCACAAGCTTTCTGTGCTGCGCCTCGTCACAGGCTCCGGTCTGGTCATCGGTATTGTTCTGAACGACTCTGCCGATCTCCATCGTATGCTCAGATACCAGCGAGTAATCACATCCGACTACATCCGCCCCCGTCTCCTCCGCCTTTCCGATCAGCCTCTCATAAAAATCCGGCGCTACCCAGTCGTCGCTGTCCAGAAATCCGATCCACTCTCCGCGGGCGATCTTCAAGCCCTCATTTTTTGCTCCGCCCTGCCGTTTATTTTTTTCATAGTGTATCACCCTGAACTTTTCTGGATAATCCGCCTCATAGCGCTGCAGGATCTTGAGTGAATCGTCGGTGGACGCGTCGTCCACCGCGATGATCTCCATATCCTGAATCGTCTGGTTTATCAGGCTGTCCAGGCAGTATTCCAGCTTTCCGTCCGCCGCCATATTGTAGACCGGCACGATAACGCTGCATTTCATCTATCCTGTTTCCTTCCTCGTATTATAAACATATCCTTCCCGCTGCCCCGGATCTCCATTTCACCAGCTCATGATCCCTGTCCGCATGGGCAATGCCAATTGCTCATATTGCCCGAACCCCCATTCAGCAGCACATGGTCATCCTGATATCAGCAATACCGTCTGCCGGTCCTGCCCCTCCGATCCGGCAGTACATTTTGATCCGGCATCAGCCCTTCATCCGCCTTCGGATCACGGCACTCAAGATCTCAGCAGCTCTCTCCGCCATATTCCCCCAGCCGTATACAGCCATGATCACCATAAACGGCAATGACGGAAATATGTACCTCGCCTTCGCCTCCCAGATCACACTGAACAAAAAACTCCCGATCAGTATGATTCCCGGAAGAGTATGAAAAAATCTTTCTTTACAGCCACAGATCCCCGCTGCCGCAAATACGATTCCCAGGCATAAAAAGAAATGATACTCGTTCATAAATCCTTCACAGAACCAGTGCAGCTTTCCATAATATATCTCCTCCGCCAGAGGAGGCAGCTCCTCATAGAACAGATTGTTGGTGGAAAGGCTCTCATAGAGCGGCACATTCCACTGGGTCAGCGTCTTGTTTTTATAAAAGACAGCAAGCTCCTCGGGATCTTTCGCCAGTTCCTCAAGGCGTCCCGTCAGAAATTCCAGGCTCACCTGCGCCGTCTTTTCCCTGTCACAGCCAGACGCCGTATAAGTGTCCTGATTGTATCCGTCATACCAGCCTCCCCGTCTCTCGCCTTCCGCGTGGGTACCCATAGCGATCCAGGCAATGGACGGGATCCCCTCCTCCACCGCAATCCCGGATATCTTTTCATAGTACCCCGTCAGCAGCTTGTTCGCCGCAACCGGTCCTGTCACCAGGAGCACCGCGCACAAAAGCAGTATGCCCGATTTCCGCCGGTATGCATAGCGTACCGTGACGATCAGAGCCGCTATGATCAGGATCCAGCCTGTCCCCTTTGCCCACACTGCCAGCACCGCCGACAGCACAACCGGCACGATCAGCCATTTCTCTCCGTTTTTCAAAAGCAGCAGCAGAAGCGCCGCCATGCCGCTCCCCGCCGCCATAAAGAAAAGTTCTCCGTATACGAAAGGCGTATAAAATAAGAGAGGTATGCACAAAACCATCGCCAGACAATAGATAAACTGCCAGGATATCCTGTTGTAACAGGTCTTTACCATCGAATATCCCGACAGGATGATGACAGGAAGACACGCCGCATTGGCATAGCAGATCACCTTCCAGTCCCTGTTTCCCGTGATTTCAAACAACCATCTGAACAGCTGCATCAGCCCGATCTGAAACCGGTAGCTTCCGAGATATCCGTCCGGCAAAAGCGTACTGTAGCTGCCGTCCATGATCTCCTGTGTGGCGTTATAGATATAATACTGATCCGCACCGGGCGCGGTGGGCACAGTCCCTATCCATCTTACCGCCAGAAACGTCATGAGAGCCATCACCGCAAACAGCCAGATCCTGCAGATCCGCCCCGCACGGATGCGAATCCCGGGATTTCCGCGAAATCTGTGTTCCAGATACCGCCCCCCCAAAAACAGACACGCTGCCAAAACCGCTGTCAGCAGATGCAGCGGCAGGAAATCCCTCGCCTCCGCCATACTCTCATCGTACTGCAGCGTAAAGTAATAAGTATACCCAAAACTGTACCAGCACAGATAGAGGAAGATCACCCCCAGGATGATCCCTGCCGATACCATTAACATCTTCTTACCTGCCGTCTCACTGCTCATGGGGTTATCCTGCCTCTCTCCAGCACCGCCTTTCCGTTTTCCACCCGATAGATCATATCACATTTCTCGATCGTCTGCAGCCTGTGGGCGATAATGATCAGCGTCTTTCTTCCGTGGAGGCTGTTGATGGAATCCATGATCGCCGCCTCCGTATCATTGTCCAGCGCAGATGTCGCTTCGTCCAGGATCAACACCTCAGGATCATAGTAGAGCGCCCTCGCAATACCGATCCTCTGTCTCTGCCCGCCGGAAATGCGGATCCCCCGCTCCCCGATACTCGTGTTTACGCCGTCCGGCAGATTTCTCACAAACTCATCCAGCTGAGCCTCCTTCAGCACCTCCCAGAGCCTCCCCTCATCTATCTCCTCCTCCGCAATGCCAAACGCCACATTTTTGCGTATCGTATCATCCAGCATAAAGATCATCTGGGGAATATACCCCACATTCTTCAGCCAGCTCCTGTAGTTTTCTCTGATGTTCACGCCGTCCGCATAGACACCGCCGGTACGGATCTCCAGAAGGCCCAACAGGATATCCACCACTGTCGTCTTTCCCGCGCCGGATGTCCCCACGATACCCACTGCCGCCCCCACCGGGATCTCCATATCCGCATGGTCAAAGATGAGCGGCTCCGCGTTCGGATAGCGGTAAGTGATATCCCGCAGTTCGATGCTCTTCTTCACCGGCAGCTTCTCCCTCGCCACTTCCGCAAAACTCATATCCGTGTTTTCCCCGGAAATCTCATCCTGCAGATTATCGCTGACTCCCATAAAGAAGGGCTGGTAGAATGCCATGGAAGTGAGCTGGTTGTTGATCCTGTTGGCACAGGGCATCATGCGGACAGCCGCCACCACAAAAGCGGAGAGCACCGCCGTCACTTCCTTCACGCTCTGCCCTTCACTCACCAGTATCATCATGTATCCCACAAGGGAGGCAATACAGACCGTCTCGATCAGAAGCCTGGGAATGCTGTTGTAAAGTGTATATTTCTGGACCGCGTTGACATAACCCCTGCCGCACTTGATATACTCCTCGGTAAAATACTGCTCTTTTCCGGCGATCTTCACTTCCTTGATACCCTGCACAGTCTGCGAGATCCACTTGAACAGCCCGCTGTAAAAATCCTGATTTTCCTTCCCGGCCTTATTCATGATCGGCTTCACCACTTTTTTGATGATAAAGAGCGTGGCGAGAAGGGGCAGGGCGATCACCACCGTCATCTTCCAGTCCGATGCCACCATAACGCCAAGCAGCACCACAAACACGATAATCTCAGAGATAAGCTGCAGTAAAGATAATATAAGGGCGTACATGTTGTTGACGTCGGAAGTGATATTTCTCTGAATGATCGCCGTATCCGCATTTAAATAAAATTCGTACCCCTTCCGCAGATAATTTTTCATCATCCGCTCGGAAGTACGAAACTGATTTGTATATACAAACCGATACATAAACTTCATTTGCCAGTAAAGATAGATATTCTTGACGACAAAGATCAGGATCAGCGCCGCCATCATCAGAAGCGCAAACTGCGTCACGCTCTGCATATGCAGCGCGCTGTACACTCTGCCCACGATATCATACTTCCGGATGGAATCCTCATCGATGACCACTCCCACCACAGGAATGACCATGGATACGCTGCACGCCTCCAAAATGGCGCCGAATATCATCATCAAAACCATCAGAAGCATGGTCCGCTTTTGCTTTTTATCCAGTAAAACGTTCAGTTTTTTTAATATGTCCCGCATAGTGCCTAAAACTCCCTATCGCTTTAAATCAGACATCGTCCTTCTCCTCGATCCCGATCCTCTTATTCTGGTTATGGATCTCCGGATCCTCATATCTGTCCATGAATGCATCCCCCAGGCGGATCAGTTTATCCGCAAAGCGGATGCCCTTTAAATCGGTAAAAACCGTGACCACCTGCTCGAAATGCAGATCCGGGAAAAAATTCAGCATCTCCATCGGGACTGTCGCGTCAAACATGGGATAGCCGGGAAATATCTCCCGATAGTCCAGTTCATCCCGGGGATGGGGCTTTATAAAAATCTGCCCCTGCTTTTCATACTCCGCAACAATATCCCGGAAGATCTGTTCTCTGACATCCAGTGTACAGAGGGGATCTGTCAGGATCAGTATCCTGTCACGCTTCTTCCCGCCCGTCACGGCCTCCCCCGACTCTCTTTTCTCCTCCTGCGGCACTGCGTCCCTCCCGGGAGAACCCCCGCCGCACTCCCTGATCTTTTCGAACAGTCCATCCATATCCCTCACGAAAGCCCGCAGTATGATATCCTTATCCTCCCTTGTCAGCTCATCCACCAGCTGCTGCCTCGGCAGTTCCCTATAATAGGGACAGGGCATTGTGATCGCAGAAATGCTGTTGACCTCCATATCCAGGCAATATTTCCCATAGCCGTTCTGCACAAAGATCAGATTCAGTCTCTTGGACAAAAACGCCTTCAGCCCGAAGTGCCCCCTGTTGTCATATCTCGCCGCATCGAAATGGACAAGGCAGTTTAAGCCGTCCTCCAGTGCATGGTAACGGATCTTATTCTGATTCAGATAATAGCCTATCGGATCCGAATCGCAGAATACATAAATTTCCCGGTATTTTTTAAAATCTACCGGGATAAACGGCGCCTCCAGCTTCGCGTAACGCTTCGTAAAGAGGATGCGCTGCCACATATTCAAGACAATATTTCCCTTATCCTGCCGGTAAGCCGCCAGTTCCGGAAAATAGTCCTCCCTCTTCTCATCGAAAGGGATCACATCCGCAAACAGTCCGGTCGCTTTCACCCGCTCCCCGAACCGTTCAAAGTCAGTGGACATACTGCTCAGCGCAAGAGCCGCCTCTCCGGCTGCCCCCGCGAACTTTCCCCTCCGCAGATGAAGTTCTTTCAAAAATGCCACATACGCATGATAGTAGGTATGGCACACATAAATTCTGTCGTTCATCGTCACTTCTTTTTATAATCTGCTTTTGCGCATACGCAACGCAGCTTTTTATCAGCCTTTTCCTTTACTCCGCAGTGCACGCTCGAAAAACCTTCGGTTTTCCTCGCTCACGGGCTGTCGCCCTATGAAAAAAGTCAGATCATAATCTGCTTTTGCGCATGCGCAACGCATATTCTGATCAGCCTTTTTTCGCACTGCTAAATGCTTTCGTGAATATCTTACCATAATTTGGCGGATAACACAAAATAAATATTGGCGGGCGGTTCATCTGTCAAAAATTCCCGAAGTACTCATCCAGGTACCGCATCCTGCCTTCCACATACCCCTTCACTTCCGTCAGATCGGAACTGTTCAGAGCACCTTCCCATTCTTCTGTATCCCTCGCGAATGCGCCGGTCTTCTGCAGGTAGTCCATATTGTCCTGCAGAAGTTCTGTGATGTGCCCTTCACTGAGTATATCGCAGCGGTAATCCTTCCACCGCTCCTTCAGGATCTCCGCCTCCCCCTGCAGGCTTGAGCGGAACAGCTGCTCCAGCACAGGCTCCACATAGTTGACGCCTGTATCGGGATTGAACGCCGTATAATTTTTTTCCGGATCATAATCGTAGCAGTTTCCGAACGTGTAATTCAGATCCCAGGGGATCGTGAGCATCCTGTACCCTTCCGCATCACCTGTTTTCTTCGCACAGATATAGGTATTTTTCAGATAATTGTCAAAACCCGACACTGTCTGGATAAAAATATAGTAATCCGCCAGATTTTCAGTGTATGTCATGTCCGAGTAGGCGTTAAAATCAAGATGCCAGTATTTACAGGAAAAATAATCCCTCAACGGCTTCCACAATTTCTCAACGGAGCCGTCCTTTTTCGGATATCTGATCCTCACCGGGTAGCAAACCTCATAATTCTGATCGACCGACGCCTGAATATCCACCTCCTCCGGCATATACCAGTCAAGCACCTTATACAGTATATCCTCCCTGCCCAGTTCCAGTGTATCTTCATCCACCGGGAGCATCATCCCGTAAAGCCCCATATACTGACCGTCCAGAATCACTTCGCAGTATTCCATCTCCGGGCCCCTCTCGTTGAAACTCTCCTCTCTCTCCGCGATCTCCTCCCAGAGTTCCATGGAAACCTTGTCCCTGACCTTGTTCGGATCGGAATACATGGCGAGCAGCTTCCAGTCTCTGCTCTGCCTCATGCCAAACAGGGATTCCGAGACGCCTTTCTCCTTATGATCCAGCAGTTTTACCGCATAACTCTTTTTCCCGAACAGGGCGGAATTCTGTCCCCGTTCATGGTAACAGACCTTCCGCCGCAGGATCTGGTATCCGTCTCCCTCACCGCTTCCGTCCTCCGGGCGCGCTGTATCCCCCGACTGAAAGATCGTGATCTCCCCGTAACAGCGGGTCTCCGAGTTAAACACATAATTATCGATATCCTCCACCGGATATTCCTGCGGTTCCTCTCTCTCGGTGTCTATGCTGACCACAGGCATCCCTGTGATCACGATCCCGATCGCCTGATACATATCCTCCGTGCAAAGCAGTGCGTCAAAAACATGTCCCTCCGCTATCGCCTCAGGCATCTTTTTCACATAGCCGTCCTCCTGGATACACAGTTCTCCTCCGTAAGCCGTTAAATTCCCCTGCCACTCTGCCTCCGCCAAAGGCTGAGAGATATAAAACACCTTTTTTTTCTTATCCAGAGGCACTTCGCACCCGTTCAAAACAAGCCCCGCCTCCTTTTTTGACAGAAGATCCCCCTCTTCCTTCCCTGAAAGAAGTTCCTTTGCCTCCTCCCCGCTTACCACATAGCTGTCAAAGGAACGGATCTCCTCCTTCTTTCCCTGCGTCCGCAGAGAGCCAGCCACCAGCCAGATGCTCAGGAGCAACAGGGCTCCATACTGATATAGTTTGGCCGGCATACCCTTCTTACCCGAAATATCCATCCAAAAATCCGAGCCTTTCCCTTTCATAATCCACGATCTTTGTGAGATCCGCGTTATTATTCTGCATGGGCCACCTCTCGGAGTCCCTTCTGAACGCGCCGGATCTCTGCATATACGCCATATTTTCCCGCATCAGCCCCAGAACATGCTCATCGCTTAAAATATCCTGTCTGTACTCTTTCCATCTGTCTTTCAGTATGTCTTCCTCACCGTGGGTATTATTCATAAAGAGCTGTCTGATCACGGGTTCCGTATAGAGTTTCGTCATATCCGGGTTGAACCGTGTTTTTCCCAGTTCCAGTTCCGTCGTATATTCATCCCCGAAGGTATAATTCAGATCCCAGGGGATCGTGAGCATCCGCACTTCTCCCTCCTCTGTCTCCCTCGCGATATGATAGGTATTTTTGCAGGCATTGTCCCAGGCCGATGTCGCTTCCAAAAACAGATAGTAATCTATCGTATTGTCCAGATCCATCACGGAATACAGTTTCTCAAAATCAGTATGCCAGTATGCCGCCCCCAGATACTGCCGCAAAGGTTCCCAGTATCCGGCGGGATCCGCGCTCACCTTCTCCTGTCCCGGATAACGGATCCTGATCGGATAGCAGACCGGATAACAGGCATCTATACTGCTTTGTATATCCTCCTCAAGCGGCATCTCCGCCTGCAGAAACTTGTAGAGTATATCTGTCTCCTGCAGATTCAGAGTATCCCTGCCGGGACTTTTCAGTATCTGATACATCCCTATATAATCGCCGTCCAGGACCACCTCACAATATTCCATGGCGGAGAATCCCTCGGAGACATTCTCCTGCCTTTCCGCTATCTCCTCCCAGAGCTGCCAGGCAGTCTTCTCCCGCACCTTCGTCACATCCCCGGCTCCTGCCAGAAGTTTCCAGTCCGCACTCTCCCCCAGCCCGAACAGATTTTGCTTTTCGCCTTCCCCCTCTTCGTCAGTCAGTTTCAGGGCGTAACTCTTTTTCTCAAAATTATCTGACGTATTGCCTCTCGTATGATAACTGACATTTCCTCTCACAATGCGGTATGCGCTTCCCGCACTGTCCTTTGCCGCCTGGTGTGTACCGGAATTCCCGTCCGCATGGAATATCGTGATATCTCCCATATAGCGGCGTTCTGAGTTAAACACATAATTATCGATATCCTCCACCGGATATACCGGCTGCCATGTATCCTTTGTCTCAATGGAAATAACAGGCATACCGGAGGCCGCCAGATAAGTTCTGGCATATTTCTCCTCCTTCACGACCAGCGCCTCAAACAGATGCCCCTCCTCGAGGGATGCCCTCTTATTCCCGATATAGTCGTCATCCACCAGATAAAGTTCGGCACATTTCTCACTCAGCCCCAATATGCCTTCCCAGGCTTCCGCCTCCGGGTTCTGCGCCACATACCAGACATTCTCCTCCCTGTCATAGGGAAGAGGACAGTTGTTGATCGTCAGCGCTATCCCACCTTCCGCCAGCAGGCTCTGATCCTCCTCGCAGCCTTCCATCAGCTCCTGGTATTCCTCTTTCGAAACCAGGTCTATCTGATCCGCTTTCACGATCCCCTTCGTAAACAGGATGCCGGGAAATATGACAAGAAACAGCGATATACCCGTGTAAAACCTGCCGCTGTAAACGATCTTCTTCCATTTTTTATACTTTACCTGTTTTTTCATGTTTTCACCCTGTATTTTTTCGAAATTTTATATTATGATAACAGTATGAAAAAGTTAAATTCCTTTATTCTGATGTCAATATTTCTGCTCTCCGCCGCTTTTCTTTTCTGGCTCTCACTGTTGTTACAGGATGATGTCAAAAACGGCGGTTCGATCACCGATTCCGCCTTTATGATCAGCCATGAAAGCGGTTTTTACAGCCATTCCCTGCGCATCCGCATTACGCCTGTCCGCGATGCAGTTATATATTATACCACAGATGGCTCCGAGCCTTCCAGTACTTCTTCCTCCTCCGCTCTTTATGAACGCCCTGTCTCCCTGAAGGCCGGCTTTCAGGAGAGATCCCATTCTCTCCGGTTCCGTCTCTATTTTGATGACGGAACAAGTTCAAAGGTTTACAGCTACAGCTATATTCTCGGATATTTTGTCCGTTCCAGATATGATACATATGTGGTCAATATCCTGGGCGATCCCGACGGCCTGTACAGCGAAGAAAACGGCATCTTCACCAACTACACCCTGACCGGCGAAGCCTCCGAGCGCCCTGTCCATTTCCAGATTTTTGACAAAACCGGAAAGCTTCTCGCCTCACAGAACTGCGGCCTGCGCATTTTTGGCAATTTTTCCAGGGGAAAGGCACAAAAATCCTTCCAGCTTTTTGCCAGAAAGGATTATGATGTTTACGGGAAATTCCACCTCTCCCTGTTTCCATCCGCCAGGCGGGAGGCGGACGGCACTATCTCGGACCGCAGCAACCGCCTGGTCTTTCGCAACAGCGGCAACGATTTCGGCAAGGCATTCCTGCGCGACGCCTTATTTCAACAGCTTGCCGATGACTACGGCTTTCCTCTCGCCACGCCCTACGTACCCGCCACAGTCTATATCAACGGGGAATATGCCGGCTTCTACTGGATCAAGGAACCCTTTTCCGGAGGGCAGATGGAAGAACTCTACGGCACGGCGGACGGACACTTCGAGCGCGTCACACTGCAGGAGTTCTATGCCACCGCAGGGGAGGACGGGGAGGAAAAAAGCCCCGTCACAGAGGACTATCAGTCCCTCTACGACACCTATGCGGAAGCTGATCTGACAGATGAAGCCGTCTACCGGGAACTCTGCAGCCGGATCGATCTGGACAATTACCTCTCCTATTACGCTATGGAGATCTATATCGGCAACAAGGACTGGCCCTACAACAATGTCCGCGCCTGGCGCTATCTGGCAGACGATGGCGTTTACACGGAGGGCACTGTCTTTGACGGCAGATACCGCTATCTGTTTTTCGATACAGACTACGGTTTCGGCCTGACGGACGACGTGCCGGGTTACGCCTGCGAGGAAGACAATATTGCCGTACTGCTGAACAATTATCAGTCTCCCCTTTTCTGCAGTCTGATGGCAAGAGAAGACTGCCGCGAAAAGTTCACAACCTTTGTGTGCGACCTGATGAACGGTTCCTTCTCCTCTGAATCCGTTGCCGAAACCGTACAGGAACTGACTCTTTTGAGGGATCCCGAACTCAGCTTCTATGTGGAGAACCATCTGCCGGGCATTGCGGACATGGACACGGTAAACGCCGAAACCGCCTCTATCCTCGCCTTCGCCAATGCCCGCCCCGGCTATATGCACACCTTCCTGCAGAGGGATTACGCCCTGTTTTATCCCTATTTTCTGCATCTGGAGATTCCTGCGGGCGCCGGGGTTTCCGTAAACTCCATCACAGACACGGGAAACGGCTTTTCCGGCATCTACTACGCCGACAATGCTCTCACCTTAAAAGCCTCCTCAGATGAGGGACACTGCTTTTCATACTGGCTGATAAACGGCATGCCATATACAGAGAAAGAGCTCACCCTCTCCTCCGATGCGCTGAAAGAACTGCTCGGTATTCCGGCACAGGATATGCAGGATTTTATACCGCCCGAAAATTTCGGGACGCCTGGTTACGCGGAATCAGAAAACAATCCCCGGCTGGAGATATCTCTTGTCGTCGCGGACAGGACGGACGCAGTTCCGGTGATCTCCCGCATCCGCGCGCGGGGCACAGACGATCTGGTGGAGATCGCCAATCCTTCTGAACACGATGTCTCCCTGAAGGGACTCTATCTGAGCGATACCGCCGAAAACCTGAAAAAGACAAAGCTTCCCGGCAAGGTCCTGGCTCCCGGCGAAACGATCGTCTTTTACGGAAAGAAAAACAGACGGATCCAAAATAACAGTGCCGCTCCGTTGGGCTTTAATCTCCGAAAAGAGGAAATCCTGTATCTCTCCGATGAGAGTGGTACTGTTCTGGAGGAGATCCCGATCCCCGATATGGGCAGGGAGGACAGCGATTATGTGCGGAATGCCTTCACAGGAAAATTTTATGAAATGTTTGTGAAATAGGTATCATTCTTCCCGAATTATGTTACAATAACTGCAGACTGTTTTATCATGTAAGAAAGGATAGAAAACTATGTGGAAAAAAAGTAAGTTGATCATCCCGGTGCTGGCGGCTGTTCTGCTGCTCGGCGCCTGCGGCAGTTCTGAGAATGAGGATACCACTGTGGAACTGATAGGCTCCCTCTCTGATATCATGGATTCCGTCTATGAGAACGCCGATCTGTCGCAGGACTTCAAAGAGTCTATGGCAAACGATTTCGATTCCGGGGAGATTCCCGCCGAATCAGCTGAATATCTGATCGGAACCGCGGATGTGGAATACGAGGAAGGCTTCTATTCCATGCCCATGATGAACGTGGTCCCTTATCAGTGTATCCTGTTAAGGCTTCCGGACGGCGCCGATGTGGAGGCCGCCAAACAGACGATCGCGGACAATGCTGATCCGAGGAAATGGATCTGCGTGGAGGCAGAGAGCGTTATAGTGGAAAACGTGGGGCATGTCATCATGTTTGTGATGGGGGATTCCGCTACCACCAATGCAATGAGGACCGCTTTTCTGGGGTTAGGTGAGTGAGATATCCCGCGGAGATAAAGCTCGGAAGTAATGCCGCAATATGGGGCTGTCGCAAAACAGCCCCTTTATGTTCAGATCCAATTATAGTATGGAGAATCCCAGGCTTTTCCCGTCATTTACAAACATTTTTACAGTCTCCTGTGAAAATTCTGTCAGGTCTTTTCCAAAATTCTTAAGTTTCCCGATGATCTCGTCGGGGACAGTGATGATATCTGTACCGCAGCGGTCTGCCTGCACGATGTTGAAGGCTTCCCTGACGCTCGCCCAGAGCAGCCTCGTGCCGGGTTTGGAACGACAGACCGGCAGGGCTTCCCTCATGGTCTGCTCCGCATCTACTCCGACGTCCAGAATACGTCCGGCAAATACGGAGACGATATTTTCGGTTCCCTCCGAGAAAGCGTCCACTGCGCCGCGCACCTGTTCCACCGTGAAGACCGCCGTAATATTCAATCTGATCCCCTCCGCCGAAAGCTTTCTGATCAGCGGCACACTGGATTCGCCGTGAGTGTTCATCACAGGTATCTTTACAAATACATTTTTTCCCCAGGAGGATATCTCCTTCGCCTCCCGCTCCATCCCGTCGAAATCATCCGCAAACACTTCCATGGAAACCGGACGGTCTGTTATCTCAGAAAGGACCGCCTTCGCAAAAGCGGCGTAATCCGTCACCCCCGCCTTTTTCATCAGAGTAGGGTTCGTCGTGAACCCCTTTATATACGGCAGACGGCTCATCTGCTTCATCTTCTCTATATTCGCGCCGTCCGCATAGATCGCGACTTTTAAATCTTCTATCCTCACACTTTTCTCTCCGGTATCATATTTTTGTTTTCCACAATACTCTTTATTGATATCGTGTGGATCATCTGATGCCATGTTTATCCGCATGATATCACAGTTCAGCCTTCCGGTTTCACCAGTGTCGCTCCAGGATGCACATTCGCTCTGCCGGTCCTCTGTTTATGCTTATCAATAAAAACATATTCGTTTTGCAGTATCTGTCAGCCGCGGTTCAGCGCATTCACTAGAAGATGCCAGATCACTCCCTGCCAGCCCTCCGCATGCGGGGTGATCCGCTCTTTCGACACGACCGGCACCAGAATGCATGCATCCGACACCTGACGGGAATATCCGCCATCCCTGGAGACGATGGATACCACCTTTGCCCCTCTCTCTTTTCCAAGCTTCAAAGCATTCACTATGTTCAACGATGTCATCTCACTGCCGCCGCCCACGGAAAACACCATGATCATGTCCCTCTCACAGATTCTGGATGTCTTGAGCCACTCCGAAAAAGTGGTCTCCCATCCTTCGTCGTTGGTTCTCGCAGTCAGTTCCGACACATTGTCCGTCGGCGCGTAGGTCTCTATCCCGCCGATCTTTCTGAAATCGTTGACCGCGTGGGAGGCGTTCGCCGCACTGCCGCCCACACCCAGGATAAACAGCCTGCCCTCCTCTTTTTTTACCTGCTCCAGAACGCAGATTGCCTTTTCGATCTCTTCCCTGTCCAGTTTTTCTATGATCTCCGCCGTCTCTCTCAAATACAGATCGATATATTCTCTCTTTTCCATCCTTTTCTCCTCCTAAAGCCTCCCGTGTCATCCCGCAAAGCCATATACTAAATACATCTATATTATTTCTATATTATTCCCATTTATATCCTCTGTCCTTCGGCACAATGCGCCGCAGAGTGTACAGATCGCTGCCCGCGATCTCCTCCGCATGGCTGTCGAAGTTCTCCCAGCCGTCCCACACTGCGCTGATCAGCCTGCCGCTTATCCCGGCCGCCCTGTCGGAGGCGAGATATGCTGTCAACGACGCCGCTCTCTCGGGGGGAACGCCGCCGTTCTCCTTCTGCTCCAACGCCTGTGCGTAAGCCTTTCCGCCCATCGCCTTCTCCCCCGCCGCCAGCACCTCGTCCAGCATCCGGGTGTTCATCGCTCCCGGCGCAATGGCGTTGATACAGATCCCGTCCTTCTCCGTCTCCCGCGCCATAGTCTCTGTCGCACGCACGACACCTGTCTTGGATATGGCATATCCCATAAAGTTTTCCCGCGGTCCCGTTGCGCCGCCTCCGGAAAGATTGACGATCCTGCCCTTTATCCCTTTTTCACGGAAGATCGAAACGGCTTTTCGCATACTGTACAGGGTACCCATCAGATTGATCCGCACCACATCCTCGATCTTCTCCCAGGGCACCTCCGCCGTGTCGCCGACAGGTCCCTGGATCCCGGCGTTATTCACAACACAGTCAATCCCTCCGAACTCCTGCAGAGTGAACGCATACAGTCTGTCCATATCCGCCGTAAGCCCCACATCGGCACGCTTGAAAATGATTCTCTGCGCCCCTTCTCTCCTGTGAGATGCCAGTTCCTCCGCGGTCTCACGAAGCCTGTCTTCATCTCTGGAACAGATGCATACCGATGCTCCCTGTCTCAGAAATTCCTTTGCGATCGCCTTGCCCAGCCCCTGGTCCGCCCCTGTGATCAATGCTTTTTTTCCACTTAACATTTTCTTTTCCCTGCTATATTCCTGTCATATCCCTTTCACACTAACCGCCATGTCACAGCTTCGCTGTGACTCAAATCCGTGCGGAGAATGCCGTATTTTAGGCATTCTCCTGTGTGAGAAAAGTCTGCTTCGCAGACTTTTCTCACACTACTCTCATTTGCCTACTCAGGCCAAAATTATGACTGATTGCCCCGACATCATCCTCATTCATCATTAAATTTTTGACTTACGGTTGGAATCCGCAGCGGTTATTTCATCACGTCCTGAAGAATCTCACCATCGACCGCCCCTGCGATCCGCTCCGCGATCTCCGCAAGATCCTTCCCGATGATATCCGGTTTTATATGCTCAAGCCTCCCGCACACGTCGCACTTGTAATCCCCCGCGAAAGCCGTCCTCACACCGGCGTCCCTTCCCGCCAGTATGTCCGTGTAGGAATCCCCTATCATATAAGATCGCTCAGGATCAATATTATACTTCTTCATGATCTGCAAAAGCAGCCCCGGCTTCGGCTTTCTGCAGCCGCATTCCCGGATCAGGAAACGCTCCTTTGCCCTATCGTTTCCCGACGGATGGTGGGGACAGATTGCCGCCCCCGCGATCTCAACGCCCGCCTTCTGCAGTTCCTTTATCATATAAATGTTGATATCGTAGAGCTCTGACAGCGCAGCCTTCCCCTTTGCCGCCGCCGGCTGGTTGGACACGACAAATAGCAGCATCCCGCTCTCATACAATTTTTTAAGTCCCTCGACAGCCCCCGGCAAAAAAGTAAACTGTGAGACGGCAAGCGGCGAATCCAACTGTTCCGTGTCTTCGTTGTAGACGATTTCATTGATCACCCCGTCCCGGTCCAGAAAACATGCGGACACCGGCCTTATAAAACGCCTCTCCGCGTATTTCGTAAACTCCGCCAGGGAAGCCGGCGTCCCTATCTCATAAAACCTGTGAGTCTCCTCACACGCCGTACATCTGTTATCCTCCACCAGCCTTTTCTGGATATCCGAGAGATCGACCGCTCCCTCCCCGGCGGACAGTGCCGGCTCGGAAAACACCTCCCGCGAAAACACTTCTATCCCGTAATCGATGCAGTCCATCTCCGGCGTGATGTTCTTCTTGTCATATACTTTTATCTCCCCGTCCCGATAAACCACATTGCTCCTGTCAAACCGGTCGCCGTTCTCCATCACGGTCATCAACGCCGTCCTGCCTGCCGCCTTTCCAACAAAATAGCGGTACACGATCTGGAAATAATCCACATCCATAAAGGAGTCCGCATAGATCAGCATAAAATCCTCATCCAGCAGCGGAAGCGCCCTGATCACGGCGCCGCCGGTTCCCAACAGCTTCTCTCCGTCGTAGCTGTACTGTATCGAGACATCCTTCCCGTAGCGGCTTCCGTCGCCGAAATATTCCTCGATCATATTCGCCCGGTAGCCCACCAGAAATACAAATCTTTTAAAGCCCGCCTGCAGCAACAGGGTAAATTCATACTCAAAGAAGGGCTTTCCGTGAATCGGCACAAGCGGCTTCGGACAGCCTGCCGTCTGCTCCTTCAGCCTGCTCCCCAGGCCTCCCATCAGAACCACTACCTGCAGATCTTCACACTCCAGCTTTTCCACCGATAACCCGACCGCCCTGTAAGCCCTATTTTCCACTCTGCCATTCCATCCTTTCCCCGCACCGCCAAAAACCCTCCCGGACATCTCCCGGCGCATTGCCCGCGAAAACAAATCAGTCTGTCAATACACTAACCTTGTCCCCTGATTCTCAAAACGGAACCTCACCTCCCTGAGTCCCGTCTTCTGCATCGCCCTGCGCAGGCTCACCTTATCCTCCGCGTAAAACATCAAAAAACCGCCGCCTCCGGCGCCGATCAGCTTTCCGCCCAGCGCTCCGTTTTCTATCGCATAGTCATACCACTCATCGATCCTGGGATTGGACATGTGGCTGGAACGTTTTTTCTTGATCTCCCAGTGGTGTTTCATGATTGCCGCAAATTCACGCAGATCCCCTCTCTCGAACGCCGCTTTACTGTCCAATCCCATCTGCTTTACCATATCCAGATTCTGTTTCATCTCCTGATCGGAACTTCTCGTCTTCACATCCTGCTCCTTCAGAATCTGAGACGCGGACCTCTCGAAGCCGGTGAAATAGAGTACCAGGTTGTCCTCCAGATTGTAGTACGTCTCCTTCGACATATTCAAAGGCTCCACGTCCACATGGCCGTCTTTTCTGAAATACATCGCCTTTATCCCGCCGTATGCCGCTATATACTGATCCTGCTTTCCGATCGGCTCGCGCAGACGATTCATCTCGATATCGCACGCCTCCCGCGCCAGCGTCTCTGTTCCGACAAGCTCACCTTTGTACTCATGCAGGCACTTCAACACCGCCGTCGTAAAGCTGCTGGAGGAACCTAACCCTGTCCCCGCCGGAATATCCGCCATGGACTGTATCTCAAAGCACTCCTTTTCCATCCCCAGCATGCTGACAGCCTCCCTGAAAATAGGATGCTCCAGTTCCCGAATATCCCGCACTTTCTCTGTTTTAGAATATTTCACCCAGATCTCGTCCTGAAAATTTTCATGCATGGTGATATATACAAACTTATTGATGGCTCCCGCGATCAGAAACCCTTCATTTTCCTCATAATAGGATGGCAGATCCGTACCGCCGCCGCCGAGGGATATCCTCAGAGGACTTCTCACAATGATCATTTTATGCGTATTCCTTTCATTTCCATGTTCTCTATGAAGATGACAGCCATTCCCGCAGGAATGTATGAGATTGCCGCAGATGCCAGATACCACAATCTATGGCAGGATATCTGACCGCCGCGCACAAACAGCCGCCTTCTCCCCGGATCATCCCGCTGTCATCCGCAGTGTTCCGAGTCAGTTCCCCGTCTCCTGACAAGTATGACAGGGATCTCCTCCGCGATAGATCTGCTCCACGATCTTCAGCGCCTCATATGCGTCCCTGATGTCCCCCATCTTCAGTCCCTGTCCTGTCCTGACAGCCTCCTCAACCTCCTGAAACTCCAGTTCCCAGGATCTGTCTCCTCTCGGATATTCATAGATGACCGTGTCCGGCGGTCCCATCTCCGGCAGCATCTGATAGTGATATAATTTCTCTACTCCATAGCTGCCTCCCAGCCCTTCTATGGAAAGCTTCGCGTTCTTACAGTAGATCTCCAGGGAGAACATGTTCTTCCACTCCGTGCAGCTCACCTGCAGCCACGCCGCTCTGCCGTCTTTCTTCCGCAGGGCGATAAATCCGTTGTCATCCACCGGCATATCCCAGAAATAGGTGGCGGCAAAACCGGAAACCTCCTCGAAATCTCCCATATACCAGCGCGCCAGATCGATCAGATGCACCCCCTGATCGATGGTCTCCCCGCCGCCGGAGAGCGACGCATCCGCCCTCCACTCTCTGTCGTAACCCACTCTGCCGCCGTGCCCGTAACGGCCGCGGATAAACATCACCTCGCCGGTCTCCTCCCGCTCCATGATCTCCTTCGCCTTCAGCATCGCCGGGTGGTATCTGTGGTTGAAGCCAACCTTGACAACCACATGATTTTTCTCCGCCGCCTCCATAATTGGCAGCAGTTCCTCCGGGCAGATCCCGCCGGGTTTCTCCACGATCACATGCTTTCCGTGTTCCACGGCATAGAGGGTGATCGGCGCCAGCTGATTGTTTAACGTCGAGACGATCACCAGGTCAAGCCCCGGCAGTTCTATCAGATTTTTATAGTCGTCCGTCGCGAAACGGCAGCCCGTCATCAGCGCCAGCTCATTGGCACGATTTATCTGAATATCGCACACGCCCGCTATGGTGTGCGCCGCCGGAATGGACTTCGCCCTCTTTCTGCCGATCAGGCCGCAGCCTATGATGCCTATGTTCATTTTCGGTCTCCTTTGTTATCACATTTCAATCCATCAGCACTGCCGCTGCAGTAAAATACCCCGCAACAAGCTACAGGGCATCATAGCTTGAATGCGCAGTAAAGCTGAATGTGTCCAGACGGCACATTGGTATTTTCACCCTCGCGGCAGCCGTGCCCGACGCCGGCGGGAATAAACTAACGCTCTCACCAACCGCTATCGTTCCTGAATCACTCCCGCACATCGAAAACCCAGGTATTTTTCTCCAGAAACTCCACCGTCTTCAGCACGCCCTCCCGGATACTGTATTTCGGGCTCCAGCCGAGATTTCTGACCTTCACTGTATCCAGATAGATAAACGGGTTGTCCCCGATCCAGCCGCGCTCTCCCCCCGCATATTCGAACACCGGAGAAAGCCCCATCTTCCCCGCGATCCAGCCCGCGGAATCGTTCACCTCACAGTATTCATCCGTGCCCAGATTGTAGACATTCACCTTTTTATCCGCCTTCTCCACCACCGTTAAAATGGCGTCCAGGCAGTCCTGCACATACAAATAGGATTTCCGCTGTCTCCCGTTTCCGAGGATGTAAAGCCTCCCCGGATCCTCCTGAAGCTTCCTGTAAAAATCAAACACATGCCCATGGGTGTAGCGCTCCCCAAGAATGGACACAAATCGAAAGATATAAGCCGTAAAGCCGAAGCCCTCACAGTAGGCGGCGATCATCCCCTCTCCCGCCAGTTTGGAAGCCGCATACAGGGAAGTCTGCACCGGGAACGGCGCGTCCTCCGGCGTCGGGATCACCACCGCCTCCCCGTACACGGAGCCGGTGGACGAAAAGCCTATCCTCTTTATCCCGTTCTCCCGCATCGCCTCCAGCACATGGAAAGTGGCGATGGTATTCTGCTCCAGATCCTTTCCAGGATGCTCACAGCCCATCCGCACATCCGCATTCGCCGCAAAATGGAACACAAACTCACAGCCCGACATGGACTGTCTCAGCTTCTCTTCGTCAAGCGTATCCCCCTCTATCAGCGTAAAACTGTCATACTGCATGGCATTTTCCAGGAATTCTCTTCTCCCTGTGGAAAAATTGTCGTAGACTACCACCTCGTTCCCGAGGCCAAGCAGCCTGTCCACCATATTCGAACCGATAAAACCGGCTCCTCCCGTTATAAAATAACGCATCTTTCTTCCCCCTGTATCCTGCTTTATCTGAATCTGTCTTCTCTTATTCTTGTTTATTTTATTATTACCCTCTCATCCTCGAACGCCCCTCATAAATTCACAGGCAGATACGCTGCTTTTGCCATCCCGCCGTTTGTCCGTCAACGATACCTCGCACCTGTTAAAAACAACGTCTGTCTGCTATTCTCTCCATTCCTTGCCCGTGCCGTCCACATTGTCCGCATCGACCATGCGGTCCACGATATACCTCGGGCGCTGCCTGACCTCCTCGTAGATCCGCCCGATATATTCCCCCAACAGACCAATAAACAGGAAATTGATGCCGCCGAGCAATAACAGCAGTACCACCGTAAATGGTATATGCGGGATTGACACCGAACAGAGCCGCAAAATGCTCTCCACGATATAATACAGTAAAAACAGTCCGCCTGCCCCCGTAAACAGCCCGCCGAATACAGTCACAAACTCAAGCGGCTTCGTGGAGTAACAGATCAGCCCGTTCAACCCGATCCTGAGGGAGCCGAAAAACCGGTTATAGTTGCCCTTTCCGGAATGCCTTGCGTCCCTGTCGTATAAAATGGCCTCCTGTTTGAAACCCGTAAAAGCGACCATGCCGCGCAGGAAGCCATGATGCTCCTTTGATTTTTTTAATTCCTCTATGATCACTCTGTCGATCAGCCTGAAGTCCCCGGTATTGACCGGAATATCCACATCTCCCATGTGGTTGATCAGCGCATAGCCCGAGTGCGCAACGATCTTTTTGATCAATGTCTCCCCCGCTCTCGTCTTTCTCTGCGCGTAGACCACATCACTGCCGTTTTTCTGCCATCTGTCCACCATTTCTTTCATCAACTCCGGCGGATCCTGCAGGTCCACATCCGTGACAATGCAGGCATCCCCCCGGCAGGCACAGATTCCCGCATAGGTGGCGGAGGGTTGTCCGAATCTCCTGCTGAACTGGATCAGCCTTATATTTTTATTTTTCCGGATACTTTCACAGATCACTTCATAAGAACGGTCGGGCGAGGGATCCAGACAGAAAATGATCTCATAACAATACTCATTTTCCTCCATGACTTTCACGCATCTCTCCAGAAAAGGAACAATATTGCCTTCTTCCTTATAGACGGGTACAACGACAGACAGTAAAAAATCGCTTTTCATGTTTGCTCCTTCTCTTTTCAGGGACAAAATCCCCCGAAATCTCTTTAATAACTATAAGTGTTTTAGGGGTTTCTGTCAACCGGGCTTCTTGCCAAGCACATTATAATATGATATCGTAAATGGAACAAGTCAATAACCCCTCCGCAAAACAAAGCATGCCTGTTTTTCTCATTGCTCGCGGAAATAAAAGCACCAGCTAACACCCCCGGGGACTTGCCTGCGGGAATCAAATATCAACGAGGTGAATTACTATGGAAAAACCTGCGATCTGCGGCGGAACCCCCGCCTGTGCCACCCCCGTCCAATACGGGAGACAATATATCGACGAGGCCGACATCCGGGCGGTCACAGATGTCATGAAAAGCGACTTTTTAACCTGCGGCCCACAGATCCCGGCGCTCGAAAAAAAATTCTGTGAGGTGACAGGCGCAAAATATGCCGTGGCAGTCAGCAACGGAACTGCTGCGCTGCATATCGCCTGCATCGCGGCGGGTATCGGACCAGGCGACGAAGCCATCACCACTCCGATCACCTTCGCCGCATCTGCAAACTGCATCTCCTACTGCGGCGGCACGCCTGTCTTTGCGGATATTGATCCGGAGACCTACAATATAGATCCCGCCGCCATTGAAGCATGTATCACCCCGAAGACAAAAGCAGTCATCCCTGTCCATTTTACCGGACAGTCCGTGTCCTGCGATGAGATTGCCGCGATCTGTAAAAAACATGGCCTTCTCATGATCCAGGACGCTGCCCACGCCGTCGGCACACGCTATAAAGGGCAGCCCATCGGCTCCCTCGGCGACATGACCTGTTTTTCCTCCCACCCGGTGAAAACCGTCACCTCCGGGGAAGGCGGCATTGTCACCACAAACGATGAGACGCTCTACAAAAAACTTCTTCTGGCACGAAGCCACGGTATCACCAGAGACCGCTCCCTGATGAGCGCTCCCTCCGATGATCCCTGGTACTATGAAATGATCTCCCTGGGATATAATTACCGGCTCACCGATATGCAGGCGGCGCTGCTCTCCAGCCAGCTCGAAAAGCTCCCCGCCTTCTCCAGGCGCCGGAAGGAGATCGTAAGCCGGTATAATGAGGCTTTCCGTGATATGGAGGGTATCATTGTCCAAAAGGAGATACCGGAATCGGACACGGTCAGGCATCTGTATATCCTGCAGCTCGACACAGATATCCTCACCTGCAGCAGACGGCAGTTTTTTGACGCCATGGATGCCGAAAATATCCACTGTCAGGTGCACTATATCCCGGTCTACCGGCTCCCCTACTATCAGAACCTCGGATATCCGAAAGGGCTCTGCCCAAACGCCGAGAGGCTTTATGAACGGATCCTCAGCATCCCGCTCTACTATTCGCTGGCAGATAAACAGGTGGAGGAAGTGATCCTGGCAGTCAGAAAGATCTGTGCATATTATCGCAGATGACATCGAAATTAATAAGAAAGAGGACTATATATCCTGTTCAGATATACTTTCTATATACATTTGGCATTTGCTAGTATATCCGTACTTTCTTGACAACTTTTACAGGATATATGGTTTCCTCTCTTGTCACCTTCCCGCTATAAACGCGATACACACCGGGAAAATATAAAATAGATTCAGATAATACCTCACCAGCACGACAGGTCCCAGAAGGCAGGTGGCGAGGAAGCATAAAATGAGCATGAGCGCCGCCGTTATTCCCCTATCCTTTTTCCAGATACCATAAAAAAATGTAAAGAGAACCACCCAGAACATCGCTCCTATCGAAAACAGAAGCCGCAGGCCCGGGATCTTCTGGTAGGAGAACTCCGTGGCGATCCTGTGGTAGACAGCGTAGAGCCACGGGATCTTCGGCTCTTTTATCACTGTGTCGAAGCCGTCTATCTCGAGGTAGTCATACACCCCGCTCTCCGGGTATTTCATAATGGACGTGCCGGGATACCACGCCTGGTAGGTATTATCCAGAAAAGCAGCGATATATTTCCCGGGATGTCTGATCCCGATTTCAAGCCACAGCTTCAGATATGCTCCCTTCTGTCCCATCACCACATCGTCGAAACTCACAAAATTCTTGATGCTGTCGGCAATAGCCGGATCATATCCTTCTAACGTCTCCGGCGACACCGCCTGATAGAGCAGATCCAGCTGCTCCGCGTCAAATCCCGCTTCCCCCTCATCGCAGTACACTCTTGCCAGCTGCTGGATCGGCACGGAGGAGGCCTCCACCATACTGGGACTTCTCGCCTGCAGCGCCGTCTGAAGCCCCCTGTTCGACAGAACAGACAATGCCGCAACCGGTATCAGTACAAAACAGACCGCTCTCAGATTCTGCCGGAAGAAGACAGCGGCAAAAATTGCCGCCAGCACAACGGCATACACACCGTTATTTCGGAAAAGGCACATCAGGACGCCGGAAAGGATCAAAAGCACTGCTTTCCCCTTTCCGGCAAAAAAGCCCGTCATATCCTGATACAGTTCAAATGTCAAAATTGTCATAAGATGTAAAAAGGCACTGCAGAGGACATCCTTGGTCGTACAGAACGTAAACAGCACCACTGTGGGAAAAAAGGCATAGTATAAAAAGGCTGCCGCTGTCAGCCATCTCCTCCCTGTTATTTTTCGGATAAAACAGACGGCATATGTAAAAACTGCACTGCAGATCAGCATCTGCACGATGCTGTACAGTAAAATACCAGACGCCAGATTCTCCCCGGATACCCTGTAGCCCAGGGTTATGATCTTCCCCATAAAAAGGGTGTGCAGAAGCGGATGATGCATGGTGTAAACGGTCTCCGGATACATCGCCTGCCCGAGCTGCCCTTGCGCGTCATAGGAATAAATCCCCGGCCAGCACGCCAGCAGTCCTATAAACAGACAGCCGGACAATGCTATCCACGTTAACAGCCATACCCTGTTTCCCGATATGTTCTCCCCGCCGCCGGTCAATTCATTTTTCCCGCCCCTTCTGCGTTTTTTCCGCCTCCCCAGAAAATAAAAGGAAAAATCTGCCGCCGCATACCAGAAGGCTGTCTCGAAGACCGCCGCAAAGACAAGCTGAACGCCGTGCAGCACCCCGATGTTCTGAAAAAACTCGCTCCTGTGTACACTGGTTCCATAGCGCATGCTGATCTGCCAGCCCGCCAGCTGCATAAATGTAAAAAGAATCGCCAATACGATCGCGATGATCTTTGTCCTTCTCTCTCCCCTCATTGCGTCACTCCGAATATTTCCTTCCAGTCATGGTACTCATAGCGGAAACCGTCCTCCAGCCTGTCGCTCCGCAGCGTAAACATGGAGCCTCCCCCCGGCAGCCTGTGATAGCCGGACACATTGTAATAGAAGGTAATGCCGCCCACCTGATGTTCCCGAACGTCCTCCCCGCCTTCATTATTGTCGTAATCCGCCTGTGCGATATAGTACGGCAGAGACCTCTGGCTCCATATCCCGGATATCAGCGCCGGCGCCTTCCACACCAGAAACATTGCCAATATGATGATGACGCCGACAGTCTGTCTCTTATTTTTAAACAGGCGCAGATATACCTCTCCGAACACCAGGAGCGCCAGAGACAAGATATAGGCGTACCCGTACCTGACAAGAGGCGCGCTGAACTGCCAGAACAGAAAGGAGACAGCCGCCGTCATCATAACGAGCAGCCTGTCCCATTCCCCCGCCTTCTTTTCCTTTATCTGCTTTACAAACAGTCCAACGAGCAGTAAAAGTGCCGCCACATCCGCCAGGATCAGCACCTTCTCCGTCGAAGAAAGCGTGGTCCTAAACCAGTTCGGCCACCATGTCGCGGGACCTCCGTACAATTCGTACTCGTGGATTCCCTTCCCCCAGATCCTGATCTGGTAGGAATCGGCGTTCACCAGCTCCGCTGGTACCTTCCAGTCCACATCAAAAATATCCAGAGCCGTCAGCGGATAGATCAGCCAGCCCGAGATCACCACATTCCGTATCAGGAAAGGAGCGATCACAATGATCCCCAGCGCCAGATATGTCAGGATCTCCCGCCATTTTTTCTCCCGCAGCAGCATCGCCGCCGGTTTTATGAGCAGCACAAGTATCAGTCCTGCAGTCAGCTTCAAAGTCACCGTATAGACCCCGGCTACGCACAACAGGGCGTAAGGCACCGCGGACGCCTCCCGCCGCTCCAGCAGGTCAAGCCACACGATCATCACATAAAACAGGGTGATCATCACCGCAAAGTCCGAGGAGGGCGACATGATCTCCCGGTGCAGAAGAGTCAGATAGTAGATTGCTCCGATCCGGACAAAATCCGACAGAAGCACCCTTCTCCGCCCCAGAACGCCGCCGATATCCAGACAGACCGTGCCGAGAAGCAGCGCCATAAACCCCTGCACCGCGTGCATGGACTGCCCGAATATATATTTCATACTGTATAACGCCGACAGACAGAACGCCGAGCTGTTGTACGCCGCCCTGGACTGTATATTGGCAAGCCCCTTTAAAACGCCGTACTCCTCCAGCCAGCGGATGCACTGGGCATGGTACAGATTTGTATCCGAGATATAACTTCCCCTGGATGTAAAATAGGCGCATGTCAGGATCAGCAGGAATACGCCGATCTTCTTTCCTTTCCCCGTCTCCTTCAGCGCGTTTTTCATAAATTGCAGCAACGGTTTTCGCAGCACAAAAAGGATGACAATGTCAGCCAGGACCAGGATCAGATTCGCCTCCAGATTTACCCGGTAAAACAGCGAAAACCACTGGGCATAGGCAGTATGCGCCACAAGCCCCGCCATAACGCAGGCGTGGATCTGACGCGGCGCATAACCGAAAGCTCTCCGCAGAACATACAGGATCCCGTAACCTGTGATAAACGTTGTTATAAAGATATAAAGCCAGTTCAGTAAAATAAAAAGCATATCGATTCCTTTGATCCTATCTATTCAGGCATAAACTGCAACGTGAGGAATCATATTCCGAAAACAGAGACAGCTGCGTGTTTCCTTTGGGATCCCAGTGAATATGCTCATAATCAGGTACCTGAATAATCACATCATTCCCTTGCCGCCATCGCGGCACCTCTTCCTCTGCTCACAATCATGTGCCCCGTCTAATCCCACATATAATACGATACGCCACGCAGCAAGTTGCCATAAAAGTATATTCCGCAATATAAATGCCAGCCGAGTATCAAGCCGGATACCAGAAAAGCCCCGACTTTAAGAATGCCCCCCGCACTCCTTTCTTCCCTTACTGCCTGATGTCCGAGCTTCCCCCATTTCACCAGAGCCGCCGCAAAGATCATCAGGATTGCAAAGCTGTACCCCCACATAAAGTTTCCGTCCCCCGCCCTGCTGCCGGTCTCCGCGAACAGAAATACCTCCAGAAATCCAAAAAGCGCCATCAGCCACGCCCCCGAAAACCACGCATCCCGCCGAAGCTCCCTCCAGAAGGCCAGGAGCATTGCCAGCGGAAAAAACACGGAGAACACCGCCGAGAGAAACGGATAGCCGCTGTGCAGGGAAAGCGCATACCCCGGACGGATCTCCCACCCGTTACCGGTTTCCGCCCCGAACAGCACCACATTTTGAAACAGAACAACAAGCAACGGCAAAAATACTACGGACCCGAAAACAATCACTTTTTTTAAAGGCGTTCCCCGCAAAAGGCCGGCCAGCAGGAACACCGCCATCGTCGGCGCAAACACCAGCAAAAAGCTTGGCTTTACGGCTGTGCATACGGAGAGAAGAACCGTAAATGCCAGCCATTCCCCTCCGCTTATCCCGGCTTTATATTTTTTTGCCAGCTTTCCGTAATACAGGATGCAGAAAAGCCCTGTCATCTTCATCACAATGTAAGTGGAATTGTGCCAGATCGACGCCGACTCCATGCCGATGTATCTGCCGTCTGCGATTCCGCGCACATAACAGGGCATCACCAAATTCAGGATCAGGCCGCCGAGCAGATGCCACGCGGTGAGCCTGCCCTTTCGCCTTGCCCGCACATCATTTTGCCTGTCTATCGGCAGGCCTGTTCGCATGATCCCGCGCGGCACCGCCGTCTGCCTCTCCTCCGCATTTCCGCATCTGTCCGCCAGATGATTCCGTTCCGCATTTTCCCGCCGGACGTCCCATCCGGATATACGCTCCCCTTCCCGCAGGCTCCCGGTTTCCTCCGCCTGCATATCCCTCAGCAGAGCCGCTGTCAGGTACACCGACGCCACGCCGCACAGCGCAAGGAACAACGCGATTGCCAGATCTCCGAACAACACTCCCCCTGGCAATACGACCGGAATCGCATAGAACGCTTTATAGACAAACGCCGTCAGACTGTAATACCATCCGTCCTCCACGATCATCCTGATATGCACCGGCAGGTCGGACTCATACACGGCGCCGCCGCTCCAGCCGGTCTGCTTATAGAACAGAAACGCCATACTGGCTCCGTAGAGTAAAACAGCGGCGTGCAGCGGTATTTTTATCATTTTGCTTATTTCACTATATTTTTTATACTGTTTCATTTTCTTCAAAACTCATGAAATCCGTTCCCGCTCCAGATGTATAGAAAATATCCTGCTCCGCACGCCAGGTGCAGCGCATACAGAGCCCACTGTGCCCACAGTAGATATCTTTTCCCCTGTTTCCTGACCGTATCTCTCGCTAACAGCATCAGGCTTGTCACAAAAACAAAAAATATCCCATGCATATATCCCCAGGAAAAATTTGCATCTGAAAAACGCCGTCCGTTCTCATAGAGCAGGAAAAATTCCAACACGCTGACGATCAGCTGCGCCCAGGAAAAGCGGTACAATGTATTGTTTTTTATCTCCCTCCCGTGCAATACCAGCACCAGCAGAGGGAAACCCAACGCCAGAACGACCGCCAGCGGTATGTTATTGGTATAAAGCTTCCACACGGAGCCGATCCCGATACCGATACCGCCATACTCTCCAGCCTGGGAATTTCTTCCGAATACGCCGCCGAATTGATAGAGCAGGTCCATAAACGTAGGGACAAAAGCAAGCCCCAGATAAAAAGAACGCTTGAAATTCTTCCATTTTCCGCGAAACAGCCTCCAGAGCATGACAAGCCCCGCCGTAGACACCAGTATCAGCGTGTAACTCGGCTTGGTCATCGTCGTCAGCAGGAGGCTGAACCCGAACCAGAGGAACTCCCTGATATCCGTGCGATCCTCATAGTAATCCAGAATTCTGGCAAACAGGAAAAATGCCAGGATCGCGAAGGGCCTGGTCGCCATATAAGTGATATTGTGGTAGGGATTCGGTGTGAAGACGCCGAGATAGCTGTTTGTGATTCCCGGCAGGCGAACTCCCCCGGGCAGATACAGCATGGAGACAAAGAACATGCCAAACGTCAGAAAAACAGCAAAAAGCCCCGTGCATCCTCCCAGATCATCTTTCCCCTGATACTCTCTGACGGCTCGCTCCATATAGTAAAACAGCACGGCAATACCCAGCGAATTCAACAGAGACGCCGCAAGTGACGCCGCCACTGCAACATTAGTAAAAAGCAGAAAGAATCTCCCCAGCCAGAAGAAGACCGGATAGGGAAAATCGTAATCGCACTCCACGCCCAGGATCGTCTCCAGATACGCCTTGATGTCTGAGAAATACAGTTCTCTCGTCCCGCAGTGTACCGCCTGCTGATAGAACAGGCGATACATCAGCGCGGAGTACGCCGCCAGGCACACCGCAAAAACGATCCACGTTATACAGTTTGCTCTCCTGTTCTGTTTTTCAGTAGACATACTCAGTGTTCCATCTCCAGATGCTGCAGGCGTTCGCGGATCTCCTCCACGGACAGCCACTGCGTGTTATTGCCCGAACTGTAGGAAAATCTTTCCGGAACCTTTTTGCCGAGTCCGTTCGGATTGGGCATCTGTCTGTTGTTCCAGACCATCTGCGGGAAAATGATAAAGTGTTTATCATACTCATAGGTGTTCGGGGCGTCCTCCTCCGTCACCATGATCTCATGCAGCTTTTCTCCCTCCCGGATACCCACCTCCGGCATCTCACAGCCCGGCAGCATCGCTTCCGCCAGATCCGTGATCTTAAAGGAAGGGATCTTGGAGATAAATGTCTCGCCGCCGTTCGCCTCCTCCAGCGCCTTGATCACCAGCTCCACGCCCTGGGTGATGCTGATCCAGAAACGGGTCATACGGTAGTCCGTGATCGGCAGTTTCGTCCCGCCGTTATCCAGAATATTCCTGAAAAATGGGATCACAGAACCCCTGCTGCCCGCCACATTCCCGTACCGGACGATAGAGAAGCAGGTCTCTTTCCTCCCGGCATAGGCGTTCGCCGCAATGAACAGCTTGTCGGATACAAGCTTCGTCCCGCCATATAAATTGACGGGATTTACCGCCTTGTCGGTAGACAGCGCCACAACCTTTTTCACACCTGCGTCCAACGCCGCCGCCGTCACGTTCTGGGCGCCGTGAATATTCGTCTTGATCGCTTCATCGGGATTATACTCACAGGCAGGCACCTGCTTCATGGCCGCCGCGTGGATCACATAGTCCACATCCTCAAAGGCTCTCTTCAGGCGCTCCTTATCCCGCACATCCCCGATAAAGAAGCGCAGCCTGTCCGCATATTTCTGAAACTCGTTCCTCATCAAAAACTGTTTGAATTCATCCCTGGAGTAGATGATCAGCTTCTTCGGCTCATAGTGCTCCAGCACATAGCTCACAAAAGCCTTTCCGAAAGTTCCCGTTCCGCCGGTGATCAAAATCGTTTTATTGTTTAACATGTCCGCCTCCGTATTTCTGCCAATATATTTTATTTTGGGGTTTTGTTTTGTAGTTATTCCAACTGTCACACAGTTTATATCTGTCTATTTCCGCGCGCAAAATGCCATATAAGCCCGGTTTTATATATAATATCCTTTATTTCCGATGCTTCAGTGGCACAAAAAGTTTTACAAATGAATATCCGATTTCTTTCATTATACCCTTTTTATTTTTCTTTCCGCAATGTCTTCGAGCAGCCCCGGACCCCCTGCAGGATCACCAGGCACAATGTCCCGAGCGAGATCAGTTCCGCCGCCCTCCAGTACCAGAAACCGGCGAAATCCACCTCGATGATCCCCTGAAAGCCGGAGGGAACCATCACCCTCACCACATTGTTATCTCCGCACACCACCCGCAGCATTCCCCCGCCGCTCTCTCTCGCCTGATACCCTTTATAATATAACAGCGGCAGCTCGATATATTGTCCGTCTCTCCCGCAGTCGCAGTCCAGCCTGACATAACAGCCTTTCTTCTCGTAGCTGTTGAGCGCGATCCCCTCGCTGCAGACAGGGGCTTTATAGGTCAGCTTTCCGGTATCCGTACCGAGCAGTATATACTCCCCGCCGGAAATATAGCTGTTTCCCATGGCGGTCTCGTCGTACAGGCGGAAAAAGCCACTGCTCTCCGTAAAAGAAGTATTATGAAAATACGCCGCCGTCAGCAGATGCCCCGCACCGATCACAAAAACCGCCGCGTACAGAATCATCGTTCTCAGCGTCCCATCATCCCTCAATGCTTTCAGGTCCTGTATCGCAAAACAGCATGCTATCGTCAAAAAAACTCCCGTAAAACTCAACATGCGGTAGGGAAACTGCAGCGTTGCGATCAACTGCCGCAATATACCGCCGCACTTTGCCAGCCTGTCCCAGGGAAAATAAATCGTCCCCATCCACATGGACAATATTCCAAAACCAAGAGCGATCTTCCCCGCTTTTCCGGTGATTCCTTTCAGCTTTTCCTCCCCGCCTCTTCTTTCCTTCAAAATTCCTCTGACGACCGTCAGAAGAAAAAGGATCAGCAAAAGCCCTAAAGTAAAGCCAAGCCCTATCCCATAACAGGTCTCTCCGGGTATGCCGCTTTCCGCCGGACGGGCGCCATACTGTCCGCCGGACGGAAAAGGTTCAAACAGCTGTGGTATATACATTCCCCATGTCTGGATCTGTTTATACGCCGCCCCGCCTTTTGTCACCGCCAGGTCCATGTTAAACATGTAATCCAGAAACGGCACAAGATACCACAGATTCAGCAAAACCGTCACCACAGCAGCTTTGCAGAGTTGTAAAAACACTTCCCTCTGAAACAGCCTTTTTACACAGCACAGACACAACAGCAGGATAAAGAACAAAAGGATCTCACAACTCAGCACGTGGCTGCTCACCACACCGGAAATCCCCAGGGCAAGCGGAATATAGCTGTATCTCTCCTCCGCCCTTTTCTGATCCTCCGTGAAGATCCTGTAAAATCCATACGCCGCAAGCGGCAGAAAGGTCATTGCCGAAAACTGTCCTACGCCGTCCACCCCATAGAGATACACGAGCCGGACAATATAGAAAGTATACAAAAAACTCCCGAATATACCGATCTTATTGCTGCGGAACATCTTTTTAAAGCTGTACCAGGAAATCAGACAGACAGCTATACTGGCAGACAGCTTATAACATTTATAAGCGCCCTGCACCGTCATCCCCATGATCCGCAGCACTGCCGGCAAATATAAAAACAACCCGCAGTAGAATATTCCGCCTGCATAGCCATGTCCCTGCAGCCAGTTCGGCTCAATGCGGACCGGAAATTGTCCTGAGAGCAGGCCGTCCTTCACCCCTTCTATCCGCAGAAGATGCCCCGTCATGTCCGCCCCTGTCAGCAGATAATCCGTAAAAAGCGGCAGAGAAACGCCCAGGATGATACCGCACAGCAATATTGCCGTGATCCCGGCCTCCCACCTTTTTTGCACTTCCATCCTTTTCCATTTCGGGATCGCATACCATAAAATATCCAGACACGCCAAAATCACCAGCACGCACAACAATCGCTGCCGCTCCATATGGTTTGTCCGAATCAGCCGTCCGCCGTAGACGTTTAAAACGCCCTCCCCGCCGGAAGTGATCTTCACCTGCAGATCCGATGTCTCGCCTGTCAGCCAGAAAAGATAAGACGTCTGTCTCTCCCCCGCATACAGCGGCGTAGTATTTGTCTTAAGCGTCCCGTATCCGGCGCTCTCCGACTGCACATCGATCACATTCGTCAGATCCGAGGAGGCCTCGTAATCCACGACGACCCGGTATGTGCCCGCTTTCAGGAATACATTTTGACTTAAATAGTCAATTGTTTCTCCCGACTCACCCTGGCGGGATACCGGTGTCATCTGCAATCCGTACTCCTGCCCTTTTCCGGTCAACTGCCATATCATAAAGAAAAGCACCAGCAACTGTGCTGCCAGGATCACCAGTATTCTATTGTATTTGCTCCTTTTTCTATCTCCTGTCAAAGCAATTCTCCCATTGCTGTTTATATCTGTTCATAGCTGCTCTTAACCACTTACAATTATTTACAATGATGTCAGGGTCAAAAGGTATACAACTCCGCTCACTTTTTTCCCGGCCATCAAACAGCCGACAACCATTAAACATCACTCCCCACCGCGGATCACCAGTGAATTCTTTCCATAATAATCAGCCCACTCCCTGTTATTTACAAACTCGGGATCCCCCGTCCCGTCTGCGATAAATACCAGTTTCGGTTCCGCCGTATAGGGCGCAAACACCACATCCGTTACACTCTCATCTTCCAAAACTGCAAGCCGCTCCATATACTCCTTATGGTACTGCTCCCCCTCGCCCTTGATCCACACTTTGCATGCCGTCACTGTAGTCATGTCTAAAATCGTCCCCGACAATAACAGCATTAAAAACAGCGTCGCCACCGCACCGTTGTACAACACACAGGAAAGCCCTCTGAGCCGTTCCCCCTGCCTTTTTTCCTCAGTGACGGCTTCCTCCCATCTGCGGCAGATATACCCCAGAAGATAAAACAGCTGAACATAACTCACCAGCAGAAAACTGTCGTAGATGATATTGATGATACGGCCGGGGCCGGTACTTCCCAGCGCATAAAAAGTCGGACAGGACATCGCGCTGAACGCCCCATAGAGGTATAACAGCACAAATACCGGATACCGGAACTGAAAGGACGTCCCCCTGATCAGCCCAAACATCATCGGCAGCATAAAGAGCGCGACCATAAGCCACCACTTATCCAGCCACGCCATATAGTAGCGCACTCCCTGCAACAGGGATCTTATGATAGAAGATACCGCGCCGTATCCCGCAATCTCCGCCCCCCTTATCGCGTTGCCGGGCGCCGCCGCGCTGAACGCGAAACACGCCAGAAACTCTGACCACAGAAGAAGCACGATCCAAAACTCTTTTCTTCTCTTCAGATACCACAGAAGCGCTAACGCCGTGGCATGCGAGATGACCAGAAACAGCGCCGTTACATAGTTGCCGCCTCCCAGTAAAAACCCCCCCAGCGCCATATACACAATATACCGCTTCCTTCCCCCATACCCAAACCGGATAAGCCATCCCAGATAAAAAAGGAGCAGTGAATGAAACGCATTATAGTAGACCGAACTGTTATACCAGAAAAACTGTTCCGAAGCCACCGGCGAAAACTGCACACAGAGAGACAATACCAACATCGACATGCTGATATAGTGAAGTGAATCCGACTTAAGTACCGTCTTATACAGCGTCCGCATAAAATACAAAGTCCCTGCCGTAAGTAACCCCAGCATGATCCAGGGCACAAGCCCGTAATATCTTTCCCCGAATACCGCAGGCTCTAAGCGCATCAGGAAAAGTGCCGAATAACTCCCCTGCCAGGTTCTGTAATCCTCCGCCACTCCTCCTGCCGCCGCTTTGAAAACCGCACTGAGAGAGCCGGTCTCCTGCCACGCCGTGTGGGAATACGCGCCGTATTTAAAGTCGTCGGAAGTCGGATGGTTGAATCTGCCCAGATAGAGAAGCGGAATGATCTGCAACACAAAAAGCACTGTCAGCAGAACTGCCGCCAGCTTGTCCTTTTCCCTGATAGTTTTGCCGATATCCAGTATTTTCATGCTTTCTATTTTAGCATAGCGCTTTCTGACAGGCAAGGGGGAGTTGCTTCTATACAGCTGTGCTCCTGTGGATACTGTGTCAGTTCACTTCCGTATCCCGTTCTGTTCAAGCCACTCCTCCCCCATATTCCTCACCAGAGAATCCCAAATGGCATCGTATCTTTTTTCCAGAAACAGACCGATGTCCTCCACATTTCTGTCAAACTCTTCTCTTTTTCCATCGTTATAAAAGCGGAGGCTTCCCGCTGCAACCGGCTCCCTCATTCTCCGCGAATAATCCTCCAGAAAAGCCAGACATTTTTCTTCCGAGTATATCTCTCTGCCTATATACAGCAGTCTTTTTGCAAATTGTACTCTGAATTCCTCATTCCGGTACAGGGACTGAAATACCACATCGCTCTGCGGAATGCTCACAAATATATCCGCCTCCACCATATCGAGCGACAGAGCGCCGGAGTTTACGTCAAACAGCATCCACCTCCACCTGCAGTCGCCGTACTCGGTTCCCTCATTTTTCCTGGTCCTCCAGGCGGCATAATTTCCTCCCGGCCAGTCGCCTACCCTCGCGATATATGTCTGCGCCGCATAATAATCTATATAGCTGTCGATATCGATCAGACGGCAGGCCTGCTCATAATTTTCCTCCAGCGTCATATCATGGCCGGCAATATACGCCACCGTTCCCTCGAAAAGCTTTGACTCCTTCCCTTTTCCTTCCGCCAGCTCGCCGTTTTTGACCATGATCACATTATCTTCCTCCACCTGATAATGATCGCTTATATAGTCCCGGTTATAATTTTCCGTTATATAATAAATCCCCCAGTATTCTCCATCCAGAAAAACCGCGCAGGGGATAAAATCCATCGTGGAAAAAGCAAGATCCCTTTCCATCGTGTTCGCCAGATAATCCTTCAATTTAAAAATATTGTCATCTCCACCGGAAAAAAACACAAATTTATGGGGATATATATTCTCCTCAAATAAAGCTGTCTGAAACTTATAACTCCCTCCATACTCCGCTCTCGCGTAACAGCCGATGCTTTTGGGCAGCATTCCCCTGCTGCCGCCCCCCTGTATCCTGATCCCGCAATTTTCTGATAAGACAAGCTTCTTCTCTTCATCAAAGATCGTTACCTCCGCCTCCTTCTCCCAGTCTCCTCCTCTGTTGCTGTAGTTGGAAGTCCACCAGTACCAGGAGCGGTTCTCCAGAACCGAATCGTTCCCCTCGCCGTCCGGGCCAAAAATCTCTTCCTTCGCATTCTCAAAAGTACTTCCGGTCACATAAATCCCGGTCTCATAGTCAAACAGATTGTCAGGGTCAGTCACGATAGAAGCGGTATATATATTATCGTAACCGGATTTGTTCTGAAACCCCACAAAATAGACACCGGTTATCGTGTCAAGGCAGTACCCTCCGTCTTCAAAGACCGAAGCGCGGACCACATGACATTTATCCACCTTGTGATCCGGTACCGTGTAACCCGGATCTTCCGCCCCCGAAGAATATTTCTCCACCAGATCGCTCAAAAACGCTGTTGAAGTATCCGTCCTCGCCGAGTAAACGTTTTTATCGCCGGTAGCATCCTCGAGTACGATCGGTTCGCCCGGCTCATATAAATTTCCGTCCATACCGGGCTCGCTTCCGTCCAGCGTGTAATATATCCTGTTTTCTCCGCCCCCACGAATCTCTAATGTTACAGCTTCATCGTAATATCCCGATCCTTCAGAAAATTCGATATGTATATCTTTCTGAGAATCAGTAAACATCAAAATTCCAATTGCGGCCAGAAGAAAGCATGTAAAAACTGCTATGGCCTTTTCAGATTGGTTGATAAAACTCACCTCCTCAGCCCCAACCGGCTGCGCCTGTCACATTTACCTCATATCCCTCGTTCAGGGACATTAAAAACCGTTTCTGCCAACTCATCATTGTCATGAATTATAACTTATATCTGTTATTATTTCAATGTCAATTCCATTCAGGAACCCGTCGTATAAGTCAATTCAATCCCAGAATCTGCCGCTTTGATTAAAGCGTAACCGTTCAATCTTCTGGCATCACTGTTTATAGCACGACAGGTACCTTAAGACATCCTTGTCCGCTTCGCAAGCTGCAACATGTAAGCCTCCCCAAAGTTTTTCACATTCATATAGAACGGATTTTCAGTTGACATACCAAACTTTCCTCATTAATATAATTCTTATGAAAAGCATTCTCTCTTTTTATAGCACAAACAAAAAACATATTTTTCTGTTCACGGGAATTTTATTATCCGGCCTGTTTATGATTCCTTTTTTACTGTTGGGAACAGAGAGCATTATTACTTATCATGACCAGCTGGACGGTGAACTGTTCAGCTATCTGCTGACCGCCAGATACCTGTTTACGGAGATCAGGGTTTATCCGGAGATCATGAACGGGCTTCCCGCGGCAGGAGCAGTTCCCCCTGCGCCGCTGTTCGTACTGCTCTATGTTATATTGAAGCCTTTCACCGCTTTTATGTTTTCTCAATGGATCATATATCTGACGGCTTTTCTCGGCATGTATCTGCTTCTGGCAAAACTTACCGGGAAAGAATTTATTTCTTTCTCGATTGCTGTCATTTTCATGCTGCTGCCCTTTTATCCGGTGTACGGGCTCTGTATCCCCGGACAGCCGCTGCTGTTTTTTGCTGTATTATCTCTATACCGCGGGGAACTTTCCCTGTCTCCCCCCGCAAATGCCGCAAAAATTTCTCTGCGGTCCTTTGGGAAAAAACGCCTTCCCTACTATCTTCTGATCGTATTGTACGGTGCGGCCTCCTCCCTGGTGCTGGTCGGCTTTGCCTGCCTGCTCGTGCTGGGAATTTCCGCCCTCTACAGAACTATCGCTGCGCTTCGATCCAAGGAACGGTTCGGAACACATATTCCTGTTCTTCTTTCACTCTGGGTTTCTCCCGCCATTTTACTGACCACATATATCATGACCAATTTCGATCTGATCAGGCAGGTTCTCTTTCCCGAAACGACCTATATCAGCCATAAAACCGAGATGGTCCTCTCCGCCCAGAACTTCTTCGATTATTTTAAAGAATCTTTCACCACCGGCATCTCCTATGCGCAGAGTTACCATACTGTTGTCTTTTTCCTGCTGTTTCTCTGCCCGGCGCTCGCTTTCCTGCATTTTTTATCCCGATCCCGCCGGGGAAAAAACTTTCCTTTGCAAAATGCTTTCCGTCCCCTGACAAAGGCTTTCGGTATTTTATTCTTTATCCTTATGGTCTGCCTGTTCTACGCTTTTTACCACGAAAGTTTTATAACAGGCCTGCGCAACGCCTCAGACGGCATCCTGAAAACATTTAATCTGGACCGGGTGTGCTGGCTGCTGCCGACGGCATGGTGTGTTCTGGCGGGATATCTGCTCAGTTTTCTCGCAGATTTTTGGAAATCACTGACTGTGGCTTTTGATGATAAAAACAGGCCTTCAAAGGCTGTGTCTCTTCTGGAATCTTCTTTACTTTATGGCATTATCTTCGCTGTCCTTGGTATCTGGGGCGTCACCGTACTGCTCCATTGCCCTCTCCGTCCCAATCTGTCAAAACTGCTGAAGGGTGGGGATTACTATGCCCTCGACTGGAATGATTTTTTTGCGGAGGACATCTTCAGTCAGATCAATGCCGCAATTGGAGAGCCCCGGGAGAGCTACCGCGTTGTAAACGTCGGCATCTATCCCGCCGCCGCCGCTTACAACGGCTTTTACTGTCTGGACGGCTACTCCAACAATTATCCTCTGGAGTATAAACACACGTTCCGCCAGATTATGGAGGGAGAACTCAATAAGAGCGACTATGTCAGGGATTTCTTTGACAACTGGGGAAACCGCTGCTACATCACCACCGCGGAACAGGCAAACTATTACACCTTTGAAAAGAAATGGAACAGTGTGATCTATGATCTGGATCTGAGCACCGATAAACTCAAAGAAATGAACTGCAGATATATTTTTTCCGCCGCCTACCTGATGAATGCGGAGGAAATGGGACTTTCGCTGCTGCGGGAAGCCCCCTTTGAGACGGAAGGCAGCTGGTATCACATCTATGTCTATGTGGTGAATTAAATGCATATTATGGTGTCGGGATCAACCCGGATATTCTTTATGTGGGCATCTGATATTATATCAGCAGATATACTTCCCAGCCAACGGAATCCTCCTGAGCACCGCGCTGACAACAAGAGCCGCTGCAAAGCACCCCACCGCAAGAAGCGGTATCCACAGAATCAGCGGCATAATCTGACTGTCGATTCCATGTTTCTCCAGAATCTCTATCATCCCCACATGCATCACATAAACTCCCAGAGTATCCGCCGAAATCTCATGGATCACCTTCTCTGCCCCTGCGCTGAACGCCCTTTTACCAAATGCCTCCTTCGCCCATATCACCAAAGCAGCAGAGATCAACGCCGTAAACATCCCGAAGCTGTCATAGATTGCTCCGGTAGGCTCTCCCGCTCTCTCCGCCAGATAATTGCCGAGCACAATATTCAAAACTCCGCCTGCCAGCGCTCCTGTATAGATGAATTTATGCCACCTTTTCTCAATGCCAATATGCACCAGATAATATCCCAGCACAAAATACCCCAGATAACTGCACACTATCTCCGGCTGAAACAGATTCAGCACATAGTCCAGCATACTGGAAGAATACATTGCCCTGACAGTCTCACATAAAATCTGACAGAGAAAAAACAACAGCAGAAAATACTCGATATTTTTCTTGGAGGCATGATCGATCCATACTTTCAGGACAGGCAGCAGCACATAGATCCCGATGATCATCGGCAGAAACCAGAGATGATATCTCCCCAGGATCATCTCCCTCACAACATCCTTCCAGCCGATCCCGGCGGGATCAAACCCCCGGCAGTCCATCAGGCCATACGCACAGGACCAGAAAATATACAGCACCGCTAACCGCAGGATATTATGCCAATACAGCTTCTTTACATCCAGTTCTTTTCCCGGTGCCAGAAACAGTGCCCCGCTGATCATCACAAACACCGGCACCCCGAACCGGAACAGCGCGTCATAGGAGTTTGCGATCTTGAAACCGCCGCTGTCCACAGGCAGACTGTACCACGCCTGGGCGGAAGCATGGAGCATGATCACGCTGAAACAGGCTATAATGCGCAATATATCGATATAAAGTTGATGGCCTGACTGCCTGCTTTTCTCCATCCCTTATGGTCTCCTGATATAGTACCTGAAGTATTTTCCATCGATCACCTGCGTCGCCCCGAATTCCTCCTCGATCCAGTGTATGATCCAACTGTCCTTATCCCACTGAAGATCCCCATACCAGCACAATACCGCTATGACGTCCGGGTACTTGTCCGGATTCCTCTCCCAGTAATCCAACAGATTTTCGTCAAAAGTAGGCGTGCAGATGGTCGTACAGGAACCGATATTTACATCCTGATACATATAACAGATCGTATTGGTATCCAGTACAAGCAGACTGTCTCCCGGCTCGATATATGTCTGAAATTCCTCATAATTGCACTCCGCCATATACCCCTGCATATATTCTGTGATGATCCCTTTCCCCGGTCCCACCGAAAGAATATTTCCGACAGAAGTGATATTTTTCATCAGACCGTCATTATCTGTATAAGCCCAGCCTTTTACAAAAATAGCCACAAAACACCAGACGATCAGAAAAAGCCCTGCATACTTCTGAAAAATTTCCGGCTGCCGTTCCTTTGTATAAACCAAAAGAACTACCGCTCCCATGATCACTCCTGTCAGCAGATATTTTACGGATGTAAACAGCGTCAGGTTCGTGAGCATCAAAACAGCGATATACATCACCACATTTGCCCTCAGCCACAGAAGCGCCATCTCCCTTTTTTCTTCCGGTAGTTCTCCCGCATAATAAAATCCAACAGCAAAAATAAAAAAGTATATCGTGTAAGGAAATGAATGTTCATACTTCCAGAGCATAAATATCCAGTGTAAGAACATTAACACAAAAGAAGTGATCAAATATACATAATAAAAAGCAAACTTCTCACTCTCCGCTTTGCAGGCACTCAGTTTTTTTCTGCATATAAGCCGATATACAATGACTGCCGCCAATAAATATCCCAGTCCAAATAACAGAAGAGGCACCAGATTGAACCCGTAAATCTGGCACTTTTCCAACACTCCGCCACTGTGGGCATCGTTGGAGGCAAGCAGGCTCTGAATATTGGCAATCAACTCCGTCGGAGCCATATAACTGAACAGATACGCCATATAAAATCCACCTGCGGCCAGACAGGTTCCTGTAAATAAAGCTATCGTTCTTTTTTTATAAGCATCGCACTTCCAGAGGTACCAGACAATAAACGGAAACAAGAGCAGACAGGTCGGATAAGAAAGCACCGTGAAAGAAAGCCATAAACCTGCCTCTATTGCTGTAAACATTATCTTCAGGTTCTGTTTCTTTGCCGTCTGTGATCCCTTTTTATCCGCTGAAATCAAAACATTTGATCGCATATTTTCATTTGCCGACATCCGATCGTCCGGTCGTAATACTTTTTCTCTCCCTGAAACAGAACCCTCCGCCTCTCCGGCATATGACGCCACCCCTCTTCCCTCCAACATCGCCAGCCTGAAAAGGCTCATCAAAAGCATCGTCAAGCCCCATGCCATCATGTTGGAAAACTCAGGCATCACATAAGTCTTCGGCAGCAGATTAAAATAGAGCACCGCCAGATAAAAGCCGTACTCAGGCTCCAGCAGATGACAGAACATCCGATACAGGTAACAGGCTATTCCCAGATGGATCAGCACGCCCACGATCCGCACCCAGATCACCATATATGTTGTAGTATGGAACAGTTTCAGATAAATCCACATCAGAAATTCCATCAAAAAAGCCGACGTTTGATGCGGATCCCATATCTGTGCAAAAAGCCTGTCCCCTCTGAGAAGCCGATAAGACAAACTGACCGCATACTCCTCATCCATCTGCAGGCTGACAAAGATGCACTTTAGTGCCGCGAAAAAACTCCCTAACAGCAAAAGTATCACTATATATTTCTTTTTTTTATCCTTACATAGTTCTTTTAACATATATTTCCTTTAATTTTATAATAACTCCGCTCTCAATTTTAAAAGTCCGCTGCAAAGCTGCCGCCCGGTCTATTTTACTAATCGCACCGAGTCCTTCCCAAAGAATCCCGCCACCGTATAATTCCTCCAGTCCGTTTGATCCTCCGCGATATCATCATGATACAACACATACGGTTTCACTGAAAAATCCCCCACCTCGACATCCCTTACAGAATCATCCGTATACAATGCCCAGCGCGCCTCGTTTTCCGCCAGATACACCGCAGCCTCCCCTTTTACCAATGACAGCAGCGCGCTGCTGCTGCTCGTGGACTGCAGGCCGTACATTTTTAAACATCCAGCCAGAAGAACGAGAAAACAGATCAGTATCGGCAAAGCCTTTATCTCCTTTTGAGCAAGCAGACGGAACTTCTCATATCTGTGTACCGCCCACCCTGTCCAATATAGCAGATTTCCCGCCAAAAGAAAATAGTAGCTGAAATACACCAGATTGATCAGGCGCCCCGGTCCCCATGTGGCCCCCGCAAAAAAGGGCGGTGTCATCATCGAACAAAATAGTCCGAAGGAAACTATTGTCGCTATACCGGGCAGGCGAAAAGAATAATTCATTTTTGTCATCTGCCCAATTCCCAGTATAAATACAACGATCAGGAAAAAAATTACAGGTAACCGAAACCATTCTTTCAGAAAAACAGCCCCACGGTACAGAGATGCAAAAATACTTCCTGTAATCCCCAAACTTTCCACCGCCCCCATTCTTCCTGCATTACTCGGTGCAAGAGCATTAAAGATCACAAAACAGATCAGATATTCTACTAATACCATACACAAAAAATAGCATTTTCTCTTTCTTATAAGCATACCCATAAAAGCCAAAACCAGAAGTTCCGCGGTCAATAAACCCGTAGAATAATTACTCCCTCCGATCATAAAAGCCAAAAACACCGATGCGATCCCCGGTAATATCCGCTTCCCCCGATTATCTGCAGAATAAAAATAAATCAAAGCCGTTCCCAGAAATAACAGCAGTGAATAAGTCAATGTATACGCTGTGGCTCCCACATACCAGAAATAAGCTTCCGATGGATACGGCACATATAAAATCTGCATTGCTGTAATAAGTACCGTAAAGATCCATGATATTTCACAATTCCACCGACATATACGGCAGGTAACCGCCCTGAAAAATACAATGTTTGCAACAATAAATGAAATAATCACCAGATATGCCCCGATAAAATAGTATTCAGGCACTGCAGTACCAAAGCCAAAAGAAGACAGCACATTATTAAAGTAGCAACCCTGCCATCCTTTATAAAATCCCGCTGCTTCTCTCCATGCTTCTTTAACTACAACATTGAAGGTACTGCCATTGCTTATTTCCCTATACAGGGCACCCGCAAAAGAAAAATCATCACTGCACGGATAATTAAAATGCGCAATAACAAAAAGAGGCATAAGCACTATAAACAAAAAAGCAAATGCCATCCAGCGCGCTGCCTTCCATTCTCTAGAAACTATTGTTTCTTTTTGAAACCGAAACATTGTACTCCTGATCCTCCACCTAAAAGTATTCCCCGCGAAGCGGGAAGTAACTCTTTTCCTCCATACTTTCCTCTATAAAAAGATAGTACAGACAGGCGGTCTCCTTCCTCTCACTCCTCGCCAGGACTGTCCTTATATCTCCCCATCAGATCCAAAACACATTTCTTCGCCTCCAGATATTTCTGCTCCTCCGATGAGATTGCACTCCTGTCAAGCTTTTCCTGTGTATCCCGCATCTCCCGTTCAATATCTATATCCTCCTCCGGCAGATTCAGCATCAGTTCATACATCAGCAGATTCTTCGGCGCATTCTGCCTCTCTAAAAGCATTGCTTTCTGTATACAGGCTTCCAATGTCCGGCCTCTGTACTCTCTTTCCATTTGGGGCTCCTTCGTCTTATCCGTTTGTCATAGCCGGCACATCTGCCCGGAGAAAGTATTTTCAATCCTTCCAAGAATATCCCTCGTATGAATTTTCCCCTCATTCCTCCATCTCGAAAATATCCCCCATAAACTTTCCCCTCATTCCTCCGTCCCGCAGGTATGCTCCTCTATCCTACAAGTATGCACCTTTGTTTTCGCATCATAGTTAACACCGACCAACAGCAGACCACCCTCATAATCTTTCAACACCGCCGGATAATTCCTGTCTTTTATCTGCGTGATTGCCCCGTCGGCCGTCTTATTCCATTTAAGCTCAATGATCATTGCCGGCAGAGGAGAACGTCTCTTCGGCATATATACCACATCCGCGCATCCATGCCCTGATGGCAGTTCCTCCATCTTATGATACTGATCCACGCAGGTGATGTATGTGTATCTCACAACTGCCCGAAGCGCCTGCTCATCATTGTAATACTGCGGCGCATAATTTGAGTCATGCACCCACGCAAGCACGGATGCCACAGCCTCTGCGTCACCCTCAAGCGTTTTTTCGAGCAGCTCATCGGATTTTCGAATCAGCCGGACCAACTGCTCATGGCTTCCTCTCCGAAGAATCTTGTTAAATTCCATGCGTATCTCTTCGTTCGGAATCCTTGCCGTCCCTGTTCCCTGATCATCTTCGCTGTAAGAAAGATATCCCAGATGGATCAAAAGCGTCAATACGTCATCCCTGCTCTTAAACGTCTCAAAATCGTTCTCAAAGTTTTCTGTATCGACTTCTATCGTTTCACCGCTGACAAGTCTCACGATATCATCCTGCAGACCGTCCTCATTCATATCAATATATGTGAGCAATGCCTCCGCCGCCGATGTCTTTTTCCAGTAGGATCTGAATTTTCCTCCCCGCATGGCGCTCATAACAGAGTAAGGATTATAGACTGAATGGACTCTGTCAAAAGTGTATCCGTCATACCAGGCTCTCGCCTCCTCAAAATCCATATGAAAGCTGTCGCACAGCCCACGCACCTCGTCCTCCGTAAAACCTGTATATTCTGCATATTCACCCGGATCCAGAACGGAAAACTCCTTAAAGTCGGATATCGACGACTGTGAACCGTTCTTTCTGATGGGCAGAATGCCCGTCATATACGCCGCGGCAAATACTTTATCCGTCACCCCGCTGTTTTTGAACAGCGAACGCAGAAATTCCAGATATGTCTTCTGTACATTTCCCCGATTGCCGCACTCCCGCATTGGCGCATCCCACTCATCAATGATCACGATAAATTTATTTCCGGTCAACTCTACTGTTTTTGCCAATATCGCCAAAAACCCTTCCGCCTCTTCCAGCTCAGGATATTCCTCTGTCAACTCACGGACAATACTTCTCTTTATATACGGAACCATATCCTCGGCAGAGCTTTCCCCCATCACCCCTGTCATGTCCAGATAGATTACATCATATTTATTTCGATGCCTTGTATACTGAGCATCCCCAAAAATCTCAAGATCATCAAACAGCGCCGAGGAATCGCAGGTCTTGTCATAATACGCGCACAGCATTTTCGCGGCAAATGATTTGCCAAAACGCCGCGGTCGGCTGACACAGATCAAAGACCTTGGCGTACCAATAACCTCATTGATCAGGCGGATCAGCCCTGTCTTGTCTACATATATATCATTTCGTATCGCCGAAAACCCGCTGTTTCCAGGATTCAGATATATTCCCATAAAGCATGCCCTCATACTTTTCCTGCTCAGCCTGAATGTTTCTTTCCTATCGATATTATAGAATTACCCATTTATTATCCGGCACCCGCATCACCTTTCCGGCTGTCCCCAGTTTATATACTAACCTTATCAATCCTTCCCGAAAATATCCCTCGTATAAACCTTCTCCTTCACATCATCCAGACAGCTGTCATACCGGTTCGCGATGATCGCATCGCACTGTTCCTTGAATTTCCCCAGATCATGAATGACCCTGCTCCCGAAAAACGTGCTTCCGTCCTCCAGCGTCGGCTCATAGATCATCACCGTCGCACCCTTCGCCTTGATCCGCTTCATAACGCCCTGGATCGAGCTCTGTCTGAAATTATCGCTGCCCGTCTTCATGGTCAAGCGGTACACGCCGATGACCACATCTCTCTCCTTGCTGCCGTCGAAAGCAGTATCCGTCTCATAGTCGTAATATCCCGCCATCGCCAGCACCTGGTTCGCGATAAAGTCCTTCCTCGTCCTGTTGCTCTCCACGATGGCAGACATCATGTTCTGGGGCACGTCCGCATAATTTGCCAGCAGCTGCTTCGTATCCTTCGGCAGACAGTATCCGCCGTAACCGAAGGAAGGATTATTGTAGTGCATGCCGATACGCGGGTCGAGGCATACGCCCTGTATGATCTCCTGCGTATTTAATCCTTTTGTCTCCGCATAGGTATCCAGTTCATTAAAATAGCTGACCCGCAGCGCCAGATAGGTGTTGGCAAACAGCTTCACTGCCTCCGCCTCCGTAAACCCCATGATCAGCGTGTCGATATTCTCTTTTACAGCGCCCTCCTGCAGCAACGCGGCAAAGGTATTCGCCGCCTTCACCAGCCTCGCGTTCTGCGTGTCCGTCCCCACGATAATGCGGCTCGGATACAGATTGTCGTACAGCGCCCTGCTCTCGCGCAGAAATTCCGGGCTGAAGATAATGTTGTCGCAGTGGTATTTTTCCCTTACAGCGGCGGTGTATCCCACCGGTATCGTAGACTTGACCACGATGACCGCATCGGGGTTATACTGGATCACCAGCTTGATGACGGTCTCCACCGCGGAAGTGTCAAAATGATTTTTTCTCGCATCATAGTTCGTCGGCGCCGCCACCACCACAAAATCCGCATTCGTGTAAGCCTCCTCCGCATCCAGAGTAGCTGTCAGGTCTAACTCCTTCTCCGCCAGATATTTTTCGATATATTCATCCTGGATCGGGGATCTTCTCCGGTTGATCAGTTCGACCTTCTCCGGTATGATATCCACCGCGAATACTCTGTGGTGTTGACTCAGCAAGGTTGCGATGGAAAGACCCACATAACCTGTTCCCGCCACTGCGATCGTATATTTTTTCTCCAACATATATTCCTTTTCCGCCGGTTTTTATTCATTCGGCGGCGTTCCTCCTCTTTTATATCCACGCCTCTTCCGCCCCTGTTCCATGCGGGGCAAGCAGCTTTTCCGGTCTCTGCACCGCCTCCACCATCGATGTACAGTTCGTACCGTTTACCGCATTCACAAGTGCAGTCCTGGCCTCCTTGTTCGGCACAGAAACTTATTTCCTGTCTTTTTCATAAGCCAGATCTTTAAATAAGAATACGAAGTTTTTATTTTTGTCATAATATACCAAAAGCGTCTCGTCCCAGCATTATTATAGCTCCATGTCGATATCTATTTCAATCTAAATTTTGCTTGAAGCCTCAAAAGAATTCTGCAATATATTGTAGTATACAGGTAAACAATCAGGTCAATAGTTTTTTAATTACCAGCCAATTCTAAAGTTACCGCTTTTTCGCATTGGTTTACAAAGCTTTTCACATCCTTATTTAAAATATCATAAGTAGGATATTGCTCCAAATACTCATAACAGCGTTCAGCATCTTCTGTTCGTCCCAAAAGAGAATAGCAATAGTATAAATAGTATAATTCCTTTAAGGAATACTTCTGACGAGACTCCATTTTTAACATCAACTTTTTCATACAAAAAACATCTTCTGAGTCGATATTTCCATAATAAAACTCTAAAATTGCAAGCTTACCAATATAAATATCACTACACTCAAGACATTTTCGCAAAATCATTCTGGCCTGACTTGCACAATATTCGAAAATCTCCATATCTGCAAATGCGGAATAAAGGCTAATCTCATTAGGAAAACGCCTAATGCCTTCCGTATAAATCCAGCGAGCACTGTTCTCTTTTCCACAATCTCCTATATCTCCCTGCTCCTCCTCTATTTTTCCCCAGTCCTGCCAAACACCAATGTCACCTTCCTTATCAATACAAACTTTTCGATAAATCCAGCGGGCACTGTTTTCCTCTCCATAATCTCCTATATTTCCTTGCCCTTCTTCCAACCTTCCCCAAGCCTGCCAAACACTAGCGTCACCTTCCTTATCAATACAAACTTTTCGATAGATCCAACGGGCACTGTTCTCTTCTCCATAATCTCCTATATTTCCCTGCCCTTCTTCCATCTTTCCCCAGGCCTGCCAGACATCATCTCCAGCTTTTTCATCAATACAGGCTTTCCGATAGATCCAGCGGGCACTGTTCTCTTCTCCATAATCTCCTATATTTCCCTGCCCTTCCTCCATCTTTCCCCAGACCTGCCAGACATCATCTCCGGCTTTTTCATCAATACAGGCTTTCCGATAGATCCAGCGGGCACTGTTCTCTTCTTCATAATCTCCTATATTTCCCTGCTTTTCTTCCAGTTTCCCCCAGGCATACCATATACTATTTCCAGCCTTCTGATCAACGCATGCTCTACGGTATATCCAGCGGGCACTGTTCTCTTCTTCATAATCTCCTATATTTCCCTGCTCCTCTTCCAGCTTTCCCCAAGCATGCCAAGCAATATCAATATCAATGCCTTGCCCGAAGCAAATCTTCCGATAAAGCCAACGAGCTGTATATTCACTATTATAATCACCAATATTACCATATAATGTTTCCAACTGAGCCCACTGATTCCATACGGAACTTCCAGCTCCATGATTAATGCAGGCTTCTTTCATAATCCATGCCGGGGAATAGCGTTCACAAGACATCCAGGGCATCCCATCTTCCAACAACAAATGACACCAATCCCACAAAAAGGCCGACGTAAACCATTCCCTGTCAAAACATATTCGATAAAATAACAATTGTACTCTTTTATCCTTTATATAAAATGGCAATTCATGAAATACCTTTGGGGGTTGAGACTTGATTTCATCAAGTACTCTGTTAAGTAAATACTGCTGGGTATCTAAATCTACATATACTAACCCGGCTGAAAGCTTCATAATAGAATTCGCGGCATCATGTCTACGAATTCCATAACTTAACTGGTATTTCTCTAAATGAAATTCCAGCAAATTTGTCAGTATAGTATTGATATCTTCTGTTTTCAATATCCCCTTCTCAGAAAACAGTTCCTGATAAAAGAGCCCGGAAATTATCTCATGTCTGGTTTGATATATCTGTCCATTCAGTGAAATTTCACGACTCAGGAAATTACTCCCATCCCTTGAAGATAGATCCAGCTTATCACATATATTTTTAAATTGCCTACTCTCAACTTTGACATTATAATGCTCAGAAAAAACAAGATGTGCCAGCAAAAGTAATGCATCCCAGCATCTTTGCGATAAATTTGTAATAATCTCATGCGCGATCTCCTCCAATGTATCCTTATTGCTCACTGCCATCAACATGGCGGCATACAAAAATCCATAAGAACGCGTCCGGAATACCTCTTTAATTTCTTCTCTTCTTTTAGAATGTTTCAGATTATTACACACACAATCTGCAAATCCCCATGATTCCTTCGCAGTTAATCACGCCATCGGAACTTCATATACATCTCTGCCTGAAATCTTCAGAGACTCTTTAAGCAGATTCCATTCATTTTCTCGTACTCCCAAAATCAACGTATACCCATTATCAATAACCTTCTCCAAAAAGTGCTTAAATCCCATACTATCAGGAGGATTATCCACTACAAGGACACTATCTTTCATAATATCTTCAAATAATTCTAATTTTCCTCTTCCACAAAAATAAAATACATCTCTGCCGCCGCGGATCAGTTTCACACACATCTGCATCAAAGCCGTTGATTTTCCTTCGCCTCCCGGCCCCGTCAACGCATAAACCCCTCCATCCAATGCACACTCATATATGGTATTAACAATATTCCGCTCGACAATAAAGCCATCCGAAAAAGCCACATTCCATACACAACGTCTGCCAAGCAAAAATCCACGTACTTGAGACGGCTTAACCGGAATGGAACCTTTCTCTATCAAATCCACTTCAGAAAGCCAGCCACTGGCATTTCCTTTTTCAGCAGAAGCCGCCGCCGGAACTTGTATTTTACACAAATCGCCGCGAAAATCATATGAAGCCTTTCCATCCGGCTGCAGTTCTCCTTGATTTTTTACGTCCCACTTCATAAATTCCAGTTCAACATGCCCCGTCTTTTCATCCCAATTATGCCATATCATTCCAAAGTCCGAATACTGATCTTTTTCGTCTGCCGATGTTCTGTAAGAAACAATCTGTGGAATTAAAATAGAAGAAATTCCGAAACTTAACGGAATGAAATTTTCTTCGCGTGTTTTATTTCTCTGATGGCGATCACCGCATAGATACGCACTGATATTCTCCTGCTGAAACATACCACTCAACATTTCCTGTTGTCCATCAGCCAAATCAAAAAAGCTGTGATGGCCTAATGCAATGCATGGCAAACCTCCAATCTCCAATTTATTTCTTATCCCATCAGACGTGGCTGTATCTACATCGGTCAATTGTTCTTCCTGCTCTCCGCCTTCTGAAACCAACGCCGTATTCAAATGGAGAATATGTAATTTATCTCTCCAGGTTCGGACGTGTACCTGGACAGGAAGTTTATTGCAATTATCTTCGTAAATACTAATTGATTTAACAAATTTAATATAAGAATCATAACATGAAACAAGTTTTTCCACTTGGCCATGCAGCAATTCCGGCTTATTTTTGACAGCCTGAATAATAATTTTCCGATCAATTTCTTCGGGAATACTATTTGTAACATCATGATTTCCGGGAATCACAAAAACGTCCTGTTCCGCCTCAATACCCATTTCCTTAAATAATTGGGGAAGGAACTCTGCCGCCCGATCATAATTATTTTCTACAAAATTATGTAAATCACCTGTAATGACAAGCAATTTTTCACCAACAGGAACATTTTGAACTTTCTTGCGAACAGAATTCAAAATAGCATGTTTCATATTATTCCATAACGGATTAGCCACAAGATGCAGATCAGAAATATGCAGAAGATAAATCATCGTAAAACTCTCCATTCCAATTTTCATTTGTGATAATTACATCTACCAGTGATTCCCACTCCCTGTATATTATTTTACAACAACTATTTACATTTTAAAATGCAAAATTCTATCTTCTATGTTTCATTTTGTTTTCAGCATCACTTCCGCTTGAATGCACTAATCAGATGAATATATCAATATTTTCAATCGCACATCTTTATTTCCACAAGCTTATTCCTCAAAATCCTGTAAACCATGCCCTCCTGCTCATTCTCTGGCACAAACTCTGAAACAGTCTTTTCCAGCAATTCCACAGCCCTCCCCGTCTCCCCGAAACCCGCATAAACACAGGCGCAGTTCATCCGGTTAAATACGGCGTCTATTCTGTTATATCTGACATGCGCTTTGTCCAGATTTTCATATGCTGTTATGATAATCTTTACTGCGTCGAAAGCTTCTCTTCTATACATATCAATATACTCCGCGGGCGCCCACGATATCCTGTCCCACCGCGAACGGAAATAATACGCTTTGCACGCCATCATATTCCTGAGAAGCGCCGCCGTCGTCATCATATTTATCCTGATAGAGTCGAGATGGCCATAGCCATGCTGAGACGCCCTGATCGTACATCCTATAAATTCATCCAATACCCCTGTCGCCATCTTCAATTCTGCGAAGGACGCCGCATCCGGGCTTTTCTGCATCTGCTCATTCATGCCCTGAATACAACGCCAGTACACGCTCATGTAAATGATCTGTTCTTCCGGGTCCAGCATATCCCGCCAGGACATTCCTCTGTTCTCAAGAATCTCCTCCATCATCTCACAGGTATCTGACAAAAGCGCACAAAACCGCTCATGCTGTCCCGCAGATTTAAAACACATCGCCGCCATCATCTGCTCCTTCGCCCTCGGAAAGGATGCAGGCCTCTGCCTGATCTCCGCCAGAAACTGTTCAGCCCTCAGCAGTATCGACGCAGGATCCTGATTTCTCGACACCCCGAGGTAATTGTGCGCCAGCGTGCTCCTGACATCCTGAAAACGGCTTTTAAATTCCGGATCCTCGAGATCAGCGCTGTCCAGCGCCTCCAGCGCCCTCCGATAATAGCGCTTCGCCGCCTGATCATCATAAACTTCACAGTATCTGATCATGGCGTTTGAATAGAAGCGGATCAGACAAAAACGAATATCGGGCCTGTCTCCATAAAAGATATCTCTCCTGTTGTCGATACACTGCTCCAGCCTCCCGATCACATCCGCCGCATAGTCCATCTCCCTCAGATCCACCGCAAAGTGGATAGCATCCGAAGCGCTCTCCAGAACGAGCAGTGTGATCCTGTCATCCTCCGCTCCTCTGCTTATCAGATCCTCCAGCGTCGTCTCCACCGTCGCATATCCCCGGAGTGCCCGCCCCCGCCTATGCACCAGATCCGGCAGGCCCGTCATATGGCAGACCTCATATATATTCATTGCCAGCCTGTATGTATCTTCATCATCCGCAGCCGGCTGTCTGTAAATATGATATGTATGCTGCAATTCCGCCAGATAGGCGGCATAATAGAGATAGACATCCTTTGTTGTCTCCGAAAAGATGCGGCCGTCCACATTTTCAAAATTTTTAAGCAGCTCTTTCCACTCCCGCAGCAGAGCGACAAAATGTTCCGCATATGTATCCCGCAGCATATTTCGATACTCTTCCCTCGACACAAAATACAGGTTTCCGCGGTAGGAACGAAATTCCTGAAGCAGAGGGGAGGCATCCTTCAAAAAACATATCTCCCTGAGCGTGGTATCACGGGCAAAAGCCATTATGGAGATCTCATTTAACGTAAGTCCCTCCTTCGCCTCCGAGATAACCATAAGAAACCGGATAAACTCTGCGAAATAATCCCCGCCGTAGCACAACTCCAGTTTTATCAGATATGCCTTCGCAAGTTCCTCCATGCTGACGCTGCAGCCCGTCTGCTGCCCTATGATCAGGTCAAGCTCCTCTCCCGACAAATTAAGCAGCAACGGCAGAGCGGTAAGCCTGTCATCCAGAGCTGCGGCGATCCTCTCGGCTTCCGCCTGACCCATCTGCAGCCTGTCATCAAGCATCCCCGCCAGAAAGGCATGATTCTCCGCCCTACGGTCAAAGCAGACTCTGTCCGTAAAATGAAAATTGTGCAGAAAGTCCGCAATCACAGGAGGGATCTGCTCCATCTCGCTCCGACAGGTCAGCAGGATATATACTCCCACCGGCATCCCTGCGCACTCCGCTGTCAGGCGCAGTATATCCCATCCTTTCGGTGTGAGCTCATCGATCCCGTCGATGATCAGCAAAAGTTTATCCCTGCCGCCAGCGAGTCTGCAATATTGCTCCCTGTAAAAGGCCAGAAAATCCCCCAGCCCGTCCGTCACCCTCGGAAGCGCATCCTGCCGATGCCGTATAACGTTTCCGTCCTTCAGCGTGCTGAACACCGACGACAGATAACTGCCGAAATCGTTTATATTGCTGATATCGATCCTGCTGCAGTAATAGGTTCTCACCGACACGGTTTTTCCGTCCGCGTTTATTTTGATCTTCTGATTTCCATGCTGATCCAACTCATCACACGCCAACGCAAAGGAGGATTTCCCGGTTCCCCTGCCTCCCTGCATCAAAAAGACACCGCACGGATTATCCCGGATACACTCACTCAGCCAGTCGACCATATAGTCCGGCTTTTTGTAGTGATCCGTCAGATAATATCCGTCCAGCGCCGCATCGTCGGAGGAGATATAGACCTCCTGCTCCCACAGACTGTCCTGTTTTGTGACGCCCGTCTGTGCAAAATATTTCTTTCTCTTAGCCCTGATGTATGGGACATCCCTGACTGTCCTGCGCCTGGAGGACTGGTTCGTATAAAATACCTCGTCGCACTGGTTTACGGATTCGTAGAGATAGCGTTCTCCCGCCTCCGAAAAGAAAAACGGCGCGGCATCATCGTAATCGATATCTAAGATTTCTTGCGGCATGTCTGTATTTTTCAGAAAGTCTATAAGCCTGTTTATCCGATCATCCACATCCGCAAAGAAATCCTCATCCTCCGGGCTGCTCATCAGGCCATGCCCTATGAAGTCGTTTCTCCACCTGACGATGTCGGCGGCATTGTAGAAAACGCACAGTTTTTTCAGATAATTTTTTATATCCGTATGTTTCGCTGAATATGACGATTTGCGCAGAACAGAGGGAAGGGCATTCACCCAATCGCCGAAAGACATCTGTTTATCCGAGAACAATACCTGGCAGAAGCTGTCGTCTCCGTCCGTTTTCATCAGATGGCATACGGAGAGGCAGATCACTTTTAAGGTGGTCTCGTACAGGTCGCGGACCGCGAAGACCATACCGTAGCCGCCGGACTGAATGGATCTTAAGCGGGTAAATTCCAGGGCTAGCGGGGCGGGGAGGGCGGATGGCAGGGCCGCATAGTGGATCGCGGATGTGGGGAGAGGGGTTATGAAATTGTGGGTTGTGAGCCAGGAGTGGATTTTGGATTTTATGGTCATTGATTTATATTTCTTTCTCCTCTCATCTTTTCTTTTTTCATGCTTATATTTTCTGTTACCAGCAATAGCATACGACACTCTTTATGACAAATACTCTCTAAATATCATATCAATTTTTCTGCATCACTATCTGTCCCTTATTATACATTTCCCGACAAATAATACATTAGGCATGTATTTGATTTTAACAGATATCCGGAAAAATAAAAAGAAAAAGTATGGCACAGCTAAATAATGCACACTTAAACATTATCTATTCTTTCATTGATATTCATTTCTCTTTCCGCTCTCCCTGAGTTTTTCTCATACACTGCTTTATTCAGCAATAAAAGTATTGTCCTCTGATCTGATTAAACCCAAACAACAAACTTGTGGCAGATACATGTTTATACAAGTATCTGCCACATTTACGTCCTTGTCTAATAATATTATCCTGAATAAAATAAAGCCCCTTTCCATGGAATCAGGTTAGGATTTATTTTCTTAATTCTACAGAATACATTTCTCCGATTCCATATATTTTACTTTTAAATTCTTCATAATCCCCTTTCGTCTGGATTGAGTAGAATGTTGATTTTAATTCTTTATATTCCGCATCAGAAATATATGAGGATACTATTTCTAAATTGCATAATGAAGCCGTCCTGCAATTGTTTATATATGTACGATTTCCCAAAAGATACATGGATACCATCATTGGAAGTTGTATGCCAATAATTATTATAAAGTTAATCAAATTTTTCTCGGTCAATATTTTTGAAAGTGAATGATTACTATCCTTATCAGAAACAATGATTTTTATATTTTTATACATTTCATATAAATATAGCGCTATAACAGCCATATTTATTGTATAAAATAAATAATCATTTGCAGTTGAAATATTATAGCCGGCAGAAATCTTCTTGTAAGTATTATTTGAAAATGTAATTGTAAATTTATCAATCAATAAAGAAAGATGAATATATAAATAAGTACAGCATGGTGATAAAATTTTATCCCAAAAAGCGTTGTTCAAAATAGCTATAATAAATGGAATTAAAAAAATCTTTTTTAAGTTTTCTTTCATAACGCATTTGCATCTCTCTTATTGATTATAAATTTTAAGCATTTATCTTTTATTATTAAAATGAAATAGCCATATGGCAGATTAAACAGATAATAAAACATAAATTATATTTTATGTTTTTCATTACTTATTTGTTTTTCTCAGTGAATTATGCAAACTTCTTACCACTGATAATATTATCTTCATTTCATAATCTGAACAATCACTTAATTCCTTTAAAAGCATATTTCTTATCTCTGAATTTTCTGTTACTTTTGGATAAAAAACACGATAAAGCGGCAGATCCAATTCCCAAACCAACAAACATAATAATTCAAATTTAGGATTTCCTGTATTATTTTCAATATCAATAATTGTTCTTTTGCAAACTCCAATTTTTTCAGCTAACGCTTCCTGGGACATATTTTTGCTCTTTCTTTTTGCACGAACAATACTTCCCAATTCATTTGTTGGTTTGTTCATTTAAACTCACCTCTTTTGTATTGTAAAGTACACATTTTACGCTGTCAATTTATACAAGATTCACCAAAATATGAATTTTTATTCACTTACATTCCTGACACTCTCAAACATAATCCTATAATTTTATTCTCGCGACAAAAAATTTTGTAGCAATAATCTCTCAAAAATAAAAATCAGCGACCAACTATGAGCCACTGATAAAAAACGATATCTTATGCTTTTTACTTATCGAAACTTTTCCTTTTCAAAAATTATTACTCATTCAAAATAAATCTTATTACAATCTCCCAACAAGATGCCCTTCGCATATTCCAAATCTTATCTTTCCTTGATCATATACCAAACAAACTTACTATTCGTCACCACATACCTCTTCCAAAGCCTCTTAGGATCCTTCAACAACCTATAAAACCACTCCAGCCCACATTTCTGCATCCATACCGGCGCTCTTTTCACTGTCCCTGCATGAAAATCAAATCCTGCGCCCACTCCTATCATCACCGCCTGAATCCCGTTTTTATGTTCTGCCATCCAGATTTCCTGCTTTGGAGCCCCTAAGCCTACCCAGAGAAAATCTGCCTGGGATTCATTTATCTTCTGTACTATCTTCTCATCCTCTTCAGATGTCAATTGCCTGAACGGCGGCGCATACATGCCCGTGATCTGAAGCTTCGGATATCGCGCCATCAAATTACTTTTGAGTAATTCCAAAGTTTTATCCGTACTTCCGTAAAAGAAATGTCTGTAGCCTGTCCTTTCAGATAATTTAAACACCTCCGGCATCAGATCCGGTCCGGAAACTTTTTCCGCCTCTTTAAAACCTCCGCGCCTTTTTTCTACGACAGAAAGCGGTTTCCCGTCAGGGAGAACCGCCGCCGCATTATTCTGTATCCGGCAATAATTTTCATCTTCATACGCCATAACCGTCGTATGTACATTAGATACACAAATATAATTCCCCCTCAGCTCTTCTATATTTTCCTCCAAAAAACACAGTATTTTTTCCATATTGGCAACGGCAACCTGTACGCCAAGAATATTATAAGTATTTTTATACTTCATTTTCTATTCTTTCACTTTCCTTAATTTATTACATCTCAAATTCCGCTCATAATCATCAGCTGATCTTATCACCTTTCTATAATAAGCCCGTCATTTTCACCATATATAGCAACCGAGTCAATAACCTTTCCATATTTTTTATCAAATACCACTGCATTTATGCCTTTTTGTTTAAGGGAAAAATCATCCGCAATAATCATTATTGTACTTATCCCTTCCTTCATAGATATATAATATGGCTGGGACTCTCCCTCCAACAGCCACCCATCCATCTCATCACTTCCGTCTGCTGCATTTGAACATATAATATTATTGTTGGATATAACTCTTATTCCTGATGTATCTGATTTTGAAAATCCCCATTTTTCTAAAATTTTCTGTTCAGCGAGACTTTCCGGCCAATTAAAGCTTCCATCAGCAGTCAATAATATAGTAAAACGGTCATCTTCTATCAAATCGTTCCATTCAAAGAGGGAATCAGTCTGCGTTATCTGATCTGTTGTACCCAAATCTTCTAATCGAAGTTCAGTTATAGCATCGACATGGCCGACCCTCTCCTCCATAAAACGCTTATAGTCTTCATTCCACGAATCATACTCTTCATCGCCGCGATGATCCGGCATATCGTAATTATCCATAATATACTTTTCCAAAAATTCGGTATACTTTTCCGCCCCAAATAAATTGACATGACTGACATCCATAAAATCTGTCGAAAAGTCTATACCCATTTCATCATAATAAAAATTTGTATTGATAAAATCAAATCCATAACTTTCAATAATATCTTCTATCGTATTATACTTTTCCTGATCCCACTCAGATATCTGATACGGACATACGACAAACACGACCTTTAGTTCTTCTTCTTTACAATATTCCAACAAGTCAATAAGGATTTTTTTGCAATTCGGCAATAATTCAGCTCTTACTTCCGTATCAAAATCTACAGGTCTATCCATGTATTTATATGATACAGGCCATTCCCAGCCTTTGTCGGGATTTACTCCATCATTATTAATAAGTCCCCACGCTTCAGGGGAAGCCAGATTTCCCGTATTGGTATGATACTTTTCAATATCCAGATAGTAAGGGGCAATGTGCGTATAAGCCGAAATATCTCTGTTATGAAAATATTCATTTATCATTTTATAGCGTGACATGGATGTTATATCCATTCCATCGCTTCCCCTTCTAAGACCGGACTCGTTTTCCTCATCCGAATAATATTCAAATGCTCTCACTCCTATCACAAATAATTCAGGATCCTGGCTTTTCCTTGCTTCCTCCAGATAAAACTTAATATTTTCCGCCTGTATCATATGCGTTGCGTAATTGTATGACGTAAATCCGCAGTCACTCCACGCTTTTAAAGGCTGCCAATACATAGTGGCAGCACTCCCATCAACATAGACCATATCCAGCTTTTCATTTTCGATTCCAACTATATTATTTCTGTCAAGCCCGGTATTTCTGAAAAGATATGTCACATTGCAAAAAACTTTTACAATTATTACCGTGAAAACAATAAATCCGATAATCTTTACTGCTTTTTCTCTGTCCGCTAAATGCATTTTATTTCTTATTCCCATATTTATTAAAATCCCTGATAAATAAACTCCGCCGCGCTATAGCCCGGACCATATTCCCCATAGATCAAAACAAACACAAATAATCCTATCCAGATAAACCATCTGAACAAAAAGCTTTGATTCTTTATCCAAATCCTCGCGCAGCCATATTTCTCCCGCAGACATCCCACGATAATAAGTAATAATGTTGTAAAAAGAATAATATTGATGTCTCTGTAGGTGATTCCTGTTGTCAATATACTGCCGTCAAAAAAAATCCATGGATTTGCATAATTTTTTCTGCTTATCACCTGGCATGCGTCCAACAACATCGCCATGCCCTTATACACACCCTGATTAAAAAATGCCGCTCCGACCGCATATATCAGATAAGTCCTTCCTGACTGAAAAATACGCCAGCTGAAACTGTCTGTCTTCATATGTAAAAATAACGTCACCTTCTTAAAAAAGGGAGCCGACAGATCTCCTAACATCAGTATCATCCAATACCAAAGGCTGACTCCGACAATATATTTTAGACCTCCATGCCATATTCCCATAACCAGCCATAAAACAAACATCCCCAATGCGTTGACCAAAAATTTTCCTGCCTTTTTTCCAAACCTTTTTCTGCATAATTTACCAATCTTTATGATCGGGGATGTTTTCAGAAGCGGATAGAGCACATAATCCTTCGCCCAGGCCCCCAATGTAATATGCCATCTCTGCCAGAACTCCTGGGACGTCCGGGCAAAAAAGGGATTCCTGAAATTTTCTGCCAGCCTTATATCAAATAACTCCGATACCCCCAAAACTATATCCATGCATCCTGAAAAATCCGCATACATTTGCAATGGATATAACAATATGGCGATCCAGGAATAAAATCCTGTATAAGTTTCCGGGCTGTTTACAATTGCCGATACCAAAATGCCCACCCGTTCAGCCAATACAATTTTTTTTACAAATCCCCACAGTATTCTCTGCGCTCCGAATGCTATATTCTGATAATTAAATTTATGTTTGTCATACAGAACTTTCAGCTGATCATATCTGCTGATCGGTCCCGTCGTCAACTGTGGGAAATAGACTGTAAATAAAAATAATTTAAATGGATTTTTCTGCGGTCTGGCTGTCTCCCAATAGCAGTCAACAATATATCCTATGATCTGCAGTGTATAATATCCCATTCCCAGCGCAGATATCAATTGCACATTTAATAAGGTGTCTACCTGAGGAATATAAAAGTGCTCCTGCATCCCCCTTACAAAAAAACTCCATATATCTCTTCCCTTAAGTATAAACCATAGTCCGATATTGACAGATAATGCTATAAATACGGCCATCTGTAAAACTGCCCGTCTGCATTCCGTCCTGTTTCGTTCTCTTTGCATTATCATTGTTGAAATATAGGCAGTCAGCGTGGAGATGGCCAGATAAATAACAGTATACGGCGTGCCTGCATAATAATAAAAAAACAGACTGAGAAACAGCAACTCCAACCACTGCCAATTTTTCGGCGTAATATAATAAACTATTGCCCCAATGGCAACAAATAATAAAAAATAGGAAGATGTGATCGTCATATTACTTTCCCAGCTCCAAAATAATATCCACCATTTCTCCTACGTTCTTCATCGTAACAACTTTTCCCATTGGAATCTTAAACCCGAACTCTTCCTCCACACCTACCACAAGATTAATATGTTCGAAAGAATCCCATCCATCCACATCATCCGCAACCGTCTCATCATGGAGCTCGATCGTATCATCATCCAATATGTCCCTGAATACTCCGTTTAACCTCTCATATACTTCTTCTCTTGTCATCACAAATTCTCCTCCTTCTTGTTTTTACTTCATGACCAGAACCTTTACTTTAGCTCTGGAAACAGTCTTATTATTTTGATTTTTAATAATGATCTTTAGCTGAATCAATTTTAAATCCTCATTTTTGTCAACCACCTCACCCATGACAGTCAGAACATCTTCCGCATAGACAGGATTCATGAAGGATAACTCATCAAAACTATGTATTAAACTATATTTCCCCGGCAGATACATCCCAGCCATGGCGGAATACAGTGATGCGGTAAGCATCCCGAAAGACACATGTCCCTGGAATTTCCCGCCGCTGATATCCCTTGCGAAATCATCATCCCTGTGCAGTGGATTTTCATCCCCCGAAATCTCCCTGAACGCATCCTCCATCTTCTTTGTGATCCGTTTTTGAAAAGACTCCCGCATTCCAATTTCTATTTCAGAAATTGTATACTCCTTCATTTTTCAATATCTCCCTTATTTTTTTATAAATCTCATCCGCATTTAATCCATTTGACTTTCTGACCGACGCATGCGTTCCATACCCCTCAGCGAATTTATCATGAAGCCCGATCGGATAAACCTTTGCCGCCGCCCCGTTATAAACCAGGCTTTCGGCTATGATGCTGCCCAGCCCTCCGTAAATATTGTGCTCTTCCACCGTAAATATTCTTGAAATATTTTTTGCCGTCTCTATGACTGCTTCAGAAGAAAACGGCTTGATCAAACTTATATTGATCAGCTTTACACTGATTTTATCTCTCTCCAGATACTCTGCCGCCTTATAAGCCTCCTCCAGAATACTGCCTGTTACATAGACGGCAATTTCCCTTCCATCTTTAAAAATATCCTGCCCTGCCTCCGGCATTACATATTCTTCCTCAAAAAATTCCTTTTCATGATTCATCCCAATTCTTATGTAAACCGGTCCTCTATGCCTGTATGCCTTTTCAACACAAGCTCTTACCTGATTGGGCGTCGCCGGAGATAATATCATTAAATTGGGGAGCACTCTGAGTACAGAAATATCCTCTGTTGTATGGTGCGTCGGTCCCAGAGAACTCCATGAAAGTCCGCTTCCCATTCCCACGATCTTTACATTCAGATTTTGAAAACAGACATCATCGCGTATAAATTCCAGGGACCTGTATGCCAGAAAAGCACCCGCAGTAAACACAAACGGGATCTTTCCCACCGTCGCCATTCCGGCTGCGGCCGCCACCATATTCTCCTCCCCAATGCCGAAATTATAAATCTGTTTGGGAAAATTCCTCCGAAACATTTCATCGTATCCTGTCCCGCTGTCCGCCAACAGATGTACCACATTTTCATCCTGCTGCGCCAGCTCCATCAATTTCCCAATATATGCACTGTTCATATCCGCTCCAATTCCGAATCCGTAATACCAAGCTCTTCCTTAAATATTTTCAATTCCTTACGCCCCGGTAATTTAAAATGCCAGTTAGGATTGTTTTCCATGATCGAGACGCCCTTACCTTTTACAGTGTGCGCTATAACAAGCCGTGGTCTTCCTTCTTCTCCCTTCCTCATCAATGCCTCTCTGAACGCTTCCATATCATGCCCGTCCGCAACTTCATCCACATCCCAGCCAAAAGAAGCCCATCTCTTTTTCCAATCTGCCGGTCCGATCACGTTTTCCACAAAATCCATCTTCTGAATCTTATTACAGTCCATAATGACAATAAGGTTGTCCAATCCAAACGCCGGAGCCGTCATTACCGCCTCCCAGATCACTCCTTCCTCACACTCTCCGTCACCAAGCATGACATAGACTTTTGCAGGACTATTATCCATTTTTAACGCCATCGCAATGCCTGACGCCATAGATAATCCATGTCCGAGAGATCCTGTCGTCGCCTCTATCCACTCACAATCCCTCATGCAAGGCTCTCCGCCTATACAGCAATCCTCCTGCAGATAAGACCGATAAACTTCCTCTCTCACAAGCCCCGCTTTTACCATTACGCCGTATAGCGCTAATCCTGCATGCCCTTTGCTGAGGATAAACCTGTCCCGGTCTTTCCACTTTGAATCTTTTGGGTCATACCTTAAAATGTTCTTCAAATACAACGCATATATCATCTCAAGACAGGAATAGCAGGATGCCAGATGAGCCATTCCCCCCTTATAACCTGTGATAAAAATCTTTTTTCTTAACTCCAGCAGTTCTTTCTTTTCCTTCACACTGTCAGCCAAATTCCGTCACCTCCTCCGAATCTATTCCGATTCCGCCGCAATATGGAATGTTGTCGATAGCACCCATCTCCTCCTCATCCAGCTCAAAATCATAAATATCCACATTCTCCTTCAATCTGCCCGGATCAGAAGTCTTAGGTATCACGATCAGCCCTTTCTGTATTTCCCATCTGAGACAGATCTGCGCGGGCGATCTCCCCTTTTTCTCCGCAATTTCCAATAATTTTTTATTGAAAAGGATCTGCCCGTTTCCCAACGGACTGCTTGCCTCCATCTGAATGCGATTTTCTTTGCAATACTTTTCTGTTTCTTTTGGAATCATCCCGGGATGATATTCGACCTGATTGATAAACGGAAGTATCTCCGCTGTTTTTTCCAGTTCTTCAAGATGACTCCTTTTAAAGTTGCACACTCCGACAGCCCTTACTGTTCCCTCTTTATACAACGCTTCCATGCCTCTCCAGGTATCGGCATTTATTTCTTTCCAGTCCGAATGCAATTTCCCGGATGCCGGCCAATGGATCAGGTACAGATCAAAATAATCTGTTTTCATTTTTTTAAGCGATCTTTTACAGGCATCCTGCACCGCTTCGTACCCTCTGCTTGTATTCCAGACTTTATCTGATATGAACAACTCCGCCCTGTCAATCTCTGCCTCTGATATCGCTTTTGATATGGCAATCTCATTACTATATGCCGCCGCAGTATCGATCAACCGATACCCTGTATCATATGCCTCGGAAATGATCCTGTTCATAACTCCCCGGTCTGTGATCTGCCATGTTCCCAATCCGATCTGCGGCATTTTTATTCCATTTCTGAGTTCTAATATTTTCATATCACCTTTATTCCCGACCATTTACAATGATCACATGTTGTTTTCTCTGATAATCCTCCGTTATATCAAATTCCCAGACTGTATTCCCCTCTTCATCCTCCGATACTTTGGTAAACCCCTGCAGTTCATAAAAATCTTTCACCATACCGTTTTTTGCGGTCGGATAATAATACCCTATGATCTTCTTTATGCCTGTCTCTCTGGCCTTTAGAACAAGCTCATCCATCATTGCAAACTCCATATCCCGCTTGAGGACTCTGCAGCTCATCAGCCACAATTCCATATGAAGCTCATCATGATTTTCCCCGTCAATCCTTCCAATGACAATGCTCACTACCCCGTTGTCGCCAAATTTATCCCCCAGTTTTCCATACAACGTGATCCGCTCCGGGTCACTCGCCGCTGTCTCTATCTCACTTTGACTATATCTTCTGGTCGTAAGATTAAATTGATTACTTTTATTCGTCAGCTGAGCGATTCTCGACATATACGCCGGTATAAAATTTTGTATTTCTCCCCTCATCTCCAATGACTTCAGGTAATCCTCATAATTTGAAAATGCCTCCTGCTCTTTTACTCTTTTTGCATTTTCCTGATACATTTCGTTTCTTTTCAGATCATCGTCCGAAAAAGATGTTGTCTCAAAAAAGCCTGATCTATCCAATATCCTGATATAATTCTCAACTGAGTTCATCTCCGGAACAGCTGCTCCACCGATCTGGTCGGAGATGATCGCCCGTTCCGCCGGATTGTCGTCCACAAATACATAGCTTTCCGGAAGAAGCTTCATTTCCTGCGCTGTCTCCATCAAATTTACACTTTTGGGATCCCAGTTTGCCTTAAAAGATACAAAATCATCCGGCCTTAATACACTATCCGGCCTCGATAGCCCGTCAAGCGCATTTCTCTCCTCATTTTTAGAGTTGACTGTAAGAAGTATACCCAACTGCTTATGCATTTTGATATACTCCTGAAATTCACTGTATGTCTGCGCCAGGGAAGTCTCCTGCCCTATCTCAATATTATCCGCTCCGTCGTCGCCGACAACTCCACCCCACAAAGTATTATCCAGATCCAGATTAAACGCCTTTTTATTTTTCCCGTATATTGACTTGATGATATTTGCCACATTAAAGGAAAGATAAGGTATCGCCGGCACCGCAACAGCGTACTTATACATATGCCAGTAATACGGCTCCGACCACTTGTCCAATCCATAAGAAGCCGAAATATAGTTAATGTCACAGATATAAAAGTTTTCATGGCTCTGCGCATACTCATAAAACGCGCAGTTCAGCCTCGTCACAAAATTTACTCTTCCATGTATATCACTTGCATCCTTATTTCCCAGCAGCCTGAAAAACGGATATTCGAAATTATTCTGAATAACAGGACAATGAAAGATATTCCGTAAACGATCCCATAATCCCGTAAATTTACCTACCACTCCAGATATCTTTTCATTTACAATATCCCCGGAGTCTGCAAGAGACGGAAAATCATAAATATTTCTGATAGAAGTACATATATAGATAATATCCGGCGCAAAAGCCTCCAGATCCGGATTTGAAAACATCCCTTCCTCGTAAAACTGATTATATTCCGATTCATAAAACTCTGGCCGTATTCCATAGTTCAGCAAAAACAGCTCCAATGTAAGCCTGATGTCGTTTGTTGTTTCTCCGCCCAATATTGCTATTTTCTTGTCGATAAATGTATTGCTGCCCTCTGCCATAAGCTGTCTTTTTATGCTCTTTTTCTTTTTTAACAGCCATTCTGCGTTAAAAGGATATTCAAGTTCTTTCATGATCTTCCTGCCTTTTCTGCGGTATCTGTTTACTCAGGATCATGCACAGGATCTATATGGTCCCAATCTGTCACTATGCGAATGTATTATAGCATAATATCAGCATTTGTTCTACACTAACCCTTTCTTTCTCTCCAGCCGCTCAACAATTTCCACACCGGCGGCATATACTTCTGCAATATCCACGCTGAAGCGATCAAAATCAACAGCGTTATAACCGGCGCCAATATATAATCTGCCCATGCCATAAACATATTCCTGCCGCCTATGAGCAAAATGATCTTCTCCACTGCTTCAAGCACCATATCGTGCGCACAATAATAGAAAAATGTACATTTTATCCACCATGGAACTTCATGTTCGCAGGAAAACAGATCCATCATCAGCCACACGGCTGCAAACAATAAACAATTATACCATAGTCTCCCTGCATATCTTCCGCTCCCGCATATTATGATCATCGGAAGAAATACTGCAGAAATTACAGGGACAACTCTTTGCAATGCAATCGAATCGCACATATGCATACTCACCCATTTCTTGTCTGTTACCTTGCCTTCTAACTTGCGATTCATTCCCAGATATGCCCCTAACACATAATAAGCATTTATTTTTAACGCCGAAATATGAATCACATCCAGGCTGATGAAAATCAGTAATATCAGTATCCCTTCCGGCCAATAGTATTTTCTTCTTTTTAACAGCAAATACCACAGAGGCGCCAGCAAGATCAGATACATCAGATCTCTCAGAAACCACAACGTATAGTACCCTGACCATACATACTGAAGATATGGTATAATTCCCACCGGCATTCTCTCGCTCCCACTCATAATCCCGGCAATCAGCGGTATTCTGGTAACACACACATAATATAAATAATATATTGTGTTCCACGCCACATAAGGTATTACAATAGATTTAACCCTGCTCTTATATTTTTGAAACAGCATGGAAAGATCAAAATTTCTGAAAAATAAAAATCCTGATATCATAAAAAAGAAAGAGACACAGGTTCCGTCAGCAAATTTTTTTATAAATATTTCCACTACTGCCAGAACGGAACCTTTCTCTGCCTCAATGCCATACACTTCCAAATTATATGTATGAATACTCATAACCCCGATGAACAGGATAAACGATAAGATATTGATTTTTCTGCCGCTTTTTTCTGACAACATGTCCGTTCTCTCAAATTTATCTGCAAATATAGTTTTTATCTCTTATTTTCTTCATTACATTCTGAAATTGCAGATATCTCCTGCACTCTGATAAACAAATATCAAGAACTTTTCATCTTCGTACGCCGGATTGTCCAAAGACAGAGTACCCCCCCGATCATCATACTCTTCTCTTGTCAGCAGCAGGAACGAAGTCCCTTCATACGGATCTGTAAACCACCTTTTCGGACAGGTCACCCTGTCAGGAATACCTTCTTCAATATTTTCCATATTCACAACTTCAATTTCTCCGTCTGTCAATTCCATGATCACTCCTGCATTCCAGGGAGTGGCATATCCAAATTCCAGATGGTTGTCCTCCAAATACTGAATACTTGCATATCTATCCGCATTATAATCATTGATCACAAGAGAATAATATGTTCTCATAGCGCCTATTCCCCAAAAACATACCATAGCTGCTGCCAGAATATACTTTTTTATCCTGCAGTTTTCCCGATACATACAAATGACCAAAACCGGGATCAATATACTGTTAACATGGATCACATATCTCGGAATCAGCATACGACCATCCGTGAACCCGTAAAACAAAAAGTTAAATACTAATGATCCCGCCAAAAACTGTACCAGAATTTCCTCCAAAAAATCATCTCTACCGGATCTTAAATTACGTCCAACCATATATACTGCTGCTACTGCAAAAAATAATACAACCATATTAATTATCCCGTGCAAAGAAAAAACCGATGCAGGAGCAAACCCCAGCGCCCCCAGAAACGCCCGCAGGCACGCCTCAAGATTTTCTGTCAAAATTCCGTTCCCTATATCCGCAAAGGACAGTCCATTCTGAGAATTGAATCCATACTTTGGCATAAAGATCAAAAGATTAACTCCCAGACCGATCATGAATGATATACCTGACGCTATCCAGACATATATTTCTTTTTCCGCTCCCTTTTTTGTCCGTACAGCCAGTCTGTAAAACCCAATCAGGCAAAGAGGTCCCGCTATCACCAAAGCAGACCGGAAGCCGTTCATTCCCGCCAACAATAAAAAAATACTCAATATGGCTATTTTTTTTATCGCGTCTTTTCTGTCCTTTTTATCTAAAGATTCCATACTTCTCAAAAGAGCTCCCAAAACCAGGAACATGATACATATGGGCGGCAGATAGTCCGCACTCATATAAATGATCGATAAAGCCACAATCGAATAGGGAATCATCAATACTCCTGCACCAAGCAGTTTATATCTGCCGCTTATTTTAAGCGGCTTCATCATATAAAAATATGTACCTGACATCAGCAGATATAAAATGATATTTCCTATTGTCCTTACAACAGACCAGTCACCCGTAAATAGAAATACCAGGCCATATATGATCTGCGTATTCAGAAAACGAATTTCGTTTCCATATATCCAGGAATCCGTTAAGATCCTTTTTTCTTCAGAACATATTTTCGAGAGCAATAACTGTGTGGCGTAATCACTGTCTATAATATGGTTCCTCCATAGCATATTGGCTATTACCAACACAATAAATGCACCCGCAAAAAATCCCCATACTGCTGTTTCTCTTACTTTCTTTTGCACTGTCCCATTCTCCCGGATTCTTTTACATTCTTGCTATTACATTTTACGGCACAAATTCTATGATATAAATTATTTGCTTCTATATCTCAGTACCTGTATTCCGCTAACGCCAAATTGAAAAATAATTTCCTTCCCAGATTATTTCCTCTAAGTCCAACCCCTCAGGGTTTATCTCATTATCGATCACAAAATACTCAATTTCTCCAATATCGCCATACTCTATGAGAGGCCATGAACATGGTATTTTATCAGGATATATATTCGCCCAATCTTCTGTCGCCGCTGACGAAGTATAGTACATATCATCAACATCCAGATATGTATCAGCCAGTTCCATCGTCTGATCTGTCAGATATTTTCCTATAAGCAGCTTGTTTCCAGAAAGACCATTCAGTTTATCATTCAATTCCTGCATCTCGCTGACTGCTTCCCTGCTCTCACTGTAAAAAATACGCACTTCCGCATATTTCAAAATATAGTTCACAACGTTTAAACCCAATATGCCTACCACAAAGCATTTAAGAAACCTTTCCGGTCTCTTTTTCATTATATGATATCCCCCCAACAGCATAAACAGCCAAATCGGTTTTACAACAAAATAGGCAAGGATATCCCCTGTCCTGCCAAACATTTTTGACAATGCTATACAGATACATCTGTAAAATTCCATATTCTGAGAATCCATCAATCCTCTCTGGCATATATTAGGGATCACTATCAGTATAATGATAAATATGAGAACCGCATACTTCTGCCGCTTTTTCGGAGTGAACTTTTCGTCCGCTTTCACTTTCAGGGTGGACATTTCGTCTGCTTTAAAGTTCTGCAAAAATAAAATAAAAAAAGGAACAGCAAGCGGTGCAAAATATCTCATATGCAGATGCGGCGAAAGGCTTCCCAAATCCTCCCTGATCGAAATAGTATAGCCCACCGTTCCTATCAGGACAATAACCATATTCATCAGAAAAGAGAACATCCATTTTGCTTTATCGGAAAGACCAGTCCATTTGAATGCACAAAACAGTATTGGGAAAAAATAGAATGCTATGATCACATAAACCAGATAATATATACAGGCATAGAAAAAATATAATACTGCATTTATCGATAAAATAGCATCTACGCTTGTCTGGTCGTAGGAATTGCCCATGGAGGAAAAAATCGTAAACTTGGCAATGACAAACAGTACCAAGAATGATACCGGCGGAATAACCACTGCTTTCAACAAATTTCTGTCAACTTTCTTTTTTTGCAGTGCCGTTAAACCTGACGTCAAAATATACCCCAGCAAAAAACAGATACCGACTTCCTTGCACAAATACAATAAATATGTCCACCCTCCAAACAGACACAGCAAGCCAGGGCTGTTTTTCTTCTCAAACAGCATATGAACAATATATATTTCCCATAATACCATCGGAAAATAAAGATTTTCGCTCATAAACGTCATCGTCATGGCAAATTCAGGGTATAATATTGTAAATATACAGACCAGCAGGACATATTTTGAAGAGTTCAGATATTTTTTGGCAAGCAGATATGCCGGAAATATGGAACTGGACATAAGAATGGCATTGATAAGTCCCACCACCGTAACCTGCAGATGAAAATCTCGAATTTTATATGCCGGGCTGATACATAACGGATATAAGATTTTTTGGTAATCTGTAATAACATGATGGATATACGTAAAATGCCGTCCATTGGCGATGGAGCGTGCAATATTTATATACCTCATCTCATCTGCGCTTAAAAAAAGGCTTTTGGAAAAGTTACTTATAAAAAAGCAAAGTCCTATGCTTAAAAAGAATAGCAGGAAAAGATAAATTTTTTCGTTTGTAGTTTTATAGTTGTCTTTATATTTTCGCATGAATCCTCGCAAACTCATTAGAACATTTAATTACTTTTACTTCTGTTTTCCAGTTTCTCTACTTCTTGTAATATCTCCCTGTACATCTCATAATTTGCATCCGGAGAATAGGACGTTAAATATGCCTCCCTGAAATCTTTCCCATAATCCTGATATCTTTTCATCCTCAAAATAGCATGCAATTCCTCCTTTGTATTATATAACATATCCTTCTTCACCTTCTTTACAATATCAGCCCCATTTCCAATATTTCTGCAAATAACAGGAGTTCCGCACATCATACTCTCCAATATTGTCATTGGAATCCCTTCATATAATCGTGATGGAAAAATAAGCGCTTCCGCGTAAAATATCAGATTCACTACTCTGTCATGTGATACTGTCCCAGTGCTAATAATATTTTCTTGTCCGGCAATAATTTCTTTCAGTTCTTCCTCCTCCGGGCCTCCACCGCAGATTACCAGCAACGGAACATCTTTCATTCCTTTCCATGCTTCCGCCAGTTCCAATATCCCTTTAGACTTTTCAATCCTTCCGACATATATACAATATTTATCCGAAACAATTCTGTTTTCCTTTGACAGCCTGTCATATATATCCGTGACAAAATTAGGTTTTATAAATATATGTTTTTCTTCTGCGTTTCTCCCCATACCTTCCAACAGTTTTTTTCTATTAAATTCTGTCAGACATATATAATAAATCTTTCTATAAATTCCTGTCCATCTATGAACTTTTATTCCCAGCACACATAGCAACGTTTGAAAAAAGGAATCATGATAACATCTGTTTCTCACAGCGCAACCCAACCCTTTTTCCAGGCACTTTTCGCAAACTTTGTTTTCTCTGTATAATAATGCATTTGGGCAGATCAGCCGGAAATTATGCACTGTCTGAATTACCGGAACACTCTTAAATATCGCCCCATAATACACAGACGGGCTGATCAGACTCAACGTATTATGCACATGAACAATATCTATTTTCTCTTTCTCAATCATTCTGCATATATCATGATATGTTTTGAAAGAAAATAAAAAAGAACATGCCATTCCCGCTTTTTGAATTTTCGACATTTCCGCTATATCCTTATTATCTCTGGTATACAGGATAACTTTATGTCCTTTTTTCTCCAATAACTCTTTCTCATTTTTTACTACGCTGTCTTCTCCGCCTGAAATTGCATAATGATTATGAACGATCAGAATATTTTCTTTTCTCACATTTAAAATTTCCCTAATTTCCAAGTTTTTCATTTATTCATATCTCATTCATCCGCATTTGAAGCAAAATACTCTGCCACAGGCCTCATAACCTCTTTCATATCGATCATTCTTTCGGCATATGCCCTTATCCTATCTGTCAATTTACTGACATCTTCTCTTTTTAACAAATCTTTATAAAATGATAATACTTTCTCAATTTCAACTGGTGATTCGTCCGCCGGGCACTGGTAAGCAAAGTCTATCCCTGATACCCCAAAAACATCTATTACCCCTGAATAGACGAAAGGAATTCCCTTAGCCAGATATTCCCTGCTCTTTAATTCAGAGCTCAAAAAAATATCTTTTCTGTGAGATCCCAGACTGCATATCGCCATATCGCAATTATTGTATAACTGATTCAGTTCTTTCCCATTCATTTCCCCGTGAAGAACCACATATTTTTCAAGCGAGTAAGCCGAAATTGTTTTTCTGATATTAGGCATTTCCAAGCCGTCACCGGCTAAATGCAATTCAACAATTGTTTTTCCTCCATTTTTATAATAGTCTGCCATTCCCTTAAGAAATCTGTCAATTCCATGCCAGGGCTCAAAATGAGCCACCATACAAAAGCGGATTATCTTTCCTTCATCTTTCTCGCATAATCCGGCACTATCTCTTATTGTAATCTTCTCCAGATCAATTCCATTCATAATCTTAATTACTGGAATACCAAACACAGACTCACATTCAACAAGAATTGCAATCCTGTCTACATAAGCCTTCATTTGTTTTCTGTATAATACATCTCTCAGCTTCCTCAGCCAATGTACTTTTTCTTTATCATAGGGATAAGTTGGTATTTCTACAATAATCTTAATATTCTTATTTTTTCTTTTCGTTTTTTTCAAAAACCTTATAAATTGATAATCCGAGCGCTGATAGCGAATATAAACTCCCGTTATATCTTCTGGCAGCACTATTTTCCCGCACCAGATTGTCCCCGTCTGAAACGGAAGCATCCTCTGCCATTTCCTTACTTTTTCTAATGGCATTAATGTCATCGGGACACCTAAATCATTTAATGCTCTGACTTGTCCGTATATCTTCAAGCTATAACCTGAATGCTCTGCTTCACTTTTTTTCGCAATATAAACTGTTTTCATTCTAAATATTTGCCCTCAGTAATAATCATCTGAATCTTCTATTCCTTTAAAAAAGCACAATATAAATCAGACAATATATTTCTCTTTCTTCTGAAATAACCTAAATATCTGAATAACCGTATCCACGCTATAATACTCCTGCCTCTATTTAATTTAAGCCTTAACTGCCAGAATAAATACTGTTTTTTTAATTCATTCTCCCAATCTCCATTCTCTAATCTCTCCAATTCCTTCTTCTCTTTTTCCAGCATCCCAATATAAGATTGAATAATTTCTCTGTTCTTTTGCCTTCCATATGTTGCGAAACCAGAAGCATTTTTATCATGCCTTCTATAAAAAATTGTTGATCGGTCGTAAAAATACAACCCTCCGGAGATATATGCCGCTTCCCATAAACATACATCATGCGCCATCTCTTCATACCATATATTCTGAGCCATTCTTAACAGCTCTCTCCTAAAAGCAAAAACGCATCCGATTCCTCTGATATGCATCCACCTATGTTTCAGGTTTAGTTTCTGCACCTCAACCTTTTCTTTTACCTCCGGTAAAACTGCAGAAATCCGTGGTGTCTGATCACTTTCATACAGTAATTCGTACTTTGAAGATAACAATAAAATATTTTTGTTTTCCTCCATAATCTTCGACATATTTTCTATTTTTTCTAAATACCACACATCATCCTGATCACAAGGGAAAATAATGTCTCCCTGAGATTGGGAAAAGCCTTCCATAAAGTTCCGGCGCCACCCTTTATTCTCAGAATTCCTAAACACTCTATAATTATTCAATCCGTTTTCTTTTATAAAGTTCTCGATTATTTCAATCGTATTATCGACAGAACAATCATCAAATATTAAAACTTCATCCGGGGTTCTTGTCTGATTTTTCAAAGACTTCAGTTGATCTATAATATATTCTTCACCATTATAGGTTGTCATAACTACAGAAATTCTCATTTCAACATCCTCTTTTTCTCAATTCCCCCTCAATACAATTACATATCTCTATCTTTTTCCACATCCCTTATAACTCTGGCAGGAATCCCCATGACAACTTTATCCGGCGCTACATCCTTTGTCACTAACGCTCCCGCTCCGACAATCGCATTACGCCCCACCACTACCCCGGGCAATAAATTAGCTGCCGCTCCAACTGTAACATAGTCCTCGATTACCGGTCCTTTTATATGATCCTCACTATAGTCTTTCCGCCCCATAGTGTTATCATTAGTTGTCACCACCAATGCACTGATAAATACGTGATCTCCTACTACCATGTTGCCTGTAATATGTGTATTATCCAAAATTTTCGTATGGCTACCGATTCTTGTATTATAATTTACACTGACATTTCTGCTGATAAGGCAGCCATCCCCTACCGTACACTCTTCTCTGATAGAACAATAATCACCCAACAGATTGTGCTTCCCCAACATACTTCCGGTATAAAGTACCACTCCCGGACATAAAATGCATTCTTCTCCCACTATCAGCTTAGAATAGTTTTTCTTTAATGCCCTCGCTGTAATTCCAGGTGAGGTCGGCATCTTCCCGATCACACAATGATCATATATCTCACACCCCCTTTTAATAAGCACATTAGGGTATATCACTACATAATCATGAATTATTACATCGTCTTCTATTTCCACCCCATCATAAATAACTGCTGTGTCTGCAATATGAGCCTTCTCACTGATCTTTTTCATACGTACTCCCCTTTCATATCAATCTTTCATTCTAATCTGCTGCTATTTATCATTATCGTCTTCAACAATATAAGGCGGTCTGTTCCGAGAAGCATCGAAAGTTCTCCATAAATATCCACCCAATATCCCCAAAGTCAACATGATGATGCCAAAACTAAACAAATTAAATATAAATAAGGTTGTCCAACCGCTAACACCAATAAGGCCTGCCAATTTAAAAATAAGCACCAAAACTGCCCAGATGCCCGCCCCTACGCAAGACAATACTCCAATGGCGGAAACAATCGTAATGGGAAGCGTCGAAAAACTAAATAAAGTATCTGTTACCAGTCTGAGTTTCTTCCTGAGCGTCCAACGGCTTTTTCCTATTTTTCGTTGCATACGTGTATAATATACTTTCTCTGTTCTGAACCCGCTCCACAATATCTGTCCTGTTAATGCACTATTCCTTTCGTCCAGCGACATCAGTACCTTAATCACCTTTCTGTCCAATAAATACACGTCGAACCCACCCTTAGGCATTGACGGAAAAGATGTTTTTCTGACAAGCCAATAATATAACCCGGCAAATAATTTCTGTCCTTTTCCTTCCATCCGGTCTTCCCTGACAGCCAGAACCACATTATTTCCTTTTTCCCAGCTCCTGATCATCTCGATTATCATTTCCGTCGGTTCCTGCATATCTGCCGCCTTCACAATTGCACAGTTGCCTCCGCATTTAGACAATCCACACAAAACAGCAGCATGAGAACCAAAATTTCTGGAAAGATTATAAATCTTAATCCGCTCATCCTGATCTGCCAGTTCTTTCATTACTTTATAACTGTCATCCTGAGAGCCGTCATTTACCATAACAAGTTCCCATTCATATTCCTCATGTATATAAAGCTTCTCCTGTATATCTTGATACAGCGGTCCCAAATTATCCTGATTATAATATACCGGTATTACCACTGATATTTTCATCATTCTTTTCCATTCCTTCAATATATTTCACAAAATCCCCATAATCTCTAATATACTCTTCAGGATCGTAATGTTCGGACGCCAGGCATAGCAGAACAGAATCTTCACTGAAATCATACATATCTTTCCAAATCAAACGTGGTAAATATACTCCTGTATGAGGACGGGAAAGCGAAAAAACTTTTTCATTCCCTTTGCCGTCCCTCACCCGTACTTTGCTTTGACCGGATACATTGATCAAAACAAATTCAGACCTTTTATTGGCATGCTGTCCCCTAACTACTGTCGCATCCGAGCCATAAATATAAAAAACCCGCTTAATCTCAAAAGGAATATCCTTCAAGCCTTCTACAATAACCAAATGGCCACGCTCATCCCCATGTTGCGGGAATTCCAACATTTTTACTCCCATATATTCCATCATTTAATTTTCTCCCGCCCTCTCTTCTCCAGTAAATATAACTGTAACAGTGTCTTTGCCATAGTATTCTGCTATAAATTTATTTACAAAATTAGTTTTATCTTCACTTATTCCAGGCGACATTAAAATAGTTTCCGGAATTCTTTTGGTTTCTATTAATACATCGCTCTCCTCCGCATTATCAATATCCTCTAACAACGAACTCCATTCTGCAGAACATCTTTGTATCTCCCCGGAGCACAACCCGTACAGTGTTCTGGCTGAAGTCCCCTGAAATACTTTCCCCATATCTCCCGACCGGAAAAATATAAGCATTACACATATAAATGTCAGCAACAAACCCTCTTTACGAATTCGATATCCACCATTTATGCCAAACCAACTACCAAACTCCAGTGCCCATACAACACTGCTCCAGCCAATATATAAATCACACATATATATATTTCTCAAAGCCATACCCGCAGAGCCCACTCCCAGGCAATACGGAAATAAAGAAATCAAAAAACCTGCCAATAATATAATTATCATGATTATTGGATGGTATTTTCTGTCGGTTGCTTTAGACTCTGTCGCTCTATACGCAGCAATTAAAAAGCAAAAAATTATCACATACAAAAATAAATTCTCTGTTTTAAAAATATCTTTTATCTGTGACATTGCTATTATCAACACATTTTTTATCGCCTTAAAAATGTGAATCCCTTCTTCCCAGGCGTCATGCCGCACAAAATTTCCTGGCGCAAAAGCATTGATAAGCGCACCGATAAAAGATGCTAAAAACGGAATACCTGACAATACTCCTTCCTTATTCCTGTGCGTATATAAATAACCCCCCCAAAGCCCCAGCATACCAAAACAAAGGATCGCTGTTATCTGCAGTACGCCTCCACTGGTAAGAAACGCTAAAACAGATAACCCTATCATCGTCTCAACCGATTTCTTTCCCCATAAATAATTTATATATATAGTCAGGCAGCAGAATGTCAAGCTTAACGGCAAAGTATACACACATGCACCTGTATACCAGTAAAATATTTCCTGTCCGCCTCTGCATGTCCCAAACGATACAAAAATAAAAACTGTCAAAAGAATCAGCAAAGTTTTTCTGTCATACAAACTATACCATTTTTCCCCGATCACTATTCCAAAGCAAATCACACTGACAGCTAAAAACAATATATTCAAGCATAATAGAATTCTTAGCCCTGTTATCCCAACTGTCCCAAGCGGTTCAAAAATATTTACCAGAAAAGTACTCGTAAAAGTTCCCTGCCAAGTCAGGTATGTCTCTCTTGTTTTTATACATGCCGCCGCAAATATATTATTATTCTGCAGAGCTATGCGAGTCTCATTTGCATGCGAAAAGTCATCCGCAGCGGGCAATGCATAAAAAGCGCATATCATTATCGGCAGTACTATAGCGCCTATAATACATACCAGTAAAAAGCATTCTAACGTGCCCTTTTTATCTTTCAATAATTTGTTTCTTATTTTTAATAATATCTTATTCATCTTATATTTCTCAAATCTTCATTTATCTTCTTTCCTGCATAGTCCCTTTTTATTCTTCCTCAAATACAACTGCTATTGTATCCTTGCCATAAAATTGCGCAACAGAAAAATTAACCCAATAACTCTCATCTTCACTCAGGCCAGGAGTCATCAAGATAGTATCCGGGAGTTTATTCATTCGCAATACTATTTTGCTTTCTTCACTATTTTCAATTTTTCGTAATAACGTCCCCCACTCTAAAGAATTTTTCTGCAAATCTCCAGAGCATAATTCATAAAATGTTCTTCCCGTAGCCCCGCCATGAAAAAATTTCCATATATCGCCTCCTCTAAAAAAAACAAGTCCCGCACATATAAATACCAGCCATATTCCCTCTTTGCTTATCTTATACCCCTTTTCTGTGCCAAGCCACCCCCCCAATTCCAGCGCCCAAACAGCACTTCCCAATCCAACATATAAATCACATATATATACATTTCTTAATGACATATTACCTGTACCTTTCCCCAAACAAAGCGGAAATAAAGAAATCATTAATCCCGCTAATAACACTATAAAAAGTAATACCGGATGATATTTTCTAATCTCCATTATAGGCTTTGATACTGCATAAATACCAAATATAATGCAAAAAAGTACAATATATAAAAACAAATTTTCTGTCAACATCTCTCTCATTTGTGTAATTACAACTTTTATTACATTTCTAAATGCTTTAAAAACATGTATCCCTTCTTCCAAATATGTATGTCGAGTAAAATTTCCTGGAGCAAAAGCATTTATTAATGCACCAATAAGAGCTGTAATAAACGGGAACCCTGCTACTACACTATCTCTGTCCTTACGCTTCACCAAATACAATCCCCACAAAATCAGCATTCCATAGCAAAGAACTGCTGTCACTTGCAATACTCCCCCACTAGCCAAAAATGACATTACACATAGCGATATCATCCCTTTCATCGTCTTCTTTCCCCAAAGATACTGCGCATAAAATGCCAAACAACTAAGTGTTAAACTCATTGGAAAAGTATATACACATGCTCCTGTAAACCAATAAAACGCCTCTCGCCCACCTCTGCATGCTCCGAACACTAAAAAAATAAAAATTATCAGGAGCATCAACACATTATTTCTATTATATATATTATACATTTTTTTTGCGATTACGATTCCCATCCAGAGTGTAGCGCCAGCTATAAGTAACACATTTAAATATAATAATAAATGTAACTTCGACATGTCTGTCGTCTCAAGAGGCTTAAGAATATTCACCAAAAACGTACTCAAAAATGTCCCTTGCCATGTCAAATATGTCTCCTTTGTTTTTATGCACGCTGCAACAAACATATTACTATTTTGCAAAGCCCCGCGTATACCATTTGCATTTGAAAAATCATCCGCCGCAGGAACAGCATAAGAAATCCCAATTAGCAGAGGCAATACTATAGTCCCTATGACGCACACTAAAAGAAAGCTTTCGAATCTGTTCTTCTTAACTGTTATATATTTTATCATTGCCCTACACCATTATACCTTTCACATCTAACAACATTCATTATTACTTTTAATCTTTAGTCCTGATCAGCTTTGCATAATTAACTCTATCAAAATCCTCATCAAAACTAATATCATCAAAAAGCGGCTTAAATATATCTCTTTGATAACCGGCTGCATATAAATGGCATGTATCCAGACAAACAGCTAAATGCGAATTATTTTTAACTCCCTGCAAAATATATGCCAACTCCTCAAAACTACTGCCAATCTGTGTTCCCTGACCACTCATAGTTTCCAGTGCTAACATCACATTGTACTCTTTACACAAATCATAGACATCATCCATCGCTTTTATAATGCAAGCGATTCCTCGATTTGTATCACCATCTAATGTACTCCCTGGATGAAGAACTAATATGTTTATTCCATAAGCATTAGCTCGAATAATCTCTTGTGACAAACGTTTTACCGATTTATCTCTTATTATATTATCTTTAGATGCCAAATTAACAATAAATGGAATATGTCCAAGCAAATAAATGTCATATTTTTTTGCTTATTCCTGCACATTGTCCAAACTGTCAGAACTTATATTCCATGTTCTCGAATTCGTCGTATATATTTGTGTACATTGATAGTCCAACGCTGCCGCCCGTTCAATTCCCAGTAATAGTCCACCAGCAGTAGACACTGTACATCCAATCAATTTTCTTCCTCCATTAACGCCTCAAAACTTATTCCTTTCACACCGATTTGCCTTTTTAGTATACTTAAAGAATAGAACCCAAAAGTACTCTTCATATGTCCCTTATTAAAGTCTGCTAACGTGCCTTATCATATTGCATCTCTCCATCCACAATAGGAAATCCAACTGCATCAACAATCGTTTCTGTCACAGAATCATAAACAATAATATTTATACCCGATGCAGTTTTTATTTTTTCTTCCCGGTTAAAAACAACCGAAACCTCTTTGTTACTATCAGCATTTGACTTAACCTCAATATCTTTATATGGTGCTAACTCCATATGCCACAAATAATCATTTTCACCATTAGATGAAAAAAGGATATTATCTCCTCTGACTACCCAGGCACCAGGTGTCCCTATCCCTTCTGGATTTATTCCATACTTATTTAATTCTGCACTGACATCCATATAATTAGACGCATTTTTTAAATCACTAGCTGTTGTATAAACTATTACATAGTTCTCATTTTGAAGTTCTTCCAAAAACAATTCAAAATCATAAGTATCATATACCATCGCGTTCTTTGTCCGCATAATACAATCTCGCGAAATAATATCATACGATTCAAATCCTTCTTCACCACGGCGATCAGGAATATCATAATTCCTTTTTAAATATTCGCCAAGATATTTTGAAAATTTTACATTTCCCCTATAGTTTAAATGAGCTTCATCCGCCATATCCGCTGAAAAATCCCATTCCATTTCATCATAATAATAATTAAAATCTATAAACGATACATCATACTCTTTTGCAATTTCTGCCGCTTTATTATATTTCATTGTCCACTCTTTACATGTTATACCAGGAGTTTTTATAAGTAATAATTCTACATCGTTATCCTGACATAATTCACAAATCTTTCTTAAATATCTTTCCACCTTTTCTGTAAGTTCTAAGGTTTCATCTGTTTGAAACCCTTCAGGTCTTTCCAATGCTTTTGTCGCGGTATTAATTCCAAAGCCTTTCCACGCCTCAAAATTCGCCATCCCCAAATTAGATAAAAAATCCGAAGCTGCCAACTCTTTGTACCTGGTATGATATGTGGGAATCTCCCACAAATAAATATTCCAAGCTTCTTCCTCCGAAGATGTTTTAACAGCCTCAACTTTGTCCAAGGAAAAATTCATTCCATATGTATTTTTAATGATCCTGCTATCACTAGCAAAATCTTCAGTTTCAGTAACTCCCCATAAATCAAATACTATTAAGTCAGGCTTTTGTGTTTTTAGTGCTTCCTTAATGTAATAATAACTGTTCCATATAGGTTGTGCACTCCCTGCTAAATCAAATGATGCGATCCCATATTCATCCCAAAGTATTTCTGTATTTACATTTTCAAATATATGACTGCTGCCCACTAAAATTACATCATTTATATTCCTATCCTGCTTATAAAACGCTGTCAATCCATATATTCCGTCATTATACTTAAAAGAATATACTCCTATCAAATAATTAGACAAAATCACTAATATTATTATAAAGCAAACTATTTTCATTATACTCTTCTTCATATGTTTCCTTATACTTAAGTAAATATAATGATTACTCATTATACTCCTCTCCAGAGCCGTACGTGCGCTACTAACGCATACGGCTCCTCACATTTCTTATAGTAACAATTATCGATAATACAGACTAACACGGATGCGTGGATTAACAAGTGGAAATGTCCTCAACAATCCATTGAAAAATGTCTCATGGTTATAGCTCCTCTTCTGACTTCTCCTGTTAAGATACTTATAGAGATACCATGTAGTCAGCCTTAGAAACCGTTTGCACTCTGCTATGTAATCTGTGACTCCATAGTACTGATGATGACCCTTCAGTTTCTCATTCAGCTTCCTAAACAGCCATTCTAATGGTGCATTACGATGGTCTCTTATCCACTCCTTCATGGCTCTTATCTTGTTTCGTAACTTCTTCCTGCTGGTCTTGACCTTACATCGAAAGAATGTTCTTTCCGTGTTCATGCTGCAATAAAACGTGAAGCCTAAAAAATCAAATGTCTCTGGTTTTCCCTGCCCTCTCTCTGCTCTCTTATGTTCCGCATATCTGCCGAATTCCAGTATCTTTGTCTTTTCTCCCGCAAGTTCCAGCCCGTATTTCATGAACCGTTCTTTCATTGCCCTTACAAACCATTCTGCGTCATTCGGATATTGAAAACAGCATACGTAATCATCAGCATACCTGACTATATATCATTCTCCGCGGCTGTGCCTGCGCACTATAACATCAAACCAGTTGTCCAGTACATAGTGCAGGAATATATTCGCCAGCATTGGGCTTGCTCCATTTCCCTGCGGTGTCCCTTCTTCTGTGTCGCTGTATATGCCTCTATCTATGATTCCTGCCTTCAGAAACTTTCTGATCAGTTCCAGAAATCTCCTGTCTGCTATGTCATGTTCCAACATCTTGATCAGCCACTCATGTGATACGTGGTCGAAGAATCCTTTAATATCTGCCTCTGCTATCCAGCTTGTTTTGTACAGCTGTATGTCCTTGATGACTTCCCTGACTGCCATATGACAGCTCCTGCCAAGTCTGAATCCGCAGCTGAAATCATAGAATTTCGGCTCATAAACCATGCTTAGTATCTCTGCGGTTACTGCTTCCACCAGCTTATCCTCATAACTGGATATACCTAACGGCCTCATTCTGCCCTTTCCATCTTTGGGGATATATACCCTTTTTGATGGCTGTGATCTGTAGGAACCTCTCCTTTCCCGGCTCAATAAGTACACTTTCGTTTCGGCTCTGCCTCTCCCTGTATTACGCTTAGTCCTTATGTTGCCAGTTCGGACCCAAATGCTCGGTACGGGTGGATAGCCAGTCCTTGCCCGATAGGATTTTCCTACTGTATATAAAGCAGCTTCCCAGCAAGTACGGCGCCCCGTACTCGCTGAGGAAAATCATCCGCCTCTGGCGGCTGATTTTCTCAGCTCGCACTCAAAATTGAAAATAGATAAACTGTGTTGGATCATATAATGGTCCATAAACTCCATAAATAATAGTAGCAAAAAAAATGATTAATATAACACTCCATCTAAACCAAATATTTTGCTCTTTTAGATATTTTTCAATTGTAATGTTTTTCTTATATCTGATAGTATCTACCAGCAAAAGCACAACCAACGACATGATGAGAATATTCATCTCCACTCTATCCAGTCCAATTGAATACAGACTCTGATCATGCAACACCCATAAGTTCGGTCTTGTAAACATTCTTTTTATATATTGAATAGAATTCGAAATAGAGTTCATTCTGAAAAATATCCATGCAAAACATACCAATAAGAAGGTAATAATTATCTTTCCAAGATTATGGCTCATGCATTGTGTATTTATTTTCAGCTTTTTTATCAGAACACTCCTGATCGGCATTGTTAATTCACCAATTATCTGATATAGCCCATGAATACCCCCCCACAAAATAAGTCCCCAGCTGGCTCCATGCCATAGCCCACTGACTATAAAGGTTACCATTAAGTTTCTATATTTTTTTAGCCGGGAACACTGACTTCCGCCTAATGGTACATACAAATAATCTCTAAACCAAGTTGACAGAGAAATATGCCATCTTCTCCAAAAATCTTTGATAGATTTTGAAAAATATGGCGTATTAAAATTTTCCATCAGCTCAAATCCCATCGCTTTTGCCGCGCCGATCGCAATGAGAGAATAACTACCGAAATCGCAATATATCTGAATCGCAAAAAAGATAGTTGCTATTACCAATTCCACTGTACCATACATCCAGTATTGAGAATATACATTATCTACAAAAATGCTAACCCGATCAGCAATGACCATTTTTTGAAAAAATCCCCATAGCATTAGTATCAGTCCATCAGAAAAACTATCCAAATTCCATAAATGAAAACAATCCATCTCATCAATTTGAGACAATAAATTTTTTGAACGCTCTATAGGACCAGCAACAAGCTGCGGAAAAAAGGATACAAACAGGGCATACCTTAAAATATTCTTTTCAACTTTTACATTTCCTCTATAAACATCTATCGTATAACTTAATGCCTGAAATGTATAAAAAGAAATTCCAACTGGTAGTACAATATCAAATGTACTAATTGATTTCACATTTATTCTTTCTATTGCTATATTTAAATTATACACAATAAAATTTGAATATTTAAAAAAAGCTAAAATACCTAAATTGACAGCAACACTTATCCAAACAACTACTTTTTTAAATTTTACATTTCCCTTTACATTCATTATATTAAGCAAAATACCACTGAGATATGTACTTATAGTCGATACTGCAATTAAAATAGCATACTGCGGATTCCAACACATATAAAAATAATAGCTGGCACCTAAAAGCCACAAACATCTTATCTTTTTGGGGATTATAAAATAAACTATTATTACTACAGGGAAAAAAAGTAAAAACTCATACGAATTAAATGTCATATCCGTTCTCCAACGCTAACCTTAAACGTTCTCTTACTATCAGAAATTTATAATTGCTCAGCCTTTTTTATATTAATACTAAATATGCTTATAAAAATAATTGCTAATATCATCATAAGCCCAGTATATAATATAACAGCTCCAAACACGCCATACTTTATTATACAGGGATCCATCAATACTTTTGTCATAATTGAAGTTACAATATATCCCCACATAGTCCATTGTTGTTTTCTCATAATCGTTATAAGTGTATTAAAAAATCCTATTGTTGCAAGCATTCCTCCTCCAAACAATAAAATTAATAATTCTATTTTATAATCACTTAAATCTGTTGCATAAAGCATCGACAATATCGGAATCCCTAATGTATAAGCTCCGATCAAACAAATACATATAATTCCCAAAAGTATCAAACATTGTTTATATACACTTCGTAAAAACCGCTTTTTATTTCTTTCTTCCCATTCAATCGACATTTTAACAACTATGGGATAATAAATCAAGCCATTCAGCACTTCAATCACAAACACCGGCATTGCTATAAATCCATAACAAGCCTGCACTTCTTCAGTAAGCCATCGGTCTATAGAATATTTAGGTGCATTTGTAATATAAAACATCATAAAACCACTTAAAAATAATGGAAGACAATTTCTTAAAACCCCAAAATCCTTCTTACAAATCCCCCATCTTATATTCTTTTTAAAGCTTGGATACGTCAAATATAATAAATATATAAATGCTATACCAGAAGTAAGCACTCCTGCTAACATAGTTTTTAACAGATCATGCCACCAAAGTAATGATAAAGACATTATTATCATTGTCAATATCCATCTTATTGAAAATATCTTTGCCCCTACATCTAATGCATTATTTTGCTGATATAAACCGCAAAATAGATCTTCAATAGCCTCGATCGCATAAATAGCACACATCCCAAACACAACAATTGCTTTCTGCCAGGAATAATTTTCCTCCCATAATCGTACAATTAAATAAATTACAGATACTAAAAGCATGCTTCCTGTGCTTATCAACCTTGCAATAAAATAATTAGAAAACGAAAATTCCCCTTTAATGTCCGATATTTGATAATTCCGTACTCCAAATTTTCCTATATTTAGAAAAAGATTTCCCACTGCAAAAGCAATTGTCAAAATCCCTGCATCTGCCAATCCAATAGTTCTTGTAATTACCATCGAAAGTATTACCGCCTCACTGGCACTTACTACTCCTGCAATAGAATTCCAAGTATATCCATTATTGATCTTTTTAATTAAAAAATCTCTGATTATCTTATTCAAACCACTATTCACTCGATTTATTTTTATCTATAACTTTTTTAAACCTTCTCATGCAATAAACAAATCTTTGATTGACATTATCTTTGTCTGTTGCAGATGTTCTAAATTTCGGGTCATCTCCTCATAATGATATCCACTGGCTATAATGATCATATCCGTATCTCCATCTTTAACATCCTTCGGATGAATCGTTTCTATATTTCCTAATTGATTACTGCTATCCATATCAATATCATAAACTATCTCAACATCACAATTTTGACACATATTATATAGACATCTGCCTATTTTCCCAACTCCATAAATTGCTATTCTTTTAATTTGGTTCTCTTTAAAAAAACTCTTTAAAAACTCCCCATTTAAATTTTCCAACATAGCATACGCAATTTCAAGATTAGCTTTATATTTTAAATATGCAATAGGATGTACAACATCTATCATAGATTCTTTTTTTATAGAACTTAATTTTTCTATCATGATAGTATTTGTGTCTTTAACATAAATGGCCATATTTTGTTTATAATAATAATCCAACTCAGACAAATCCCATGCATAATCTCTCAGGCAGTCACAAAATACATATCCATAATTTTTAAATTTTTCTCTCCAATACGACATCCATTTTTCATTGACATGCATTACCCCCCCTGACCTGGAATAGCTGCTGAAAACAGCACTACTTCACTTAGATTTGTAAGATTTTCAACCATGATATCCGCATATTTTTCCTCTATATGCTCTGCAACTTCCAGACTCATTGCCATATCATATTTTCTTTCCACTTCTAATTTTTGTGTCAAATCCCACTCAAAAAAACTCTCAGGTGGTATTGACAGCAACTCTTTATCAACATACGCACCATCATAGCCTACTATCTCTGTAACCCCATGTTTTTTAAAATTATATAACCATTCTCCGCTTCCGCAGCCTAAATCTACAATACTTTTAGGTTCAACTATATCTACAATATACTTTGCCATATTACTGACACTATTAATTTTACTTTTTAATAAAGTATAAAACTCCCGGTTATAAACTTTTTGTTGCATCATTTCTCAATTTCCTCACAAGTCAATATTTTTTATTTTTATCCATTGCTTTTTCCAATTAATAGCTCTTTCAACCTCTCTGCCATAATCCAATCTATTTTTTATAAGACTCTTATATACTAATATGCGAAATGCCCCCCCGAAAAAAATACTATAGATCACTATGGGTAATCTTCTATACATCCAATACTGAACCCTGTTAAAAATAGACTCTTTCTTTTCTTTTTCTAACTCTTTCCACATAGACATTTTTAAATATCTATCCCAATCTGCTTCCTCATCCGGTATATATGCATCCTGATGCCATGGCCTTTTTGCAAAAATGGGAAAACAATGATATATTTTAACTTTAGATGGAGCTGACAACATCTGTTCCTTGATATTAGAATCCCACCCAAAAATTTTTGCTTCATATTTTAAGGGCAGTAATGCATATGAGTACATATAATTATATATTACAGATAATTCTTTTATCTGTCCCATAAATAAAATGTTTAAGATATCTTGTTCCGCAAAAAGTATATTAGGCGCACACTGTTCAATATAATCATATACCATCTCTGAGCAATGATTCTTTCTCCATTCTTTTATATTAAATAAAACAACACCTGCATTATACCATTTCATATATTTCGGAGCTTTATACTTTTTCTCTACATAAGGCTGAAGATTTACCGACATGCCACAGATATTACCTTCCCACTCTATAACTAAAAGTTCTTTCAAGCTACCCACACATAATGTATCTGCATCAACATACAAAGCTTTATCTGATTTAAAATTAATTTTATCCAATAAAAATATTTTACAATATGTAGTATAACTCCCATGTAATTCCCGAAATCCTCTTTTTCTCAAGCTGTCTACAATTTCATTGGCCTCAAAAAAAAATATCTCACGTTTGTATTTTTCTATTGTTTCTATAATTTTTCCCTTGCTTTCTCCAGACAGCCCATCTGATATAAAATACACTGTTATTTCTTCAATATCTCTATTATTCTCCAAATATGATGTTAATGCTACACCAGCATAGGGCGAATACATTTCGCTACTTTGCATGACCAATTCCAATATCATTTTTTCCGCCCTCTATCCATTAATTCTTTATCTCCTTTTTTCCACTCATCGTTAAAATTAATTCTTTCTCGCTCTACTACAAAAGGTTGCTTTAAGAGTCTTTTATCTATTTTCAAAATATACTCCCCTAACAATCCCATGATAAACAATTGAACCCCTCCAAGGAAAAACATCCCAATCAATATTGGCGCTATTCCTGCATTAAAACTATTCCATTTCAGTATTTTCAAAATCAAATAAATTAAAGCTACCATTATGCTGACAATAGAAAGTCCCATTCCTGACATTGTAACTAATCTTATTCCCACTGTAGAGCAGCTCACAAATGTGACAAGAAAATCATCGCACAATGAAAGAAAACTATGTTTTGATTTTCCATGTAAACGTTCTTTTTTTTCATATTCTATAGTCTTAATTCTGTAACCATTTTCAGAAACAAAAGTCCGAAATACTGTTGCGTAATCGCAGCTATTTTTATATATTTCAATAAACTTCCGATCATATAGTCCAAATCCCGAAAATCCATCAATAATTTCTATATCTGACACACTTTCCAAAATATGGTAATACAATTTCCTCATAAAAAACATTCGTTTTTTTTCATTACTACTTTTCTTGACCCCAAGTATTAATCCATATCCCTCTTCCCAATATTTTACAAACTCTCTAATTAATTCAACCGGTTCCTCAAAATCAGCAGCAATTGCTATTATGCAGTCTCCTTCTGCCTGCCACAATCCATAACTGGAAGAATACCAACGATAGTTCTTCTCATTAAAAATAGCTCGAACACACATGTACTTTTTACATAAATCTCTAATTTTTTCTTGTGTTGTATCTTCTGAATTATTATCAATAAACTGAATTAAATAATTGTACCCAGCTAATTCCCCGTCAAATAGCTTTATAATTGCTTCACATATTGGGACCACATTTTCTTCTTCATTATAGCATGGGATATTAATCCCTATAGTCTTTCTTCCATTTTCCAAATTCAATCAACTCCTCCTGCATAATCTAATATCTCACCTTATTTTCGCACCAATCCGCTAATATTAAATAATAATAAATTACTGGTTTCCAGACGTTACGTTCTACATAATCATCCCAAAATCCTTTTATAAAATTCCTATCAATATACGCCTCCAATTTAGAACTAACGATTCTTTCTTCTGCCCACTCTCTTAACCTTTCATCTTTCATAAGTTCTGATATCGGTATATTAAACCCACATTTAGGACGTTCCATCAGTTCTCTTGGTAAATATTTATAGAGAATACTGCGAAGTATTTTCTTACTATTTCCTGTCTCAAATTTATATTCAGCTGGTAAACTCCAGGCAAATCTCACAATACGTTTATCGAGTAATGGGATTCTGTTTTCCATGGATACAGCCATTCCTGCTCTATCCACTTTTACCAGACAATCATCAGGCATATACTGCTTCTGATTTAACAGCATCAGTTTTTCTATATCATTTTCTACAAAACCTCTTTTCGAATCTTTGTCACTGCAAAAGAGATTCATATTTGCAAGACTCTCATCATAATCATAGTAATATAGATAAATATCTTCAATACAGGTACAGCGCAGATATTTCTCAGTTTTATATTCTGATACTCCTTCTGATATAAGTTTTTGTCTGGCTGACATATCATTACTTCCTCTTACGATATCCCACCACCGCTTTGCCTGAAAATATATGTTATATCCGCCAAAAAGCTCATCCCCTCCATCTCCGCTGAGCGACACTGTCACATAATTTTTAGCGAATCTGTTAAGTAAAAATGTCGGAATTGCAGAATTATCTGCAAATGGCTCTGAATAAACTTTCGATAACTCTGGTATTATGCTAATAACATCTTTCAAGGTAAGATAATATTCGTGATGATTGGTTCCAAGAATACCTGCGATTTCCTTTGCGACTCCTGCTTCATTTCCTTTCCCATCTATTCCTATACTAAAAGTATTTATTGATGCATTAGAAATACTTTGCATAATGGATACAATTGTAGATGAATCTATACCTGAAGAAAGAAACCCACCCATAGGCACATCAGCTTTCATTTGCTCTTTTATCGCGCATTTCAATATTTTTTCTAACTCATCTACCGCCTCATTAAAAGCTCCAGCAAATCTTTCTCTTTTTCCATTTAAAATTATTTTATCTAAATTCCACCATTTTCGTATAATCGGTTCACTTCCCTTTTGATAGCACAATATGCCACCGGGCATAAGTTTTTTCACATTTTTATAAATCGACTGTGGTGCTGGTATATAACCATATCTAAAATAAGTTCCAAGCACATTTATATCTATCTCTCTGTCAAACTCACTTAAAGCCTCTATTGCACTTATCTCTGATGCAAATACAAAACTACTTTTTACTTTTCCATAATACAAAGGCTTCTCACCCATTGCATCACGAAAAAGATATAATTTTTCACTCCTTTTATCCCATGCCGCTATGGCAAACATTCCTCTTATTACATCAAGTGTTTTATTCACCCCATATTCTTGTATCATCGCAACCAATGTTTCGGTATCAGAAGTCCCTTTCCATTGTTTATCCTCTAAAAATTCTGTTCTTAATTCAAAATGATTATATATTTCACCATTAAAAGAAATTATCCATCTGCCATCGTCTGATATCATAGGTTGTGCACCATTATCAGATAGATCAATTACAGAAAGCCTTTTATGCCCTAATGCCAAAGAACTTCTCTCGTCAAAATACACCCCCTGCCCGTCCGGTCCTCTATGCTGCAATGCATCACACATACGATAAATGTTACCTCTATTTATACATAAATCACCTAAAATTCCTGCAATTCCACACATATTTTTATAAGTCCTCTATCAACCCTTCCCGATTAAGGTATTCCCAATATTCTCTTTGCTCTCTCCAAACTATACTCATATTTATTCCTTTCAAGCTCCACAACGATGAATATCTATGAATAGAAAATGTATTTTTAACAGGTATCTGCATAACTGGATCAAAATATTCATTGGGAAAAATGGTAATATCATCTATTTGTTGTATAGTTCCATCAGAAACCAATCCATGCTTTTTTAAAATTTGGGTTGTTATAATAGGGCATCCTGTATAATAAAATTCCCCTTTCTCGTCGTAATGGGAAATAGAATCATAATATTCAATAATTTCTCTAAAAATGGGGTTTCCTTTAATCGCACCAAATCCATGACCAGTATTAATAATATCTGCCACTTCAAACCCCATATATGCAGGCAATCTAAGCAAGCTATCAATATTTTTTATAATTTCTACATCTGTATCAAGATAAATACCGCCAATCTCACTTAATATTTCAAATCTTGCATAACTGGAAACTGCACTATAATGTCCATAATCGTAAACTTCTTTTAAATATCTGGTCTTTCTACAATTATAATTATGTTCATCCCATCGGATGATCTCATAATCAGGACATAATTCTTTCCAACTTTCTATACAATTCATCTCATTTTCTGACATGGTACTATTTCCGAACCAACAATAATGTATAATTTTAGGAATTATAGCCGGTCCTTCCGGAATAATATATTCCTCTTTGCTACCATTAGCTTTCATTAATAAATACACAAAACATTCTACTTCTTTTAATATGGAAATCGCTTCCAACTGAACATGTATTTGATTCCAAAATCTTGATGTTATGAGAATAACACTATCATGTATATTATAGTTTTGCAACCATTCTGGGGACTTGATTGTATATTTTTTCTCCTCTATTTCTATTTCCTTCCCCCACTTTTTTTCATCATTATCGACGAAAAAAAGTATTTGATCCAGAATATGCGTTTCTAAATGGCTTACAAAAGTTTGTCCTGCTACTCCTGCGCCAAAACATATTACTCTCTTATTTTTTATCTGTTTCGAGAATTCGCTCAATCTACAGTTTTTAGTAATCATTTCCGCAACTCCCTTTTTATTGCAAATATCTCCAAATCTCTTTTATCCTTTCGATAAAATCTATTTGAGGTACATATCCTGTCAAACTGCGCAATCTGCTCACATCCGGAAATATGCCATTTCTTGGCTTGATATCGCTTGATTCCAATTTATATTGAAATGGCTTGTCTGCATCCATTTCACTTATTACGCTTGCTATGTCCTCTATATATTTTCGTAACGGTTTCACATCCCCGGAAGCTACATTAACCAATATACTCTTATCTACTTTTTCACTTAGCAGAAAAAAATACTTCCCTGCATCTTCCTCAAAAAGATAATCCCACATTTGTGCTCCTGATGAAAACTGTGCAATTTTATTATTTTTGTGTTGTCGAAAAGCATATTGAATCATCGTATTTTCGCCATCATATTTTCCATATACACTAAAGATTCTTGTCCATATACAGATAATTCCCAATTGTTCGCAAAGCTTTCCTGCAAGTTTTCCCGCTGCATATTTCGTAAAACCATAGCATATCTCTGGTTTTACAGGCGTGTCCTCTGTAATAACTTTATCATAAAATCCATATTCTGCCTGTGAACCTGCTCCCAAAAATTTTTGACACCCATATCTATACGCTAAATATACCGCATTCAAAGTATATTCTATGTTTCTGCTCTGTAAGATTGGATCATCCCGGTCTTTACCCTCTGTAAAACACCATCCAAAATGATAAAATACGTCATAATGTTCTTCCGGTAGATTAATCTTAGCTAATTCGCCAAGATCACACTCTATCAATGTTACAAGCTCAGATTTCGGTAAGTATTTCTTTCGTCGGCTGTCTGGTCTTGATAAAGCTATAACTTTAACTCCGCTTTTTATACACTCCCGTATCGTAGCAATTCCCAACATTGAAGTTGCCCCTGTAATTATCACTGACTTCATATAAATCAATCCCTGCACATCTTTTCTATCTATTATTGCTCGTTAATAAGAACTTAAAAAATCATTAGCATTCTTCAGTAACTCCATATATGGGTTCCCTTTTGCGCCTCGACGTGCCACCTGCATAATTGCTACTTTATAAAATAAATAGTAAACAAAAAGGCTCCCTTTTCTAAATAAAAACTCCTGAAATTTTCCTGTCAAACTTTGTTCCTCATCTGCTTTTTTAAAGTCTTTTCTCCATTCAGAAATCTCCAAAAAATAATCCCATCTAACCAGATCTGGGACATATGCATTTATATCCCATGGTCTGCGTCCAAATACCGGCATACAGTGCCATATAACTACCTGATCCTTCTCTGCTTTTAGTTTTTCTGAAAGGATTCTCCCCCACTTCCATACATTTTCACCATATTTATCTGGCAATAAAGTATAAGTATAAATATAGTTATATCTATGTGGGATACTTTTAATTTCATCTCGAAATAACAAATTCAATATATCCTGATCAGCTAAACGCAATTGTGGCTTATACTCTTTTAAATAAGATTTTATAATCTCAATGCACTGACGTTCTTTCCATTTGCTGATATTAAATAATATCACTCCCGCATTATACCATCTATGATAATCAGGTATACAATTTTTTATCTGAAATAATGTATTTATTTCTGTTGTCATAGCACAGATATAACCGTCAATCCTTACTTTCAATATATCTTTCAAAGAACCATTACACAAAGTGTCACTATCAACATACAGCACTCTGTCTGACTCAAAACAAATCTTATCAATCAAATACAATTTACAAAACGTTGTATAACTCCCATGATAGTCTAAAAAACCTGCAGCCTTTATCTCCTCTGTATACCCCCCCACATCATAAATATAAATCGTTCTGTTATATTTTTTTACTGTATCAACCATTCTATCTTTATTTAACTCAGAAACATTATCTGCCAAAAAATATATTATTATTTTATCTATGTCCCTGTTATTTTCAAGATACGAAGTCAATGCTACCCCTGTATAGGGTGCGTATAAATCACTGCTTTGCAACATTAATTCCAAAATATCCATATTTCTATTTTATACTCCTGTAATATAGAATTGTTCTGGCAATTCCCTCCTCAAAAGAAGTCTGTGGTTTGAAATGAGTATCTTTTATTATTTCAGAAATATCAACACAAGAACTAAATGTTTTTGATGACATTTCTGGCAATTCCCCAATACCAAGCATTTCATTAGGGTTAATCATATCACGAATTATATACAAATACTCTTTTAACGGTTTATATATCCCACTTCCTATACCATACACTTTATTGTCCTTACCCTCTTCGCCCAAATAATATAACGCCTTTGCGACATCTGCCACATATAAAAAATCCCACATTTGATTCAAATTCCCGTATTGAGTTTTTTCTCCTTTCAACAGAGACATTATTGTATATGTGATAATATTACTATCTGATCGTCGTTCTCCATAAGTGCTCGGAAGCAATGCCCATATAAATGGCTGATTTAATTGTCTTGATAATACATCCAAATAATAATGAACTGCTGTTTTCGTAGCACCATACAGATCATTTGGAGTCTGTTTCAAATTTACATCAATCAATTTATCGCAAAACACATATTCAGCCACTGTTCCGGTCGCAATAAATTTCTTGGCTGATATCTTTTTAGCAAGTTTTATTGCTTCCACTGCAAATTTAATATTCTCCAGTTGAACCAAAAATTCATTTTTTTCTTTTCCGGAAACTCCTGCCCACGCCAGATAATAAAAACAATCAATTTTAACCTCAATTTTTATATCTGACAGCCTAAAAAATTCTGTTTCTATGTATGAAAAATTACTGTTTTGCATATGTTCTAGCGGGATTCGATCTTTATTACGCACCAGTTCAACAACATGTATATTTTTTGACAATAATTCATCAACTAACCAGCTTCCAATAAATCCAGTGCCCCCGCATACAATTACATTTTTCAATATACTTACTTCTCCTTTCACCCCTGCATACGCAAGCGCTCTGCTATGATCTCGGCATCATCATCTACATTATCATTACAGAAAAATTTGCATTTAGCACAAAAATAGTTTTCATATCGTCTCCCCTCCAAATGCATTAATTGAAAATCTCTAAGCCGCCTTCCATTCCATACTTCAACTAAACTCTCTTTATTTGCATCACCATACACTGTCGCAAATTTCCAATCATTACAACAGGCACTAACCTCCCCATTAGAATGAATTATCATATGTATCAAAGGCCTAGTGCACACTTTTCCCCCATAGTTAACATTAGAAACCACTTTAATCGAGTCCTCATTTATTATCGGATCAAAATCTCCCCACCATTCCTCAACATTTTCTACACTTACAAAATCAGAAATCGGATCAAACAATTCATGAAATCTCTGAATATCCGCCTCATCTTTAAGCATTGCATTAACACATTTCGAATGGATTTTAGTGACCCCCCCATTTATCAGACAAGGACTTTTTTGGCATTTGTTTCTCAAATCTCGTATATTATTTAAAAATTTTTCAAAATCCACCTCCCTATTGCTAACGCTTTTATAACCCTCTGATGACAATGCCTCAACCGAAATCCTTATATAATCAATACCACAACCAGCTAATTCTTCATTTAATTCCTCTGTCAATAACGAACCATTCGTCACTATAATAATTTCGTTACATACTTCTTTTTCCCTTAACATCTTAACCATTTGAGGTACATTTTTATTTAGCAATGGTTCTCCAAAACAATACAGGTTTATTACTTTAATCTTCTGGGGAAAATATGTTAAGTCCTCTATTATTTTACCAAACAATTCCATAGTCATTATTTTATGCCTGTCATTGTTTCTAAAATCAGTAGTATTACATGGACAAAATCCACAACTAAAATTGCAGGCCCCAGAAGGATCGATGTTCACAGTAAATGGCGTGTCCAATGGAAGTATATCAGCCAATTTTTGTCTTTTAACTCTGGTCTTCAAAAAATCTTTATCCATATCCTAATCCCTCACATACATTTCAATTATCATATTTTCCTTCATTTCTTCATCTGAAAGTAATGGAGTCATAAATTCTAACGGCAATGATTCCATCTGCCCATCTCTTTTTTTATATGATACTTGTTTGGGCGATGCCGTTATATTAATTGGAGTCCACACTTCTACAATAATAGGCTCCTTGCAATCCAATACCTTTTTAACTTTCGTATCTAACTCCAGCATATCTTTTATGACTACTGTTTTCAGCCCATATCCTTCCGCAATTTTAGCAATGCTGGGTAAAGAAAGGCCAGAATCTTCATCACAAGCTACCAATCGCCCGTCAAACAAGTTTGTCTGTGTAGCTTTTATCGCGCCATATCCTCTGTTATATAATACAAAAATTTTAACAGGCAATTTTAAGCGCCGAATAGTTTCCAACTCCTGCGCATTCATAACAAAACCACCGTCTCCATTTACCCCTATTGTTCTCTTTCCGTCACTTGCAAGACATGCGCCAATAGTTGAAGGCAATCCATATCCCATAGAAGCTAAGCCTTTTGTACAAAAAACCCTTTGCCCCTTTTTTACACGAAATGTTTGCATGGAAATATCAATGCAACTTCCTGAGCTCCCTGATACATATATATCATTTGGTTGCATATATTTAGATATTGTTTCCACCAAGCAATAGGGATTTACAAGTTCAGATTGTCTCCAATATTCTTCCTTTACTAAAGGATATTTTTCCTTCATTCTATTCCCATAAGCAAACCACTCACTACGCTCCTTTTTTTCGATTAAATGCTTATATTTCAATAAGATTCTTATTATTTTTCCTGCATCTGCACATACTGCTATATCAGGTCGTACATTTGTTTTTACCAATTCTGCACTATCTATATCCACCATTACTTTCAGCGCTTCCCTGGCAAACCCATTAAAATTATAACCCGTCTGAAGAAGATTAAGTCTTGCTCCCAGACTAAAAAAGAAGTCTGAATTCTGCTGTATAAAATTAGCATAACGATGTCCAAGTCCCCCTGGTCTTCCATAATATAAAGGGTTTTCTTCTTCTATCAAATCAATCCCATTCCACGTGGTCAAAACAGGCACATTCAATACCTTAATAAGTTCTTCAAACTCAGAAATGGCATCTGACAACCTGACACCATTCCCTGCAAGTAAAACAGGCCTCTCCGATCTGTTTAAAGCATCGATAATTTGCAGTACTGTTTTCTCCCAGTTTCTTTCTGACATAAAATCTGGAGGATTATATCCTATCAATGCTTCTTCATCCACCATAGAAGCCTGAACATCCAAAGGGATATCCAACCATACAGGACCTTTTCTCCCTGATGTTGCTTCGTATAATGCTCTTTCCAAGTAATACCTTATCAATTGTGGTTCATCTACTAACGCACAGTATTTTGTGATAGGTCTTACAAGAGAAATAATATCCAGTTCCTGCATCCCCTGTTGTCTGAGACCGACTGTATGAATCATATCCGATCGCTTCACTTGACCAGAAACTACAAAAACTGGCGTCGACTCTAAAAATGCTCCTGCTATACCAGTAACTGCATTAGTTCCACCTGGGCCTGTTGTTACCATCAGAAGCCCAATCTTATTATTTACTCTCGAATAGGCTTCTGCAGCTATTGCTGCCGCCTGCTCATGTTGAGTACAAATATATTGTATCTTTTTACTCTTTCCAAGAGAATCATTTATATGCATTGCACCTCCGCCAGGAATCATAAACATATGTTCAGCCCCCGTCTCCTCCAAACGCTTTATTAAATAATCAGATACCTTAATCATCTTACACACCCTCACACACGACATTTTTTCACTATATTATTCATACACACTTTCTGTCAAAAAGCTTATCTCCATTTTCCCATCAGTAGCTATTCTGAAATCTGTCAGCATATCTCTGATTTCCTCATTTAGTTCTTCCCACTTCTTTCCCGGATCAATATGCGGAAGAGTAACATCGGCATAGCTTTCTTCATAAGAATCTCCAAACCCATCAAAGCCCGCTATCACCACCTTCTGTACCCGCAACCTGTTCATTAATCTTAAACACATAATCCCAGAATTATCAAAATGTTCCCATCCCCGTTTAACAAGCTGACTAAAATTAACAATCCTCTCTTTCCCCTGCGGTTCTGTCTTAATATTAGAAGCTACTATTTTCCAGTTTTCCTCAAACTGTTTCTGATAGATTTCCTTCGCATATATATACCGTGTATTATTAGCAAAAAAAAGATAAGAATAATCATATCCTTCTGTAATTGCATTCACACCAATAACTATTGGAGATTCTCTCTTAATATACTCCTGAATCCTGCTATATTGCTGAATGGCAGATCTCCCCGGTAGTATAAGCAATACAGGACATTCCCCAATGCTTTCCCTGATTATTCTTATCGTTTCAGCATCATCTATAAACTGACTGCAATATTCCAAATACTTATTTTCCAACAACTCATAGTCATATTGCTTTCTGTCCTTCGGAGATAAAGCTTCAATAATATTATTCATGTCCTTTGCATTTGCTCTGTGATTATTTAATAAATATGCAATATTATTGACATGAGTACAATACATTCCTGCAATAAAATAGGGTGTGGAATATCCCCATCGATAGTTAGCTTGAAAATATCCCATATACATATCAATAGCATCCAGAATGGCATTCATATCATAATTTCCATGTCTCTTTTTGTTTAGATAATTTGCCACCAACTCAGTCGTCGCATTACCGGCTCCTCGTCCCATCCCACACAAACTGGAATCTATAATAGCATTTCTATTACATTTTTCCATCAATTCCGCAAATTGCATGCTAAGAGAAAAAGACATCTGCTGGTTATTATGAGAATGAAATCCCATTTTAATATCCTTTATTAGATACTTATTCAATATTTCAACAATATGCTTCAAATCAGAACCATACATTGCTCCAAAAGTATCTACTATCGATAATGCAATCGGTCGAATTTTATTTACTTCTTGTGCCAATGCTACCAATTCCTCATCTTTATATCCCAGAGTATTAGCAGCCTGAAAAAAGACTTTATATCCCTTATCAGATATGATCTTTCCAAGCGCAATCCCATCTTTAAAATGCTCTTGAGGAAACACCACCCTGATCGCATCAATCGACTCTCCATCATAAGGAGGCAATTGCGATAAATCATACCTGTCCCAGTCAATCATTGCAACTAGTATGTTAGTCTGATTCTTTTTCCCAAAATATTTTTTAATGTCATCTGGTACATGGAAAAATGTAGAGCCCCTTTCATGTTTTTTATTTTTGAGCCATCCGCACTCAATAATATCTATATTGGCCTCTTCCAGTTTTTTTATAATACCTTTGATTGCAGGTTCTCCAAACATAGAATCTACAATATATGCTCCATCGCGTAAAGTGCAATCTAAAAGCTGAATCTGACTACTCATTAGAGACGCCTTTCCTTTTAGCCCTGTTTTACTGCTTGAATTATAATCTCTGCCATATAATCAATCATTTTATCAGTCATTCCCGGATAAACTCCAACCCAGAAGCTATTGTTCATAACATATTCTGTAACATCAAGATTTCCAATAACCCGATAAGCAGCTGTCCCTCGTATTGGATCAAAACATGGATGTTTTACTAAATTTCCACTGAATAAAAGACGTGTCTGTATATTGTGGGCTTCAATATACCCTGTTATATCATTGCGCTTTAATCCACTCTCAGGACGCACACTGATCAAAAAGCCAAACCAGGACGGATTACTGTTCTCAGCCGGTTCCGGTAAGATAACTTTATCGTTTATGCATTCCAAAGCCATATAAAGCCTATTCCAATTATGTTGTCTCCTTTTAATAAACAAAGGGAATTTTTTTAACTGTTCACATCCTATTGCCGCCTGCATGTCTGTTACTTTCAGATTATATCCCAAATGGCTGTATACATATTTATGATCATATCCTTGCGGCAGTTCCCCATATTGTCCATCAAAACGTTGGCCGCAAAAATTGTCATGTCCTGAAGGACAGATGCAATCACGTCCCCAGTCCCGAAAAGACAATATAAGACGATGTAATAAAGGATTATCTGTATAAACACATCCTCCTTCTCCCATTGTCATATGATGAGGCGGATAAAAGCTCGATGTTCCAATATCTCCCCAAGTTCCTGTAAAACGTATATTACCATCTATCACATACTTTGTTCCTAAAGCATCGCAATTATCTTCCACCAACCAGAGCTGATGCTTATCGCAGAACGCCTTTACCGCTGCTAAATCAAAAGGATTCCCCAGTGTATGAGCTATCATAACCGCTTTTGTCTTCTCTGATAAAGCTTCCTCCAACATACTAACATCTATATTATATTGAGGTATTGTTACGTCAACAAAAACCGGCACTGCTCCATATTGGATAATTGGTGCTACAGTAGTTGGAAACCCACACGCAACAGTAATGACTTCATCGCCACGTTTAATCTGACGTTCTCCTAACTCCTGCGCTGTCAAAACCATAAATGCTATTAAATTTGCCGAAGAACCACTGTTTACTAAATGTGCATATTTAATACCGATCCATTTTGCAAACTCTTTTTCAAACTCTTCTGAAAAACGTCCTGTAGTCAACCAAAAATCCAGCATAGCATCTGTCAGAGCGCACATTTCTTTCTCATCAAACATCCGCGCTGCATAATTAATACGATCTCCTGCCTTAAAAGAATCTTTCCTTTCTTTAAATTCATGATAATATTCTGTCACCAGATTTTTAATCTGATTTCGGGCTTCCACTTCATTTTTCCAACTACTCAATTTTACCTCCTCAAAAACTGCTCAATTTGAGCATCCATACACGCTATAATATCTCCGTTTTCCAGCCAACACTTACTCCATTCTACGACCATTTCTACTGCTGTCTCTAAATTCCAATATGGTTTCCAGCCAAATGTGTTTTTTAGTTTTGAGCAATCCAATTTTAGAAATCCAGCTTCATGAGGTCCTCCTTTGTCACAATTTCTCCATTTTATATCCTCTCCCCACTTGTTTACAAAAAGATCTACTAAAGCCCCTGTCTGAAAACAATCTGTATCATCAGGTCCTACATTATAATAACCTGCATATTTTCCATCCTGATATTGCATCGCTGCTATCATTAAATATGCATATAACGGTTCTAATACATGCTGATATGGACGCGTGGAATATGGATTTCTGACAATAATATCTTCCCTTCTTATCGCCGCCCTGATGCAATCCGGAATAATACGATCTTTTGAAAAGTCTCCTCCACCAATCACATTACCTGCCCTCGCTGTTGAAACAGCGACATTTCCATCACTAAAAAAGCTGTTCTTGTAAGAATGTGTCACTAATTCCGAGCACGATTTAGAGTTGGAGTAAGGATCATAACCATCCAGTTCATCGCTCTCCCGATATCCCCACTCCCATTCCCTGTTTAAATAAACTTTGTCCGTTGTTACATTCAAAAAAGAGCTCGCGCTGTCGCCAAGCCGTATACACTCCAAAATATTTACTGTTCCCATTACATTTGTTTCATATGTATAAATTGGATTTCTATAGCTTTCACGGACAATAGGCTGCGCTGCCAGATGCATTACAATCTCCGGTTCAGCTTCATCAAACGTTTTCTTCAATGTTTGAAAATCCCGGATATCACCAATAACTGAATGAACTTCCTTATCCATTTCTGTCAGATGAAACAACGATGGAACCATAGGCGGTTCAAGCGCATATCCTGTGACTGCCGCACCTGCATTGACCAGAATTCTACAAAGCCACGATCCCTTAAATCCCGTATGACCTGTTATGAAAACTTTTTTTCCTCTATAAAATGATAACTCAAATTTTTCTGACATTATGAATTTTCTCCAACCAGTGTTCTAAGTTGCTGATTTCCAACAATACTGTTCCCGTTAAAAACAGTAGTTTTTCCATTCTATTTCCCACGTTGTGATTTTTGGGGTCTTGCCATAGAAATCACCGCCGTTTTTTTATTATACATCAGGCCAACTGTAATTACCAGATATATTTAAAATGTCAGCAGGGGGATACTAAAGATTTAACTTTTCATACTCATAATAGAAATATTGTCGAATAAAACCCCGAACGCCGCATATTTATATAAGCCAATACTCTATATCCGAAGAAATAGTGCAAAATCATCATTTGAAACATCTCTGAAAATCTCTATTCCAATTTTCGGAATTTGACGCAACCGGTTCAGATTTTCATTGATACGTTGGACAATATCAAATCCATTTATCAGTTTTATAATGATTTGAGTGTAATTGCCTGGTGCTTTAGTCTGCAATACTTCTCGATTACGGATCAGCCAAACGGCGAAAGGATGTGTGCATTATAAGGTTTTTCACTCCTTATACCGTATTCATCATATCCCGCTAAAATTGAATCACACTTTTGCATACTGGGCAGAAAAAGCCCAGGTGGAAAATCCAGATAGTTTTCCAATATATATCCATCTGCGCTTTTGGTGACCAAAATCCTCCTCTTATAATTCCACTCAAAGGTACTGACTGCCAAATTAAATCGAAACATAAGTGCTGCCATATGGATCGTTCTTATTTTTCGCGTATATATACACTTTTCCATATTTATCCGCAAACGGAAACGATAAATAATATATCCTTTTCTTTTAAATAATAATACACTCCAGTAATACAAAACACAATCCCCTATACGCGCTATAAGACACACAGGGATATCCCAAATAGCATAAATCACATAAACTAATAAGCCATCACAGAGTTATAAAACTGCTTAAAATCCCCTGCAAAAATGCTCTCAGCAAATCTATTTCCAGTTTTTCCAGGGAGCCTTTCCCTGTTCCCATAATCTCTCTAATTTATTTTTTTCATAGAGAGTATCCATACACTGCCAAAATCCTTTATGTTGATAGCTCATAAGCTGCCCTGTCGCCACCAGTTTATCCATTGTTTCAGCTTCTAATACTGTCATATCATCTTCCAGATAATTGAATATCTCTGTTTCAAACACCATATAACCAGCATTAATCGGTATTCCATCATTACTCTTTTTCTCACGAAACGCTCTGACTGCCCCTTTCTCTGAAATATCCAAAACCCCTTTTTCCTGCTTTTGAATTACAGAAGTAAGTGTAGCTAACTTGCCATGTTTTTTATGAAATTCAAGCAAATTACGAATATTTACATCACATACTCCATCACCATATGTCATCATAAAAGTTTCCCCTTTTACATATGGTTCAATCCGTTTAATCCTTCCTCCGGTCATCGTACTTCTTCCGGTATCAACCACAGTTACTTTCCAAGGTTCTGCGATTCCTTTATGTATCGTCATCTTTCCATTATCTGTATAATCAAAAGTCACATCATTAGTGTATAAAAAGTAATCAGCAAACCACTCCTTGATATATTCCTGTTTATAACCTGCACATATAATAAACTCATGAAACCCGTAATATGAATACTCCTTCATAATATGCCATAAAACAGGCATTCCGCCAATCTCCACCATAGGTTTTGGCTTAAACTCACTTTCTTCTGATATACGTGTGCCCGCCCCCCCGGCTAACAGAACAACCTTCATATCAACTATAATCCTTTCTCATTTATCACTAAAATTAAATACCCTTTATCAAAGACTCATAAGTTTTCAATATTATGATCATAGCAAAGTACAATTTAAAAATCCATAGTCCCAATCAGCGCCAAAATAATCCACACATAAATCACACTAATACGCATCCATGTTACTATACGCATTTCTTTTTCAACTCCATCTTCGACAGGAAGATCCTTTACGCCAGGAAATGTTAATACTAGGATAGCAATTACAGACGCATATGATATTCCAAGAATCAATGGCATATACGCTTCAAGAAACCAATGAATTCTTGTAAACAGCCAATTATCAAGAATCTCTTTTCCAATAAACAAATAACTAAATGTCTTTGGTCCTAAAAATACCCATGGTTGTTTATTAATGCTATCCAGAGCCACTGTTATCCCATATAAAGTCTCTAATAATAAACATACTTTAGTTAAACCAGGTTTAACATATATAGCCAAAATTAAGAACGGTGCCAACAAAACATGTCGATAAAAATTATTATTGTAAAATAAAAAAAAGCTCAAGTAACTTGAAAAGACAAGCCATATTGCATATCTCTTGTTTTTTTCAGTATCCTGATTCGGCAATATATAAGCTATTATACATAAAATCAAAAAAAAGAACCCCAACAATCCAATAACCCGCGAAGCTCCTGCATCAATTCTTACTTCTGTTAATCGTTGAATTGCAACATTGACATAATACTCAGGATTACTTCTAGCAGATGCTCCTGTTTCTGAATTTCGTATTACAAGTTCACTAACACCGGCAAACAATAAACCAGCTCCAAAAACTGATATTAACTTACTAATCTTCCTAAATCTAAATAGCACTAATGGTAAAAAAGGCAGTATTGCAAAACCTTTCATCGTGATTGCCACCCCCATAGCTATAATGAATAATATATTTTGTTCCTTTATATAATAATACAGTCCTAACAGCACAAAACAAATTCCAATAATATCACATTGCGCAATTGCAACCACTGGAACCACAAGAAAAATAGACATACAATACTGAAGTTTTACTTCCTGCTTTCGTTCTGCATAAAGCTCTTCCGCAACTTTTCCCACCAAAAATATACTCCAAATCGCAAATACCGCCAATAATAACTTGTACCAAAGCAAAACAGGTATTGCATTCATATTAATTTCAAAGCCACAGATATAACCTATAAACCAAATCGGCACGCTCCATAGGGCATATATAAAATATATAGAAAGACCATAAGACCAATCAATCTCATTATAAAGTTGCCCAAATTGCCCGCCAAAAATTTTATCAATAATCATATAACCTGTATTAGAATTTATCAGATTATCCCCGTATAACATTGTTAAAAAAATAAAAAAAACTCCGATTCCTGTTGCCACTGCCATCCATTTCATTTCTTTTTGTTTTAGCACTGAATTTCCTCCTTTGACTTAACAAACCTATCCCGATTATCTGCAATTACTTGAGTTTACCCTAAAAATAGCAACTTTTGTCCCCCTATCATAAGTAATAATTATTACATTACGCTTTCCGGCAATTATACATCAAACCTCTTATTTTTCTTAGCGGGAACTTTATTTTGAATATAAGTCTATTATATTTATCTCTTCTGTACTGTTTCAGATCAAATCCCCCCTGACCGTACATTTTATGTTTCAATTGGTAATCATGTATCATCTTTTTTGTTTTTCCTCGATATTCTTTCGGTATATTAACGGATCCCTTTATTAATTTAATACATTGTTTTACTCCATTTATATCTTTTACAATATTTTTCGCCAATCCAATTCTTTTCATACAGTGTATAGATATAAACTTCATACTTTCAAAGCAAAAATACTTTTCTGGATTATACAGCATATTATATACAACATTTTCATTGCTTACTAATTCTTTTTCATTTATATCCCCATCAATATCTTTTGCCAAAATCTCTTTCTGTTTATAGTCCGAAATAAAGCGAACATTTTCCATACTGCATAACCCATACATCTCTAGTACTGTTTGAATATCCGCAATAAATCTAGACATATCTAACCCCCGGGTCTTAATTGTACTTTTTAATTTCATCAATTTTTTGTATAACTCACCATTCTGGTAAGGATTTGCAAAATTAAGAAATTCTATTGAATTTTTATTATATAAAAGTTCCGACATTTTCTCTGTTTCAAATCGATTATCCGAAATATGAATTGAATGATTTTCTATATTAAATAACTCTCTGATTTTACTTTTTGCATTTACAACATCATCTAAACTAGCAGCCTCAAAAAGATATGTCTTAACAGCATTCCTTTTTTGATAGCATGCTCTTGCCTTTCCTTTAATTCCTTCAAAACGATCATCTATGCTCCCTACCCATTTCTGATGTCCATATATTTGAATCATAAAGTTCTGTAATCCCTGGTAAGTTAAATACACATCCTGTGCATAAACAATTTTCCCTATACTTCGTAATATTGCCTCCACCTTATCAGATAATTTTGTTCCAGCTACCGGCCACATACATGCCATATAACAGTTTTGTTTTAAATGCGAATAATATATTGCCATATATCCCAAGTTTATATCGCTCATCAAATGATTTCTAAAATATCTATAATCATATTGCCTATCTAATTTCGGAAACTTTATTACTGTGATATTTCTATTATAATATGCTGCTATTGCTGTTCGATGTGCGCCATCAAGAAGTACATTATCCTGCCCTACTGGAATCAATGATTTTTTACAATCAAATCCGTCCTTTTTAATATTTTCTATCAAAATATCAAAATCTTCCAAATATTTTTGAAAAGAATTTTTACTTTCTGTTCCTGGCTCTAAAAATGTTCCATTAGAAAAAGCATTAATATTATCATGGTAAATCTTTATCGCCCATTCCAAATCAATATCTTTCTCCTTTGCATCTATGTATATCCATTTAGCCATTAAATCAAATCTGTTATAATGGAATAATTCTTTAGCTGGCATCGTACATATTTCATATCTACATCCTAAATCTATATTATTTTCCTTAACAAAATAATTTGTCAATAAATTAAATGGATAGTTTATCATCTTATCTTGTATGGTGTTTATAGAAGCAAAACACCATAGCTTCCTTTCTTTCGAATATCATGCTTCAATACAATTCAGATATTGTGGATTTTAGATTATTACCCTGCAGCTTGACTACTCAACAGGAATGTATTGCCGCCTCCTTTATCTGAGTTGTTTATCTGCTATGTCTATTCCTGAATTCTTATTTCAATCAAACCTACAATAACAATCTCTGACAGATATCATAGAATCAGACTTTTATAAAAGGGACGCACAATCTCATGATTCACATAGGCATTGACATTGCCAAACCTAACCACTTTGCATCCCATCAAGACATCAGTTACGCACAAAAATAACATCCGCATGACCAAAACAGATAAAGTTACCACATTTATCATTGCCAAAACACTTATGATGCAGGATTCTTACAGGCCTGTCTTTTTCTATACCTTGACCTGATAGGTCATTTCTTACATTGGCCATCTCCTACAAAACCTCTTCTGCCCTTTCTTATTTTTCTCACACTCATACTGCTTCGCTGTCCTCTCAGTCCATCCCCCTATATTTCTTCGATAAGCATATTTTATAGGCTGATCTATTATATTAATCAAAAAATTTTCAATTTCTTCTTCTTTCTTTTTTATATATTCATTATCTTTAAATGCTGGCTGCTTCAATATATTTTTATATAACTCCATATCCTGATCTATCATTTGAATATAATCAATAGCCTGATCTAAACTTTTAAAATCATTTACATTAATATAAGCATTACTACTAATAACTTCATTTATACACGGATCTCCCCAATAAATCGGCACTGTCCCGGCCGCAAAACATGAAATAATCTTTTCTGTCAAATATCCTTTATGCCTGCTGTTTTCAAACGCAATCGCAAATTTATGCTTTTTTTGAAATCCTAATTTATCAACAACCCCTTCTGAAGTTCCAATATTATTTAGAAATTTCCCTCCAGAATTAACTTTTTTATAGGCACTTAACTTATTAAAAAAATCCTCTCGTATTTTTTCTGCATTTTCATTTGAATATACAAAACTACAAAATTCTTGTTTCTCGTATATATTAAAAATATTTTTTTGTGCCAATTGCACATCCATCCTATACTTAGGATTCATAATCCAATTAGGAGCCCATATATACCTGTCCCCAAATTCAATCTTTTCAAATCCAATTGCATAATCAACCACATTAAAATCCGGACAATAGTTTTCTCCTGAGTAAAATATACGTACCCCTCTTTCTTTCAAAAAATTCCTATTAAAAAGAGAACAAAAAATATACTCTGCATTTTCACTCACCACTTCAACTTTATAGTATTTTTTCAAAATATCATTAATAAGATAACTTTCATAATCAAAGCCATCCCAAAAACCAATGTATGAAACCTTTATAGTTCTCAAAATTTCTTACCCCTATCTTTATCATCCAATTAAAATATTTTCTTAAATTTTAATTTGTTCTCTAATTTTTCTAATTAATTTAGTTTTTACCCTCATATATCTAGCCGCAAATGAAACACAGTCTGAATGAATAAATTCCCAAAAAAACTCATTCTCCTTTCCCTTCTTTATCACATATTTATATTTTTTTTCTTTCATAAACTGCCAAAGCATTTTATCATACTGTGCCATTGTATCAAAATATATTCCTGATAATTTCTTATACTTTTCCGAAATAGTTCCTTTATGAATTAGCCCATGATAAATCAAAGAATATCTATAGTTTTCATCATTTAAAACATAACATAAATAAGTACTATCCTGTTCTCTATTGCCTATCATTTCTCTTATCCAGTTTCCATCAAACTCATTATCATAAATTGTAATAAAATCAAGGATAATTCTTTTCCCCGCAATAAATACTTTATAATGCTTACAATCATCTTTGCCAAATAATGGTGTAGCCTCAATATATTCCACAAATCTCTTCACATCCACGCATAATAAATCAATATCCTTATTGCTATCCCAGTCAGAAAATTTGTCAAATTCTTCTACTCCTCTCAAAATTACATAATCATCTATTTCTTTATTTATATAATTGAAAAAACTTTTTAAAGAATTAAATTCTCTCATTTTAACCCCTTATATTATGTCCATCTGCTAAAAAGATTTAAGTGTTTTCTATATTTATCCATCAATTTTCTATAATATTCCCAAGTCAAAAACTTATACCATCTCTGCTTTTCATATTTTAATTGAAATAAACTTTTCATATCTCCACGTCTATGTGAAAATACAATTTGAGGATATTCACTTCTTTGACATATTTCTTCAGCGTATTTATCTTTTCTCTCCCCGAATTGTGAAGGATCCCGAAATGGCTCGACCCCATACTTTTTACACAATAGACTAAAAATGCTCTGATCATGCCGATGTTCAATAAACTCAGAATAATTATCTTTTCCGAGGCAATTAGGCTGATCTGTAACTGCTCGAGCATCCTGCAACCAAAATAACCATTCATTTAAAAATTTTTCTACAAACTCTGTTTTTTTTAATACAACGTATCCTCCCAAAATCTGCGCTGTATCTGTAAATGCCGGTTCATCGCATCCCAGCAAAATAAAAGCATCCCGTTTTGTCCACTCACGCTCTTTTGATGACAGCGAAAAAACCATAATATCTTCTTTCTCTTTTTCCATACATTTTATCAGCTCTGAAACCTTATTTACATAAATTGTTCCTGCATCCGAATAAATAAGATAGTCCTCTTTTTTCAGATTCTTTAATGTTTTCAGCATGATATATGGTTTCCATATCCAATAACCACCCCCTCGAAGCTTGTTCCAAATTAAAGCATTCTTATTCTTAAAGCTTTCCTCTATATCTTCTGGTCCATATGCTATCACCTTATCTGCCCCGTAACGTTTAGCTGTTTTACAGTTTAATTTCTTAGCACGCTGATACTTCTCATCCCCATAAGTAATTGCCCAAATCACTTGTTCTCCTCCCCATCTGTCTGTTCCACCTAGTTTCATTAATCGCATATTTTATCAATCGACAAACACTGCATTTTATTCAACCTAATTTTTCCCCAATACTTTTTTTGCCAATTGATTATTTTTAATCCCTTTTCATCTATAACCTGAAATATAATTGCTTGACTAGGGTGATCATAAGATGTAAAATTTCCAAATTCATTTTGTGAAAATATATCTATCTCAAAAAAATACCTTCCCTCTACTAAATTCGATATATTAAAAGTAAATATCGCCACTCCTTTTTCCCCAGTATTCACATCTGCAAATATCTCTGACTGTGTCATTCCTACACTTTGTCCATCATCCAAATCTTTTATCGAGAAATAAATTTGAAGGTTTTTAAGATTCGCATACGCCTCCCAATTAATTTGATATATCAAGGGCTCATTTGAAAAATAAATAGCTTCTTGTTTTCCTACAAATTCAAATTTTGTCACCTTAAATAAAGAGCCGTGGTATGTTGAAGGCCTTATTGTTTTTAATAAATCATACTTTGTCTTAAATTCTTCTGTATCAAAATCTAAGTATAAACGAATTGCTTTCTCTACGTCACCATCAAATATAATTTTACCTTTTTTTAGTACAATGCATCGTGCACATAATTGCCGGATTGTGCTCATATTATGGCTTACATATAAAATAGTCTTTCCCGCATTATCAGCCTCATCCCCCATCTTTCCCAAACACTTCTGTTGAAATTTCATATCGCCTACCGCTAAAACTTCATCCATGATCATTATTTCTGCATCCAAATGTGCCGCTACTGAAAATGCAAGTTTTACATACATGCCAGATGAGTATCTTTTTACCGGAGTGTCAATAAATTGGCGCACTTCTGAAAATTCTATTATATCTTCTAATTTTTTATCTATCTCCATTTTAGTCATACCAAGAATAGCGCCATTCATATAAATATTCTCTCTGCCTGTAAGTTCAGGATGAAAGCCTGTCCCCACCTCCAGCATTGCCGCTATTCGCCCATTTAATCCTATCGTTCCTTCCGTTGGCGCTGTCACGCGGGACAGAAGTTTAAGTAATGTTGATTTTCCTGCTCCATTGTGCCCGATAATGCCTACTGCCTCACCTTTTTTTACTTGGAAATTTATATCATTCAATGCCCAAAACTTCTCATTTTTTATCAGCCCCTTTTGATCAATCTTTAAATTCGGATCATCTCTCCCCCTTATTCTTGCCATTCTGCTTTGCAATTCTTCTTTTAATGTCGTTCCGCCAATAGCGCCCAGTCTATATTGCTTTGATACATGATTTATGTCAATCATAATTTGATCATTCATCATATTCTATCCCTTCTGTCCAATTTTTCAAATTGTATCCATAAAAGTTTTTTCCACTTTACTAAAAAGTATAATTCCGATGAGCAAAACAACAATAGTACTCAGCCAGCTAAAACCAAAATAAAGCCAATTTAAACTTCCTGCCTCAGTTCCCAATAAAACATAACGAAACGTTTCAATTACGGATGTCATAGGATTTATTAGTATAATTTTCTGCAAAATACTCCCATTAAAAAGTGATAATGAATATGCTACTGGTGTAAGATACATCCAAAGCTGCATACCAAATGTTACAAGCATCGCCAAATCTCTGTACTTTGTTGTCAAGGCCGATACAATAACACCAAACCCCAACCCCAACATTGCCATTTGAAGTATCAAAACCGGAAACAGCAATATGGCCGGGCTGATTTCCATATGATATTCTGGAATAAATAAATATATTATATAAATTATAAAAAACAAAAAAAATTGGATAAAAAAAGATATAAATTGTGTCAATACTGTAGATATCGGCATCACAAGTCGTGGAAAATATACTTTCCCCATAATGCTACTGTTTCCAATAAAAGTATTTGCTGTTCCTGTTAAACTCCCCGCAAAATACCCCCATGCTATATTTCCAGACATATAAAATAAAAACGGCGGAACCTCTCCACACCTGGCAAGTCCTGCAACATTTCCAAATATAAAAGTGAAAACCACTGTAGTAAACAACGGCTGTATAATCGCCCATGCCGGTCCTAAAACAGTTTGCTTATATTGAGAAATAAAATTACGTTTTACGAGCAATAAAATCAAATCTTTATAATGGAACACCTCTTTTAAGTGTAAATCAAACCAGCCTGTTGTTGGTCTAATCATAATTTGGAACTCTTCTGACTTCATATCTTCCTCGCATTATATAAAGTAGTAGTGTTTATAGTCCCTCTCCAAGGACTGTATGCTATACCAGTGGAGATACCATAGATTGTCCATTTCTCCTACCGCCTGATAGTTTAAGAGGAGCTACAACCACGATCCATTCAAAAATTTCCACTTTAGAACCTGACTTTTAATAGTTAGCCTCTCTTACATATAAATAAAATTTTTCTATATTTGTTCCGTTGACTCACACTTTAAGTAATTTTCTTTTATCATTTCAATAATTTTTATAGTACAAAAACTTATAAACAATATGCCTACTATCCTAATAGCCGTTAATAATATGTCTGATATAAACTGAATCACAGTAAATTTTTTTGCTACTAGTTCTTTTATTTGTTCCCAAGGGAAAAAATTATGTTCAATAGAATGCACCATATATATAATAAGCGTATTTCTTCCAAAAAATGAAATAATCTTATTATAAGGAATTTTCCTCACCAAAAATATAAAAGTATGTATACAACCTAAAGCCACAAAAATACATATAGGGTAATATGGATATGAATGCTGCCCCATATTAATACTCACATTTCTTTCAATAAAAAACAAATATATAATAATCCATAGCAAAGCACATAGTATAGTTTGTTTTCTTGATATATTAATCAATTTATTCGAACACATATAGCCTGCATACATAAATAATAATGAAACTAACGCTGAGTTAATTCTAAAATATGATAAATATGAAAATACCCCCCCGAAATTAAATACAATAACTAATAGCAAAGAATAAATTGCCGATTTATCTTTTATTAGATGCAATAATCCCCAAAAGAATATATGGGAGGTAAAAAGGCATGGCAAAAACCAATATAAACTCCATCCATCCCAAGTCCTAAACATAGGTGAAAAAATCTCAGAAATATCCCCAGTATTTTCTATTATTTTCAACCAGTCAACAAATATCCATTTTCTAAGATAGCAATATGTTATAATTGAAATCATTCCTCCTGCCATATATGGTACTATTTGACTTTGAATTCCTTTAATAAATATATTTTTCAAACTATTTGTTTTTTTAAAAGAATATCCACTTAACCAAAAAAATAAAGGCATATGAAATGATGTAACTATAACACGATTTACACCACTTATAGCCATATGATCGGAAATAACCAAAAGAATACCTATAAATTTTGCCGCATCCAACCAATATATCCTTTTTTGCATAATAATAAATAACACTACCCTCTCTTCTACTTGTACTATTTAAAGAATTCCTAGTTCTATTTTATCTCCCATACTTCATCCAGCGTGAACACATTTTAAATATAAAATTTCTGAATCTGACATAATTATCAAAATACTGCGGGCATCTAAATAAAACTCTTTCCTCTCTGCTATACTCCACTTCCCCATAATACTTTGCATACTTTTTACGGTATATGTCTATCAGCCACTTTCTTTCACCTTCATCATTCTGTGCTGTCATCATATCATATTTCCATTTCAGATACTCAAACAATACTCTTATTGTCTTTTGATATTCATATACTAACTTGCGTTCTTTAAAAAAAGCAATTCTTTCTTCATATCCCTCTATGGCATCCGAAATAACCTGTCTGGTTTCCGAATGCATAATACTTTTACTGCGCTGCATATAATAATATAACTTTTCATTTAAATATACAACCTTTTTACACCTATTAAGTATGCGATGTATTACATACACATCTTCATGATACCTTCCTTGCGGATATCTGCATCCATCAAACAATTCACGCCGAAATATTTTGTTCCACTGTACCACTGTTTCATTATCTCTCAACCACAATTGATGTAAAATCTCTTTTCCTTCCACGCAAATTATATCCGGCAGTTTTTCCCGTTCTAGATATTCAAATTTTTCTTCCGCATCTTCTTCTACCATCCGAAATCCACAAGATATCATATCCGCATTTTCTTCCAATAATATTGTAAGCATTCTCTCATACATATGTGGATGAATATAATCATCTCCATCAATTAACGAAATATACTTCCCCCTTGCAGCATCCAGGCCAGCATTGCGCGCTGACGAAAGTCCTCCATTCTCTTTATGGACTACATATATTCTCGAATCTATTTCCGCCAATCTATCGCAGATAATTCCGCTGAGATCATCGGAACCATCATCCACCAAAATAATCTCAATATTTGTATAGCTTTGATTCCTTATGGAATCAACACATCTCTCCACATATTTCTCAATATTATAAATCGGAACAATTACGCTGATCAGATTATCTGTTTTTTTTGTGCCTTCTTTGCCCCCTTTACCATCTTTCCTGTTTTTATTATCATCCATTTTATTCTTCTCCAGTTTTTTCGTCCTCGCACTCTCATAAAGACCGCGCAAACATTTCCTTCGACTAAATCAATACAGATTTTTTTTTCAACATCTGGAATGTAAGCATTTTTATTTTCCAATACCCCCTCTAATTCCGACCAAACTTTATTGGATCCAATGCCTCTTATATGCTGGCAATAATTTTTTAGCGAAAGATTACCGGCATTTCTCTCCATTTCTTCCACCGCCAAAACGCTCAGGCAATGCAAACATAATTGTTCCAACTGTGTAACCACAACTTCTCCGTAATTAGAATATATTTTTTGTATAATTCGAAAAGCATTTACCGTATTTTCAAATAAATCTAAATCATACCTATGAGACGTTGAATCATCGCGCTGTATATAATGGTAAAATGCATGATGCGTAATCTGAATACGCTCTGCTTCTAAGAATGGTAAATAAACATATGCCAGATCTTCCCATACCTGCAGCCCTTTCGGCGACTGTTTCATATACCTCTCTAATAAATTTTTCCTATAAACCTTAGTACACACACTGCAGGTCATACCGCTGCGCTGCATCTTCGGATTATAAATCATACTTTTATATACAATATCAAAATTATCTTTTCCATAAATCCCTTCAGGATATAAATCTAACAGAATATTGTCATCTTCAAATATAAATCCGTTGGTAATGATATCTACATGATTTTTACGGATTTCCCGCATGAGAACTTCATACATTTCCGATTCAATCCAGTCATCGCTGTCAACAAAGCCTACATATTTCCCTTTTGCAGCATGCATCCCATCAGCCCTGGCATAACAGGCACCCTCGTTTTGTTTGTGAATGCATCTGACATTTTCATGCTCATTTGCATATCTGTCACAAATCTTTTCAGAGCCATCATCAGAGCCATCATCCACCAGAATAAGCTCCAATTCAGAAAAGGTTTGTTTTAATATACTATCAATACATCTTGACAAATATGGAGCAGAATTATATACAGGAACAATTACAGATAATGCAATATCATTCATTGTGCTATCTCTCTTCTTAACAAGAAATCCCTAAAAACACATATTTTCATTTTTACAGGATGCATTTTATTTAAAATTCTTTTCAATATACTGAGCCAATACTCATTCCTGGAAGATATATTATAATATCCTTTAAATTCATTAACATTAAATTTATCGGCTTTTGGCACTGCTGAAATTTTCTTTTTTTCATCAATCATAAATCCCACAGGATAGCAATAACCCGCTGAAAGTAATCGGCAATTATTTTTCTTTAATATATAATGATTAATATGAGACTCATCATGCCACTTTGCAATAATTCCACGTTTTAAATCTTCACAAATTCTTTCATCCAATGTTCTTGTCATTTCCAAAAAACTTTCTGTATAACCTCCAAACAAAGCACCGATCACATAAATATTTCCACGATTATACGGAATATATGCGGACGATTTTTTATTTCTATCTAATGGTGTATTCCACGGTTTTTCCTTACAATAACCTGGATGTTTCGTAAAAAACAATTTTTCTCCTCTTTTAATATCCGGCAAGAATTCTTTCGAATAAACATAATCATCACATACCATATTTGCATTTACAAACATTAAAAACTGATAATTTTTCAGTTCTTCTTCCGCTTTTAAAAAAAATCTAAAACGTAATAATGTAATTAGCGGCCATGGCAGATTTTCTATTTTATAATAATGAATATATTCTGTATTTCCCTCCTCTTCTAATTTATCACCATCAGTAAATACATAATAATGCTTTTCATATTCGGGCAAAAAATATTTTTGAAAAGAATTATAGAAATCTTTCCAGAAAACTTTATAAGGTCCTGTACATATATATAAAATACCTATACTTTTTTTTAAAACTACACTTTCTTCCATTCATGTGTCTCCATATCATATCGTTTAATCACACGAGCAGGATTCCCCACTGCAATAGATAGCGGAGGAATGCTTTTCGTCACTACACTACCAGCGCCTATAACGGAATCGCTACCAATAGTCACCCCCCCAAGAATAATAACTTTATCCCCTATCCAGCAGTTATCTCCTATTATAACCTCAGCCGTCTGCAGCGGCTGATCCATATAAGGTATTTCTGATTCTGGATCAATCCCATGATTATGCGAAACAATTGTTACATCACTCGCAATTAATACATTATCGCCAATTTTAACATCTGCTGCTACTAAAATACATAGGCGAAATCCGAAATAACAATGTTCCCCAATTGTCAATTTACACTCTTTTTTAGTTAAATATGAATAATTACTTAATCTTACATTGCCCAGTATCGTTGTATCACTGCCAATAGATATCAATTCCGGATAACTGATATTATATGGATACCGAATAGATACATTTTTTTCAATTGCGTAAGGTATCTTTCTTAAAATATTTCTTTCCTCAACTCTTTTATAATGCGAAATAAATTTACAAGCTATATCATAGAATAGGTCCATATTAATTTAATCGTCCTTTCCCTTATTCATGATCATCCTGATCTTAGCATCATTTCCCCAAATAGCTTTTGAATCATATGGTCTGTCTGGAAAGGCACCATATGCCAACTTAATGGGATAATTCATATCTACTATGAATTGTTCTACCCTCTCTGATAATTTCAAGGGATGTCCTGAACAACAATTTATAATACCCAATACTTCTTCCTGCATCACAACCGCAGTAATCTGTTTGCAAAAATCATTATAATCAATAAAATCAAATTGATTTTGTCCGGATGTGAAAGGAAATTCTTTTTTTCCTTCCTTGACTGCTTGTGTTATTTTTGAAAATATTGAACAGCCATGCTCTGTGTTTCCCACAATATAAAAGCCCCTGATCCATTGAAAAAAATTATTATTCCGCCTTGTTTCAACCTCCATCATCTGCCGCAATGCATTTTTCGAGATTCCATATAAACTTTGCGGATTTGTTGGAGTATGTTCATCGATACTCCCCTCATAAAATCCCACCTCATGCATACTCCCCAAAGCACATATCTTACGAATGCCAGACTCTGAAAGTTTTTTTAAAAAAGCAAAATGTTTTGACAAATCATTTATATGATTTAATGAATCATGTTTAAACCCATCCCTCCATGCTAAATGGAGTATAATTTCCGGTTTATCAAAAAAAATATATGGATTTTCTACAGAAAATAAATCACATGTTATAACCTTAGCTCTTGAATCTATATGATCACTTCTTATATCAGTTGCTGTCACCGACACCCCATGATCCAGTAACTCCTTTACTATCCCCTGACCCAAGTATCCATTTGCGCCTGTTATAAGTATATTCATTACTATACCTCTATCGTATGCCAGTTATCCTGATAAATATCACAGGCAACATCTATTCCATACCACCTTGATGGAGCCACCACTATTTTATCCGGATATTGGGAAAGATATTGCGCCCACCAGCCGTAAGATGTATTACCAATAATAAAATGTTTACATTGCGCCATTACTGCGAGAGAAATATGAACTGGATAAGATGGATCCTGTGTTATCACATCATACTTATTAAAATCTATTAAATGTTCCCTAACATATTTTATATTATCAGAACACACAAAAAAGAGAGGATCTGATACATGTTCCATAATATATTTTATTGCTTTTTCCCAATATCCATTAGAGCATACATCATACATTTCAGTTCCTATATTGTGTTCTATTTTAATACTAATACAAACCGAATTCCTTTTTCTTATCTGTTCTAAATTAGGATAATCGCTTTTCTCCACTTTCTCTTTCAACGAATATTTTTCTATAATCTCATTACGGCATGGTAAAAAATATTTCTCACTTTGAAAATATCCCCAAACAACCAAATCTTTTCCTTGATTAATTGAGTAGTTCTCCAAACCATCTTCACAATATATCAATCCCATTTTATTTATCAATTTTTGATGTTTACATTCAAATTTACTCCTTTTAATCGTGTCCTTTCTCCACTCCAGTTTTTTAATTATTTTTATTCCCAATCTTTGTTTCCAAAATCTCATTGTAGACAATATTTTATCATCGTGAACAAATTTCACATTTTCGAGGGGATAATACTGCAGAGAATTCTCGTATATTCCAGAGCCAAGCATCCTGTCATCAATTATAATTTCTTCTGTATCCCCTCGCAAATACTGCATAGTTCTTACCGCCGCATACATAAAAAGTTGATTACCTATGCGTCCAGCCATTAATAAATATATCATTTATCTTTTTCCCTCATCTTCCATCATTCTATATTTCAATTCATTCCATTACCTGCTCTACCGTTATGGTTTCAGCCTCTATATATAGTAAATCACTAAAATTTTGTTCGCTCCACATAAAATTTATAAGGTATTTTACCTGCCAAAACCATATATTTCAATTGTCCTTTTTTTAACAAAGCATACATTCTTCTTAATTTCTTCCCCATTGGAATTTGTTCAGCCTCATAATATGAAATCATTTCACTAAAAACCTCACTCTTACTCAATCTTTTAAAATAGTTATATTGCTGAACTAATGAAAAATTACTTTTCCTGTCTATTATCTTTGTAATGCCTGTCATCATAATATATAACTTATACTTTCTCGCATGATCCTCCAATTCACTGCATCGCCGTTCTTCAATAATTCTATCTATTTCACTGTATAAAGCTAAAGAATGCTCAAAAAATTTAGCATCATATTTATTTGTTATAGATTCTTCATTCCATCGATAATGATAGCCACAGATATTATTATTTACTACTATATTTTTAGAATCAAGAACACAAGCCAACGTGCAAACTGCATCCTCTCCAAACGCATAATCTTCCCGCATTTCTAACAAATTTTTATATAAAAGTTCTCTCCGAAAAATTTTACTCCACACACAATAATTTATTGTCCCTCTCATAGTCGTTTCGTTACAAAATAAACCCAAAATCAATTTTTTTCTGGCTATATCCTCTTTATACTCTCCGTCCTCTGCAAGATTTGTAATGATTTCGCATTCATTTCCTTTATTCCATTTATACCCGCAACACATAATATCACATGCTGCACTTTCAATAACAGACAATATTTTCTCATATAAATCAAGTTCAATCCAATCATCCCCATCCACATAAGTAACATACTCTCCTGCAGCCGCCTGTATCCCGGCTTTTCGCGCACTGATCAATCCCCCATTTTTTTTATGAATCACTTTTATGCGTTTATCTTCAATAGCATATTTATCACATATCTCACCACTTCCATCTGTCGAACCGTCATCAACAAGTATTATTTCCAAACAAGCATAAGTCTGTTTGATTATACTCTCTATACATTCCTCTAAATATAAACCAACATTATAAACAGGAACAATTATACTAAGCAGTTTGTCCATTTCTGTTTTTTTACCCTCAAACAAAGCCTATAATCTTTTTACAATTCCATAACAATGCATCAAAATTCCATTAGCCCTTAAAAAAAGTTTCCTATACCCCTTTTTGAAATATATACTTTTATTACTATAATATTTCATATTCTCCCTTATACGCCTTTTGATATAATTACGCCTCTGCCTTATTTCATTCTTTCCCCCACATTGTTCTGCCCCGTCCCAAAAGCCAATCAGCCATAAAAGCTCATATGTTTTAAAATCAAATACCAAATCTGGATATGCTGACTGAATAAATTCTCCCATTTCAGACAATATTTCCAACAAATCCAATCTCCTGATTGAAAATCCGGATGTTGTTATTGAACCTTCTCTGTACATATAATGATAAAATGCCTTTGGCACACAAGCCACATAACTGCACCGATCTAAAAGCTGATAAATCAGCTCTATATCTTCACATACTATTCCTTTTTTAAATCTTAAATTCTCAAACAGTTCATATCTGTATAATTTATTACAGGAACTATTTCCTATAGTATCTTCTCCAGTCTTGAAAAAACCACGATATGCCTGCTTCCTATCATATATTTTAAATTTATCTGATACCAGCATCTCCCTGAAATCACTATTACTATAATATTTTATCACTCCACAGGCCACGAATGAAATATCAGTCCGGTCCCCAAAAGCTGCAATCATATACTCATACATTTCTTTATCTATATAATCATCACCATCAATAAAAGAAATATATTCTCCCTTTGCAATATCCAATCCCGCATTTCTGGCGTCTGATAAGCCGCCATTTTCTTTGTGCACAACTACAATTCTGCTGTCTTTTAGCAACAGACCATCACACAACTTCTCTGTTCCATCGCTAGAACCATCATCTACAATAATAATTTCCAGATCTTTGTAAGTTTGTCCGATAACAGATTCAACACATTTTTCTAAATATTTGACAATATTATATGCTGTAATAATAACAGAAATCATTCTATTTTTTGTACCATCCGTTTAAATTATTCCTTTAATTATTGCCATAAACTTTTCTGCATTCTGTTCTGCATCAAAAACTTCTTTCCATTTATTGTATGCGTTCTGCTTCATATTTTTTTTTATTTCATCAAAAAGATTAATATAGTTACATATCGTTTCACAAATTTCTTGTGGCTCAGGATTCTCAGTCAATAGATAACCGTTTCTTCCCTTATCCTCTTCGACTACTAAATCAGGAATCCCTCCCACTTTAGTCCCAATTACCGGAATCCCCATCGCAAATGCCTCCTCAAGTGACACTGGTGCTCCTTCGGTGGAAGATGTTGTAATAAACAGCTGCGCTCTCTTCTTATGGTATATCTCTTCTATCTCTTCATTGGGAATCATTCCTGTAAAATCATATATTATATTCGTTTTCTTCCCCAGCTTTTCTTTTGCCCGTCTCTTTATATCCGCCAACAGCTCCCCGCCGCCAATATGTGTCCAATTAACTTGATAATCTTCCGGCACAAGCGCCAGTGCATCGACAATTAAGTGAATCCTTTTCAATTCTATCACATTGGAACAACTTATCAGAGAAAGTTCATTTGTGCCAGCCCAAGGGATCTTATTATATGCCTTCGTTCCAATATAAGATACAATACATTTCTCAGGACACTTTTTAGCCCAATGATCTATATAATATCCTTTTGCATACTCACACACAAAAACAACTCTATCTACATGATCAGTAATATACCTTCTAAACGGCTGCCACATTGCCCTTCCGGTTCGTTCAACATATAAATCATATCCATGTATACGCGTGATCACTTTTAGTCCGGGTTTCTTCTGCTTTAGCTGTACTGCGGCAAGCGTTGCAGGAGTACACCAATATGTATATACTACATCTATATTATCTCTGTACACTATTTCTTTAATAAGATATTTGTAGTTCTCTGCGCGAATACTATATCCAAGTATTGAACGCAACCTTATGATTCTATTTCCTCCATTACCATCCTGCCAGCCCTTTTTTACTTCAGCCCAAACTTCTTTTTTTTTCAAAATATTAAAAAAATGTTTAGTATTTTTTTTATTTATATTTATGCGATGTACCTGCACTGCCTCGTCCATCGGATATAGCATTTCTTTTTCTATATCCGTTATTGCCAAAACAGTAACATGAAAGTGTTGAATTAATTTATTAAACTCTATTTCCAAAAAGGAGCGTTCGCTCTCCCCAAACGGAAATCCGTTTGTGACTAATAATAATCGCTTCTCCATTTTATATCCTTTTATTCAGAAATAAACTTATATCATTATCATAGCATATTCCCCTATAGTATGTCCACCAACAGCGACTGTATTTAATGTCATTTCCGCAGTTTCGCCTTTTCATTTGCTTCCTTTAATTCGCTCAAAAAACGCTTATGATCTACTGCGAAATTTCCTGAAACAGTTTGTCCCATATCTACATTTTTAGTTACAACCGCCCCCAACGACACTCTCCCATTATCACCGATTTGAATCCTGTTAGCAATCGTTGCATTAATTCCGATCCAGGATTCATCTCCTATTACACAATTTCCTCCGATTTGAGCTCCTGCCAGGATTTCCGACCTTTCCCCAATCTTCATGCCATGTCCTATATAAACCAACGCATCTATTTTTGACTTCTTTCCTATACGGGTTATGTCTGTCAATAACGGACCTTTTGCAATATGGCACATGGGATATATTTCCACATCATCCTCTATCACAATTTTTCCCATATCTCTCATCCCCAAAATTTCCCCTTCATTAGTTCTCACATAGTTAAACCCTTTCCCCCCAATTACACAATGTTCATAAATTTTACATCTGTCTCCAATAAAAACATTGTTATTAATTACAGTAAACGGTCCGATAGAAACATTGTCCCCAATGCGTACATTTTTTTCTGCGATCAATGCCAACGGACTTATATCACAATTTTCGCCTATTTCTGTTTTAAATTCTGGAATAGCTGACACTTTACTATCTGTGAGAAAATTATGCAGCTTTACAAATTCTTTTCTGGGTTCGTCAGCAATTATTATTCCCTTTATGTGTTGCGGAGTTTTCTTTGATATTTCTTCTGTCGTAATCACACATGAAATCTTCTCGTTCAATTCATTCAGATATTTAGGATTTTCTAAAAAAGTCAAAAAAGCAATATTGCAGTTTGACGTACAATATTCCAAAGTATCAAATTCCCCGTCACGAATCAGTTTTCCCTCTATAATATTTTGAAACTCTGATAATAACATAAAATTATCTTTCAACCTTTCACTCGATCACTTTCGATTTTTCTTTAATCAGAAAACTCTCCTGCCATATCCATACTCGAAAAATTCTCTAAAGGAAATTTCACAGCTTGTCCCGTTTTCTGGCTCTTATATATACCCAACACTAATTCCAAGGCATTTTTCCCCGCCACAGCATCTACATACGGTTTCCTGTCCTTTTCAATTGCTTCAATCACATCAGCAAACAAACTTGTATGTCCATTTCCGTACACATTACTGGAGACTTCCATCAATCTTTTTATCTCGTTATCTCCCCCCATCTCTTCTGCAAAATTCCAGACTTCAATATTATTAGTAGCTTTTCCCCCTATTTTTACCGTTCCTTTTTCTCCAAAGACACATAATGTTTCTTCCAGATTCTGAGGGTATACATTGGTTGTTCCCTCAATTGTACCAATTGCCCCATTTTTAAACTTCACAACCGCCATACCCACATCTTCAGCCTCCAGATATTGATGAAACTGTCGGCGAGTCTGGCCATATACTTCCTCTATTTCATCACCAAATGTCCATCTCAAAAGGTCAATCCCATGAATACACTGGTTCATCAATGCCCCCCCATCCTGTGCCCATGTCCCCCTCCATGGGGCCTGAGTATAATAATCCCGGTTTCGATTCCAACGGACATGAATCGAACCATGTGATAATTTCCCGAACCTTCCTTTTTCTAATGCTTTCCTCATTTCCTGAACCGCAATGTTAAATCGATTCTGATGACACGCGGACACTTTTACACATTTTTCTTCTGATAGCTTAATGATCTTATCCGCATCCTGCAAAGACATTGCTATAGGTTTTTCAATAATTACATGGATTCCTCTTTCTATGCAATAAAGAGCAATTTCTGCATGACTGCCGCTTTCAGTAGCAATGCTGATCAAGTCCAACTCATTTTCCCGAATCATTTGTTTATAATCTGTATAATATTTAATTGCAGTATCGCTTTCCAAACCATGCTTTTCCAATAATGTTTTTATATGATCAGGAACTATATCGCATACCGCCATGATCTCCAAATTATTATTTATAGCAGCTTTAATATGATTTGTTGAAATCCTTCCACAGCCAATCAATGCGTATTTCATCTGTCCCTCCTCTATAAATGGTCATTCAGAAAGTTTTTTATACTGTTTACAACATACCACATCTCCCCTTCTTTCAAATATGGATGTATCGGCAAAGACAGCACAAGATCACAAAGAACTCCTTCCTCTGTCTTTTTTGTAACAATTCCACTAAATGCTTCCTGTAAGTGCATTGGCTTCGGATAATAAACCATACTTGGAATCCCTTTATCTTTTAAATAATTTTTTAAAGAATCCCTTTCTCTTCTATTTGACAACTTAATCGTATATTGAGCCCAGCTTGAATAAAATCCTGGCTTTATATAAGGCACTTTAACATATTCCTGTAATTCCTTCGAGTAAAATTCTGCCACTCTGTTCACTCTGTCTAACTCAACTTTTTTGAAATTTTTAAGTTTCACCAACAGTATTGCCGCCTGGATCGTATCCAGTCTTGAATTTCTGCCGATCCGAACATTATCATATTTCCCTGTCCCCTTTCCGTGAATACGTATGGATCTCAGTGTCCCTGCCCACTCATCATCATTCGTAAAGACAGCTCCTCCATCTCCATAGCACCCCAAAGGTTTTGCCGGAAAAAAAGAAGTCGTTCCGATATCTCCAAACCCGCATGCCTTCTTTCCTTCTATAGATCCTCCAAATCCCTGAGCACTGTCTTCCAGAACTAACAACTGATATTTTTCTGCAATCTCCCTGATTTTTTTATGGTCAGCCGGTTGCCCAAATAAATCAACCGCCACAATTACCCTTGGTCTCAATACTCCTTCAAAAATCACTCTTTCAATTTCTTTCTCCAAATTTTCTACATTTATATTAAAAGTATCGTCATATACATCCACGAACACAGGTGTTGCTCCCACCAGAGGCACCACTTCTCCTGATGAAAAAAATGTGAAATCAGGAACAAAAACAGCATCTCCCTCCTTAATTCCCCACGCCATTAAAGCCATCTCCAAAGCATCTGTTCCATTTGCGCAGGTAATACAATGTTTCACTCCCACATAGTCAGCCAATTCTCTTTCTAACTCTATTACCTGATGCCCCATAATAAAATTTCCTTCAGTCAGAACATCTGATATTGCCTCATCTATTTCTCCTTTCAGTTCATTATATTGTGCTTTCAAATCCCTGAATTCCATATTCTATCGCCCCCTATAGGACTTCAATATTATCCCTGTTCTTCAAATTTTTCATTACATTTTTAGTATCAAATATTATCTTTGCATATTTTTGTATCATTCCATAGTCTACATTCGTATGTGCTGTAGTGATCATCACTAAATCAAATTTCTCAATCATTTCAGGGAAGATTTCTTTTAATCCCTTTACTCTCCTGCCGTTTTTATAATATTCTGGCACCCACGGATCATAGTAGCTTACCTCAGCTCCTACCTTTTCCAGTTCTTCTATCACTTTGATTGCCGGACTTTCACGATAATCATCGATATCCTGTTTATAAGCCACACCCAGCATCAATATTTTAGCTCCGTTAATCGCTTTCTTATAGCGGTTTAAAATATGCATTGCCCTTTCCACACAGTATTCCGGCTGACTATCATTGATTACCATGCTATTTTCAATCAATGTTGTATGAAAACCATATTCTCTTGCCTTCCACGTCAAATAATAGGGGTCCAATGGAATGCAATGCCCACCTAAACCCGGTCCCGGATAAAAAGCCTGAAACCCATAAGGTTTCGTCTTTGCGGCATCGATCACTTCCCAGACAGAAATCTCCATCTCATGGCAAAGCCTTCCTATCTCATTGATCAAACCTATATTGATATTGCGGTAAGTATTCTCAAGTATTTTTTCCATTTCGGCAATCGCAGGCGATGAAACTGTGTAGATATCTCCTTCTAAAACTGCCCTATACATAGCAGATATCACCTCTTTTGCATCTTCTCCTATCGCACCGACCACTTTAGGCGTATTCTTTGTTTTATATATTAAATTTCCGGGATCAACCCGTTCGGGACTAAAGCCCAAATAAAACTCCTCCCCGCACTTCAGGTTACTGCCTTTTTCTAAAATTGGCCTGATGAGTTCTTCGGTTGTACCCGGATATGTAGTAGACTCCAATACTACCATCGTTCCCTTTCTTAAGTACTTTGCAATAGCCATCGCCGCATCACGAACATATTTAATATCCGGCTCCTGGTGTTTATCTAACGGTGTCGGCACACAGATAGCGATAAAATCCACATTCTGTACAAAAGAAAAATCAGTTGTCGCAGAAAGTAGCCCCTTCTCCACCAATAATTCCAGATCCGAATCAACTACATCTCCTATATAATTATGTCCTGTATTTACCATCTCTACTTTTCTTTGCTGTATATCAAAGCCGATCGTTTTAAATCCTGCTTTTGCTTTTTCTACCGCCAGAGGAAGCCCTACATATCCAAGGCCTATAACTCCTGCAACAATTTCCCTGTTCTCTATTTTCTGTAAAATCTTCTGTTTTAATATCTCCATATTATCTTGTCCGCTCCCTGCAATATCCACTCTAAAGTCATTAATTTTTAATACTCTCTTTTAAATATTCGCCTAATATTTACCAAAGAGGAATTCCATAGCAATTGAATGTCTGGCTATTCATAAGAAAACACACACACAGAAACATAACATACACTCCTGCTGCCTTCCATTTACATTTCCAAACTTTACGCCACCACTCCCTGTTTATCAATGTTATCACTGCAAATAAATACAAAACCAGATGAGCCCCCACAAAAAATCGTGTCTCAACTGCTGTCGGAATTACCAACATGATCGGAAGACAATAAGTGATCACCAGTCCTACCTGCCAGCCATTCCACATTTTTCTTTTTATAAAAAATAGCAGACCTTCCAAGCCTCCAAAGATGAGTGTATAATTAAAAAACTGAACCATAAAACGATTACAGTATACATTCTTAATGTATGCATCCGGATATACAATATCCAGTCCATTGAATATATGTTTTAGATAAATGCATGCCATATCTGCAAAATGCCTGATACAAAACTTAATATAGGATAAATACGAGTCAATTTCTCCGTTCTGCTCTAAAAGTCTTGTTCCGATCGAATCTTCATAAATCATTGCAGCGGGAATATTTTTTGCTGCTTCGTCCATATTTGATTCATATTTCTGCACATAAATCCCCCATTCCAGCTGTCTCAGATATAAAGATTTTCCCACACCGCTCTGTGTCTGTATCATAGGGCTGTATGTATTAAAATGAACTTTGTTAATACATATCTGTGGCATTGCAACAATCAGCATTCCTAATAGCGCAACTGATAATGTCCATTTCTTTGTTCTGATCATATAGGTAATCGCCATTCCGCTAAATGCAAGCCACACTATAAGATAAACTGGTCTGACATAATATGCCCCCCCGAGTCCCACACCTATACCTCCAGCATATAAAACCTGCATCCATTTTCGCTTAACCTTATCTTTCATCAACAATAAGAAAAAGTAAATCGCCAAGCATACCAGCATTATTCCCGGCAGATCAGTCAACGGATATAATATCATTCCCCTAAACATAATCGTGCATATGACAGAATAAATCAACCGTTGGGGGATTGAGATATCAATCTCAAACATCAATTTTATAATCTTTGGTATCAGCACCATAAAGCAAATAGTATATAATATACTTGTCGCGATAAAAAAATTCAGACGTTCCGCTCCTATTCCTATATAAGCCAATTTATGCAAAGCATATGCCATCAGCGGATATAAATATCCTCTTAATGGATTGTTATAATTATAAATACTGAATTTATCCAAGTTATATGATAATGCCATACCATACCAATAATCCCCGGCATCCCAACGATATTCTTTCCACCAGTCCAACGTATGGAGCCTATAAATAAAACTGCTCCCCAACAAAAATGCTAATATTTGCTGCATTGATTTAGTATGGAACAATATTGCTCTTTTTATCTTTTCCATCACTTGTCACTCCAATATTTTTACAGCTCATACGCCCAATAATGGTACATATTCTTCTATCACAAATCGATATCAAATGAGCACCATCCCTCACCTCGCCCCATCCCCTCTCACACAAACCACGATCGTCTTCACCAGCAGCTTAATATCCAACCCGATACTCCACTTATCAATATACTCCAGATCCAGCTTCACAATTTCATCAAAATCATAGATATCACTCCGCCCGCTGGTCTGCCAGAGTCCAGTCATACCGGGAGTAACCGACAATCTTCGCTTTTGTTCTATCTGATATTTTTCCACCTCCTCTACAAGCGGCGGCCTTGTCCCCACAAGGCTCATGTCCCCCTTCAATACATTGAAAAACTGCGGCAGTTCGTCAATACTGTACTTGCGGATAAATCTGCCTACTTTCGTGATTCTGGGATCATCTTCTATCTTAAACATAGCTCCCTGCATCTCATTTTTTTCTAGAAGTTCTTTTTTTCTCTGCTCTGCATCCGCATACATGGAGCGAAATTTATACATTTTAAAATGTCTGCCGTTTCTCCCTACCCGGTTCTGGGAAAAGATAACCGGTCCTGGAGACTCCAGTTTAATAGCTGCTCCGACAAATATTCCGACAAAAACAGTGAGCATACTCCCTATAAGGCCTCCAGTGATATCCATACATTTCTTGACAACTAACTGTCCCGGCTCGCGCAGTTTACTTGCATAAGAGACCACCTTAAAAATACCCAGGTTCTCGATCACTTTATCTGTCACATCCAGTTCCAATGCATCTATATTCACATGTACCACAATTCCCATGCTCTGAAAATCATGCAAGGTCTTTCGCACATCAAAAAATGCATGATCTTTATAAGATACATTGATAAAAACCCCATCCAATGTAATATTCTTGGATGCTTCCAACATATCCTGCCGATCGGCAATTACCGGTATTCCCTGTATTTTTTCCCCTTTCATATCCTGATCTATGATCGTAATATAAGAAATATCAAAATACCAGTTGTTTGTCTTCTGGAATTTTTCCAGAATCTGATCTACTTTGTCTATAGAAGTGACCAGCATGATCCGTTTATAGGAATGGCTTTTCCTATAATACTTCCCTATCACTGATTTTGCAAGCTGATGTCCGATATAGGATGAGAAAAAATATATCGCGACAAAATAAGCAAGCTGCAGCCGGGAATAGTTTATGCCTTCCTGCGTCACATACAAATAGGCAAGTATCACTGCACTGATACAGGCAGATGATTTTAAGACAGCCAAAAATTCCTGATACGCCCCTCTGTCAAAAATGTGCTTGTCCAGCTTAAAAACAATATTTCCTATAAAACATGCTGCCAATGCACACAAAAACACATATATATATAGATTATTGAATGCAAATAACTGCAATTCTTTAAAACGGATAACATTAGAAAATATCAGCGCCAGTCCTAAAGAAATTATATCAATTATCAGAAATAAGTAATGCTTAATTAATGATTCCTTCTGGAACATGGTTTCTCCCGGTATTCTGAAATCAATTCATTAAAATTATTCTCAACTTGCTTTTCACCATAGTTTATATTCAATAAAATCATTGTAAAAATACAAAAGATCATAAAATTATCTCTGTCTTCCGCAAAAGTTGAGTAAGTATTTACTTCTGCAAAAATCAGTCCCCAGAGCAGCCACGATCTTAATGTCTCTTTTCTGCAAAGTTTATACGTAACATACGCCAGAAAAGTTCCCAGTATAATTATCGCAAAAATTATCCCATAATTAAAAGAAAATTTTATCAGCGGAAATTCAAAAGCAGCATTATAACCTCTTTCCACTGCAGCACCTGTGTCCCCATAGCCATGAAAAAGTGAAAACCGAAAACTCTTATCTGCTAACAGCGCTCTTAACGCCCCTGCTCTTCCCGTCGTCAGAGGCTGCGTCAGAAATCGCACTATTATATTTTTCCCAAGACCGGATATAAAGACCAGCGCCAATGCCAGTCCCGCCACAATAAGCAGCCGTTTGTCCCGATAAAATGCCAGTAATGTTATTGCTATCGCAACTACAATCCCTGTCTTACTCCCGCAGCATCCAACCCCTGCCAGCGAAATCAGACATATCAGCCATCCGGGGAAAATGCCTTTATTTCCGTCTTGTATATAAGCAATATTCAGCACATAAAACATATTAAAAATCGTAGCATTTAATACCGGGTGTCCCCATAAGGAATAAAATCTGTTCTGATCCAAGTATTCAGGATATGCAAAGTTCATAAAATCTGGAGATGTCTTCATCAGTGGAGCTATCTGTCTCAGTATTATTTTATCAAAGCCGGTATCTATAACCGCCCAAATTACCATTATTATCACACATGCATCAAACAATATCAGAAAAAATCTTACTAGCTCAGCCGCATTATCCCTGTCTAACTTTATAAATATAAAATACAGTGGAAACACACAGCAACTGCTGTATAAAACAACAAAGCCTAAACTCTGCCCATTTTTCAGGATATTATATGTCAGTGGGATTAAAGAGAGCAATGGAAGTATCATAAATACCCATTCTTTTTTATTCTTAAAAAAGGGGGCATTTCCTGCTGAAAGAAGCAAAAATCCAAGCCAGGAAATCCAGCAAATACCCCAGATGTACGTCCTGTTGCTCCAAATAGATACGATTTCTTTTCTGACAGGGTACGATAATATAAATACTCCCGCAAAAACAAAAACTATTCCTATATAATTCAATATTTTTTTTCTGCTTATACTGTTTTCCATTCCGCCTTCATCCATAACTCATCAGTTTTTTCTTCCATTATACCGCCGGCAGTGATATAATACCAATAAAATATTATATTTTATTATCTGTCAGGAGAATTCCTATATGAATACCAGAAACCGGCATCTTGACCTGTTAAAAGGAATTGCGATCACCCTGGTCATTTGTGGGCATTGCATTCAATTTGGCAGTGGCGCTGTCTTTTACGATAACACCTTGTTCTATGACAATATTATTTTTAAAATAATCTACAGCTTTCATATGCCATTGTTCGCCCTCATAAGCGGTTATTTTTTATTTTTTTCTGTTCGAAAATATAATTTCACCAAATTAGTAAAAAGGCGTTTTCAACAATTACTCCTCCCTGTTTTCATCGTCTTTTTCCTGTATTATTCATTTATTGTGATAATTCATCGCAATGAGTTTTCACCGACGGACTATTTATCCTGGTATCTTTTATCCTGTTATTCATTCCTTTGGTTTTTATGGATAACTTTTTTTGTCAGTATTCTGTTTTCCTTTACATACCATTATCTGAAAGATAACCTTTTGATTCATATGCTGCTTATTGTAATCATACTCATTACTCCTGATGGCCTCATCCCTGCTGTCTATAAATTTGTGTACCCGTATTTTTTAATCGGATACTGTTTCTCAAAATACAATATTGCCAAATGTACATTATGGAAAAAATGTAATTCATTTTGGGGTTCATTTACCATATTACTTGCCTATTTCATTTTGTTTCTTTTATACTCCAGAGATTCTTACGTATATACTACAGGTATTTATATATTATCTGATTTTCCTTCTCAGCTTTTTATCGATTTATATAGATATTTAACCGGTTTTATGGGCGCATTATGCCTCATCATATTTATCCGAAAAATTCCTGCAGAAAAATTATCTTCTCAAAAATATGCCTATAAAATATTTTTCTGTTTAGGACAATACTCCTCTTTTGTATATATGTTTCAACAATTTTTTGTCTCTTATATTTTACAGAGAGTTACCGCCCGCATTTCTCCCTCTTATCTGTTCAATTTCGCAGAAGTACTGACAATCATCCTCACATCTCTGCTTTCCATCTGGATCCTCAGCCATTCAAAAGTAACTGCCCGATTTTTATTGGGAAGAACATCTCCTCATAATCATTCTGACAATTTCACAACAACCTGATTTTCAAATACCCGTATACTCCCATAGTCCGGGTAACATGGCATCTCTCTAACATCCTCTTCATACTTTTCATCATACTCTGCTCTATAAACGGAAGTAAAGCCGCAATAATATTTCAGAAAATTTTCCCTACTCCAGTTTACCCTGAATGGAACATCTTCCATGGAAGACATTTCTATATCGGCAAACTCCTGCTTTAACGGGTAGATCGTCTCATCTTCTACATCACCCACAAAAACGATCTCCATATCCGAACGATACCCTTCTGTTCCTCTGATCTCTGCTATCATCACGGTATAATAACTTTCTACAGCTCTCTGTGCGAGATCAACATACAGATACGCCGCATTTGCAACATTTATGTAACAGTATATTATACCGGTCCCACAAAGCAGCATTCCCCAATGGAGCAGCGGCCTTTTTACCGAATCAATCAAGATTACCGGCAAAATAAAAATCAGTACCAGAGCATATTCCATCAAAATATAGATCACATTTCTTCCCGAACCTGCGCACATAATGTCCATCAAATTTATTGTCACCGGAAAGATTACTATAAAAAGTGCTCCCAATCCCGCCTTCAGATGTTCCCTTTTTAAGATCAATTTTATCTCTTTCATTATTGTAAACAGGAATACCGTCAGGTAAGATATCCCTATTAATATGCGCATCATCAAGTCTGTGCTCAGCCCCATAAGATCAGAATACAGCATTGATATCATGTTCTTATACATTTGCACTAAAATTCCAGGAATCATGCGTATATCGATCTGCCCCATCTCACTTATCCCCTTATGAGGCGTGAGTGATGCGTGAAATATCCAGAGGAAAAAATATTCTGCGGCAAAATACAAAATCATCCCCAGCGCCAGGCAGGCAAAATATTTTAACGCCTTCTTCCATACCTCCGACACACTTTCTTCCCCGCAAAAACATCTGCGGATCAGATCACACAGCAGCAAACCTGCAATAAGCGGAAAATATGCCTGATAAATACCCATAGAGCACGCAATAAGTAAAACTCCGCTTACCTGCCAAATAACTTTTTTCCCGCACATGATAAAATAAACCGCCAATGCAGCCATAAGTATACTCAGGCTGAAGTATGTCGCCATATACATAAACAAAAAATTGCCCGTGATACTTGGAAAGCTTGTAAGAACCCCCCCGACTATAATCCCTCCTGTGACGCTTTCTATTCCCAGCGCTTCGGTTATTACCACTGCCGCAATCGAAAGCAGTAATAATGACACGATACCTATCACCCATGGTGCCGAATAATTTCCGGCAAATTTACTGACAACTGGTCCCAGTATTTCTTTTAGCCAACATCCATGGGGCAGTCCCGCACCATACGCTCTGATATTATATATATCATCCGAATTTGGCAGTTTATTGGCAAAAGCGTACCCATGAGCAATAACCCCTGCTGCCATTGCTGATATAAAAGCATATTTACTGCTTGGTTTTATTTTTTTCATCAGGCTGATCATATCTTCAACACTCACTGTTTTTCCCCGTATTCCTCAGATAAGTATATCTATCCTTATCTTATTTTTCCGTCTTTCACTTCATAAATCACATCGCAGTTTTCAATAGTAGATAATCTATGTGCAATGATGATCAATGTCTTCTTCCCTTTCAGGTAATCTATGGATTCCATTACCGCCTTTTCTGTATCGCCATCCAAAGCCGATGTTGCCTCATCCAAGATCAGAATTTCCGGATCATTATAAAGAGCCCTCGCTATCCCGATTCTCTGGCGTTGTCCCCCGGAAATGCGCACGCCATTCTCTCCAATCCTCGCATCCAGTCCTTCCGGAAGGCCTTCAATAAATTCTTTTAATTGCGCCTCCTCAAGCGCCTTCCAGATCTTTTTGTCATCGGGAGATTCCTCACCAAATGCAACATTTTTGCGGATCGTATCATCACTCAGATAAATATTCTGTGGGATATATCCCACATGTCTGTACCATGCCCGCCCCATTTTTTCTATATTCATGCCATCATAACATACCTCGCCTTCGACAGGCTTTAAAATACCGAGAATGATATCCGCTGTTGTAGTCTTTCCTGCTCCCGAAGGGCCTTTCAATGCAGTTGACATCCCCCCCTTTATTGTGACAGATACATTATCCAGTATTTTTTCATCAGTATTCGGATAATGAAAGAACACATTTTTCAGCGTGATATCCCCCATTTTACTCTCCACAGCTTGTTCCTGACGCATATCATCCTCTGTATTCTTTTTATTGAATTCTATCTTATCACTTATTATTGCATGATGTATCAGGTCTATTGATGCTTTATTGTTAAAAATATAAGCGAGTTCCGCCGTTATCCTGTTGGCAGAAGGCAAAATCCTATATGCCGCAAGCGCAAATACACCTATTTGTGTCAACAATTGAGTCATATCTGTCCCCATACACAGTTTCAAAAAAACAATACTCAATATCCCGCATATCGTGATCGCCTCCAGAACATATTTCGGAACCTGCTGAAAAAAGGAGCCCCTCTTCATCATCCGTATCTGAATCTTTCTTCCCTCTTCAAATTCATTGATAAAATATTCTTCACATTCATTTACCTTGATTTCCTTGATGCCGCCAAAAATCTGATGGATACATTTCAGGCCTTCGGAACCGTAGTATTGAGCAATCTTTCCGTATCGATACAATCTCTTCTTGAACACCTTGAAATAAAGCAATAAAAACGCCGCCAGCAAAAACAGGACTGCCAACGTAGTTACAATATCTGTCTTCAGCATTAAGATCAAGAGCATGGCTGTCGTAAGAAGTTCCGCTGTCATCAAAAATACATTGTTTAAGACTTCAAAAACGTTTCCGATATCTGTTAATATCGTTCTTTGCATCTCTGCGGTATTTCGTTGCACATGAAAAACATATGGCTGCCGGACATAATATGACATAATATCTATTTCCATTTTCAACCGGTTTCTCCAGATAATCTGATATTGAATGTAGGTCATAAATGTAAGATATATATTCTTCCCCGCATAAATGATGATCATCCCACCGACAATAAAAATGAGCAGCTGCCTCTCACCATGAATCTGGAAAATTTCCATTATTTTACGGACAGCACTCTTTTCCATCAGCCCGGAAGGGTCGGTAACTACCTCCATAAAAGGGATCAGCATAGATACGCCCAAAAGTTCCAGCAAAGAACCTATAAACTCAATAATAAATAACCCTGCAAATTGGCATTTTTGTTTTCTGTTAAAGATTGTTGACAGTTTTCTTATACTTTCCATAAAAGTCCTTTTTATAATTCGTATACGCACACTATAGAATCATTTTTCTCTTTCAATTGATAATATTCTAAAATTTTCTTTAATTTTTGTTGATTTTCCTCTGAAAATTCTTCTGACATATCTACTGCCAAATATTTTATCTGTCCTTTTTCATTTGTTTCCTCCAATATTTTGATCAAATCCTCCTCTGATATCTTACTCAAAACCCATGTATCACAAAACCCTTTATTGGGAGCGAAATGGTATCTTGCCTCATTCATCATCCACCAGGCATCATCCTCACCTGCTATCCATATTCCGTTTTCCGTCTCTTCTATTTCCTCTTCAATCCTCTCAACTACAGCAAGCCCCCGTTCCCTGTGAGCCCACCTGAAAGCAAAATATCCCTCGTGGTATTGTAATATCGACATAAACGTAAAGGGAATATTACTTAAAAAAATAATGCTCCCCAGTAACAGGCCGGAAATCGGAAGCTTATTCTTCCCCTCCATCTTTATCCAACAGCAATATAACAGGTATAGATTTCCTCCTGCAAACCCCCCCAGATACATCATAAGATACCTGCTGTAAGCAGACAATATGGCTGATTCACCTTCCGAAAACATATACCTGTACATCGCCAGATGGCCTACCACATATATAATAAAACCGACAAGCAATGCACTCTGTACAATAAGATAATTCTTATATTTTCTGCCGTCTGTCATACAGCATATCAACAACATAATAATCGTTATCAGCATAATGCATTCCAGCGCTGATATTCCATATGTCACATTTTCTTCAAATTGAAAATTTACTGATTGTTTACAAAAATAGTATATGTAATGCTTCGTAACATACTCTCTGCTCTCGTCATTCACCAGCGCCTCAAACCAGTTGTTCAAATAACCAAATCTGCAGAATACCGAAATCAGCACATCAACGCATCCTACGCATAGAAACAACACGCGCTTCCCTTTTTCCGAAATTTTATCTTTTTTAAAACATATCGCTAATATCAGCATTCCTGCAATATAAATCAAAACAGGATACAAAAACCATGGCATTTGAACCAAAACTGCCTTTACTGTTCTCAAATAATCCATTTTTTGGATCTTTCCAAATTCAGTAGAAATATAGGATGAATTCCCGTATCTAAAGCAGAATAATTTCCATGAAAAATAGAATATGACTTCTGCTACAGTCCCCGCAATACATATTGTAATATATTTTTTATTCTTGAGGCAAAATACAAAAATCAAAAGCGGGACAGTTGCCACAATCGATAAATATATGCCTATAGACTTTGTCAACATCATCACACTCAGCGCACTGAAAACCACCAGTACATCCCAGTATGTTAACTTGCCCTCTCCCAATACAATTTCCAGAACAGATATAACAATAAACATAAAAAGTACTGCCACAAAGCTGTCTATTTTCAGATTTACCATCGCTGTACTTGCAAATGCCCCCGGCAATAACAGGCATATCAAAAATGCTGTTATCTGTTTACATATTTTATTTTTTCCATTTGGAATTCTCTTAAAAAATGGAACCAGGCAAATCAGGATTCCAAAATTATAAATCGGAAAGATCAGATTTTCCTGAAATTCTTTAAAGTCTGACAGGAACCAATATATAAACAATGAGCCTATCGGAGGATAGTCATTATAGACACTAATCGCATTTAGTCCATTTGGTATTTCGTTAATATAAAACATTTGTTTTACAGTAATACCCCAATGGCTTAAATCATCCCACTCAATGATCAAATGCGACGATAAAACAAAAAACATGCCCATCGTAGCAACTATGAACAACAACATCCCTGTTGATATCATTTCTATTACTTTAATTTTTTCATAGCTGTTCCTCCTGAAGAAAAAAAATAACACCGTAATACATCCCAGAAGAATTCCCCATTTCAATAGCCATAGTTTACCCAGGCAATTTGCAAATCCCATGGCATATGTTGACAACATAATTATAAACATAGAAAGCGGAAGTGTTTCTATCCATTTTTTCCTGCAAATAACTGCAAGAGTTAAACTAAATGCTGTAATACATAACAATCCCATCAAATTACCTCTTTAATCAGTATTTTTCTGCAACCGGCATAATTCTTTAAACAACATATCATAATAGATCATTACATCATAGTCTTTCGCCTTCTTTTTTGCCGCCTCTCCCATCCTGTTCCGTATATCAGGATTCTCATACAAATATTCCAGTGCATCTTTCAAATTATTTACTACATTATGATCCTTTTCCACCACTATCGCTGTTTCTTTATCAACATATTCTACCATGCCGCCGGAATTTGTAATGATAAGTGGAAGGCCCGCTGCCATACATTCCGGCACAACATTTCCTGCAGGCTCTTCCCACATAGAGGGCAGTATTGCCATATCGCTTATCCTCATAAATTTCCACAATTCATTGTGGTGTATGAATCCTAACATTTTTATATTATTGTTAAGCTGTTTTACTTTTCTTTGAATTCTTTCTTCAAACTCTGTCGTTCCCCCGTTCCCAAAATTAGCCGCCCCCGCTATCAGTAATATGCACTCCTTTTTATATCTCATCCGGGCAAAAGCATCGACCAACTGCTCTACCCCCTTTTCAGGCGCTACTCTTCCCATAAACAGAATAGTTGTCTTATCAACCAACCCAAATCGCTTTTTTAATTGCAATTTTTCGCCGGGACATAGTTCCTGCATAAATTTTTCAATGTCAACTCTATTTAAAATTGTAATAATATCGCAGTTTTCTATATTATCACGCATATGATTTCTAATAAAATCACTGCAGCAAATAAAATTTCCAAATGTAGCTGTTGCAACTTTTCCGCCTTCTAAATGTCCACCTACATTGAATATCATTTTTTCTCGTCCGACTTTTCTTGTAAACCAACCATATTCTGAAGGATCCCCTCCAGCTCCAAAAATAAAGTCAAATCTCTCTCCCTTTACCTTTTGATACGCCTCCCTTATCCTCGGTGCAGGAATAAATATAGTATAAAACATTTTAAATGATACTCTATTCAGGAATTCAATTAACTTGGACGATTTGTATCGCTGCTCTTTTTGATCATCAACCTTTACATAAATAAACCTGCTTCCGGGATATTTTTTACTTTCTTCTTCTGCTTTCTCGTCAAACATTGAAAGCACTGTAATATCCATCTTATCTTTAATTTCATTACATTTAACTAAATTGAAAACATGCGTCGCAAAAGCTCCGCCCTTTACATCCGGAACACAATAATCAATTGTACTTGCAATTAACAGCTTCATCTTTCTGTTCGACATACCGGCTTTTCATCCCTTTTCAGTTCCTTGTCTGCTCATATCAAACTTTTCAGCTTATTTTGTATGCGATAAATCATATTTAACTTTTTATCCGAAAGCATCTCCTGTCCGATTTTATATCGCTTTTCATAGTGATATCCCCAGCCCGCATCTTTATTTGTTCTTCGCAATGCTTCCTTCGGGGATTGATCAAATATCCGTGAAAAAAATGTTAAAATATATGAATCCTCCATTATAAGCGGGATCTGGCTGTCTGCCGAAAATGCAGGTTCCTGCAACATTTCCTGCCACAAAACCGAATTTTCATTTATATGTTTAATATATTTTATAGCTTCATCAAAAGATTCAAAATCTGAAATGTCGATAAATGCTTTCGAATTAAATTGTTCTTTTATTCCCGGATCTCCCCAATAAATCGGAATCGTCACTCCCGAAAAAGCACGTACTATTTTCTCTGTGGTATATCCTAAATACCTTGAATTCTCAAAAGCCAGGGAAAATCGATACCTTTCCCTGAATTTATTTACTTCACCTATCTCATCTATATCTTCACCTCTGGGAACATTCCAATGATTCGGCATATTATTTAAAAATGTTCCTGCTGAATCCACCTTCGAATACTCATTCAATGCATAAAAAAAATTTTCTCTGATATCCCCGACATTGCTCCCGTTGGATACTATAAAATTGCAGAACTTGTCCTTTTTTTCAATTAAATCCTTTGCCCTTATATGTTTATCCATTGCCAGGCGCGTCTCTTCACGATATCTGACATCACAATACAGCGGATAATATAAGTATCTGTCTCCAAACTCTATTTTATCAAATCCACAAGCATAATCAAAAAGGTTAAAATCCGGTCTTATATTTTCGCCCAATACCAATATTCGTACGCAATCATATTGAAAACATTTATATACAGAAGATGCATTTAAAATTACAAATTCCGGCTCTTCAGAAATAATAAATTGATATTTATCTGCAAATTTTTTAATCAGAAAATCCTGAAAATATTTTTCTATTTCAAATTTTATTTTTATAGTTCTCATAATTTTAATTTCATAAATATAATTTTTTTACTATTTTAATCAATAACCCAAAACACTATTTCAATTTTCCCCATAACTCCGGCCAAACAAAACAACTTCCTAATAGTATTTTTGCACTTTTTGAAATTGCTCTATCATCTTTTATAACCTGAAAACAACTTTTTCGATATTCCTTTTTTATTGCTGTTAATATCTCTTTATCCTTTAATTCTCTTTTCACATTACAATAATTATCTAATAATGCATATACGTAATCACGTTTTCCTTTTTTAACAAGTTCTGTTTCTTTTCTTTCATCATAAAAATTTATCTGCTCTTTTAAAAATTTTAATACAACCAATTTCTCTCTATAAAATCTTCCTGAACCATTGATACTATCAGGTCGAGCCGGATGACAATAATACAATTTTTGAGTTGTATAGGCAATTTTTTTTGCATTATATACCAGCTGATATGTTAAAGCGACATCTTCATGAATCTTGCCATATGGATACCGCGCCGTTTCAAATACATGTCTTTTGTATATTTTTCCCCAGGCCATTGTTCGATAGTTTTCAGACATTAAAAATAATACACTGCTTAAAACACCTTCCTCTATTTCTGTTTCTTTTTCACCCATATATTTGATTTCTGCAGAAAAGCATTGAGATATTTCAGTATTATATTTCTTTGCAAGTTCAAGCAATGTCTTAACATAATCTTGTCCTATAACATCATCGCTGTCCACAAATGTAATCCATTCGCCTGTACATATATCTATTGCCGCATTTCTTGCCCCTGACAAGCCCTTATTTTGCTGATGTATTACTCTAATACGAGAATCTCTTTCTGCCCATTTATCGCATCTTATTCCGCAAGAATCCGTAGATCCGTCATCTACTATCAAAATTTCCAAATCACAATAACTCTGGCTGACAATACTATAAATACATTCATCTACATATTGTTCAACATTATATACAGGAACTATGACACTGACAAGTTCTATCATTTTATCTTCTACCCCTACCACAGGACAACCAAACCCTCTTTGCTATTGGATATACTCTGTCATATCCCTTTTGTGTCACAAATTTCAGTCGACATCGCAACCCTTTCCCTCCATATTTCTTATCTCTTATTTCTTTTCCATACTTCCAAACCGTTTCCAAAATTTCTTCCTTTTGGCTCTTTTCATCAGAAGATAAATCCCCTTTAAGAAGAAGGCAATTATATGCGGCTATCCCAAATGAAACCAGCCTGGTTACAAGAAGCTCTCTGAATTCAGGATAATCTTTTTCCAGTACCAAAACACGTTCTCTATACACCCAAAACTGATCCCAATTCAACGCTTCATTTCTTATATGCAAAAGGCTGTCTTTTCTTTGATAATAGTAATATTGCGGGACGTTACACGCAACAATCTTTTTCGCATGCATAAAAATTTTATACATAGTTGCAATATCTTCTAATATGATGCCCTTTCTGAATCGAAGTTCCCTGAACATTTCTCTACGATATAATTTATCCCAAAAGTTACTGTATATTTTCTCATCCTTTATTACTTCCCTGATTGCTTCCCTGCTATCATACACTGTAACTTCGCCATTGTCGTTTCTTGCTCCATATACACCATTCTTTTCATCCTCAATATAGTAACCACATATTGAAATATCTGCATTATAATTCAAAAGAGCCGTATAAAGAAACTCATACATATTCTCCGCAATCCAGTCATCTCCATCTACAAAACCAATGTAATTACCTGTACAAATATCCAAACCTCTGTTTCTGGCAACAGATGCCCCTGCATTTTGCTGATGTATAGCAATAATTCTATCATCTTTTGCAGCATACTCATCACATATTATTCCGCTCTCGTCCATAGAACCATCATTGACTAATATTATTTCCAAATTTTTATAAGTCTGATTCAATATACTTTCAATGCATTTTCGTAGATATTTCGATGAATTATAAACTGGTACTATCACACTTATTTTTTCCATACTTTAGGCACTCTCACTCTTATATTACTTACAATCACTTACAAATAATTTCTCCTCTAAATATAAAAAAGTACTCTCTGGTACAATATTCCTAATTTCATCATACTGTTTTTCTTCCAACAAATTTCGTACTCGAGACGCACTTATTACTCTGTTGTTCTCGTCCTTCTTTCTTTCAATACATATAAACTCTATGCCGTATTCCGGCAAAATACGTTTCATGGATTCATTGTATTGCTTTGTAATTCTATCAAAAGGCTCTTCTCCAACAAATCGCTTCGTTATTCCTAATGCCGGCGCAACATACATGCCAAATATTTCAAGATCATCACTTGCACATACAATTATGTCCTGTTGAGTCTCTTTCGTAAAATATTCAGGCATAGTACTTACTGATAACACGTATTTCCCACTGGGCAGTACCCGAACATTATCCAAATCGCTGATTCCTCTTTCTACCATATTTATTCTATCCTCAAAGCTAAAAAACGACTTATCCTCCTCTACTACAAAAACATACAAATAATCTACTTGCTTACTTACAATTTCTATAAGATATCTGTGCCCCAACGTAAAGGGATTACAATTCATAACAATTGCACCTATATTATCAGAATATATCGAAAATCTGTCCTTTTGCAATCCCTCTATATATAACTCTATCTTCTTACTTATGCCAAAAGAATAATTTGCTTTTTTTACTATATAATTTCTCTGTTCTCTATTTTTGTATAAACCGGCTAATTCATCTACCATCTCCTTTAACCCTTTCTTCCATATCATATCAGCCAAGTTTCTACACCCCTCTGCATTTACATGCTTAGGCATGTCAAAAAAACACTCTTTATCTCTTTTTAGAAAGCTTTCAGTCAAATCTATATATTTAACTTTTGGCGCTATTTTCAACTTTTCCTTCTCAAAATAATTTACAAAAATTACAATATCCGCTCTTTTCAGCGTCAGCTTAGATATATTCTCATAATCTCCTTCATAAAATCCGTCTGTTCCCAAATTAACCACTCTATATTCGTCAGGATGATATTTATTTATATAACGCTGTATACAGCTGGGAATAGTATCCTCGTCTTTTACATAATTTCCCTGTACGGTACAGGGGCCTATAATATAAATACTATTTTGCCACTTATCCGGAACACCTGTTGTTACTCTTTTCCCATCAATAACATTTGTGTTCTCCCCTTTTCTATCCACTAGTTTATATATTCCCTGTTCCTCAGCATAGTATTGCCTAATACATGCCACATCCCCATTTTCCCACAAAGAATAGTCTTTTCCATACACTTTTTTCAATTGTTCAATAACAACCTGGCTTGGGTTTTCAACATATGCCCCTGAAATCAACAACTCGCTTCGCAACTTCTCATCTTCTGTAAGTTCTCCTATTTCATTTAAAAACGGTATCCGGCATACAATAACTGATGCATCTGTTTTTTCCAACATCCTTAATGTATTTTGCAAATCCATTTCTCTGATATATGTATTGATATCCTTAAACGATTTCTGACTGATTACATGCTTTCCTCTATAACATTTTAATTGTTTGGCATCCACGATCATCGGAACTGAAAAAGCTCTGCTAATCATTTCAAATCCTTTTGTAATATCAGAATCTTCACCTTTCAATAATACTTTATCCCGCCAAAAACTGTCTCCCCACTCATTGTGTTTATAAACAATTTGAAGTTCTTCTGTTAAGATGTCCATTGCAAAATCAAAATATGCTAATCCCATAAATCTTTCCCCCTCAAATAATGGACAATATCGGGGAGACTCTGTTTCAATCTTAAAAAAATCTTCCACTTCTTTTTCTGTATTACTACTCTGTATTATTCTGTTTTTTCGTATAGCCTTTCGCATAATTCCTTTTTCTTTTTTCAATGCATTCAAAGAAATAAATCCCTGGTACCCCCCCTTTTTATCTCGAACAATAATTAATCCGTTTCCGTCATGAACATCTCTATTCAATATCTTATTGAAAATAAAAAAGAATATTTTAATATAAGAACAAGGATTTAATCCTTTCACTTCCATAAAAGATACTTTTTGAACTCTTAATTTCATAAATTATGTCTCCCTGGAATATAGTTTATTACTCAATTCTTTATTCCGATATTAAAACCATTACTAATTCTTCTTAAAAAACTTTATATTAATTAATCCCTTTAAGATTTTACACAACTGTCTTTTATAAAATCTGATATCCCGCAACTTTTGAAAAAGCGTTTCCCTGTGCCAATTATACGCTGCAGAATGATATCCTTTTTCCTCTTCTATTGTCTGTGGATGTTTCAGTGGAAATTCCATTGGAATTGTCCTTCCATCATACCCCGGAAACGCCTCCTTCACATGTGTAGCCTCTTCAGTAAAGCCAATATGGTTTACAAGATTCGTTCTGGGTACAATACTCAATTTCTGCTCAATTAATGCATTCCATGTGAAATTTATGTCCCACGGAGAATCCCCCTGTTTTATATATCGTTTAAGCGCTCTTATTTTATTGACTTTCTCAGATAATGATATAATATTCAATGCAAAAATGTCTTTTATTGTTTTATTATAATTACTTATTACCCCTTTTTGATTATTCCATGCCCTTGCCCACGATGCCCACCCCCATGTCCATGCCTCATAAGTAAAAACATAACTGGTATTATTGATCGGGTACGTATCTATTTGATTAGATCCCGCTATATATTGAATAAGATCGTCATTTCTATATCGTTTCAACAGCTCATCACAATAGCTAAAGAAGCTTACATCCGGTATACAGTCATCTTCCAGAACAATGGCATATTCGACTTTCGAAAACAACCAGTCCAAACCGCTCTTTATGCGCATATCACATCCCATGTTTTTTTCCGCATACAAAACATGGGTATTACACTTCCAACCGGGGTTCTCTGCAATAAAGCGGCTGGACAAAACCTTTTCTTTTTCTCCTTTCACTTCTTCCCTCGCTTCGTCCGAAATAATATAAATGTTTTCAGGCTTCACCTGTTGTAGAACATCATATATTTTTTTTACAAAAGAAGGTCTGTTAAATATAATAATCGCTACCGGCACATCAAACATGCTCAATCATTCTCTCTCCATTCAAAATCCGGATAAAATTTTCTCCATCCATGAATACCCAACGGCTTTCTTCCTTTTGCAATTTGTTCTCTTGCATCTTTCTCAACGGCAAACTCATAAGCCAGCTCTGTCGGTGCAACCCTGTATCCACAATCATTTTTCAAACCATAATACGCAAAAAAACAGTCTTCTCCCGCGTTCCATATATGGGTATATTTTTCTGCTTCACGAAGCAGCGCAATTGTTTTAGGTATGTTTCTCAACGAAAAACCGCCATTACCCACATAACAAGTTCGCGGTCTCAAAAATTTTGTAAACGCAGATATTCCTTTGAAACTACAACAATATATTTCATTTCCCTCGGGCCATGGAGCTCCAAAATAATCATACCCTGATATCAGAAAGGGCTTTATCTGGCTGACAGGCTTTAAAAGCAACGCATCCGTTTGACAGATCAGCATATGCTCATACTCCTTGAACCTTTCATAAAAAGAGGATGACAGTAGCAGCTTTGTATATCCATCGACAGAAGTGAAATATTTCTTGGGAAAAAAAGCAAAATACCATCCCCATTTATGATAGTTTTCCATTTTCAGTCCTTCTGGTGCCACAAAATAAATGTTCTCGCCATCTGCATGCTTTTCTAAAAGCTTCAATGAAAGCATCTCATCGGCAGATATTTTCTCCTGATAGATTGGGACTATTATACATAAATCAACAATTTTCATAATTACAGCAACCGTACATCCTTTCGTTTCATCGTCTGGCTCTGTTATACCTTCTCAAATATTCTTTCTATCTGCATCCTCCACATATACCGTTCGGCCTTTTCACGATTTAGACAAAATAAAGCTTCCTCGTCTATAATCCTATCTGCTGCATTTCCCAAACACTTGCTCAATCCATCTGTACTGCTCTCACAAAAAAAGACATTTTCCTTAAACTTTTCCCATCCCACAAATTTTGTTGAAATAATCGGTTTTCCTGATGCAAGATAATCCATGATCTTAGAAGGAAAATTATTCTGATTCTCCGGGAGGCTCATATCTCTTGGATTGATCAGCACATCCACCCCCTGAAGCCTTCGTATATACTCTTCATAGGGCAGATGTCCGAGAAAGCATATTCTGCTATCCGCTCTCGCCGCCTCTCTCACCGAATCCTCCAGTTCTCCCTTGCCGCTGATCAACAGTCTGATATCCCGCCTTTTTACCTGCTTCATCGCTTCCAGCAACAGATTTACTCCTGTCACACGATCGAGCAGCCCGGAATACATAAACGTGATTGGTGTTCCTTTTTCATGGGGCTTATATGAAAATGCGTTGTACAGCTCTTCATCTATCCCGCCTTCCATCAGAATAAACTGCTGCTTTTTCCGAAGCTTGTCTCTGACTCTTTTCGATAATCCGACAACTGTATCAAACTGCCGCATACTCCACAATTGAAACTTTGCATACAGTTTCCCGGGTATCTTATTATAACTCACGCTTTCACTGTAATCCGCCACGATCACAATACTTCTTTTATTCCTTCTTTTTGCCATGAATGGCAGTATTAACCACGCGTACGCAATATTATAGCATATTACAGCCTCTGTGTCACTCATTGTTCTCTTTAAGAGCCTGTAATACCCCCATATTCCCTTCAGTAAACCGCTGTCTTTAAAAACATAATTGCCTTTCAACTGCTTTTTTACTCCGTCAGGAATGTTCATGCCTAAAAAAGAGCAGGAAGCCACCTCATATCCTGCTCTCTCAAGATTTCTGATCATATTATTCTGAAACCGGTTACCTGCCGCTGAAATATCCTTTACCCGATATTCTGCTTCCTCCGGTACCATCGTCCCGCAAAACAATATCTTCATAGGCTTCGCTCACCCCTCCAGCATTCCTTTCAGCAGTTTCTCTGTTGCACTCTTCAGTTCAAACCACTCTTTCGCGATCTCCCTTGAGATAGCTGACGCCCTTCTGTACCATGCCTCATCCTTTTCCATCAATTCATCCAAATACTTTTCAGCCCGTTTTTCATCGCTGTAACTATAGACATACCCGTTTTCCCCCTGTCTTACCACTTCCGGGTAATTCCCTACATGCTCTGAGATGAAAAGAGGCAGGCCGCACCATATCGCTTCCACACAGCTCAGCGGACTCGGATCGGACAGAGAGGACATAAAAAATACATCTGCTGCTTTGTATAATTCAATCACCTCTTTTTCTTCACAGTATCCCAATAATTTTAAATCTATTCCGAATTCTTCCGCTTTTTTTCTGATTTCCTCTTCCAGTTCTCCATTCCCGGCAACCACGACCTGAATCCTGTCTCTACAGTTTGATTCCTTTATAATCTCCAGAAAAGGAATCAGTCCCTTTACCCAGTTAAGCCGCATCGGTGCAAAAAATATTTTTTTATCCGATGACAGGTGATACTTTTCTCTTATTTCTGCCTCTGACAATCCTCCCTTTTCCGCCTTATTTAAAAATTTTTGATCGTCTATCAGATTGGGGATCTGATAACATACTGCATCCGGTTCTGCATATTTTCGGATCAACTGCAGCGCTTTTTCCCCTGGATACCAGAACCCGTCAAACTCCTTATAAAAATGCCTGCGGATAATATCCCGTATTTTCAACAGACCGGCAGAATACTCTCTCTTCTCGTCCAAATGCGATTCCGACCAGAAATATATCTTATACCTAAATTTTTTCCGGTATCTGCACGCTTTCCACACAGACGGCAGCATATAGCCTCCCGCCATGATCACTATATCAGGCAAAAGCTCTTTCAACCGTTTTCTCAGATCCGGATTATGGTAAATAGGGAGATGCTTTATCCGAAAGGTTCTGCATTTGAGCAGAATACTGTAATCTCTTTTATAATCCTCATACTTCCACTCCCGATTATATTCTTTAGGAGACATGACCAGCACATGAAACAAGTGTCCTCTTTCTCCGCACTGCCTGTACAGTTCATCGTAAAAAGCTTTTCTGTATGGATTTAAAATATTCGTCAGTAATACTATATTCACTTTCCGCTCTTCACCCTGCAGTCCTTTCTGTAAAAAGCAATCCCATAACAAACAACATCTGCATACCCCTCTTCCTCCAGCTCCCGCACATACTCCCTGTTCTGAATCTGCGCTAACGCCTCACTCATCTTAGCGGCCAGTTTTACCTCTCCCGTTTTCATTCAAACATCCTCCGATACTGCTCTTCTGCATCCTCTGCCCGATACCTCTGCGCAAAAACGATACACCGCTCCGCCGCCCTCTGCTTCTCCTTTCCTGTCATCCCAACATATCTTTGCACGATCCCTGCAAAAGCTTTCACCGCATTCTCTTTATCAAACTCTGCAATCTCCCCGCAACCCCTCATTTTCTCATCTGTCCAAGGCGTCTTATCGCTGATAATCGGCACACATCCCCCCGCCAGCGCCTCAAAAATAACATGCCCGTAATTCTCCGCCATAGTCGGAAACAGAAATACATCATACTCCGCAAATATTTTCACGACCTGCTCTGCATCCGCCTCCCCTTTATATTCCCATCTTACATTTCCCGGCAGTTTTTTCAGTTCTTCCTCACACTCTCTCCAATAAGAAATGTCTTCTTTATTTCCATATATATCAAAAACAAGATTTCCCTTTGCCTCCTGTAATACCCTGACAGCAAATACCAGATTTTTCTTTCTGGATATCCTGGATAAAAATATGACTCTGAGGCTTCCCGTATCTGTCTCTGTAATATGTTCTATTTCTTCCGGTTTCCGCGGCAGATCCTCCGCCAGATGACATACTGCATCTTTTCCGGCTTCCCGCCTGATATCCTCCGCCTCCTCTTCACTCGTCGCCGACCACTCTGCATTTTTAAAATACCCCAACTGTCTCAGCAATATCATATAAGCTTTTTTCTTCGGATATTTTATATGAAACGCCCCCGGCGAAAACAGCCCCATAGCCGCGATCACCACCCGGCATTTGATCCGTCCCTGCTTCTTCAGTTTTAAAGCTGTCCGCGCATAATCGTTAAAGCATCCGCACAGATATACCAACTCTGCCTCTGCCGCCAATTCTTTCACTGTATCTGCATGGAATCCCCCAGGCTCCACATAAAAAACCCTTGCCGCCCCCACAGTATTCCAATCCCGTACCTTCACGCCCGGATAGGGTTTATCATCTCCATGATCTCTGTCTGTTGTCAGAATACGGAAATCATACTCCTCTCCCAGCCTGTCCACAAGGTTTTTAATACTTCTGACCGGACCGCCGTCTTTATAACCAGGCAGATATCTGCCCATGATGATCAAAACTGTTTTCACTCTTATCGCATTTCTCCTGTTGAACGCCGTTTCATTTTCTTTAATCGTTCTATCCCTATGCTCACTAAAATCGTAATTCCCAAACTGATCCAAAGACATAATCCCCAGTTTTTTACACACTCAAACATCTTATACTGGATTTCTCCACGCAGCATAATACATGTATGGAAAACATAGATACTTGTACTCAACACCCCAAACATATAGAGCAATTTGCTTTCTAACTTTATTTTTCCCATCACAAACATGACCGATAATGCCAACGCCGTCGAACTTAGTACGGCAGATATATTCAATAAAATATGACACCCCCCTTGAAGATCTGCCACTCTATCCAACTTGCTTATAATAAACAGGAGTACAAAAAAAACGAAACTGACAAATACTTTGAAAAACTCCCCGCCTTTCTTTCGCATTTTCTTCCTGTTTGCCATATAAATGCCCACATTAAATGAGTATAGATAATTATAATACCACAAAGGCATTCCTTTTATCATATCATAAACTATGATACCGCTCACTGCCAGCAGCATAAAAACCTGTAAATGTTTTCCAAATAATCGGGCCGCCAGATAAAAAAAGATATACAGCCAAAACAACATCATGATATACCAGCTTGCCTGCGTATAATATGCATCCCGCATAAGAAATATCTTAATTCCCCGCTCCCAGCTGTCTATATTTATCCTCCCATAATAGCAATAATCAACTATTACAGTAATCCCATTCATAAGCCAGTAGCAAAGAAGTATCTTTCCGCAGCGCCGGATCAAAAAGGAATCCAAATAATTTTTTTTATTCTCCAACCCGTATGATACGCCATAACCGGAAATCATAAAAAAGATATTTAACACCAAATATCCAAAGTGGGCAAGGATACTTAAGGCAGGTTCTCTGCACATCTGTCCGTAATGATGACCGAAGATCACAAGGCAGCATACTCCTTTTAAGCTTTCTGCCGTAATTTTGGAAAAATTCTCATCCTCTTCATCTTTTACTTTTACCGACCGCACTAGCAAGCCTGTCAGTATAATATAAAACAGTACCTCAACTATCGCGCTATTCCAATTCACCCTCAGAACTGTCCTTTCATATAGCCGGTTCTAACACTTATTTTTCTTTTGGCTCTTTACATATTCATATATCTTCGCATCCACCAGATACCGATACCAGTACGCCTGCAGAAAAGCGTATATCTTCCCTTCTTTCCCATCCAGAAACCCCAACCTGATATAATACCTGTAAATATAATACAGATGCGCCCTCATACCCATGGGCAGTTTATAATAAATATGGAATTTGATAAACCTCTTTATACCCGCCTTCCGGTTTAATTCTTTTCCACTCTCCTGTCCGGTCACGGAATTCTGGATATAGTCTTTTACCTCTCTGCCGGCATACCAGTTGTGCTTATTGATAAAATGTGTCAGATCCTTATAATCATGGTGCTCGCAGTCCTCTTTCGCCTCAACACTGCGTCCCTCAAAAAGCACGATATGCTCGTCCATATTCCGGTCCTCGATCGTACCTTTGCCATATTTAAAAACCAACAGTTTTCTGAACGGATATATTCCCCCATGTCTGAGCTTTCTGCCCAGAAAAGTCACCTCAAACCGCAGTACGATCCCATTCACATCCGTATGCATATTTTCATTGCACAGCTGTTCTATCTCTTTTCTTGAGGAGTCAGTCAGCCTTTCATCCGCATCGATCCGAAGTACCCATGTAGTTGTGATATTCGTCTCATTCAGACCATACAAAAACTGTTTTGAATAATTGATAAACTCATGCTTATGTACTTCCGCGCCGAGTTCTTTCGCAATCTGAACAGTCTTATCCGTGCTGAAACTGTCTATCACAATGATCCGCTTTGCAAGATCCTTAACGGATCTGATACAGTCCGCAATATTCAGTTCTTCATTTTTTGTTAAGATGATTGCTGTCAGATCCGTCAATTTTTTTGCAGCTCCTTACTACCATCGCCATCAGCGCGAAAACTGTGACAAACAATGCCCTGTATGTGAATGAACTATGATCATAGGAATGATTTTTCACAATGCAATACCAGATGATCGGCAAAAATGCGATCCATAAAAAATGCCGCTGCTCTGCCATATATCTGATCCTGTATCTGCCCTGCTTTTTTAACACAACAGCCAAAAATAAAACTACCAGTAAAAAAACAAAAATATAATAAATATTCGTCATACTTGAAAAGTTTGCAAAAACTGCCTTTAAAGCAGATATTTTACTCCCTGCAGACGTTTCCGTCGCGCTCGATGTGCGAAAGAGCATCTGCGCGACGCCATCCCTGATAACATTTTCATCTGTCATGGCAGTAGCAATAATCCATTTTCCCGCCCACATTCCAAAATAGCCTGCACACCACATAAAGGAATGTTTCAGGATAAACCAGGTCTTTTCCCCCGTTATCAGTACGCTGATCACAAGCAATCCCCCCAATGTTATGAGCGGATATGTCAGAAAGTCCACATAACTTGTAACAATACCTGTCAGCAAAAAATAGTATAAAGTTCTCTCATTCCTGTTCCAATACTCGAAATGCCTCAGGTAAATGATACTGCTGACTAACAATACATAGACCGCCGTGCAGTACTGCATGCAAAACGGTACTGTGAACGGAAATACCATAAGCGCCGCCCCGAAGAAACAGGCCGCATAATCCCCGCCAACCTTCTTTACCATTTCCCTGCATAAAAGCACCAGCAAAAAACTTTGTAATAAAACGTTAAAAATCCTGATCTGATCATATGTAAACAAGCACAAAAGCGGTTTCAAAAACACCAGATAACCATGCCAGTAGCGGGAGTAAGAAATCTCGTTGTCTGTTCTCCCGTTTTCCAGATACTCCTGCAGACTGTCAATCGGCATTTCATCCTCTTCTGCATAACGGTATACGCACAATGCCTTCTCAAGGATACCCTTCGATGCGTTTTCATAGACTGCATTTCCCAGCATGATCGCATCTGTGTAATTGTCCCGCGCCATGCCCCGGTTATTCAGGAAAAATGTCTCCATACTGATATTATCCGGGTGCATTCTGACAAAAGTGCCGTCCCAGAATGCCGTATAATGTCCTTCTCTCTGCAACAGGTTTACATCTTCCGACACATGCTCCCTCATTGCTGCCATAGGCAACATATATACAAGACAGAGCAAAATTGTCCCTGTTACCATAGACATCCCTAAAATCGCCATTGATCTCAGTGTATTTTTAATGATACATTTCGGTCCAGATTCCATATATCCTCAGCCCAGCACCCACTTCACCGCTTCAATCGCCACACATTCCCACCAGTACCACCTGCTGTATCCGTTATTCCTGTATATCCGGTATCTGGCCTTCCCTCTCTGTATACATTTCTTCAAATCCTTTTCATTGCTGGCGCCGCCCATCCGAAAATTGGCAAGCACCTCATTCAAAACCACTATCTTCAGTCCGGCCTTTCTGATCCGCAGTACCAGATCCCAGTCATCGTGAACGCTCTCCAGCTTATATTGATACTTCTTATATACTTCTCTTGTTATAAAGGTCGTCGGGTGATTCCAGTCCCTGGAGACCGCAAGCTTCCTCAGCCTGGAATGCTTTATCATCTTTTCTTTCAGGCAGCCCTGTGCATCCTCCTGCCAGATCTTTAAGTCCGCATAGAACATATCAAAGGGATCCTTCTCATAAGCTTCCGCCACCCGCTGCAAGGCATTTTTCTCATACCAGTCGTCACTGTTGATAATTCCTATCAGGCCTCCGTTTGCCATACGGACGCCTTTGTTCATCGCATCGTAGATACCTCTGTCCGGCTCGCTGATGATCCGATAACTTATCCCCCTGCTTTCCAGTGCACCTCTATAAGACTCCGCTGTCTCTACCGTTTTATCAGCAGAGCCTCCGTCCACAATAATGTACTCGATATTGGAATATGTCTGCTTTAATATAGATTCAATCGTAGTGCAAATAGTTTTCTCACTGTTAAAACTGGGAGTGATAATACTGATCAAAGGTGTTTTCATCTGTTTTTCGGCCTGTCATATTTTATTTTTACCATTGTAATCCCTCTCCTCCATATCCCTCAGAGATTCCCGCAGGGAATACATGCAATATTCAGATTCCAATATATCCAATTCTTTATCATACTCCAGATTCCCGAATATCTTATTCACATATCCGGTAAAATGCGCACACAACCTCAGAATAGTCGTAAATCCCGGCGCTAAGATTATTCTTCTTTTCTTCTGTTCTCCCAAAATCCTCACCAGTTCACCGGTCGAAACGATTTCTCTGTTCTGGGGATACAAAATCCCGCTCATCTCTCTCTCCACCGCAATCCGGATCAGTTCGCACAGATTCTTAATATAGAGCATACTTCTGCGGTTTTCCACTTTCGGAAATACCGGCGTTTTTTCCGCCAGTTTCTTCAGTTTCGGGAAATTCCCTCTGGAATCTTTCCCGTAAATCATGGGAAGCCTCAAAATAAGTACCCGGAAAACATCCTGAAAATTTTCCGGCTGAAATGCCAAAACCGCCTGCTCTCCCTGCAGTTTGCTGTCCCCGTAAAAATTAGCCGGAGCCGGTTTTGTCTCTTTTGTGATCTTCTTTTCCTTACCGATCGGTGCGCTGTCTCCATAGACAATAATGGAGCTCAAATAAATAAACTGCCTTACCCCGTCGTCCTTCGCCTTCTTTGCCGCCTGCCCTGCCAGGTCCCTGTTAATACGATAATATCTCTGCTTCGTTTCTTCATCCGCGTGCGCCACATCCACATGGGCAAGCCCTGCCACATGCAGAACAGCGTCATATCCTGTCCAGCTTTCTTTCTCCCATCCGTCTTTCTTTAAAGATATTTTCTCTGTCTCAATGGCCGCATCCGGCATTTCTCTTATATACTGTTCAAACGAATTTCCAATATAACTGTTTAATCCGGTGATCAATACCCTTTTCATATCTGGTTCTCATATCTCCCTTTGCTGATACCTTCTTTTCCCGGCTTTTAGTCCTTTTTCATACTCCCGGTACCGCCCTCAACCACACCATCCTGCCTCAGCACACTGATAAACGTTCCTAAAAAGCATCTCACATCAAACAGAAAACTGCATCTTTTCACATATTCACCGTCCAGCTTTGCCTTTACTGGAATCTCCAGTTCATCCCGCCCGTTGATCTGGGCCCACCCGGTTAATCCGGGCATCACATCATTGGCTCCGTATTTATCTCTCTCCTCTATCAGGTCATACTGGTTCCAGAGTGCAGGTCTCGGTCCGACCCATGCCATATCGCCCTTTATGATATTAAAAAGCTGGGGCAGTTCATCCAGGCTCGTCTTTCTCAAAAACTTTCCGACTTTTGTGATATAACTCTCAGGATTCTGCAAAAGATGCGTTGCCATATCTTTCGGCGTATCCGTCCTCATGGAGCGGAACTTGTAAATCTCAAACAATTCCTTATGCATCCCAACTCTTTTCTGTCTAAACAGCACCGGGCCTCTGCTCTCACATTTGACAGCTATGGAGATCAACAATAAGATCGGCGAAATAAGGATGGTCACAAAAACAGCCATCAGCAACCCTATCGCCCGCTTTATTCCTTTTTGATACATATTCTCACTCTTTCTGTGATATTTTCTTTTCATCTCGCCAATCTGATATATCTCATCTGTTACCAATCAAAGAAATATCCAATCTGCACCAGTATATCTGCTTATCTATACTGAGACCAATCTGTACTTATATCTGCCTACGCATACCAGCATCAATCTGCACCTATATCTGCCCGCCCACAATACCATCAATCTGCATTGATATCCGTTCGTCCATGCTGTCATTAATCCCCGATCACATCCGTCTGTCCGTATTGATAAGTTGGAACTATCCTCTGCACCAACTCTCTCACCACTGCTTCCTCTCCGTTTGCAGCCTCTCCAAGTTTATATAGATCTTCCTCAAACTGCTCTTCATTGATCTCGATGGGCTTTCCGATATGGATCATATGGTTATCCGTATCCTGCAGGCCTTCTTCATCCATCAGCATTTCTTCGTAAAGTTTCTCCCCCGGCCTAAGCCCTGTAAATGTGATCATAATATCCTCATTAGGAGTATACCCCGACAGTCTGATCAGATTCACCGCCAGATCATATATCTTTACCGGCTCTCCCATATCCAGCACAAATATCTCACCGCCTTTGGCATAGGCGCCCGCCTGCAGGACAAGGGAGACTGCTTCCGGTATTGTCATAAAATAGCGAATGATATCCGGGTGGGTGACCGTTACAGGACCGCCCTGCTCTATCTGCTTCTTAAACAGCGGAATCACACTGCCGTTGCTGCCGAGCACGTTGCCGAATCTCACCGCCACAAACTCCGTATCATAGCGGTTGTTGAATGTCTGAATGATCATCTCACAGATCCGTTTGGAGGCTCCCATGATATTGGTCGGATTCACCGCCTTATCTGTGGATATCATCACAAACCGTTTCACGCCGTTTTCTCCTGCAGCCCGTGCGGTTTTCAACGTGCCGAACACATTGTTTTTGATCGCCTCATTCGGGCTCACCTCCATAAGCGGCACATGCTTGTGCGCCGCCGCATGATAGACGATATCCGGCTTGTACGTCTGAAAAATATCGTTCATCCGGTTTGTATTCCGCACCGATGCGATCAACACCACCAGATCCAGATTTGGATAATTGTGCTTTAACTCCTGCTGGATCTCATAGGCATTATTCTCATAAATATCCACAATGACCAGCTTTTTCGGCTTATGCCCGGCAATCTGGCGGCACAGCTCGCTTCCTATCGAACCGCCTCCGCCGGTCACCAAAACCGTCTGATCCTTCACATACCGCAGAATGGAATCCACATCGACCCTGATCGGATCTCTCCCCAGCAGATCCTCCACGTCGACATCGCGCAGGTTGTTCAGGCTCACCTCCTCGTTCACAAGCTGATACATTCCCGGCAGTGTCTGAAGGCGGCACCCGGTCTCGCTGCATATATTGACAATGTCCCTGATGACCAGCTTAGACGCTGACGGCATGGAAATAATGATTACATCGATATCATACCGTCTCGCGAGCTCCACGATGTCGTCCCTGTTTCCCATAACCCTGACACCCTGTATAAATCTGCCCTTTTTATCAGGGGAATCATCCACCAGACACTTTACTGTCATATGCAGATAATTGCTGGAGACGATCTCTTTGATCAGCATATTGGCAGCCTCACCCGCCCCGACGATCATAACGTTCTGCCCGATTCTCTTGTTCAGAATTTTTTTCTTTGCCGTCCGCAGAAACCGGTAGGAAAATCTGCTGGCTACAGTGAGCATGATAAAAAACATCGCAAACAGAAACGGATAGCTTCTGGGCGTGCGGTATCCTAATATACGCATACCAATGAACTGGAATAGTGCCACCAAAAAGCTTGCCGCCACAGAATTCTGCATCTCAGTCACGCTGGCATATTCCCACAAACTGTGATACAGACGTAAAACATAAAAAAGTAACAACATTGTCACAATATTAACCGGAATATATCTTAACACAGAATCCAGAAATTCCGGTGTGATAAGCTGCCAGTTCAGGTCATACCGGAGCGCTAATGCCAGCAGCCCTGATATAATCACCGCAATAATATCATAAGTTATTAAAAACAATCTTCTATACAGAAGAATATGTTTTGTTTCCTTTGGTAAACTCATTTTTACAGCCTTTCCTTTGTGCTGCCTGCCATCACAGTCATATCATTCTTTTACCGGCTAACCATGTGTCTTTCCCATTATCTATAAACACATTTTTGTTATAATTCTCAGGGATCAAGAATCTCGGCACAAAAAACGCCAGCAGAAGTATCATCTGTCCCGGATACCAGGTTGCCTCAAACAGTCCAAATAAACCAAAAAATACAAGATACAACAAACAGCACATTGCATTTTCATTTTTATGAATCACATCTTTGATGCTATTCAAAACAAGCCGGATCAACACTATCAAAAATAGAACGGCCGACGGTATTCCATAATAATACCAAAATTGAACAAACATATTCTGAGCATGCCAAACATAAAATCCAAACCCTATATCATGCCCCTCCGAAGAGATGTGTCCTGTCATATTTCCATTCTTCAAATAGAATTCCCAATAGCCTATTCTTCCTAATACAGACGAAAATTCCTGCAATACCTCAGAATCTTTTTCATAACTTTTTCCGACTATTGTAATAGTATCAGCAGCCCGTACAACAATCATTCCACCCCGGTATTTTCCCAGAACGGCATCAATATAAGGTTTCACTCTTTCCGTGATACCTGCCGAAAACTCCTCCCATGAGACAAACTTTTCAGAATCCCAAGAATCCCAGGAATGCACTCTTTCTTCGCTATATTCTCCCTCGTACCACACCGGATGGTGAAACATCGGCGGAAGATACCTGACTGTTCCGTATGTCACAGGAATACAGATAAACACAACTGCCAGATACAATACCAGCTTCTCCAACACCCTGCCTGCCTTATATTCCAAATAGTGGAAATCCGCGAATATCACATAAAAAAATCCTACAGCTATCATAGATATCCAGGCTGTTTTACTGATCGTTAAAACGCTGAAGGCCGTCAGCGCGCCGACAAATATAAAACAAAGTATCTCTTTCCATTTTTTATCGTGATCCCTGCGGATATCAAATAATTTTATTAATAACGCTATCCATACGATACCGTAAAACATGGCATTAATATTACAGTTCGCATAAATCCCGCAGTATCTGTGATGCGGATCGTCAAACGGCCTGAATACAAACGCCGCTCCCTGTAATAAAAAGAATGCTGCGATAATACCGTTCAACATTCCTTTTCTTAAAGCTTTCAGATCTTCTCCGTCATATTCCGTATGATAAAAAAGCCCGAACATCACCAGATACCATCCAGGCCACACATCTTCATTTACCGAAAACAGCATCCAGAGCAGCATTATTCCGGCAAGAATCTCAGTTTTGGAAAAACGCAGTTTCTTTGTCTTATAGACAGCCACATCCAGAAACATTTTTATCGCAAAAATACCAAGAAACCAGACATTGAGAACCGCTGTCAGAAGCTTGTCCCGATAAATCGCCTCCTGATGAAGGCTCCACCAGTAATAAGAAACTGGCAACGCAATAACGCAAATGGCAGAATATATTAAATACACCGGCTTTATAAACTCTTTGGGCGAGTATGCGCTGAATAAAATAACAGCCATCACCACTCCTGTCATATTCACAGTCCATGCCCATGTGGATCCCACCTGACTTCCTCTGGTCCAGTCAATGATCATCAATGCAATAAAGCAGAGCATATACAGAGTCTGCTTATTTATAACACGTTTTTTTATATAACACATATTTCCCCTGATCTATTATTTTTTGCAGTGTATAACATGTATTTCTCTTTTCCATATCCGGCTACAGCTCATACACCCAAACCCTGTAATAACTCTCCTGCGTCTCAAACACCCCAAACAATCTAAGCCCCAATCTCTCCGCATTCCCCTCCTCGATCTCCGCCGCCGAGAACAGATACTCACACCCCATCTCCCTCATCTTCCCTGTATCGAGTTCCAGCCGCTCATAACAGAAATCCGCGTCCTTCGCCAGATAGTAATAATTCTGGCTCTCCTCCGTAAAGAGATAGCACCGGCTTCCCCAATCGTCAAAATATCCCTTCATCGCCGGACACTTTTCCAGTTCTTTCTCTATGATTTCCCGAAACTCGTGTTTATACTCCAGGCTATAGTTATTGGAATACCCGTCAATACAATAAAATCCCGCCTCCAGCGCCACCGCCGGGCACATTCCGAGACTGGCAACCCGATATTCCTCCTGGGACCGCCCCGTTTCCTCAAAAATCACCGCGGCGATCTCTCCCATCAGATCTTCCGCAAAATAGTCCGCCCAACTCATCAACCCCACACTGCAGTTATTTTTATACTGGCTCTTATTCAATATCCAGATACTGTTCTGCCTGATATTCCACGCCGTCGGCACCAGCATGATGAGAATAACTGCGCCCGCAAGGATATCGCCTGACAGCTTTGACACCCAGTCTCGATTGTCTGTACCTGACAGTTTCATCGCCTTATTCCGCATAGCTGCGCCTGGCTGCTTCAACGCCTTATCACTTGTGCCTGTGCCTGGCAGTTCCGACACCTTATTTTGTGCTCCTGTACCTGTCGTCTTCCGCCAAAAAAGAAAACTGCTCGTCTTTTCCGTTGTTTTTTCTGCCGCTTTCTCCGCTTTTTTCTTCCACCGGAGAAAATCATGATCCCGCCAGACAAGTCCCCCCGCCAGCCCTGCAGCGACATACCATGTCGTCGGAAAGATCCAGTACACACGCTGAGGCGCAAAGTAATGGAAAAACCCGCTTACACTGTTTCTGAAATCCACCACGATCTGCGATTGGCAAAAGCCGTAAAACAACGCCGTCAGTATATTGATCAACAAGATCAGCGCCAGCCACAGGTACATACCGCGGCACTGCACTGCCTTATCCGTATCTTCCTTATTTATATCTGCCTTGCCTGTATCTTCTTTATCTATATCCGATTGGTCGTTCTCCGCAGATCCTCGCCACCGTTTGCCAACCCAGCACTTCCACTTCTTCCACCGAAACGCATAGAAAACTATAACAGCCACGATCGGCAAAATCAACTTTTGATGAAAGCTGAATGCATGCTGCGCGCTGTTCAGAAAAACATCCCGCACGCAACCCCAGAAATCGCCGTTCCCGGTGATCACCATCTCCTCCCGATGGCTGACATAACCGCCGCCTCCCAACAAAAGCTCTGAAAACAGGGAGAAATTCACCACTATATAAACCAGCAAAAGTTCCAGGCTTCCAAGCAGAAATAATCTGTTCCGCTTTCTGATTTCCGCCTTTCGGCATGCATTTTTCCCCTGTCCTTTTCCCTGCTCCGGCTCACCTCCAAAGCCTGTATCCTCCAAAACCGCTCCCAATGCCGCCTGCCCGGCGCGCTTCGGCAGATATCTGTCCCTCCGCAGCCATTTCACCAAAATCCACAGATCCACCAGAAAAACAAAGCCAATCGCCACATACCCGAGCAGCACCAGATTGGCGCCCAGAGCAAAATACAGGATAAGCAGCCCGTCTATTATAACATGTTTTTGTCTATATAAACAGAGGAAAGCGTAAAATATTAACGGTCCCCCCACGATTGACAGCCCGTACACCGGCTGATACGGCAGAAACATAAACATCCCGCCGCACAAAAATCCTATCACCCCGCTGCCCGTCAGTTCCTTCACGCAGAGATACATCCCTGCATAAGCCGTCGCGACAACAATGATATACTGTATCATAAACGCCCAAAATACTGGAAACAGTCTGTAAAGCGGTATAAAGAGGCACGCTGACACGCTCATCCCGCCCTTCGGCACCCCTCCCAGCATCTCCGGAAAGCTTTTCACATCGGAAAATAAATATTTTCCGTTCAATACATACGTAAACAATGTCTCATCCAGCTGATCATTGATCTCAAAGACACAGTCCTTCCCCAACAGAAAAAAATAGGAAAAGAAAACAACCAGAAGCGGCAGTACCATCCAGAGCAGGTTATTCAGTTTGGGAACGATATTTTGTTTGAACTTCCCCTGTTCCATACTTTCCTCTATCTCACATTCCTCAAAAACCGATGGACCTTCCTTATCAGCACCGGCATCACGGAAAACAACAGAAGATACACCTTCTCTTTCTTCACCAACTCCCGGTTTCTTCGAATCTCTCCCCTGTTTTTCCTCAGATACCGGACTATCTCCCCATACTGCACATTTCCCTTCTTCATATCCTCTATCGGAACATGCAGCATATAATCCAGCCGCTGGTACAATCCGAACCGCAGCGCTGTCTTCTCCAACCCCGGATAGTGTTTCCTCACAATCTCCGTCACCATATCCGCATTATCCACATTATCCCCATAGACGCGGGAAAATTTTGCCGCCGAACCGGTCCTCGTATTACTACCACTCTTATAAAATACATTGTAGACTCGCTCCGGGATACTGACGATCCCCTCTATCTCCGGCAGCATCTTCACCAGCACATGAAAATCCTCGTTCAGCTTTCCCTCCGGGAATCTGTATTTCCCAAAAAATGACGCATCTGTCAACTTTGTGCAGAAGGAACAGTCCCCCTTATGAAGCAGCAACTCCCGCATAAAGCTCTCACTGTCATATACCTCCCGCTCATCAGGCGGAACACAGATATCCGGCAGAAAGTTCCCCTCCTCATCGATCTCGCGCCGTCCTCCCTGCGCAATCGGCATTCCGGTCTCCCTCATCGCCCGATAGAGCTTCTCATACATGAACGGCTCTATAAAATCGTCGCTGTCCACAAACCCCAGATACCTGCCCGCGGCTTCCCTAATCCCCAGATTCCGCGCCGAGGAAGAGCCGCCGTTTTCCTTGTGGAACACACGAATCCTCTCATCCCTCTCTGCCAGCTCCTCCACCAGCTCCTCCGTCCCGTCGTCAGAGCCGTCGTCCACCAGCAGAACTTCCAGATTCTTCCACGTCTGAGCCAGAACAGAATCCACGCAACGCTCCAGATATTCTTTTATATTATAGACAGGAATGATAACGCTGATCAGGTCCTGTTGCTTCTCCATATGCTCTCTCTCCTGCATCACTTTTTGTATCACTTCTTATCTGACATGATCAAAACTGTTTTACCCTCAAACGCAAACCCATACCTTCTGATCCGCTCCTCCGAAATCCCTTTATATTCCAGCAGCGTTTTATACTGCTGCCTCTCTATCTGGTCGAGCGCATCTCTAGCCGTATCCTCCAACGATGATTCCTCCCCCGGATCTCTGACCTTGAATTCCATGATAACAGCGCAGTCTTCCTTTTCTCTCGGCTCCATCATCACATCATATCTTCCGAAACCACTCTCGCGATTTGAAGTTATAATATAGCGATCTGCCAGTTCTACAGACAATCCCAGCAGAAATCCATGATAAAACCGTTCAGGTTCCGTGTAAGCCGAAGGCTTTTTCCCGCTGTCAAAAAAACTGAATGTTGTCAGTGCCACCTTATTTACATAGGCATTCATCGCCTTTACATCATCTTGCAGAAGAGCCCTGATAAATCCATTGTAGGATCCTTCCGAGCCGGAAAACCACTTTTTTATCATTTTCCGGAACATAATATACACTTCTTTGTTCGTCAGCGCCAGTTCGTATATATCCTCTCCCGTTGCTTCATTCAGCGTATGGCTCTCCGCCTTCAGATACCCGCATGCCAGAAACAGGCTCCAGACAGCACTTTCATCCATATCCAACTCATCAAATATAACCTGTTCATCTATCTCCTTATATAAATATTCCCCTTTCAGAAGCGTCTCCACAGACATCTTTATCTCAGCACTTCCCTCACGGATCAATTTATTTACCAGACTGTTACTGCTGGTGTTCACCCAATACGTAGAAAACTGTTTCTTGTCCAGATAATTTATGATCGACCAGGGATTGTAGATATCTTTTCTCCGCCCGAAGGTAAATCCGTCGTACCATTCCTTTACATCCTGTCGCTTTGCATATAATCCGCACTCTTCTAACACTGTCATCACTTCTTCTTCCGTAAACCCAAAACAGTCCTCATATTTTTCAGACGTGGCGCTCACGACTTCCAGATTATTTAGATCGGAAAAAATGGACTCTTTGCTGACCCTGGTGATTCCCGTCATAACCGCCCTGTCCAGATACATGTTCGTCTTAAAAGTTGCGTTAAACAAACCTCTGATAAATTCTGCCATCTCCTCCCAATAACCACACACCCCCGCCTCCTGAAGAGGCGTATCATATTCGTCCAGCAGGATAATAACATTTTTCCCGTAATAGCGCGAAAGATAGCCCGATAAATTTTTCAAAGAATATGACGCTTCCGCTTCCGTCATTCCTGTGAAAACCTTTCTGAAAAACTCTGCCTCACTTTCTTTCAACGTTTCCGTCTTCAACAAAAAATCATGTCTGCTGTACACCTCTTTTATCAGCATATAAATCTTTTCCTTCGCCATAGCAAACGTATCTGCCTTCACATCCGCAAAGCTCAAAAATATCACTGGAAAAGATCCCTGCAGTTTACGATACTTTTCATCCCTCCATATGGACAGTCCTTCGAACACTTCGCCCTGTTTCTCATATTCTGCCGAAAGAAATCTCTCCAGCATATTCAGATTCAACGTTTTCCCAAATCTTCTGGGTCTGGTGATCAGCGTCACATCATCTCCGCTTTCCCACCACCTTCGGATAAAATCGCTTTTATCTATAATACAGGTAATTATTACTTATCAATTTTTCAAAACTCTGGATACCTATTCCTATAGTTCTCGCCATATTATACACCACCATTATCGCAAGTTAAACGCCTGTACATTTTCCGAGGCGCGATCACCTCCGCTGTTGAAAGGGGTCCTTCTACATAAGCCAGATCCTTAAAGTCTTTATCATCACCTAAATTCCCGGACAATCGTTCCGCCAGCTCCGCCAGCCTCCCTGCCGCCTTCTCCGCATTCCACTCCCGCACTATCGTCTCACAGGCGGCTTCTCCAAACCTCCTTCTTCTTCCCGCACTGCGCAAAAGAATTTCTGCTTTCTCCTCCATATCTCTCAGATTGCCGCTTTCGAAGACCAACCCATTCTCTCCATTTTTAAGCAAAAATGGCACCGCCCCGATCGCATGACTCGCCAACACCGCACAGCCGCTGTTCATCGCCTCGTTCAGCACAGCGCCCCAGCCCTCTTTATAGTCACTGGTAAAGAGATAAACCTCCGTACGCTCCATCATCTCCCGCACCTTATCAGGCCGCAGATAACCGCAGAGAGTCACCTCATTCTCCAGCCCCTTTTCCATTACCATCCGACGGATCTCCTCTTCCATCTCCCCGCCTCCTACCAGAGCGAGATGAAACTCGTACCCCTTTTTCTTCAGATGCTCCGCCAGGAAAACCGGCAGTTCCGGATGTTTCCAGTCGATAAACCTTCCGGCCCACATCAGGCTCACTATGCCCTCCCTGTGCTTATCCAAGAGCGCCTCTTTTTCCTGTCCCCCAAACCGCTTTGTCGCAGGAAAATAGCCCCATTTCAGCATCTTTCCGGGATACGCCCGCACCAGATGAAAGTCCGACGCCACATACCCGCCGGCGCACAGCAGATAGACCGGTGCCTTCCTGTATCGGGTGTGATCCTCATATTTCTTTTTCAGTCCTCTCGGTGAGACCGCCCTCCACTGTCCCGACTTGTAAATGCGCTCACTGTAGCGCAGGACCAGCTTCCCCGCCTCCAACCTCGGTCGAATATAGCTCTCCTCATCCGTGCCGCCGAACACCACCACATCGCTGTCCATGATCAGCTCCCTGCACTCCTCCGGCTCCTCATAAAACAGCTTCAGATAGGGCAGCTTTCCGCTCTCATCCTGCCAGCCCATCCGCAGCCTCTCCTCCTCCACCGGCTCCGTCTGGATGAAAGTATAGCCCTCCCCAAGAATCCTGTAAAGTTCATTGGATACTGGGATCTGATGATGATTTATATAATTGGAAACAAATGTTAATATCATACTTTTTTATAATCCGCTTCCTTCCATTGAGTTTCGTTGGTGCAGTACCAGATATAATCGCGCTCTTCGCCGCCCAGTTTCAGCGTATTGGTAACCGCAGGTACACGGAGAAGTGAAACAATAACGATAACGGCTGCCAATACCATCCCCTTTTGCACACTTCTCCTTTTCAACAGTTCTCTTCTTTCTTCTCTGCTGCCGAAATTTACTTTCCACAGCCTTCCCGCCATCTCACGGTATCCCTGCAGAGTGTAAGGCATCAGCATCAGATAATAAGGCACCACATAATGGCTTTTTGCCTCACCGATAAAATGAAATAAAAATCCGCCTAAAAATACTACGAGCAGATGTGCCCTTTCCAGCTTTAATTCTCTCCCCTTAATAATCAAATATAATAGTACACCAAAATAATAGACACTCTGCATGATATCCAGCAAGAGATACACGGCCGTATTCATGATCCCGCCGTTATAGAAAAAATCTTTCATCGCATAGGAGAAATCTCCGCGGATATTTCTGGTATTCACTGTAGTAAAAAACTGAAAGGCCGGATCCGCCCACATGGATGCCAGTTTCCTCGCAAAAAAGCGTACTGCATAATCTCTCTGTTCCGAAAACAGCGCAAAAGAATCCTCAAAACTTTTCCACACTTCTCCCTTTATCACTTCAGGATCATTACTCACATGCCTGTAAAGATTCATCGGAAACTCATTATACCATCCCGGTGCGATACTGCTCTCCTGCAGCCCCATCGCCAGCCATGCCGTCATCGGAATACCTCTTGTCGTATCTTCTCCTGTTATCAGATGCATAATGAATGGCGCGCCTTTTACCGCGGCCAGACCACAGACCGCTATAACAAAGATCCCAGCCAGCATTTTTACGCTCTTTTTTCTGATCGCCTGTACAAACAGCATCAGCATAATAGCTATCATAAAAATTTCCGCATTACTTTTCCATAATATCGCAAACATAATGCAGATACCGCTGCCTGTAAGATAACGCCATTTCCCCTCATTTTCAAAGACAAGCGCAAGATAGACTGCCCAGACCGCCAGACACACCTCCTGGATCGTTCCGTAGACAAACGTCACCTGCGTCCACATAGGCGCCATCAGAAGCAGCCCCAGATAAGTGTAATATACACTCCTGCGGTCAAAAAATCTCCCTGCGGTTTTTGAAATTCCCCAATATGCCAAAAACAGCACCGGCACATTGCATATCTGCATGGCAAGCGACGCCCTTTCCCCAAAAACAGCAATAAACGGGCACATCATCAGTACCATACCATTCTGATAGGGCAACATGGAAAAATACTCGCCCTGTTTCCAGTCAGAATAATCACCTGACAACAATCGGCCTGCCGCACCGTAAACAGCTCCCTGATCGTATATCGGAGGAAGGTTCGCATGTAAAATAAACCAGGCCATTCCCGCCCCCAGGATCATTGTAGCAGACAACGCCAATATCTTCAGCCTTCTCAGCTCTTTTCTTTCTCTTTCCTCTTTATCAGATACTTCCTTCTCTTTTTTATCGCTCTTTTTCTTTAAAAAAGAAAGAAACAGACAAAGCATTACAAGCCCAGCCCCCATTAAAAGCGGGAAATCCCTCAGATAATACACGTGCTCATCCGTATATACCATATAGCAGGTAGTAAAAATGCTTAGAAGAAACAGATACAATATAATAACCGAAAACAATACGGCTACTATTTTGTCTCCCGTATTCAAAATGACTTTATTGAAATCAATCTTTCGCCGCAAAATAGTTATCCTTTCGTATAATCGATATAATCATTATTCCGATCTCTGTTATTTTGGCAAAACCATATATACTCTGATGTATCTGTTCCGAGTCTAAACACAGATCCTGTTATATTTTCAGGAAGTGCTGCAATGACCAAAGCCAATACAAAAACTATAAGCAACCGCCTGACATCGCGATTTTTCTTCAAAATCACAATCATTTTACCTTTGCTGTCCCGTTTTCTGCCTTCCCATTCTTTCCTTATACCGGCAAGCCTCTCCGCCGCTGCCCGGAATCCTTCTATCCCATATGGGAACAGCAGCAGATAATAAGGCAATATATACTGACATTTAGCTTCCCAAAAAAGATAAAACAGGAATCCGCCTAAAAAGCATATGATCAGCCCGGCCTTCTGCAGTCCTTTTTTATTTTCGGCAAAAAGCAGGAACAAAAGATCCCCAAGATATAAAACACTCTGCAATATATCCAATCCCAGAAACAATACTATGTTTAACGGCATACCGTCACATAATACATTTTCAAATATCCCTTCCATGGAAGAGCGTGGGTGAAGCTTTGTGATCAGGGTCGTACATTCCAGGAAAGGGGCACTCCACATGGACGCGGTCTTTCTTGAAAAAAAGCGCAGGGCATAATCCGGTTGACCGGCAAATACTGCCAAGGTCTTTTTAAAATCTGTCACTGCCACCGGCATCATCGCGGACGCGTCACCTACATATTTCGAATAGAGCCCTTCCGCATATCCGCTGTACCATCCTGGCGCCATCACGCTTTCTGTCAATCCGTCAACCACACTGCCTATAAACAGGATCCCGCTTCTTGTATCCTCTCCGGTCAAAACGCTGACAAATGACAGAGCTCCCTGCGTTCCGGCCAGATATATTCCCAACATCAAAAGTATTCCCAGAAACGATTTCATCTGCCCTGCGCGGACCGTATATACTGACAGCATAATAATAACCGCGATCACAAAAATGATATAATTGCTCTTCCACATGACTGCCAGAAGCAGCAGTATCCCTGCTTCCACCAGATATTTTATTTTTCCGGTTTCTTCATACTTCTTTTCCTGCAGCACCCCCCAGACAGAACAACACAATCCCGGGATCGTCCCGTAAATAAATGTCACATAACTCCACGCCGGAAAAAAAGCAAGCAACGCCAGATATGTCCATACAGCCGTCTTTCTCCCAAAATACTTTTCCGTCAGTTTACAGATTGCAAGAATCCCCGCATACCAACAAATCAGGTTAAATACCTTTACAGCTAGCAGCGCATACCCACCGAACAGAAAATGAAATACTGAGAAAAACAGCACCATTGTATTCTGATAGGGATACATATGCATATAATTTCCCGGCTTCCAGCGGGCATAATCCCCTGCCAGCAATTCCTTTGCCCCGATAAATACGTTCTCCTGATCCCCCTTTGGTACCACAGGAACCTTCATTACCCAGTATAACAACACCAAAAACCACACTATTGTAATACCTGTCAATATTCCTTTATGCAGTTTTTCACTCTCACAGATATTTTTCCGTTTCTTCCCCCTGTCATCTGCGAAGCTCTTAAGGCGGAAAAGTATAAAAAGCAAAAATAATAATCCCGGCAACATCAACTGAGGAAAGTCTTTTATGAAAAAAGTATGTTCATCCGTATATGCTGTAGTACATGAGGTAAACAGGCTTATCCAAAACAGATATAACATAATTACCGCAAATATACCGTAAACAATGTTTTTGCTGAAATTTAAGAACAATTCTCTGGCTTTTTCCATGTAAACTCCAATTTTTTACATATTTATATAACATACAGTTCGATATCAATCCTTCGATATCTCCCTATAAATCTCCATCAATCTTTCACAATTTCCCCGTAAATCTCCATCAATCTCTCATAATTCTTCCGCGCATCATGAGTTCTTCCCGCATGGACTCTCGCAGACTCCCCGTAAGCCCTCACCCTCTCGCCGCCTGCAAACATTATCTTCACTGCCTCCGCCAGTCTCTTCACATCCCCCGCCGGGTAAAGCAGCCCGTCCACACCATTCGCAAAGATATCGGCTACGCCTCCCACCTCCGCGCATACCACGGGCATGCCGAGCAGCATCGCCTCTCCCACAGAATTCGGTGAATTTTCGATCGAAGAAGGGCACACAAACACATGGCTTTTCAAATACTGCTGTTTCATCTGCTCCGCGTCAAGCCGTCCGAGAAAATGCACTTTATGGAGCGTTCCCGTCTCCTTCATCAACTGCAGGATATATTTCCCGTAAGACTCCAGCTTCAGCTTCCCTTTCAACCCGTTTATCCCTTTTTCCGCCGCGGATTTGATGATACTGTTCCCCGCCACATAAATTTCCGCCTCAGGATACTTCTCCAAAATTTCCGGCACAGCCCGCAGCATATAGTGAAGCCCCTTGATGGGATAATCCCCCTGGCTCAAAAATATGGAATACTTTTTGCAGTTCTCCTCCTGCCAGCGCCCGCCATAAAAATTGGAGCGCAATGTCTCATTCATAAAGTGGTATTCCGCCCTTGGATTCCACTCTTCGGTATATTTTTTATCCCATTTTGTGCGGCCTGTGATATGCCCGGCTCCCTGCACTGCCTCTATCTCATAGACTCCCCGTTGCACATACTTCTCATACTGCCTGCGCAGGTCATCCTGTTTTACCCTGTCGCGAAAGGTAGTCCTCCTCCAGACATGATCCGGCAGATCCGCTCGAAAATACCTCGCATAAATGCTGCAGAGCCCCTGTATTCCGATCAGGGTCCTCCCTCTGTTGCCAAATGCTCTTACCGCCGCCAGCGTATGCGGATACTCTGTCCCGAAACAGTGGATCAGATCCGGGGAAAATTTCTGTATGATCTCTCTCAGACGTTTTTCTGTTTTTTCGTCGTACGCTTCAGCCCTGTGGACATCCTCACAAAACCCAAAAGCATGTATTTTCGCCTCCGTCTCCGGCGCCTGCAGCGTCCGGTCAAATTCCGCCAGCTCTTCCCCTGCCGGAAAGCATACTCCCAGCTCGATCCCGTTCTCCTTTTGGTGCCGCAGGATCGTATTGCCAAGCCCCGTGAGCCATCCCTCTTTATTGCTTGCCTCCAGCTTAAGATGCTCCGCTACAAGCGGCAGCATGATATTGCAGATCCATAATACGCGCATAATCCCTCTCGATTTATCTCAATATTTATTTTCTGTAAATAAAATCCTTCATCTTATGATACGCCCCCGAAAACCTGCTGCTCTCCGCGATCCATCTGCGAAGCGGCGCAAGCGTCAGAAGCATGATCCCCTTATACTTAAGAATCTCCCCACGCTTCATATATCTTCTGATCACAAGTTCATGCTCCGCCCTGTCAATCTCCCGATTTTCTTTTGTCTCGGAGATCCCGCCGCCCTCGTAATCCGCTGTCACAAGATCCATATATCTGAATTCCGCTTTTCTCTTATAAAAGCACCACAGAAAATGATCATAGTCCGCCCGTATCTTCAGTTTCGTATCATATTTTTTATCCTTAAATAATCTTCTGTCATAAAAACAGGACTGATGACACGGAATATTCCGATAGCATGTAAATCCGGTGATCTCCGGCGCAGAATGTACCATAGCACCTGTCCGCATACAGTAAGTATTTCCGTAAAAAATGATAGGCACGTCTCCTGTGCAATTCTCCCTCTCCGTTTCTTCCGCAACCATCCCAAGCACACTTCGGCCATGGAGCCTGTCCCCGCAGTTTAAAAACAGAATATATTCTCCTTGACAGACTTCCAGTGCTTGATTCATACCGTCATATACGTTCCTGTCCGCCCGAATTAACAGTTTCAGTTTTCCCTCTGTGATTGCACGCCTTGCCGCCTCATTCTGCCGCAGGTTCTCTATCGATCCATCTTTGGAGCCACCGTCTTTGACTATGATCTCAAAGTCATGAAAATCCTGCTCCAGTATACTTTTTATCGTGATTAGCAGCTTTTTCCCCGGATTGAAACTTGCTGTTATGATGGAAAATTTCATGGATCCTGTTTTCCCTTTCCGATTCTCTTCATTATTTTCCCAATACCCTGTTCCTTCACCATCACATATAAAACTGCCAGTACAGATAGAACACTAATCAACTCTGCCATCCGCCACAGTTTTCTTTCACTCACCTCCAATAGTATCATTCCCTGATAACCGGGCGGCAACATGATCCGAATTCTACAGTTTTCACCATATGTTAAAAATAGACTCTCTTTTGTCTCCACATCTTTCGCCTTGTAACACGGGTAGAAAAACAACGGCACATCAATATACCCTTCTGTCACTCCTGCATTCATACAAGTCATCGCAATGTTGGTATATTCTTTCTTATAATCTGAAACCATAACATTTCCTTCTGAAGTCAATAATTCATGGCTTACATCTCCGTCATTCGCCTCAGCCGGAAGATAAATCTTTGATTCCATGACATAATTTACAGCATTATATTCATAAGTTTTAGCATATGGAAAATCATTGGTTAACAGATTCCAATAAGAAATCAAAATCTCTAATATCATTGCCACTATGATCCCGCCTACTGCCGCATACTCCATAATTCTGAACTTTCGTTTCACTCTGTTCTTTATATTAAGCTTCCATAATGTATATGCACAGACAATCGAAACTGACGAAAAAACAGAAACCATGCATATAAATCGAAAAGGGAACTGTATAATATTCACCAATTTATGAATAAACGGGTGAATACTTTCTATTCTGCTATAAGGTATAATATTTGTCGACATCAATAGCGTTAGCATCGCAAAAAATACAGAAATTTTTAATAAATTCCTTATCTTATTCTCCTCAGCATTAAAAATATTTTTTTTACAAACCAAAAGTATTACAACTGCTAAAATCAAAGCTAACATCAATGGCAGGCCTAACGCGAAAATACTGTCTCCTGCACCATCAATATATAGTTTAAAAATCTTAGAAACAGGAATACCTCTATCTTCAAGTTTCCACTCCGTCTCAAGAAAATGAATCTTATAATCATTTCCCAGATAACTATTTAAGAAAGGAATAATAAACCATAAATTCCACAGAATCGTTATAATTCCTGCTTTACACAAATTTAAAAAAATCCGTTTACTGAATATCCATTTTGTTCTAATAATACAAAACAAAATAAACAGAAATGAAACCATCATACAAGATAGCACATGAGACTGAATACAACCTGTCAGCCCTAACACCATATAAAACCATCCATTTTTCTCTTCAATCAGATAAATTCCAAGTAAGATAAGCGGTAAAAAGGCAAGCGCTGTATATTCACCCAATGCACATCTAATATAAATATTTATCAGTCTATACAGGCTCAACGAGTAGAGAAATGCCCCAAATAATGCTATTTTATCATCTTTTGCTATTTTTAGAAAGCATGCATAAGCAATCCAGGCAGTCATCAAGTTAAATACAACTATATAAAATTTATATGCTGTTTGTATGCTATAACCCAGCAAAGTAAGCATTGCCGGAAAATATAAAAAGATGTCCCCATAAAACAACGGAGCCCCATATCCAAATTCATTCCACCAATTAGGCATAACTTTTACAGGAAACTGCCCTGCCTGTAGACCTTCTGCAATTCCTTCTATACGATATATATGAAATCTATAATCATGTCCATGTATAACAAAATCATTCATAAGCGGAATACTGCCAAGCAACGCAATGCCTGCGATCACACACTTGACCCAAAGACGCCGCTTAACTTCCTCCCATGTAAAATGTCCTATCTCATATAATTCTACATTGGCAAACAAGAGCAGTGCCATCAGCAAAAATGCCGGTGTATAATCAGGTATCTGATACAATAAAATTCTTTTGACCGTCAGATAACCGCCTCCACAGAAATGCACCGCTATCCTCAAGTCACTATCCTTTTTCAGCCATGCATGCACTTCCTGACTGTTATGATAAGATTTCAGCGAGACAGCCCTTTCCTCATTTCCAATATCTTCATTCAATACATTTCCCGTTTTGAGCGCCTGAACAATAAAACCGTTATCATCATAGCCTGTTTCATACTCAATCCTGACCTTGTACCAGCCTCTTTTTATTTCACCTGTCGTAACATCTAAGATATAACCATAATTACCATCATTTTCATCAATAGAAAAAAATCCTTCCTCGGAGATACTTCCACCTGAAAGATTATTTTTATCAAAAAACACATCCTGCTCATTTTGGGCTGAATATTTTATTATGACTATACTCAATACACATAGCAGTATCTGTGCCACTAAACATTTTTTGAAATTATTTTTATAAAATTCCCCTAGTCCTCTCATCTGACATCCCTCTGCTCCTTATTCTTTTTATCCATAATACACTTCCGGGAGATAAAAACAATAAAAAATACAAATATTGATACCACACTGATCAGGTCAGCTATTTTCCATAATTTCCTTTCATCCACCTCCAATTTAACTGTCCCCTGATAACCGGGCGGCAGTATCATCCGAATCTTCGCATTCTCACCGTAAGTCAACCCCAATACAGAACCTGTTTCCACATCCTTTGCCTTATAACACGGATAGAAAAACAGAGGTACATCTATATAACCTTCCTGTCCGCTGTCATTCATACATGATATTTGAATTGTTGTATATTCCTTTTCATAGCTTCCGATTTCTATTTTATCACCGGATACCATCACCTGCTGCTTTGCATAAAATTCCTCTGCTGCTGCCGGGAGATATTCTATTGTCCCTATAGACTCCGGAAGGGCATAATACTCATCTATTTTTGTCATCTGTGGTGATTCTATCAATAACCTCTGATAATAAAAAGAACTTTCTATCAGGCAGATTCCACCTAAAACCCCAGCCACTATGACACAAACATTTTTATACCCCGCTTTATTCCATATCGTAAGCCCCAATACGATCGCTGCAACCGCAAAAATTGATGCCATTTCCAAAAATCGAAAAGGAAACTGTAAGCTATGGATCAATGTTGCCAATATGTCGCTTTTTGTACATAAAAAATCATACGGGAAATATCTTGTCGACAAAAATAACGCAATGGCAGATACCCCTCCGAAAATCCCGACACCCCTGCCGACATGCTTTACTCCTTTTGAATCCATCTTCATAGTTGCCACTGCAGTAATAAACGCAAAAACCAGACCACATACGGCAGTAATTCCTATAAATGTTCCCAGCCTTCCAACATTTGTTTCTCCATTCAGACTTGCGATAACCGCATATATCCAATCCGTAAAATTCCTTCCGTTTTGCTGGATATCGGTCTGAAAATTTTCCATTTGTTTTAATTTATAATCTCCTGGATATAAATTTAGCAGAGGAACTAAAAACCATAAATTCCACAAAAGAACCACAATTCCAGCCTTACATAAATTATAAAATGCCGATTTCTGACAAACCTGCTTAATCTCCACAAGCAAAAGCAAAATGATAAAAATCCCTGTCATCTCACAACTCATCAAATGCGACTGAATACATCCTGTCATGCCAAATGCCAGATAAAGCCATCCGTCTTTTTCTTTTATACAGTAAAGGCCTGCTATCACAAGCGGCAAAAACGCCATCGCAGTGTAGGCACCCAATCCGTTATTATAATAAAGATTCATGATCCTGAACAGATTCAGACTGTAAATCGCTGAGCCAAATAAAGCAATCTTTACATTTTTCCCCATTTTCAGAAAACTTCTGTAGGCAATCCATGCTGTCAGCAAATTTATTGCCGCTATATAACATTTGAATGCCGTCTGAAGTTTATAATTCAACAACAATAATATCGCCGGAAAATATAATAAGACATCTCCGTAAAACATCGATGCGCCATATCCATATTCATTCCACCACTGCGGCATAATTCGAACAGGAAATTGTCCGGCTTTGAGCCCTTCCGCTATCCCTTCTATCCGAAACAGATGAAACATCATATCATTCCCCATCAATATATACCCGTTCATCAGCGGAATGCTCGCCGCCGCTGTAATAAAAATGATGCCCCCCCGGACAAAATATCTCCTTCTCTGCTCCGCAGGATCTGTGTTCGCCGCCTCCCAGACCATCAGGTCCACCACAGTAAACAGAAACAACACAAAAAACAGCACTGTATAATCTGCCACTCTCTCCAGCTTTATGCCTTTGACATCCAGATAGCCCCCTCCGCAAAAATGAAAACTGATCCGAAGCCCCGTCGCCTCCTTTGCCCATACATGTACACTTTTCTCCCTGTGTTGGGACTTCAGAATGATCGTCTCCAGCTCCTCGCCCACATCCCTGTTGATCGCGTTCGGATTTCCATTTAAAGGCTTTATCAGAAAACCGTTGTCGTCATATCCTGTCTCATATTCCACATGGACCTTATACCATCCCTTTTTAATCTTCTCCGTATCGACATCCAGATACAGGCCGTAAGCTCCGTCCGACTCATCTATGTGGACGCCGCCGTCCTCCAGCATATATCCGCCCCTCAGCACTGCGTCCGCCAGATCGATCTCATTTATCCCTCTCTGCGTAGCATGAATCGTCAAAAATACTAAAAAGCACACTGTCATCTGCAAAACGAGCACTATCCATTTATATTTCCTTATAAACTCTTTTGCCTTTTGCACCTTGTCTGTCTCCCGCTCCTACTGAAATATCCAGTTCCTGTACGGCAGCAATCTGATGTCCGTACTGTACGCGCTCCTCAAAAACAACCCGAAATACCCCAAAAACGCCGCTGTCACCAGCACCGTCCACAAAATCCTCTGCCTCTTTTCCGGAATCTTTATGATGATCCCCGGTATCAGAAAAATATTCGTGATATTCAGATAATACCCGATCCGCGATATCTCCGGAATAAACGAGGCAAACACATAGAGCACTAGCGCTCCCAGATTACAGTAAAAGAAAAACCTGTTCTTTTCGTCCTCTTTTATCGCCATCTTATAATAGAGCAACGACAATACGAGCACCGCCGCGCACTTCGCGATATTCGTCAGCGAAGTCTCCCCCGTATCGAACATCGATCCCTCGTAAAACGGATAAAAATAAAAAATGATCCGTCTGTAAAAATCCTGAAACAAGAGCAGGCTTGCGCACCCCGCCGCGAGAAGCAGCATATGCCGCCTTTTCCAGTTTCGGGAAGCGAGAAAATACATCGGGATCACCACAAGCACCGATTTGTGGAAGGCTGCCGCCGCAAGAATCCACAGGATAAACTTCGTCCACTCTCCCTGCAGTACATATTTTATACTGTACATGGCGATCGCCAGCACCAGATAATAGCGCACTGAATTCAGGCTCGAAAAATAGTACCCGCCGGTCATTATCAGAAAGATCGTAAAGCAGAACTGCTCGCTCAGGTCAGCCATTCCCCTGACAAAAAACAGCACCGTAAAAAAAGAAAACACCGCAAATATGGGCAGATATTGATCATGATTCAGCATGGACTGCAAAAACCGCACCACCCAGACAAAACCGAACTCAAAGGATACATGCCTATTCTGCTCGATCAGCAGAAAATCACTCCGGTATACCCAATAGTCATTTCCCACCGCAATCCTGCAGGCTGACACCGCAAAAAGCAGTAAAAACACGGCAGCTATCAATATCCTGTTCAACATCTTCTGGCGAGTTACATCAGCATATCTCCTGCACTGCCGCTCACAGCCACACCTGTCACTGCCCTCATTGCCCGCCGCCTGGTTTCGCTTTAAATCAATTCTGCTTCCATCTGCCGGGCTGTATTCAAAACTGTCTATGCTTTCATGTCTCCTGCCGCGCCCGGTATTACATGAGGCTCTGAAAATGCATTGTCCCCCGTCCGCCCGCGCCGCCGTCAGATTTACAAACCATCCCAACGCCACAACCAGCACAGTCAAAATCAGATAAATAAAAATACTGTAATCCATTCCTCTTCCTTATTCTCATACCTTTTCCCTGTATGAGCCGATTGCAGATTATTTTCTTATTTCTTTGGTACTCTTATCGCTTCCGGTTCTTTATTTCCTTTTACATTCTATTGTCTTTGACTCTTTATTCCTTCTCTCATCACCCGATATGCCTCCTTCACAGAGATATCCCTGCACACTTTCTCCCTGTGCGCAAGAAGGAACCTGAGTGCCCAAATCCTCGCCAGATATCCGTACAAAAAATGGTATAACACACCTCTGTCGAAAAAAAATTTTTCATGATAGCCGGAAAACCAGGTGGAATCCCCCTCTTTCTCCCTGCCGATCGTCACCGGCGACGCATACACCCGGTATCCTTTATCCATAAACTGCTTCAAAAACAGACTGTCTTCTCCGGCGCTGTACTTTGCGCCGCCCCCGAAGAGTAGCGAAAACGTCACTCCGGATTCCAACAGTTTTTCCCTTCTCACCGCAAAGCTGACCGCGCCGTAACGGCCACAGTTATACCAGCGTACTCTTTTTTTCCTCACATTGTGATATGTCCTTCTCTCCTCCCCGACTTCAATGTTGAATACGATCATATCCGCCGATGGACATTCCTCAAAAGCATGCAAAATCTTCTGTTCGTACCCCGGCTCATAGACAATATCCTGATCAGAAAAAAGACAGATATCCCCATCCGCCCGCATCAGAGCCGTATTTCTTGAAAGCCCCACACCTCGTTCAGCCATGTGAAAAACCCGGATATTTCTGCCTTTGCAGCAAAAAGACTCTACGCCATAATGATCACACTGGTTTACGATGACTGCATCCGTCTCGATATTCATCTCCTCCGCCAGCCTGCGGGGCTCTTTATCCACCACCGATGCCAGCACCTGCACTGTCGCCATATCCACCTCATTCCACACTCCCCAAAGGGAGATATCAACCCATACTGCCTTACTCCAAAAATAATTTAACTCAGTCCATATCCTTCTTCCCGCCCGGATCCCTTCTCAGCCGCCTCCACGCATACAACACATGTTCCGGCATCTCGTATGCGCTTATCAATCTCTCATCCGCATCCCACAATAATGCAGCTACCACATCCACGCCGCACTTCCTGCAGATATCCAGCGTTTTCTCTATCCATTTCCCATTGTGGGCGCCGGCCTTCACGATCAGGAGAATCTTCTTATCCTCAGTTTCTTCCCTGAATATTATCTCTTTTTCAATTGTTATCTTTTTTTCATCCGTTGCATTTTTTTCTAAAGCTGATCTCTTCCTGACTATTGCCTTTCTATCTTCTTCAATTGACTTTTCATCCGTAACTTTCCTCACCATCCTGCAGTCAATATCATCCCGCATTGCTCCTGCTTCGATGATCCCTGCTGTCAACACTCCCCTCTCCTCCAACGCCTTCTCCACCTGCTTCAGATCCGTGTTCTCATCCACCGCCAAAAGCATCGGTCTCCCCGTTCTCCCCGAAAACAGTTTCTCCGCCAGCATCTTAAGTTCCTGCGAATGCACCGTTCCCAGCATCGGCACGCCGTAGCGCCGCTCAAACGTCGCCGGAATATAAATCCCCTCATCCAGGACAAAATAAATCAACAGATAAAACATCGTCACCAAAAGCGCCGCTGCCATCCCCAGCATACATGCCCGGAATGTGCGCACATCCGCTGCCACAAGCGACGCCTCCTCCGGCTCCTGCAAAATTCTCACTCCGGCGATCTCTTTCTGCTCCTCCCCGAACTCCTCCATCGCCCGGACCAGAGCCTTCTCGATCTTCATAGTCAGTTCAGGATCGTTCGTCGTCACCGTAGTTGTCACGATCCTGGTATCAGAGAGCATCGTAGCGTACAAATATTCCCGCAATTCCTGCTTCGTCAGCCCCGCCGCTTTCTCCGTCTCCTGCACGGAAAAGTCTGTTGCTCCTTTTTCCTTCCCCTTTGACTCCTGAACGGAAATTCCCTGCTTACTCTTTCCATCCTGCAGGGGAGCCCCCTGTTCATCATCAGTCTTATCTCCCGCATTCATGGCGCCATCTGCCATATTTATCAGTATCTTATCGGTAAACACATCATCCGTGATCAGCTGTGTCCAGGTCGTCTGATTAAAGTAGGTGTATTCTTCCCCGTTCTCCTGCACCGCATAGTCAATATAAAAATCCGTTACCGCCTCATACTCTTTCGCCGGTCCGAATGTCACCTTCACCAAAAAATACGGTCCGCCGACACACAACATCCCCAAAAGCGCCGCCAACAGCAACACCGGGCTCTTTCGCAGAAACCGCAACATTAACAGCCTGATATCCACAGGTTCTTTTCCGTAACTACATTCCCACATACCGCTCTGTTCCCTATCTCTGTGCAATCAGTATCACCCTGCCTAAACGCTCTCATCCGACAGCCGCATAACCCGCAGGCAGTCCTGCTTCAGCCGACAGCCACATGCGCCAGGCAGCCCTGCTTCAACCGACAGCCACGTATCCGCAGGCAGCCTTACTCCAGACAGCCGACAACCATATGCCCACAGACAGCCCTATATAACTGGCGTTCTCACTCTCCGGCAGCCTCCTCCGGCGTCTCCTTCTGCTCTCCTTTAGCCGCCTGCTGCCGCTCTAAAATCTCTGCCTCCCTGGCCGCCCTCTCCTGATGCGCCTGCTCTATCCGTTCCCGCGCCTCCCTGTCCAGCCTTGCCCGCTTTTCAAGAAGTTCCGCATTGGACTGCTTCATCGCCGTGATCTGTGTGGACTCTATGCCCTCCGTGCTGTCCGGCATCAATAAGATCTTCAGCGTCAGAAACATCAGCTTGATATCCATCCAGACAGAATAATTCTCAATATAGTACAGATCCAGCTTCAGCTTGTCATAGGGCGTGGTATTATACTTCCCGTAGACCTGCGCATACCCGGCAAGCCCCGCCTTCACCCGCATCCTGAATTTGAATTCCGGCATGATCTCCATGTACTGTGCAATGATCTCCGGCCTCTCCGGCCTTGGGCCGATGAAAGACATGTCCCCCGCCAGAATATTAAAAAGCTGCGGCAGTTCGTCCAGCCTGCACACCCGGATACATTTTCCTACAGGTGTGATCCTGGCATCATTCTTCGAAGCCAGCCTCGCCATCCCGTCCTTCTCCGCATCCACACTCATGCTACGGAATTTCATGATCTTAAACTCTTTTCCCCCGATCGTACAGCGCACCTGCTTGTACAGGACCGGCCCGCCGTCATAAACCTTTACCGCCGCCGCCGTCAACAGCATCAGCGGAGAAGTCACTACGATCAGGATCAGCGAACATATGATATCGATCAGCCGCTTGATAAAACGCTGGTCGATCGTCATCTTGTACTCCCTTGTAAACAGGATCGGCGTATCAAAAAGGCTGAGCTGCTCGGCTCCCTTTAAAATAACATCCGTTATTTTTGGCATGATATACACACGGATGGAATGGCCATAGCAGAATTTCAATATCTTATTCCGCACATCCACCGGAATATCCCAGATAACGATCGCATCGTAGGGTTCCAGTATCTCCATAAAAATATCATCGTAGCCCACGCGGTAGCTGATACATTTGCAGATGTCATACTTGTCCTTTCTCGTGCCGAACTTTGCCACAATGTCGTCATAAGGGCGGTCACCGTGGATCAGCAGCATCTGCCTGGGCGAAAAAATGTGCTGATAGATAAAGGTAGCTATATTGATCCACCCTACACTCCACGCGATCTGCATCACCAGCATATTAAAAAACGGCCTGGGCGGATAGAGCGCCGTGATCATAATGGAAATCTGTCCATAAGTCACAATATCCGCCAGCAACGTGGCAAAGATCTGGGAGAAGATCACCTCTCCATTTTTCAGATAGCCAATCCGCATCCCCCCATACATGTTGGAAAAGAAAAAAATGAGCACAACATATATGGCAATAAAAAGCGCCTCTCCCTTTTCAAAAAACTGAAGATTCTGTTTTATCGAATCAAAATAATAAAGATATAAAAAACGCATATAAATCAGGATCTGGCCAAACAGGCAAATTCCTGAAAGCATGAGCCTCACAAGCCGCTTAAATGACTCTTTTTCCCGCATCACATGTCCCTTTACTTACTTCATATTTTAAGAGCATATTCCTATACTCTGCAATATATTCAGCTGTCATCTGTCTCGTACACACGGACAACAATATCTGTAACACCCGCCATACAGCCGGCACACCTGCACTAAAACGATTACCTATGACTGTAAGATGTCCTTTTCAGTAAAAAAGTTTTCTCACACTCTCCTTTTCACCGCCCTGTACCCCCAGAGAAAAAAGTACCAGACGCTCTCAGGCACGGAAAGCCCGGCAGCCTTCCTGTACAGACTCCAGATGCGCCGCACAGCCTCTATTTTGTTGGAAGACAGCGTCTTTCCCGCTCTCCTGTAGATGACCAGATTCTCATCAAGCCCGTGAGCTGTCACGCCGTTTTTCAAGATCTTCCACCAGCAGGCTGTGTCCTCACTCTTGATACAGGGCATCTCCATCAGAGACCTCTCTATTTTTTCCGTATCCATCATGACCGTGGAAGTAAAGATCGTGGTATTTCCCAGCGCCTGTCTGTAACTCAGCGTCTCCGGCACATGCACCACCTTCCCCGTTCCCCGGGCCTCTTCATCCCCGAACTCATAGCCTGTAAACACAAACCCTGCCCGCCTCTCCTCCAGAAAATCCAGCTCCTTCTCCAGCTTGTCCTCCCTCCAGCGGTCATCGGCGTCCAGATAGGCGATATATCTGCCATGTGCCAGGGAAAGTCCCAGATTCCGCGCCTTCGCCGCCCCGAATTTTTTATCCTCCGCAGATTTTATCTCCCGCCTGACAAGCTGTATCCTCCGATCCTGAATCTCCTCCAGGTAAACCGACGCCACCTCCATCGTATGGTCCGATGAACTGTCCTCGACCAATATCAATTCCCAGTCCCGGTACGACTGCGCTCTGACACAGTCGATCGTCTCTCTGATAAAATTCTCCGCATTATAAACTGGTACGATAATGCTTACCATCTCACCCATCCGCTCCGCTTATACAAACACTCTCCTGATTTTTCCCATAAAAAACCATTATTATATTACCACAGAACTTCCGCCCCGTCACCTTTTATTCAAAATTATTCCCATCTTTTCGGATCTCCTGTCCAAAATGCGATAACTAACACTTTTCAAATCGCGACAAATAGTATAATATATTGATAACACAAAACATTTTCTTACAGAAAATGCGCAGCCCGTTAACCAGAGCCATAATTTGAAAGGGGAATTTGAATGATGGATATCGCAAACATGAACGAGGTAGACCTCGAACGCTATGTAACCAGGATCATGCTGGACATGGGAATTCCGGCACACCTGAAAGGGTATCACTACTTAAGGGAGGCTATCATCCTCTCGGGAAAGGATATGGAAGCTGTCAGCAGTGTCACAAAGCTTTTATACCCGACAGTCGCAAAAAGATTCAAGACCACAGACCAGAAGGTGGAACGCGCCATCCGAAATGCCATCGAAGTATCGTGGACAAGAGGCAATATCGATACTTTCGAGGAACTGTTCGGCTACTCCGTCGGGACAGGCAAAGGGCGTCCCACCAACAGTGAATACATCGCAAGGATTGCAGACAAAATAAGACTTGATTTGAGAGATCTATAATTTAAAAAACTTTCGTGCATCGCCGAAAGCCGCCGGCTGCAGGCGATGCACGAGGGGCTTCAGGAGCCTGTATGTCCGACCATATCAAACTGTTTTCAAAATATCTTTTTCTCCCGCTGACGGTCGTCTTTGTGACCGTCCTGTTTTATTATCATCATCTGGAATCCGAAAAAATTTTGTCAACAGACATTCTTTCCGCCGATAAAGCCGAGGAACTGTTTCTTTCCGCTCCTCCGCAGATCGGTTCCTTATCAGGACAGGGAATCACCATACTGTTCAACGGTTATCCGCTCCCCTATGATGCAGAGACCGACACCTATTATCTGTCCCAGAATATGAACACCGACGACTGGCAAGGCGCTCTCTCCCTCAGCGTGCCGGACGGGGAACTCTATTTTCTGGAGGATGAATTTCTCTTCCACAAATCTCTCGCCATCAGCACCGGACACGCCTTTTCCCTGTATGCACAGGCCGGAGGTTCTTCCCAGCTTCTGTCTCTTGTTGTCACCGGCCTTCCGCTGATCAGCCTGACCTCCGCTTACTCCGAAGATCCCTCCTATGATCCCGACCTGCAGCCGGACGAATACTACTTTGATTCCCAGACCAGATACTACGGAGCCGTCGTGATCTTCAACGCCAATCCGGACAGCGGAAAATGCCAGACTGTCTTCAGCCCAGTCACTTTCCATGAGCGCGGTGCGAGTTCCACCAAATATGGCAGAAAGAAGAATTATTCTGTCAAGCTTCTGGAAGAGGACGGCACCAGAAATGAACAGTATCTCTTTGACATAGGCACCCACGCCAAATGGAAGCTGATCTCGATGTTTAACGACGGCAGCAAAGTCAGGGACATGACATCCCTCACACTCTGGAGTGAAATCGCCTCGAAGGAAACGGATTTTATGGAGCACAGCGCCGAAATGGCATACTGCGAGGTTGTTGTAGACGGCAGATATAACGGACTGTGCGGCGTGCTCTCCCCGGTGGACGAGGACACACTACATTTAAAAGACGGGGATTCCCTCTATAAGTTGGTGGAATTCGGTATACCCTCCCCCGACAGCCTGCGGTATTCCGTCGAAAATAATTTTACCATAGCATACCCTGTAAGGCTCCGCTACCCTGAGGAACCGGAAAAGATCCTTCCGGGGTGGATCCCTCTGCAGGAATATCTGACTTATGCATACTGGACCCCCAACGCCTACGCCTATGCCAGCCTGTTAGATCTGCGCAATATTGCGGATTTCTACATTTTCACCCAGGCTGCCGCCGCCGCGGACAATCAGTCTAAAAATACCTACATGGTATCCCGTCGCCAACCTGACGGCAGGTACATCACCTATATCCTGCCCTGGGATCTGAACTATACCTTCGGCGAAGTCTGGGCTCAGGAACCGGAAAAACTATACGTCGATTTCAACCCGGATCCCACGATCATCTACGCAGAACCCTGCATAGAGCAGCTTTTTGACGAAAACATAAACGGTGCAGGGGATATCCTGAAGGAACGCTACCTGGGATACCGCCAGAATATTTTATCCGAAGAACATATCATTTCCATCATGGAGGAGAACATGACTCTTCTGGTAGAGAGCGGCGCTCTCGTCAGGGACACCGCCATCTGCCCGGACAGCGGAAATTCTGCCGACCTGACTGCCACAAAACAGTTTGTTGTGGAGAGGATGGCGTTTCTGGACAGCTATATCCTGGGATCCTGATCGTTACTTTGCAGGTTATGCCTTTATGCCCGCTGTTTTTTAATAATCATCCTTTAATGATATCCCATATCAGCGAATCTGTGCGCCGTTGCTGGCATGTCTGTTCCCTTCATCGCCCACAGACGTAAATTCACATACCTTTCCTTCTCCCATCAGGGCTTCCGCCTTCGATACACAATATACTTCTCATCCATATACTGAATAAAATAATCCCTCTCCAGCAGTTCCCCATGTTTCCCGTAAATCTCCTGATGAGACTGCTCCAGCCAGTCCGGGCGCAGATTCTCTTTCTCCTCCAGCGAAAACACCAGATAGCCTGCATCCACCGCTATCTCATCCGAGTACATTGCAAAATTGACGCCGAGCCCCGCCGGCATCGCGCAGATCAATTTTGGTTCCATGCTGTACAATACGGCAGTATTCGCCCAGCGTATGTCTTCCCTGTCCGCCTCCTGCTCTTCTTCAGATAACGGCATAGCCTCCTCAAACTTCTCCGCCAGCGCATCCCATTGTTCCCTCTCCTCCGCAGTGATATACCGTTCCCCGTTAAAATCCACCCCGTTTTTCGGAACAAAAAAAATTCCCAACGCATACAGGCCAAGCAGCAGATACCCCCATCTTCTTTTCTGCGCCCCCAAAAACATCACCAGAGAAAACAACAGTACGATCCCCACCCCCCGGTAAAATGTAAACGCCTCCAGAGAATAAACCGTAATATACATCACCACAAACAAAAGGACACTGTATCCCACCGTCAAAAAAATCTGCCTGTCGCGATTCCAGAATGTCCCCTGTCCCTTACCCTTCAGATACACTGCGCCGTCCCTGCACAGCAAAAACACAGGCAGGCACACAAATACCCCAAGCAGTGGGACAAACCAGCGGAACATTCCATGCCCCGTGTAAGACAAAAAACAGTTCAGGAGATCGACAATCCCCACCTTAAACATCCACAGAAACGTCCTGGCCGCCCCGAAAATATCCCTGTTCCTCAAAGTTTCCAGCAATAGTTCCGTCTTGTAGATATTGTAATTGCTGGAGATCAGATGCAGCAGATAATAACTGCCTCCGGCCTCCGCCGCCATCAACAGAAAAGACGCCAGGGCTTTCACATACCATCTCTTCTTTTTTAAAACAGCAAACACGTAGACCGGCACTGCAAACGCGAAAAAAATATAAACCTGTGTAATGATGATGATATAAACCGGCACCACCACATACCGGAAGAGCCAGTCTCTTCCCTTCTCCTCCGCAAACAGAAGCCTGTAAAGCATCGCTGCGAGCACCAGCGCCAGAGCATACCGCAGTACCTCCGACATGATCGTATTGATATAAAGCAGGATATGGCCGGACAACGCCTCCATCAAGATCAGATATGCGGTGCCTCTCCTGTCAGGTCTGCAGAAAAGCAGAACCAGCGCATTGGCAATACAGAGAAAGACAACGTTTGCCACTGCCGCTGATCCGTAGTTCCAGCCGAACATCTCTCCCCATATCGCATAGGGCAGCAGGATCGCCGGGCTCCATGCGCCGCCTGTCCCTATGATGGCATGTCCGCCCTCAAACCCCCAGTATCCTTTCGGCATCCCGCCCGCGAGCCAGGTTTTGACCAGTTCATAATATGCCGCCTCATCATTCCACTGCGGCATGGGTAAACATAAGCCGCCTCCTCTTCCCCCGCACTGTATCAATATTATCAACCCAAACAACAATACAGGGAGCAAGACAAAGGCGGCTGAAAAAACACAAAGGTCGGCAGATATGAAAACGCATCGCCTCTTTCTTTCATCACTGCCCGCAAAACAGCTGATCACCTCAAATTTCCTCCCTGCAGATATAGATCGGCCTTCCCTTCACTTCCATATACGCCTTGGAAAGATACTGCCCGATGATCCCCATGCAAAAAAGCTGTACACCGCTGATCAGACACAGAATGCAGATCATGGACGGCCAGCCTGAAGTAGGATCACCGAAAACCAGCGTCTTGACGATGATGATTACGATCATCAGAAAAGCCAGCACACAGAACAAAATGCCAAGCACAGAAGCAAAGGCAAGGGGAGCCGTGGAAAACGCCATGATCCCCTCCAGGGAATAGGCAAACAGCTTCCAGAAGGACCATTTTGTCTCTCCCTTCTTCCGCTCCACATTCTCAAACTCGATCCATTTTGTCCGAAAACCTACCCAGCCGTAGATTCCCTTCGTAAAACGATTGTATTCCTTTACAGATAAGATGGCGTTCACCATCTGTCGTGTCATCAACCGATAATCCCTGGCTCCGTCCACGATCTCTGTCTTGGATATCTTCTTCATCAGCCGGTAAAACATCCGTGCGAAAAAAGAACGGATCGGAGGCTCCCCCTTTCTGCTCACCCTTCTCGTCGCCACCGAATCATATCCCTCCTCTATATAGGAAAACATCTCCGGCAGCAGCGACGGCGGATCCTGCAAATCCACGTCCATCGTCACCACATAATCCCCCTTCGCATGCTCAAAACCCGCATACATAGCCGCCTCCTTCCCGAAATTCCGGGAAAAAGAGACCATATGCACCCGCTCATCGGCGTCATGCAGCTTTCTGATCTCCTCCACAGTCCGGTCCTTTGAGCCGTCATCCACATAGATGATCTCATACTCCAGATCTTTTTCCGCAAAGAAACTCCTGTTTTTCATAAACTCCGCATAGAAATCAGCGACTGTCTCTTCCTCATTATAGCAGGGTACTATCACGCTCAGTAACTTCATATCTGCTCCTGTTTCACTGAATATATACCGATTATACTCTCCATGTTCCTGTCTGTTCCATCCCTCTTCACGATTCAATATTCCATTTCAGCCTTCTGTAATATCAACATTATAACAGATTTTCAAACTTTGTGAACCATTACTGTGTCCAATCCTTTATCTCTGTGTGACAATTCAGCTTTTAGGCTTCATCCATACGAAGCCGCACGCAAAATTGCCCTGTATACGATTTGCCCACAAAACGGTATATATTACATCCCGGGCCGCATATCATAAATGACAAGCCTCTCACAAATGCCAACCGCTCTGCCTCCTGCCGCCTGGCAGCGCTTCTCAAACTCTCCTCCCGGAATCACACCGATATAGCGGCTCTGCAGCTTTTCCAGATTGACATCCATATACCCGCCGTCGCAGAGATTGATCCCGAATCCCTCCGGCACGGCGTAATACGCCCCGAAGTCCACCATCTTTGTCTCCCCATCCACGCTGTCCCACGCCGTCCATATGACCGTATTGTCATAATTTGGCGCCCCTCCGGTAAGCATCATATTTTCCGCGAGCTCCGCTCCGAAAGTCGAGAGCTCCGCCCTGTGCTCCTCATCCCCAAACGGAACATCAAACTCGTAGGGAATATCCCCCCGCCACAAAAACAGAGCCAGAAAAACGACCGTCATTGCCGCTGGCACCGTCGGAAAATCCATCGCTCCTCCTGTCCTAAATACCGTGTTACTTTTCTGAATCCCTTCCGATGATTTCTCTTCCTCAGTAAATTTTTCCGATGTCTTCTCCGGCGATATTTCCTTCAACAATATTTCTTCCGCAGAGTTTTTCCCCCACCGCTTCACTCTTTTAAAATTTCGCCTCCCCGCGTCGTTTCCCCGCGTCATATTCCCCGCAAATGGTGCCAAAAATATACATCCCACAATATAGACAAGTGTGTGCCGTCCGCCCTCCTGCAGACGGTACATCAGAAGATCCGCCCCGAAAAAGCCCGCCATGCACAACAGCATCTGCCCTTCCAGGAGAAACCCTTTCCATTCTCTCCGCACCGCTCTGCCGGCACATCTCACAAGCAGCCAGAGCAGCAACAATACGAAAATGAAATAGTACAGCCCCGCCGCCGAGATCAGCCCGCTTTTCACCGTCAGGTTCTCCCGCACCATATCCGCCACCGAGGCGAGCGAGGCACACAACTTCCAGGCCGTATACCGGAGCCCTGCCAAAATCCCCTGTTCAAAGTAGACTGTGATCCACTCCGTATAAAAAAGATCCGTCAAATACGGGGCGCTGAAAAAATGATTGACCATCCCGTAGACAGCCACCGTAATGACCGCCAGGCCGCCCGCGGGGAAAAGCACCTTCCTTCCCCTCTGACCGATCCAGAGCGCCGTCGGCGTCAGGAACAACAGGATCAGATAGGGACGCATCCATGTCATCAGCATGACGAGCCCGAACATCACGCCCGTCATCCAGCCCCTGTACGCTCTCCCGCAGCTCACCGCAAGCCCCAGAAACACAATAAAAAGTGCAAACAGCTCCACCTCCGGTATGCAGGACAGCGCAAACCTTGTGACCGGCAGAAAAGCCGCGTACATGATACCGGCAGACAGTGCCTGCCTTTTATCCGGCTTGACAAGCAGTGCAAAAAACAGCATGGCAAGCGACAGCAGCAAAAGATTACACAACATCGGCGACAGCAGGTTCCATCCGAACAAAAAACCCCAGATGACCCAGAACAGCAAAAGCACCGGACTCCACGCCGCGAAAGAAAGATACATGCCGTGGCTCTCATTAAAGCCGAAATATCCCTGCGGATAGCCATAGCCGATCACGCTCTCTGTCAGCTTATAATAGAACAACTCATCGTTCCAGGGGGATGCCGGCAGATATATCCGTGAAAAACTCTGTCCCTGAAACCCGCAGTACACAAACGCACAGATCCAGGGCAGAAGCGCAAGAAAGAGCGCGACTGCCGCCACGCCCCGTTTTTCTCTATTCTTATGCAATATTCCCCTGATTCCTTCCAACCTGTCCCTCTCTTCCAATTCATAAGCCTGTTTTACCGCCTGCCGAAATTACATATCTCTTTCACACTCCAACTTTCCATAATCATAGTGCAATTCAAAACTCAGAGTGTACAAGGCAGCGTCTGCTCCATCTCACACAAACTCACTCTCCCAGACATCCACCCCGTTGTCCTGAAACACCTCGTGGAGCCGCCCCGAAAGCTGCCTCTTTGTCACACCCTTTTTCAGGATCGCCTGCAAAAAACCGCCGCCTCCGGCTCCCGCTATAAACCTCCCGTCGATCAGGTCCTCGCAGGACAGGAAAATCTGGTCGATACAGGTGTTCGTCGCGCCCATATCCAACTGTTTTGAAAGTTCCCAGTGTTCGTTGAACAACCTCGCCAGCCCGTCGATGTCGCCTTCCTCCAGCGCCCATTTCATCCGGACTGCCGTCACCTTCATCGCGGACAGCGCCTCCACAGATTCCCTTCGCCCTCCAATATAATTTCCCACAACCTCCCTGAGCAGGTTCCTTGCCAGTCTTCTCTGCCCCGTGTAGATCAGCACAAACCGCTCCTGAAGTTCCCTCATCGCCTTCTCCGGCACAGAGACCTGATCTACCCGGATCTTCTGGTCGATCCCCGACTTCGTCGTGATATACTTGATGCCGTTTGTCAGACCGCCCACCTGATCCTGCCATCCCCCGCCGGTACTCATCATCTGTTCCATGCACAGGACGATGTCGTAAAGCGCCCCGTCATCGCAGGAAAGCCCCAGAAATTCATGGAGCGCCTTCACACAGGCTCCCGACAAAATACTGCTCGTCCCGAGCCCCGAGCCCTTCGGCACGCCGACCACTTTCGTGGAGAGGTAAATGCCGCCGCCCAGTCTCCGCAGAATTTCCTGCAGCGTCTCTGTTCCCGCCAGAGGCACGATCCCGCAGGAGATCAGCGCCGCCTTATGCAATGCAAAAAAGTCAAAGGGATTGTGGCAGTCCCGTATTTCCTCCACCGTCCTGCACACGCCCTCCGCGCCGATATCTTCACTGGCAAACTCCACCTGCAGCGCATCCAGTTTCCTCACCTCCACCTGGATCGGCAGGATGCCGTTTAACTTCAGCGCCGCATTCAGCACAACGCCGCCGTTTTCATTGCAGTAGGGCGGTGTATCTGTCCAGCCGCCTCCCCAGTTCACCCTCACCGGCAGCCGCACTGTCACATTTTCGTTTTCTATACGATAATTTTTATTGTCCTGAATATATTTTCTGCTGTTGTCATAGACAGCTTTGCCGAGACAGTCAAAACAAAGCCTTTCCAGCACATCGTAGCCCACATCCCCCGCAAAGATGATATTTTTCTCCCGCATATGCCGTGAAAGGGCATAATAGATGCGCATCTTCAGCAAAAGCCCGCTCTCCTTTGCCTTCTCCATCAGCAGGTCAAACTTCTTCTGATCGATCCCCACCTGTCCGAATATCTGAAGCGCTTCCCCGTAGGATGTCCCCGCCTCCAGCTTCTCCGCAAACCGTGTCACTAAAACCAGATCCTCCAGCCTGGTCTTCCAGGGCAGTACCGCTCTCACATCCGCCTTAGCAAAAGACTCATATAAGCTGCAGCGCTCCACGGAAAGCCACTTTGCCACCGCCGTCGATGGCTCCTTCTTCTCTGACATCCTCACAAGCCGCAGGGAAGCCTGAACCGCCTCCTCCATACTGTCACAGATCGGATAGAGTCTTGCAAACCACAAATAATACTCCTGCTCTCCCCAGATCAGCTCCGGTGCAATCCCGTAATAGGAGAGCATCTCTTTAAGTCCCCCGTAGATAAACGCCGTATCCTGCTCAAACATCCCCTTCGGGTTATCCTCCACACCGTATATCCTGACCGTATATCTGCCATCCTGCAGCCGCAGTCCATGCAGCACCACATGGGGCGGGAACTGCGCCTTTTCCAGGCTAAGCCCTGACAGGATACTGCCATCGCCCACACTGACGCCGCCTCCTATCTCACAATCCTCCAGATAGCAGCCGTCTCCGATAGCAGCGTCCTTCGCTATCAGGCTGTTGTGAGCAGCATACCTCACCTCTCCCGGCCTGTTGCTGCAGACCTGCTTTTTCCAGTGCAGATACTCATAGTCCTCCACATCTTTTGTCACCAGTTCCAGCAGTTCCCTTGTCGTCCCGAAATGGATAAATTCCGCAGGGGACAGACAGATGACCTTCATACGGAATCCCTGCAGCACCTCCCATATTTTTGTCCTGCAATCCCTCAGTTCATCACAGAAAGTCCCCTCCGGCGCCTCCAGATAGTATTCCTGCAGCGTTGCATCCTTCGCCAGCGGATACAGAAAATCCCCGTAAAAACTGATCCTGGCGCGCTCATTGACAAATGTATCAAATTTTTTCTGATCCACCCGCCCCTCTGTTTCGATCAGGGAAAACAGCGCCGACAAAAGCTCTGTATCCAGCATCACTGCGCCTGTATCCAGATCCACCATCCCCTGCTCATTCACGGCTCCCAGCGCCCGCAGCTGCTCCTCAGACTGTTTGTGCAGGAACTTTTTTACCATACCACAGCCGTCATTCAAAAATACACCATGATCTTTTCCGGTCGAAACCGGCTCTTTGATTGAAATAGCGGCTGCCCCTCTGTACTGCAGGTCAATCTGAAGCACGTTGAACAGCAAAAGCACATCCCCGCTCATCACGAGCATCCCGCTCTGCATCCTCGCCGGAATTCCCGCCGTCGCCACCATAAATTCATCGAACAGAGTCGATGCCCTGCCGTTTGGCAGTTCCCGCGGCACAGGCGAAAACAGCTTTCCGCACACACTGTATTGGGGCACCCTCTTGGAATCCCCGCCGGAATGGATCACCAGAACCTTTTTCCTGAACGCCTCCCTGCCGCCTTCCGTCTCCGCCAGAAATCTCAGTACATTGAGCGTTGCGCCGCCCGAGCCAACGCGTTTTCCCTCCGGATCGGAGAGCACTGTATATTTCGTCTTTCCCGGCAGAAGATTATTCTGCAGCCGGTACTCGATCTCCTTCCGGTAGGCGGAAGCCTGGTCCTCGTTGGAGGCAGTCAGGATGATATGATCCCAGCAGGGAAAAGAACGCTTCCTCAGCGCCCTTCTGTAATCCTCCCAGGCATCCAGATAACTCTGCTGTAAAAACAACGGTTTTATTTTGCTGTAGCTTACGTTCATACTGTTCTCCGATCCTGATCTCCTGATCTGCCGTGCAGATCCGTAAATTCAAAAATATTAATAAGAACACCCGTTTACAGATCATAGTATTAAATACATATATTCAAGTCTGTAAATTTTCACACATAGTCGAAACTTCTTAATTTCCGCTTACATAAAGTTTATCCAGCGGATGCTATCCCCCACATCCCTGTCTTAATTTTTATACTGCGACATATATGCCGCGATCGCATCCTGCCAAGGGGCGAATGTAAAGTCTGTGGTCAGCCGCAGCATATAGTTATCCAAAATGGAATACGCCGGGCGCTTTGTCGGCGAACCGAACTCCTCCGTTGAAATATAATTCACCCTGATGTCCTTCCCCGCCAGCCGGAATATCTCTGCCGCAAAATCCGCCCAGCTGCAGCTCCCCTCGCAGGTACCGTGAAACAGTCCGTAATTTTCCGTGGGCAGAAGGTATCTGACCGCCTTTGCCAGTTCCGCCGCGCTGGTCGGTGTCCCATACTGATCCTTTACAACGCCGACCTCCTTATGTTCTTCCGCCAGCCGGAGCATCGTCTTTACAAAGTTTTTGCCGTCCCCGTACAGCCATGCTGTCCTGATGATGAAATATTTATCACCGAAATCCCTGACAAAATTTTCTCCCGCCAGCTTCGTCTTTCCGTACATGCTGGTGGGTCCCACCGCATCAAACTCCGTCAACGCCCTGTCCTCCGTTCCCGGAAAGACATAGTCCGTGGAAATATGCATCAGTTTCGCCCCCGTCTCCGTCGCCGCAATGCTCAGATTCCGGGGACCAACGGCATTGATCTTATAAGCGTTGTCGATGTCCGTCTCGCACTTATCCACATTCGTGTGCGCCGCACAGTTGATGATGGCATCCGGTTTTATCTCTCTCACGAAAGAAAGCACCGCATCCACATCTGTGATGTCGAGCGCTGTGATACCCTCTCCTTTCCATACATCCGTGTTGATGAGCGTAATACCCTGCTCTCCCTCGTATAACTGATTCAACGCCCTGCCGAGCTGGCCGTTGCAGCCGGTAATCATGATCTTTTTCATTTTGTTGTTCTCCTGTATTACCCCATTATGGTGTCATCATTTTTTAATATCTGATGAATACGTTACAGTTAGCATACCACATTTTCCCATTCCTGCAAAGGGACTTAATTCTCTAGGCATCGTCATTTTACTTTCGGATGTAATGGCCAGAAAGTAAAATGGCGCTGCCTTTCTATACAGATTGGAAGCTTTATGCTATCATATAAAATGTAATATCGCAACAAACAATGCAATCTTTCACAACAGTTTATTTATCAGCTGCAAAACCACAGTTTTTTGCACTGCTGCCATGATGACAAGGAGCCTCCCATGAGCAAAAAATACCGCATCCCCGCCGCCCTCTGCATGGCGGCGCTCTGGATCTTTCTCATATACCGTTTTACCGGCATCTTTTTTGAGACCAACGATGACCGCATCATCTCTGAAATTTTTTCAGGCGCCATGACCGGCGTCCCGGAAGCACATACCTACTATGTGGATTATACCCTGGGGTTCCTCCTCTCCTCGCTCTACCGCATCACTACCGCCATCCCCTGGTACGGCGGTATGCTTGTTCTGTTCCAGTTTTTGTGCTGTTTCTTTATTGCGGACGCTTTTCTCTCCCGCTGCCGGAATAAGAAGGCCCTCCTTTTTGCCCTGTCATTCATCGCACTGACATATGCTGCCGAAATATATGTGATCGCGAGCATTCAATATACCTCCACCGCCGCCATGCTCGCCATAACAGGTTACCTGTGCTTCCTGTTGTACCCCGGGGAAAAATCCCGCTGCGTCTCATTTTTCCTGTTGGAATCTCTCTCCTTTCTTCTGCGCAGCAACGCCATGCTGATGATCCAGCCCATGGGGTTTCTGGTCCTTTTGGGGCTGCATCTCTCAGAGAACAGCCTGTTTCCGTTTTCCGCTCCTTCGTATAAACGCCGCTCCGGGATGCCTTCCTTCTCTTCCCGTAAAACTCATAGTGTAATACAGCCTGCTTCTGTTTCTAAAACCGACGCTGCAATATCAGCAACCGCTCACCATAATCCCATTTTCGGGAAAAAACAGTTTACAAAATATCCTCTGTTGTTTCAGGCTATCGTCATCCTGTCCGCCATCCTGCTCAGTGGAAAAAGCAGTTACCTCATCTTCCACAGCTCCCCCGGCTGGAAGGAATACAAAAAAGTCAACGATGCCGTCACGGAGATCACGGACTATGCCGCGATCCCGGACTACGCGGATGTAAAGGATATCCTCCCAAAGTATAATGTTACCGAAAAACAGTACCGCGCCTTCCTCCAGTACGCTATGATAGAGGAAAATCTTTCCGGCGACTGTCTGTCGGAGATCGCCGATGTCGCGCATGCCCAAAATACAAAGCCTGCCCTTTCTCAGACTATCCGGCAGTTTTTAGAAAGCTACACCACGCGGGAATACTGGGATCTGAACTTTTTGCTTCTGGCTTCCTGGAGTGCCCTTATTCTCTGCCTGTTCCTGAAAAGGGCATTCTCCCTCCTGCTCCCTTTGACTGGACTTCTCCTCGGCAGAAGCGCCCTCTGGCTCTTCTTATTATACGAGGGCAGAATTCCCCCCAGAGTGATGGTTCCCCTGTTTTTAGGCGAGATCACATTCCTGTTCTGCCTCTTTTTCCTGAATGTTTTAAAAAATGACAAATTCTGCAGTGCAGAGAATGTCGGACTTTCGGCAAACACCCGTTATGACGATCATGTCATCAAAAAGCATCTTCCTGTTCTCCTTGTGTTATTGCTGCTACCGTTTGGCGCAAAAACATTGAAAAACCAATATTTGTATCTCTCAGAAAAAAATGCCTCTGAAGCCATCTACTTCCGGGGAATGCAGGAAATGATAACTTATTGCAACAGTCATCCTGAGAATCGCTACTTTATTGACGCCAGCACTCTGATCTATTATCGCGGCAGCGCTTTTGAAACAAAAATTTATGGTCCCAGGAACGCCGTCATCACCGGCTGCTGGTATTCCGGCGCACCCGTATTATATGAATATGAAAAAAATTATTTTGCCGGCTGTGGTTCCATTTACCTTCTCACTTCTTCCGACATGGAAATGCAGTCCCGTATGGTGATCGACTATCTGGAAGAAAGACTTGATACCACCGCCCGCCCGGATGATACATTTACAGTTTCCAACGGCGGAAAATATCTGGTTTATGTATTTCCACTTTAAACTTTTTTATCCGGTATGCATCTGATAAATAGACGTATAAATTGTCTTTCGGTCTTTAAAAAGGTTACATAATGTAACAAAATCGCAGAATATGTAATACTTTCTAATGACGGAAAAGGTGGATTATGATATAATATCGACAGATATTATATCAGCGCCGAGCGAAGCGAGTGTGCATCGCGCAGCGTGCCATGACGGCAGTCATGGTATAATGTCCACGAAAGCTACAGCTTAATAATAAAAAGGAAGAGAGGTATTATAGTAATGAAGAAACATCATATTCTTCTGATCGCAGCACTTACTGCCGCGCTCTGCATATCAGGCTGCGGGAAAGAAGATGAACCTGCATCTACGGAAATTCAGGATATCACTGTAGAGGCGGAAGATCTTCCGGGCACTTCCGAAGAAGAACCCACAGAACCTGAAGAGGAGGTTTACGTTGACGATGAGGAAGCTCCCGGCGAGGGCTATGTGAGAAGTTCCCTGACCAACTTATGGGTGAAAGAGGAGGTTGCCAATTCCAGACCGATCTCCGTCATGATGCCTACTGATACAGCAGCACAGCCTCAGTATGGAATAGGCAGCGCCGGCGTTTTGTACGAGATCATGGAGGAGGGCAGCATCTCCCGCCAGATGGCGATCATCGAGGGCTGGCAGGATATGGAAAAGATCGGCAATATCCGCAGCGTCCGTCACTACTATGTTCCGGTCGGAATGGAATGGGATTCCATCATCGTACACTTCGGCGGTCCCTTTTATGCGGATGCCTGGGTTACCCGCGCCGACGTGGATAACATCACCGGCACACATACGGGCAGTACCAATGTTGCTCCCGGTTCCGAGGCATTTTTCCGCTCAAACGACAAGAAAGCGCCCCACAACGCATATACATCCGGCGAAAAGCTGACAAGCGCTATCGAAAAGCAGAAATATGAAAAAGACCACAGAAGCCAGTACTGGACCGCTGACCACTTTACATTTACCAACGCTTCCCATCCCAACACGCTGGAGGATTACAGCGATGCTAAGAGGGCGGTAAATATTGACTTAAGCGGTGTGTTCCCTGTTACATTGACTTCCCTGGAGTACAATGAGGACGAAGGCGTCTACTACAAGACGCTCCACAAAAACAAACAGATCGACCAGCTCACAGGAGAGCAGCTCACATTCTCCAACGTAATTGTACAGATGACGGACTGCAAAAAGCTGGATGACAAGGATTATCAGGATTTCACGATGATCGACAGCGGAAAGCCCGGCTACTTCTGCACCATGGGCAAGATGATCCCGATCACCTGGACAAAGACATCCGAACATGCCCCGACCAAGTACTACGATATGAACGGGGACGAAATCGTGCTGAACACAGGTAAGACTTATATCGCTGTTGCACAGGCCGGCACGAAACCGATTTTTGAGTGACGCTGTTGCAGAATCTGTTCTTTAGATCCTGTAGTTTTCCGTTTTAGCGTGGTTACAGAAATAAAAGGAACCGCTTCTTCTTCGAAGCGGCTCTTTTTATTACAGTATTAAAAAGCACATAGAAATTTACTGTTTCGCAGCATGCACTTCACACAGTGGGCAGGAGAAGATAATTCTGCCCTGCCTGATCCTGCCGGTGGCACCCGCTTTAATCTGTTTTCCGATACACTGCCCCGATCTTATAGCCATCCACCCAGACAGCATATACCTCCTCGTATCCTTCATGCACCGGATCATTTCCGATCACATTGAGAAAAATATCAATATGGTACTCCCCTTTCTCATAATCTTTTATGATCCTCGTCTTCTCATCCTCCGGCAGCAACAGTGTGCTCAGCGTATATCCGCTCACCCTCACCTCGCCCTCCGTATGATCCAGTATCCAATCCAACAGTTCATTGCTGTCCGCATATTGGGAGTCCCGCTCAAACAAATGCGCGTACGGCCTTCCGATCATATTAAAATAAACCTGTTGATACGGATGATTGCAGATATCCCACCCTGCAACCAGCAATACACAGCCGCCAAATATGATCCCGGCAATCCTCTCATTGATCAATCCGGCACAAAACTTCAGTCCGTATACCGCCACGACCGTAAATGGCACAAACGCAAAAAATACATGATACCAACTCTCATAGATCTTGCAATGCAGGACAATGACCGCACAGATGATCCCCCAGAACAATCCTATACAGCAGACCAACCATTTATCTTTTCCCAGGACACCTTTGCGCCACCATTCCTTCCCCTCTTTTTTCAGCGAAAAAGCCAGGGCAGCGTGCCCCATCAAAAACAGGAGCAGATATAAAACAGGAATTGTGATCCCCATCCATACAAACAGATAATACCAGGGAAGCTCGGTGGATGTGATCAGCTTTCCCATAAAAGCCATATAGCCGTTCCAGCCCTGAAAATGCGAAAAAGCATCAAATGTCTTTCTGAATGAGATGATCGGATGTATCCACGCAAAAGGCGATATCATGACCCAGAACAAAAAATATGTAATCCCTAGCAACGGATATTTTGCAAAAAACAGCACTTTGTTTTGCCCGATCTTTTTATCCTTTATCAGTTCTGTCAAGTCTCTGACCGCCCAATATCCGAACAGAAAAACCGGATATATGATCCCCATGACCCTCTGGTTGGTCGCCAGCGCCGCCGTTATTCCAAACACAGCGACCGTGAACCAGTTTTCCTTTTCGACTACATAGACAAGCGCGAGCATGACCGCCATATTAAGCGCTGCAAAAATAAGATTTTTCACATCCGTAAACTGATACCCGAAAAATCTCGGATAAAGCGACACGATCAGCGCTCCGGCAAAAGCATACAGCCTGTCTCCCCGAAAAATTTTCCGCAGTGCCAAATAAAAACAGATATATCCTGCAAAACAGACAATAAAATTATACAGATGCCGCATCAGGTAAACTTCCCTTGTCGTCATGGAGAACCCATGCATGTCCTCTATAAAAGCCATCGGCATCTGCATTGCCGTACCGTAATATCCATGATTCTGTTCACTCATCTCAGGGATTTCTTCAAGCCCCGGCACATTTCGGTCAAACAATACCTCATTCATATATTTATATGATACCAGGCTTCTCTCATGTTGCTTTTCCTCATCCACAGTAAATCCATAATCTCTGAAAATACACAAGCCCGCGATAAAATAAATCAAAAAATATAGAACCACCCCAAATTTTAATATCTTACTCCTGTCAAATCTGTTATTACAATGCCGCTCCGCCATCTGCTCATGTCCCCTCATCCTGGTCTGTTCTCCTATATACCGCCCCTATCTTGTAACCATCCACCCAGACAGCATATACCTCTTCGTATCCTTCATGTACCGGATCATTTCCGATCACATTTCTGTAATTATCAATAAGATATTCTCCTTCTTCATCGGCTGTCACCCTGATCCGGCTTTTTTCATCCTCCGACAGCAGCAAACGATTATCTGTTTCTCCGCACATTGTTATCTGTCCCTCTGTATTATCCATGATCCAGTCCACCAGCACCTTACCCGCGGTAAACTCTCTGTCAAACAACGTTGCAAACTGCCTTCCGACAGGATTAAAATATACCCCCTGATAGGGATGATTGCGGATATTCCATCCGCTTACAACCGCCATATACAATACAAACGACAGCATAATGATCTTTTTAGGAAAGCGTTCCATAAAAAACTTCAGCGCATTCACCATAATGACCGTGAAAGGCATAAACGCAAAATATACATGGTGCCAGCCCACATAGATCCTGCTGTCCGATATGATAACCGCTCCAATGATCCCCCAGAATAAAAGAATGCAGCAGGCAGCCCACTTATACCTCCCCAACAGCGCATCCCATGTATGCCCTTCCCTTCTCAGCGCACAGATAAATACCACATGGCCTGCCAGAAAAAGAATAAGGTATATGATCGGTACCGTCAAACCGAACCAAACCGGAAGATAATACCAAGGGCGTTCTTCGCAGGTAATGATCCTGCCCATAAAGACCATTGTCCCGTTCCAGTCATATTTCGAAAAATTTTTAAATGTATTGATAAATGCCTCCAGAGGTCCCTCCAGCCAGGCAAACGGCGAGATCATATACCAGATCAGAAAATAAGCAGAAATCACAAAGGGATATTTACCGATCAGCATCAGCTTTTTCTTTTCTGTTTTATTTTTTATGATATCTGTGACATCGCGGACAAGCCAATAACCCAAAAGCACTATCGGAAAAACAACTGCCATGATCCTCTGATTGGTCGCCAGCGCTGATATACCTGTAAATATAAATATCGTCAGGATATTTTCCTTTTCAACAGCATAAACCAACGCAAGCAGCACCATCATATTCAGAGATAAAAAGATCAGGTTCTTCAGATCCGTAAACTGGGAACCGTAAAAGCGCGGATAAAGCGTTATCATAGCCACTCCCATCAGCGCGCAAAGACGGTCTCCAAATATTTTTTTCAGGGCAAAATAAAAACAGATATATCCTGTAAAACACATTAAAAACGTGATCAGATGTCTCATGTAAAAAATCTGACTTGTAGTCAGCGTAAAATTTGCCAGATCTTCCATAAATACCATTGGCATCTGCATTGCCGTCCCATAATATCTGTGGTCAAACTCCTCCATGCTTTTCACTTTGACAAGTTCCGGCACATCGCGATGAAATATCTCACTGTTGATATATTTGTAAGCAACAATGCTCTCTTCCCATTCCGCAGACTCGTCCGTGGTATAGTTGTAATCCCTGTAAACACAAATCCCGACAATAAAGTATATTACAAAATATAAAATAACCATCAGTTTTGTGGTACTATCTTTCCTTCCTTCTATCAGATCCGCCCTCCACATGATCTTATTTACCTCTCTTCACAAAAACCGCTTTTTTACCAAGGATATAATTCAGGATTATGACCAGAAGCATAAGAATGATCTTGGATATCCGCTCACCAAATCCACATATCTCCACCAATAAAACAACGCCAAAAAAATCTACCAGGCCGGTAAATCCTCTGGCGCCAATAAAACGCACCAGTTCAAAAAACGCATCTTTTAAAGAGGCGCATTTTGACCTGTATACCCAAAATTTATTCATGAGATAACCTACTGTCTTAGATAAGACCAGACTGATGACATTGGCGACTGTATATACGATGCCGGCCTGTAAAAAAAGAAAATAAAACAACGCATTACTCAACGTAACGCAGCCGCCGGCAATCCCGTAACGCAAAATTTCTGAAGAAAAGATTTTCTCGATATATTTTTTCATATTCCCTATTTTTTCTCTTTTACATGGGCTTCTGAATAATTATTTTTGAAAGTCACATCCAAAAGCATATTTCCGATAAATCCCACAGAGAGCAGCTGTATGCCAAATATAATCAGAAGTATTCCCAGCTGCAGCAGAGGCCTGGTTCCGATAGAATTTCCCATACACCACAAAACTGTCAAAAATAAACAGATTGCCCCCCCGATAAACATCGAGAGCAGTCCTGCTCTCCCGAAAAAATACATCGGCCTGTCATGATATTTCGACAAAAAAGATACTGTAAAAAAATCCAGCAGCCCCTGCATATAACGCTCCATTCCATATTTGGATCTGCCATGTTTTCGTTTATTGTGATGCACCGGAATTTCGGTGATCCGAAACCCGTTCCGAAAAGCGAGGACAGGAATATAGCGATGAAGCTGTCCATACACTTCAACACAATCCGTCACTTCCCGCCGGTAAGCCTTATAACCGCAGTCAAAATCATGCAGATCGATGCCGGACATCTTCGCCGTAACCTTGTTAAATAATTTGGAGGGAAGCCTTTTTTCCGCAGGGTCAAGCCTGTTGAATTTCCAGCCTGATACAAGATCGTAACCCTCATCAATTTTTTTCAGGAAATTTCCCAGTTCGCAGGGATCATCCTGCAGATCCGCATCCATCGTGATCACAACATCTCCTGTCACATTTTTAAATGCCGTCTGCAGAGCGATTGATTTCCCGAAATTTTTCCGGAAAAATATGTATCTGACATGTGCATCCCGCTCTGCCATCTTTCGGATGACATTCTGCGTCTGGTCAGTGGAACCATCATCGACAAACATGATCTCATAATCTGTGAGAAGTCTCTCTTGCAGACAGGAATTTACATTATCTATGATCAGAGAGTATAACTCATCCAGGGACTCCTCTTCATTATACGCAGGAATTACAAAAGATACTTTCCGCTTTTCATCTGCCATTTTAACTAAATACCCCCTTCGTACATCTCTTTTACCCGCAAATCCCTGGAAAATCTTTATCATCATACTATAAATGTCTGTTTTTGTCAATTTGGCGCACTTTTCCGCCTCTCCTTACGTAACAGTTCCAACCTTAGACCTCACTGTTACCTCCTTCTCTATCAGTAAAACGCCCTCCATTCACCTTTTTTCGCAGGATGATCGAACCACCTCTCCTCACCATCAGCCACAGCAGCAAAAATCCGCTGCACATCCACACCGGACAGTCCCTGCGTGAATATCTCATCCTCACCTCATGAGTTCCTTTCTGCAGCCTTACTCCCGTATACATACCTGATCTTTCTTTCTCACCTTTTTCTCCGTCAATATATACCTGCCAGTTGTGATGGTATGGAACAGCTATGATCAGCATCTCCTCCTGATCTGAATCGGTCCTGCAAAAAAACGTGTTTTTCTTATTATCATATTCGCACGATAAGACTCCTTCAGATGTCATATGCAAATATGCTGTTTCCGCATCCTCCTCAAATACAGTCTCATTTTCAGATATGTCACCTCTATACAGATAGCACATTCCCATATAGCATAAATTCCTGTAAACATACCAGTCAGTATGATTAAAACGTACCCGTTCTTCCATCTCATATTCCGGGGAATCCAAAATCTTTGGCGACACATAATATTTGCACCCCGCCAGTGCCTCCATATGAGGATCGCCGGCAAACCCAAACGAACGCCACTCCATTGTTCTTCCATTATACCGATCAACACAGTTCTGTGTATTCCCGTTTATAATGCTGAACCAGTATGTAAGCCCGTAATAGCCATGCAGCATTGCGATATTTTCCGGTCTCTCATTTATCCCTGTAAAGGAATCATTTGATACTCTGAAAAAGTCTGTATCATTCGATATGATCTCTGAAACACTGCATGGAGAATCCGTATACTGATGTACCTCATTCATTTTTATAAATTCCCAATCCGGCGCTGTCTCTGAAAAGATATGCCATGTATTGACAACAATATTGCCTAAAACCAGAGTATATACTACACCCGCAAACACTTTCCTGTTTATTCTTATTGATGGGAGTTCATTTTCTGACATATCTGTCAGAACACTCACAAAAGATACAATAAACACAAAATGTACGAGATATGCCCATCTGTTATTCGTCTCGCCAAATGCATTAAACAGATAGCCTGTCATCGGTATGGATACTGCAAGTATACTGAAAAGAATCCCTGTCTTCAGCTGCATTCTTTTCCTTGTATTCGGAAGAAAAAACAATGCGATCACTGCTAGCCATTCCATTATCACTATACCATTCCAATAATTATAAGCGGCGGATGGCATGATAGAATCCACTAAAAAAAATTTTAACAGTATCACATTGGGAATATAATTCTCTCTCTTCAGCAATACCTCTGTGATCCTGCTATTTCTTTCCGATACTAAAAAAGCTGCCACTGCCGGAAAAAAGACGGGACCGGCGATCAAAAGCCCCGTCATGTACCAAATCAGGGATCTCATGCATATTTTTACAATATTTTTTATATTTTTTAAACCATACAGGGAAAAGAGGCGCACCAGACAGTAAACTGCAAGTGCCAGGGAACTCATATAGAGATAATAGAAGCCGCAAAGCGCCCCGTATATAACAGAAAACAGAAACAGTCCGCTTCGCTTTCTGTCTTTTATCATTTTTTCTATTCCTGCCAGCATCAGGGGAAAATAGAATAACACCGAAAGCCATTCTATATATCTTCCGCCTCCGCATATTGCAAAGCCAGAGAAGATATACAGAAATGCTCCCACCAGAGATGGTATCCTGCCCAGTTTCATCTCCCGGCAATAAATCTGTAATGCCAGACCGGCAAGATACAGCCTTAAAAAATAGCTTATGCAAAAAACAATACTGCCATTTTGCATATTACTGAAAACAGCAAGAAAATTAACCGGATCGCCAAAACCATAATAATTTAGGCAGCCCGCAATATCCTCCCCCATTCCTATGGACAGATCATAGGCGGGCAATACCATCCGCCCCTCAGTGATATGATCAAAAAAATCTCTGATATATTCACCGATGTATAAAAATACCGGATAGTATTGCCCAAGTCCATCATACTTCCAAATGATCGAACATCCTGATCTGAATAAAGGCATATATGCAATGAATGCCAGACATAAAAACAGTAAAGTGTACACTACTTCTCCCCCAGCCCCAGCCTGTTCATCGCCGAGAAGATAGCTCGGATGGAAGCCCTCGTGATATTGGAGCTCACCCCTACGCCGTACGTCACATGTCCCGTCTCGCCGTCTAGCAGATGGATATAAGCCGCCGCCTGGGAATTGGAGCCGCTCTGCAGAGCATGCTCTTCGTAATCCAGCACTTTGATGTTGACATTCAACTGTTCCGCTAGGCCGCGCCTCACCGCATCGATGGGACCGTTGCCCACCGCCTCAAAGCTATGCTCCTCACCGTGGTCGGTATACATAACTTTGACATGAGTATCAAATTCGCTGTCGATCGTATCGCTCAGATCATCCACACGAAGCTTCCGGAAATGGAGCGGTTCCTTTTTGTTCAGGTACTCTTCCCTGAAGTTTTCCATCACCTGATCCGGTGATACCTCCCCCTGCTGCTCGGAGATCCTCTGGATCACATCGGCAAATTCCCTCTGCATCCCCTTCGGCAGCTTGAAGCCGAAATAGGTGTCCATGACAAATGCCACGCCGCCCTTGCCGGACTGGGAATTGATACGCACGATCGGCTCATATTCGCGGCCGATATCCGCCGGATCGATCGGCAGATAAGGCACCTGCCAGATCTCGCTTCCCCTGTCCTTCATCGCCTTGACGCCCTTGTTGATCGCATCCTGATGGGAACCGGAAAATGCGGTGAACACCAGCTTCCCTGCGTAAGGATGGCGAGGATGGATCGGGATCTTACAGCACCGCTCATAGAGTTCTATGATCTCATTGATATGTTCGATCTCCAGTTTCGGATCGATTCCCTGAGAGAACATATTGTAGGCGATATTCATGATATCCACATTGCCGGTGCGCTCACCGTTGCCGAACAGCGTACCCTCCACGCGCTCTGCGCCCGCCAGCATTGCCAGTTCCGCGCTCGCCACGCCGGTTCCCCTGTCATTGTGGGGATGCACGCTGAGTATTATACTCTCGCGGTCCATGAAATGGTTGTTCATCCACTCGATCCGATCGGCAAAAACATTCGGCGTTGTCATTTCCACAGTGGACGGAAGATTGATGATCATCGGATTTTCTTTTGTCGGTCCCCAGGCCTCCTGCACTGCCGTACAGATCTCCAGAGCAAAATCCAGTTCTGTCCCGGTGAAACTCTCCGGGGAATACTCCAGAACGATCTTTCCCGGGAACTTTTCAGCCCTCTCCTTTACCATCTTCGTGCCTTTTACGGCGATCTCTATGATCTGCGCTCTGTCCATGCCGAACACCACATCCCGCTGCAGGGTGGATGTGGAATTATAAATATGGACGACCGCCTGCTTACAGCCCTGGATCGACTCAAAAGTACGGTCGATCAGTTCCTCACGGCACTGCGTCAGAACCTGCACCAGCACATCGTCCGGTATCAGTTTCCTGTCCACAAGCTGCCGCAGAAAATCATATTCGATCTGGCTTGCCGCCGGGAAACCGATCTCGATCTCCTTAAATCCCATCTTCACCAGATACTGGAACATCTCGATCTTCTCCGACACGATCATCGGATCGATCAACGCCTGATTACCGTCCCGCAGATCCACCGAGCACCAGATCGGCGCCTTCTCAATCTCAAGATTCGGCCATTTTCTCTCCGGATAGTCTACCACCGGATTTTTTTTGTAACGTTTGTAATTTAACATCTTGCCCTCCTGTTCTCTTTTACAGATACTTTTTTACTTTCATTCCACAAAAAAGCCCATGTAAGATACACGGGCTTAAACTTACTCTGCTGCATATGGCTTTTTTATTCTCCCAAACCGCTCTCGATGGCTCTGATCAAAGCATCCAACGCTTCCTTCTCATCCTCGCCCTCACAGGTCATAACAATCTCATCGCCACACTTCACACATGCTCCAAGTACACTGAGTACACTTTTCGCATTCGCCGTATTTTCACGAAATGTAAAAGTTATCAAAGATTTGAATTGCATTGCTTCCTTGCATAGGATGCCTGCCGGTCTTAGATGCAGCCCTGTCGGGTTTTTAATAACTACCTTCTGGCTTACCATGTAACTTACCTCCCAAATATATTTATGCCGCAAAAATCATCCTTCCCCATGATTTTCACAGTATATGTCCCCTCTTATATTCCACTTCGTGACACGTGAAACTTCATAATCAAGAGAAACTATGTTTCTCGCTATGATGCAATTTGCGAAACAAATTGTATCATTTCCCGTTTGCAAATCATGAAGTAGCGGAAAGCCACTTCGTGGCTTTCCTTCATTATAACATCTAAACTCTGTTCTAACAAGCCACAAAATATATTTGTTACACCAAACTGTAACCGTTCTGCCCGCGCCATTCGCAAAGGCACCATCGGTGCTTTCTCGCTGCTGGCGCAGCTAACTTTGCTCATAGACGGGCGCTCCACTCATCCTCAGCAAGATGTGCTCATTCATGCAAGCATGATTCGCCCATCATGTTGAGGATGGCAGAACTGTTACACTAAAACATAATATCCTGGATCAGGTTCGCCAGCTTCTGCGCCTCCCTGTTGATCTGTTCCTGGTCTTTCCCCTCTATCATAACTCTTACGAGCGGTTCCGTTCCGCTGGGACGGATCAGCACTCTGCCCTCTCCCGCAAATTTCTCTTCCAGCTTCGCGATGGCGGAAGAAATTTCCGGATACTCCATATAGTGCTCTTTTTTGTGGTTTGCCACTTTCGCGTTTATCAGAGCCTGCGGCAGTACCTGCATGATCGATGCCAACTCAGACAACGATTTGCCTGTCTCCACCATGACCTGGAGCAAGTGAAGCGCACTGAGCAGGCCGTCACCTGTTGTATTTTCATCCAGAAAGATGATATGTCCCGACTGCTCTCCGCCGAGGCTCGCATGGATCTCGCGCATCCGCTCTAACACATATCTGTCCCCGACCTTCGTCGTCTCCATGTGGATCCCGTTCTCCTTTGCCATCAGTGTAAAGCCGAGGTTGGACATTACTGTCACCACGATCGTGTCCTGTTTCAGTTTGCCCTGTCCCTTCATATGGTTGCCGATGATCGCCATGATCTCATCGCCGTCCACGATCTTTCCGTTCTCATCCACCGCCAGCATTCTGTCGGCATCCCCGTCAAACGCCAATCCCAGGTCTGCCTTCTCATAAACAACTCTGGCCTTCAATTCACTCATATGGGTGGAACCGCAGTTGGCGTTGATATTCGTGCCGTCCGGCATATTGTGGATCGGGACCACATTGGCGCCGAGCTCCCTGAGCGCTTCCACCGATGTGTAAAAAGCCGCTCCCTCCGCACAGTCCACTACGATCTTCAGGCCTGTCAGATCCACACCCACAGACTGGATCGCATGGTTGATATACTCTTCCCTGGCATCGGTACGGTACTTTATCTTGCCCACACCGGGACCGATCGGAAATTTGATGCCTGTCATGCCGCCGCGGATCACCGCCTCGATCTCATCCTCCAGTTCATCCGGCAGTTTATATCCGTTCCCGTTGAAAAACTTGATACCGTTAAACTCCACCGGATTGTGGGACGCCGAGATCACAACGCCGGCATCCACCTTATATTTTCTTGTCAGATACGCCACCGCCGGTGTCGGTATCACGCCCACATAGACACAGTTCGCCCCGACCGAGCATGCCCCTGCCATCAGCGCGTTCGCCAGCATATCTCCGGAAATCCTCGTGTCGCATCCAACCATGATCGTCGGCTTATGTTCCGTCTCCTTTGTCAGGACGTAAGCTCCCGCCTGGCCGAGCTGCATCGCCAAGAGCGGTGTCAGCTCCTCGTTCGCAACTCCTCTCACTCCGTCTGTTCCAAATAATCTTCCCATCTTTTCCAACGCCTTTCCATATTGTAAAGCTCTCATAATCCGGGTACCCGCCCTTTATATGTACTCTTTCAATATTCTATTCTTCCTCGTCTCCTCCGGTTACCCCCGACACAATTAACGTCGCTGTGACCGGCCTGTCAACCCGTGTATACTCCGGATTGTTAAACTGCAGAGTTGCCAGATATCTTCCCGGTATCAGTTCCCGCACACCCTGTTCCTGCGCCCAGGCGGCAACATCCAATACCGCCTCAAGGCCGCTTTCCCCGACAGTTCCCATAGCGGATCGGATTCCAGTGAGTTCCACCGTATATTCCTCCTCCAGTCCGTCTAATCGGCATTCCAGTCCTTCCGGTATATTCAAAAGTCTAACATCCTCAGATCTCAGAGTATACTCCGTCGTCGTCTCACGCTCCACGCCCACCGTCACATTCACCGGCATACTGCCGCTCTTATCTGCAAGTATCACATTCTCCGGCAGATAGTCGCAGATATCGATCTTCGTTGTCATATCCTCACTTATCTCCGAAACATCGATCGCCTCCGGCGGGATCACGATCTCATTGCAGGCATTCAGCGCGGAACGCCGTCCCGCAATCTTCACTGTCTGCACATCGCTCGCCACAACCCCTGTCAATCCGAACCCTTCCGCGGGATCTCCTTCCACCTCAAACCGCAGCGGCACATCCTTCGTGGAGAGTATCTCTATAGTGATCATGACATTTTCCGGATTTCTGGTCAGCGTGCTGCCCTCCACCTCGTTGCCCTCCGCATCGTACAGACGCACCGGCACACTGGTCGTAATATCGCTGGTAAACTCCGAAAGTGTGCTCATATCTATATTGATGACTGCCGAATCCACCCTGTTCACAATGGATTCCGCACCTGCCACCCTCACAAGGTTCTGATCCGTCGACACATTTCCGACCACATACCCTTCCGGAGCATCTCCGGTCACATTGGTCTTCAGCACTTTCTGCACATTCTTTTTATTTTCAATACTGATCCGCATACTGTCCGCGCTGCCGCGGATATCGCTTACCTTGCTGCCCACCTTGGGCACCGAAAAATCCACCTGTAAAATATTTAAGCTGTTGAGCGTATTCATGTCCGCCGTCGCCACGATGTCAGACTTATTGATATTTTCACCGACCGAACGGGGCGCATAGACTGTTACCCTGGAGATAACATCCGTACCATCCAACACCTCATAGATCATGCCCTGATTCGTGATCACATCCGCGTTTTTTATCGTCACCGGCACATCGAGAAAAGTCCAGCGTACAACAGGGTCATCTATATTCACCACCAGAAGCCACAATCCGACCGCAAGCAGGAAGGAGACTATCTTCAGCCCGAGATTCCTGGTCAGCCTTCTGGACAGTTTTACTTTCTCTTTTTTATTCATTCTTTGCCCTTCCTTTCCAGATAATGCGTCTCTTCTCCTCCACCACTTTATCCTGAATCTCAGAAAGGAACTCCCTCAGTTCATCCGCCGTAAGCCCCCTGTGAAGCCTTCCGCCGTAAGCCACGCTGATCTTTCCCGTCTCCTCCGAAACAATGACAGTCATGGAATCCGTCGCCTCCGAAATGCCGACGCCCGCCCTGTGCCTCGTCCCGAGTTCCTTGCTCAGCAGCATATTATCGGAGAGCGGCAGATAACATGTCGCGGATACGATCCTGTCGCCCCGCACGATGACAGCGCCGTCATGGAGCGGCGTGTTATGTTCAAAAATATTGATCAGCAGCTGATTCGACACCAGTGCGTCCACATCTATTCCCGTCTTTTCATAGTCTGCCAGAGACTGTTTATGTTCCACCACGATCAATGCGCCGGTCTTTACCTTCCCCATCTCCACACAGGCCTTCACGATCTCGTTGATCGTCCTGTCGGAAAATCTTGCGCTCACAGAGGCCTTCAGCATATCCAGCGAAAACAGGCCGGCAATAATATTTTTCTGTCCCAGATTCTCCAGCGCTTTCCGCAGCTCCGGCTGCAGGATCACCACCATCGCGATCACCGCCAGGGAAATCAGCCTTTCCGCTATCCACAGGATCGTGGTCATCTCCATAAAAAAGGCAACCAAAAGAAAGGCGCCTATCACAAGTACTCCCCTGAGAAGCGCCCACGCCCTGGTCTCCTTCACCCACACAAGGATCGCGTAGATCATCACGGTTATGATGACGATCTCAACGATATCTGTCCGGGTGACCGCATTTAATGAGGGTATATAAAGATTTTCCATATATCTGCTGACTGTAGCTGACAATTCATGCATAGCTTTGTTCTTCCCTTCCTGCCTTTCCTACATTAAGATGCGATTCAGGGGAAGAAAGTTTGAAAGCGGATTTTAATGGCTTTTCTTCTTTTTCCTCTGGGTATTGATCTTTTTTACCGTCTTCTCCGGCTTGGAGAGTATCACTTTCGGAACAGCCTTCACATAATAATAGTATTCATCATCCTCGAACTGCACATTCTCCGTCCTGCTGTAATCCATCTGAAACATCACAAATTCCACAACGCCGGCAATCCCCGCGCTGATTATACTCCCCAGTATGATTCCTATTGTGGAAACCTCCGCATCCATCAGCAGAGCGCCAAGCAACAGCACCACCATCTGTGATATCGTACCCGCTATGATCGCTATCGTCCAGCTGTGGTCTATGGACAGCCTGCGGATCACATAAACTATGATCACAGTCAGGGCAAACGCCGCTATCACCACCGCCATCGTCTTGTTTTTTAGAAATCCGTCCACGACATACCGGAATCGTCCCGCCATATCCTCGGCTTCAAACGCGCTCAGTCCCGATACATTTCCCGCCACATAACTCACCATATAGTAGACGACAACCCCGCATGCCACCGCCACCGCCGAGACCGGCGATGCCAGGAGCCCCGCACAGACCGGGATCACATACGGTATCTTCAGGTAAAAAAACATCGGCACAAGAAGTACGATCACCGCGTCCTTCGGTGCAAAACGAAAATACACCAGTGCCAGGATCAGAAACAGGATCAGCGCCACCAGAGCGCACTCCAATGACAGCGCATACATATGCAGCAGGATAAATCCCGCCGCGCATATGATAATGAAATTCAACGGCAAAAAGGAACTCATCAGCGCCGCCACCAACACGATGGACATATTGTCTATCTTCTCCATATAACCCATGGACGAATTGATCATAATGAACACGATCAGAGCCAGTAAAAATTTCCCCAACGGTTTTAAATATATTTCATACCTTCCGACAAATGTCTTCAGTGTCTCTTTTGCTAACAATAACTGCGTCATTGGATATCCTTTCAAGATTCTTCATGATACATGGCGCTTAACGCTTTCAATCCGCCATAATATTTTTTCAGATTCTTCTTTGCCTTTGTATAACGGTATGCATACACCAGATAAGTGATCACAGCATACCCTATCACAAGTATCAGATAGCGGGTGAGCAGCATTTTCGCATACTCTATCCAATCGGTCTGATACAGGTTTTTCAAAAAGCTCTCCATATTGTAGAAAACATAGCCCGCGTAAAAAATGCAGGCCGCTATCGTCATTGAGATAACGCTCTTGAGCATCTCCGCACCGAGATAATCTCCACGAAAATAGTTTGAAACAGCGATATCCTTTTTTCCGCTGCCGTCTTCATAAGCCTGTAGCCCGGTCATCAGTATCACCCTCTCTTCACGGATCATACGTCTGCCTCCTTCCCGCATATACAGAAAATGCGTCTTTACCATCCTCCCTCTTTTTACTGGAGGAATCGCATTTTGGGATTTTCCTTGGGATCTTTTCCTTTCTGGGGAGTCTCCTTTTTCTTTTTCGGTATCGCGCTGCTTAAGTTCTCCGTCATCTCCGCCTTACATTTTGCGCAGAACCTGCCGGTGGCGATGACTGCACCGCATTTTTCGCAGGTGATCCCCGTCACTCCCTCACTGCTGAACTCAAGCCGCTCCTCCCGTACCCACTGCCTCACCTGCTGGGCATCAATTTCACAGTTCTCGACCACATCGTGGATCGTAGCGCCTCTGTTGTCCTGTACATATTTTTTTACTTCCTGAAATTTCTTCTCCAGTGCGTCCTTACACGCCGGGCAGACCGGAGCCCCCGACCAGTAATTGAATAACTTTCCGCACTTTTTGCAATTCCTGACGTTCATGCCGTACCTCCTCAGTCCTGTATCTATAAAAGTTCTTTACCGACCGCTGCGGTAATAAAATATACTTTCTCCACCCCGGCACTTTTCAGTACCGCCGCACAGGCATCTATCGTGCTCCCTGTCGTATATATATCGTCGATTATGATAACTGTCTTTAATTTTACATCATTTCCTCTTATTTTAAAAGCCCTTTTCAAATTATTTTGGCGTTCCCTGTCACTGAGCAGTTTCTGGGGCAGTGTATTTTTTACCCTTTTTAAGAGCCTGCTCTTTACCGGGATCCCGGTCCTTCTGCCCAGTTCCACCGCCAGCGACTCCGCCTGATTATATCCCCGCTCCCGCATCCTCGCCGCATGGATCGGCACCGGTACGAGCGCATCCGCCCTCCACCCGCGTATCGTTTTTCCAAGCCTCTCCGCGATCTGATCCGCATAAAACCGGGCATACTCCCTTCTTCCCGCATATTTAAAGCGGTACATCGATGCAGCCGCGGACTGATAGGTAAACAGTCCCCTCCCCCGCTCAAATCTGTGTATAACAAGGCGGCAGCCCCTGCAATATTCCTCCCTTTCATCCGCAATGTGCTTTCCGCACTTCAGACATACAGGCGCCTTCACCAGCGTGAACTTTTCCCCGCACGCCGGACAGATCAGTCCGGGAAGCGGCACCGGTTTATCACACGCGGGGCATCTGGGCGGAAATACGATATCCAACACTCTCTCCCGGATTTTTCCCACTCTCCGGTAACTGTTTTTCATTTTTCTCATATAGCACCTTTCCCTCCCCGGGCGCAGATGCTCTCTTATATGATTCTTCCCATGATAATATCACGTTCCCTCCGCTGCCAGTTCTCTCACCCTTTTGCCCAGCGAAGTATATCTGCGGTTCCCCTCCGCATTGTCTATCATCTCCTGCAGTGTCCTGGAGGATCCCAGGATCGTGACACAGTTTCTCGCCCTTGTCACTGCCGTATACAGAAGATTCCTGTTAAAGAGCAGTTTGGGTCCTGACAGGACAGGCAGCACCACCGCCGGATATTCGGAACCCTGCGACTTATGGATCGTCACCGCATAGGCGAGTTCCAATTCGTCCACCCCTGTGAAAGGATATGTCACACGCCTGTGTTCATCGAATTCCACGACAAGGGTCGCAGCAAAATCGTTGATCTCCCGGATGATCCCCATATCTCCGTTAAAAATACCGGTTCCTTTGTCGATCACAATATTGTACTCTGAGACGATCTCCCACTCCAGCTGATAGTTGTTTTTGATCTGCATAACCTTGTCGCCCACCCGCAGCAGGTCGTCCTTCCCCGTACTGTGTTCCTTTTTGTCCGGCGCTGGCGGGTTCAGATACTGCTGCAGGATCCTGTTCAATGCTTCCACTCCCAGACTCCCTTTTTTCATCGGTGTCAGCACCTGAATGTCCATCGGAGAGACCTGCACATACCGAGGCAGCATATCCTGCACGAGCTGTACGATATGCTTATACATGACATTAATGTCATTTCTTTCCAGAAAGAAAAAATCCCTGCTCTTGTTATCCAACAGAATGCTCTTCCCCTCATTGATCAGGTGGGCATTTACCACAATGTCGCTCTCCCCCGCCTGCCTGAATATCCTCTTCAGGATCACCGCCGGAAAAGCTCCGCTCTCTATCAGATCATGGAGCACCTGCCCGGGTCCTACGCTTGGAAGCTGATCCATATCTCCCACCAGTATCAGCCTCGTCCCCTGCATAAGTGCCCGCAGCAGAGACTGCATCAGAAACAGATCTACCATGGACATTTCATCCACGATGACCACATCCGCCTCCAGCGGATTATCCGCGTTTTTCTCAAACCTTGCACTGTGTTCGGTATTATCCTCGGAAATGCCTCCGTTCAATTCCAGAAGGCGGTGGATCGTCCTCGCCTCATAGCCGGTAGCTTCCGTCATCCGCTTTGCCGCTCTTCCCGTCGGAGCCGCCAGCAGGATATCAAGCCCCTCCTGCTCGAAATAGCGGATCATCGTGTTGATCGTCGTAGTTTTTCCCGTGCCCGGCCCGCCGGACAGGATCAGCACGCCGTGCCTGATGCTCTCCGACACTGCGCGCCTCTGCAGTTCATCCAGTTCTATTCCCTGCTCTCTCTCCAATCCTCTGATCTTTTTGAGCTGAATCCTCTCCTCCTCCGGCTCCGCCCGCTCTGCCTCCAGCGCCCTGTTCAGGTCGATCAGCATCCTGGCGCAGTTCATTTCCGCATAATAAAAAGAAGAGACATACACAAGCTTTCCCGATTCCTCCTTTTTCAGAACCACCTTCTTTTCCATCGCCAGGTTTTCAAGCTGTGTCCCCAGCGTTTCCTCCGGTACGCCGAGCAGGCCGGCGGCCTTTTCCAGAAGCATTTCCTCCGGCAGGCAGGAATTCCCCTCCCCCGCCGCCGACTGCAGCGTATAAAACAGCCCGCTGCGGAGCCTGTACTCCGAGTCCACTCTGATGCCGTTCCTTGCCGCGATCTCATCCGCCCTCTTAAAGCCGATGCCGTTTATATCCTCCGCCAGCTTATAGGGATTTTCCCGCAGTACGCCGTACAGCCCCATCCCGTATGTCTCATAGACCTTTGCGGCCAGAGTTCCCGAAATACCATGCCTCAGCAAAAAGATCATGGCGTCCCGCAGATCCTTTTTCTCCTCCATCTGAACACCGATCTCGCGGGCGATCCGCTCGGAAATTCCCTTTATCTCCGCAAGGCGCTCCGGCTCCTGTTCCATAATGCGAAACGTATCTGTTCCGAATTTCTTTACAATGCGGGACGCCAGCGCCGCGCCCACTCCTTTGATCGCGCCTGATCCCAGATACCGCTCTATGCCGACGATATCCTCCGGCTGCACAGAATGGAACGCCTCCGCCTTAAACTGCCTGCCGTAGAGAGCATGTTCTGTAAAGCTCCCCTGCATCTCCAGGCTCTCCCCCTCATCGACTCCCCGGAACATGCCGACACAGGTGATCTTATCCCCTTCCGACACAAACGCCAGCACCGTATAACCGTTCGTCTCATTCTGATATATGATATGCTCTACATAGCCTTTGATCGTCTCCAAAACTTCCCGTATTCCGTCCTTTGTATCCATACTGTTTTCTGTTTTTCCACCGTTGCCAGTCTTCTGTATCAGCCCGGCCTTCAGGCTTCAAGACTTCCACACCCTGTTTCCTCTGCAAGCCCTGTCCTCACAGAATCCGGTCCGCCGCCGGATCTCTCCTCAAGACATCTCCGTAATATTCCCGCCGCCGGATCTCTCCGCAAAATATCTCCATAAGATCCCTGCCGCCAGAACTCCTGCCGCCAGATACAATAATATATGAATTATATGTGGCAGCACGGGCTGTTCATACAGAAATTCACCCCAGTCCAAAATCACCGCCGTTTCCGTGAGCACCCATACAGGGATCCACCTCTTATCCCTGAAGCATGCCGCGAGTGCAAGAATCAAAAGCGGGTAAAGCATCCATGTCCCCGGTGCCTGCCAGAAGTAAAACAGTTTGTAAATGCACTGCGAAATATTATAGCCGCAGAGAAGTCCCGTCAGGCAGCTCACGATCATCGTCATCCCGCAAGCGCTGCTAAATCTCTTTAACTGTCTCTGTCGCTCCGCCGTCCCCTCTCTCTTTCTGTCCGCAAGCGGCAGCAGGCACAGAACAAACGACAGCACCACCACATAATGCGCGAGCAGCCCACAGGCGGTTCCCGCAGCGATTCCCGCCAGAATATCCTTTTTTCTCCTGCGCAGGAGACAGGCCGCCCCCAGAAGCCCCGCTGAAATACTGTCAAGGTGCGCCCAGACAGGGGAGTTCATGAGTACCATCGGCAGAAACAGCATCGCCCCATACATCACGACAGCCCTGAGATTCCGGTCGTCCCATACTTTCCTTTCGCTTTTTCCTGGAACTGCCGCATCCCCGGCGCCCTGACTCCTGACGCATACCGCCATCATTGCGGCAGAAAAAATATCCCCGGCAGCGCAGAGCACTTTCACCAGAAAAAAAAGCGTCTTATCCGGCAGAAACGCCGCATTGACAATACTCAGCAGATACATCAGAAACATATAGAGCGGCGTATGATAATTTCCCTCCACCTCGATCAGGTTAGGCAGATAGTCCGCGCTGATGCATTCCGCCATCGGCCTTCGGATCACCACTGCCAGAACCGTCAGCACCAGGATTGCCAGTATCAAAATATATCGATCAACAAAATCCATCACACGACTCTCAATCACCGTCATACCGCCTTTTCTTCCGAATGAAGCTGCATGCCCGCTCAAGTTTCGGGGATCTGCTTTCCGGCTTCCGTTTTCACATATATCCCTGTTTGGTATATTGTCCGCCGCTGTATTCAATGGTGCATCCACTTTCCGATCCCAGTCCCTCACCATCATCCAGGTGAGAAAACCAAGACAGAGCAGATAAGCTGCCGCGATCCACTGATCCGGCAGGATATCCTGCCCAAAGGTAACCTGCAGATAGGCGATAAGGCTCCCCCCTCCGATGACCACGGCATTCCACCATGTCTTCCTGTTCAAAAAGGCATAGAGGATCGCCAGTATTTCCACCAGCATACCATAGCGTTCATGCATGCAGGGCAGAAAACACATCATAAAAAATGTCGTCCAGAGCGCAAACTCCATCCACTGTCTCTCCGATATCCATGTCTTTTTCCGGATCACTGCCACAGCAAAAATGCCGAGCCCCGCCAGGATGCCAAAAATCGCCACATTCGAGAAAATATAGTAGGGAGCGTCCCGAAACAGGGCCCAGAAATTCGGATAAAACACATACATATAGGGATAACGCCCAAGCTGCCTTGTGTAGATCGAAAACGGAATAAAAACGGAATAGCCGCCCAGGATGGCAGGGATACACAGCACCTCCATCATCACCGCGGCAAGCAGGAAATACACCCCTGAAAAACTTCGTTTCTTCCACCAGAAGATCAAAAGCACCGGCAGGATCAGCACAGCCTGCAGTTTGAAAGAAAAAGCGCAGCCCAACAGGATCATCGCTGCCGCATAGTGCTCCTTCAAAAGAGCCAGGATCATATACAACAGAAACGCCACATAGATGAAATCACACTGCCCCCACCAGGCGCCGTTCAGTATCGCTGAAGGATAAAACATCACCACCGTGCAGGCAGCCGTAAACATGAGCCTCTTTTTTCCTATTTCAGCAAAATGCGCCGTGATCAGCCCTGCCGCCACCGCGCCGAGATACTCAAACAGCACAGAAAACATCTTTACCTTGACGATCGTCCTGCCCGGCAGATAGTTGAGCAGCCACAGCACCGTGATATAGGGCATATTGTAATCTCCGTCATATTCCAGCAGGATCCCCGGTCCCTGTCCCGCCTTCATCGCCGCCGACCAGGGGATCAGGCAGGTCTCAAAATCCGCTGTGATATGCTCGATACCCGCAAAACGGATGCCAAACGACGCGATCCCCGCCAGCAGAAGGACCATCATATAAATATATTTTCTGTTTTTCTGTTCCCGTATCACCACTTTGTTGTTTTTCCTCATTACTCAGACAGCCGGGCATCTAAATACCCGGCTGTTACCCACTGCTATTTTATCCTGTGCCTCCGCTCATCCCCGTACCGTACCTGGACATAACGGTCCAACGCTCAGGCTTCACTGTTATGCGGATGCATATCGCCAACTTTTACCGCCCTACTCAGGCAGTTCAGATACATTGACTGTATTGCGCCTCATCGACTCATAGAGCTGCTGCGCAAGCCCCAGATTGGACTCTTCGGTTATCTTTTCCGCGAATTTCTGCACAATGCTGTCCTTCATGAAATCCTTGCTGGTTGACATGGCGTTGGATGTGCTCTCACCTGTTCCAAACAGATCCACCGTCTTGAATACCTCTTTCAATGTCATCTCCACAAAGTATTCCTCAAACTGCTTGCAGGCGTCCATCAATTCCTCATCGGTCGCATTCGCATAATCTGTACTTTTGATCTGATCCATCTTAGCTGTTGCCTCCGAAGAGCGCGTCATATAATTCTGATATTCTGTGTTCAATCCACCGATATCCATTTTTCCTCACATTCCCTGTCAAGCCCCTGAGCGGCACTTGCAGTATATAAAATATACTTCCTGTTTTGTATTCTTCCGTGTGATCCGCGCTCACGCGACATGGTCTTTCACATCAGGAGAGTTTCCTTACATTTTTACTGTCTCAGCTGGTTGGCCTGCTGCATCATCTGATCCGATGCAGTGATCGCTTTCGAATTCAGTTCATATGCCCTCTGCGCCACGATCAGGTTCACCATCTCATCCACCACCTGCACGTTGGAACCTTCCAGATAGTTCTGTAAAAACCGGCTTTTCTTCACCTGGTTGTTGGTCGCCTCATTGATCGCCGGGCCGCTGGCATCAGACACAGCGTAAAGGCTGTCGCCCTCTTTTGTCAGACCGGACGGATTATTAAACTGAAACGCGCCGATGGATCTGCCGATGGGAGTGGGATTGCCGTTGGCATTCGGATAGCAGATCTGACCGTCCTGGCTTATCGTAATCCTGTTTGTTATGTAGTTGTTCCCGAGTTCAATCGTCTGTCCTCTGGAGTCCAGCACTTTCTGTCCTTCCGAATCAGTCAGTGTCACACCACCGCCGTTGTTGATCGCCCAGATAAAATGGCCATTCCTCGTGTAATAGGTCTCTCCATCCTCCCCTCTTACCGCAAAGAAGCCGTCCCCCTCGATTGCGAAATCCGTATTGCTTGTGGATTCCAACAGGTTCCCCTGTTTAAATCTGCTGGTGATCGCCGCGTTCCGCACCCCCAGGCCGACCTGCGCGCCGACAGGCTTCGTCTCCCCGTTACCCGATGTCGTCTCGGACTGGATCTCCTGATATAACAGAGACTTGAACTGATTCACCTGTGTCTTGTAACCGGTCGTATTGACATTTGCCAGATTGTTGGCGATCGTATCTACATTCGTCTGTTGAGCGATCATACCGGTCGCTGCAGACCATAAGCTTCGTACCATTGAGTCTTCCTCCCGTATCAACCGTAAGCAGTGCCGTCCTCTCAGAAGACAGCAGCGCCCTTTTTCCATCACGATTTCCGCTTTTTGCGGGTGTTCAGATCAAAATCATGAATCAGGATCATAAAGTCTCTGAATTCACGCCAATCTATGTTTATGAATATATATCGGATCAAATCAGCATCTTCTTAACCGCTTTTTATAATTTTCCAATCTGGTTTGCAGCAATCTGCAGTGTATCATTGTGAGCCTGGATCACCTTCTGGTTTGTCTCATAGGCTCTGGTCGTCGCTATCATCTGCACCATCTCATAGACAGTCTGCACATTTGCCGCCTCCAGATATCCCTCATAAACCTTTGCCCCGGCTTCCCTCTGCGTCGCGCCCTCCAGAGGCCGGTACAGATTCTCCCCAAATTTCTCCAGATAGTCATAGTCCTCGAAGTCTGTAACCTGAATCTGTGCCTGAAGCCTTCCGTCCTGATATATCCTGCCCCCTCTGTCGATCCTCGTCTCTGCGGCGGTGGGGGAAAGGCGTATGTGCTGCCCGTTTGTACCCACCACGAAATCTCCGTCCTGGGTTACAAGGTAACCTTCCTCCGTCATATTGAAATTACCGTCTCTCGTGTAGAGTGTAAAACTCTCGCCGGCCTTATTGGTAAAGTCGATCGTAAAAAAGCCTTCCCCCGCCAACGCCATATCAAACGTATTATCCGTGACTTTCATGGGACCCTGTGTATAGTCCGTATACACCTCACCGATCTTCACACCCATGTTCATACTGCCGATCTGCTTCGCATCCACGCCCGGCGTGGAGGAATCTTTGATGCGGAAAGCCAGCAGATCGTCAAATGATTGACTGGTCACACCTTCTTTCTTAAAACCGGTAGTGTCGGAGTTTGCCAGATTATTCGTCAGGATATCCATCCGCCTCTGCTCATTTCTCATTCCCGTATAAGCTGTATATAATCCTTTTACCATATCTCTGCCTCCCCTTTCCTAGTCCTCTCTGTAGCCTGCCAGGAACTCCACATAGCGTCCCGTGCCGATCGCCACAGCCGTCATCGGATCTTCCGCCGTCATCGTATTGATCCCTGTCTTATCCGAGATCAGTTCCTCCAGTCCCCTCAGAAGGCTTCCGCCTCCCGTCAGGACAATCCCTCTGTCTGCGATATCCGCCGCCAGCTCCGGCGGCGTCTTCTCCAGCACGCTGTGGATTGCTTCCACGATCTGGGATGTGGTCTCCTTCAGCGCTTCCTCCGTCTCCTCCGAGGAGACGCGGATCGTATTCGGCAGCCCGGATACGAGGTTCCGCCCGCGCACATCCATATAGTCCGGCTCCGGCCTCGGGAACGCCGAACCGATCCGTATCTTGATATCCTCCGCCGTCCGCTCGCCGATCAGAAGGTTATGCTTCTTTCTCATATAGCGGATGAGCGCCTCATCAAAATCATCCCCCGCTATCTTGATCGAGGCACTGACCACCGTGCCGCCCAGGGAGATCACTGCCACATCGGAGGTTCCGCCGCCGATGTCCACGATCATATTCCCGCAGGGCTTTGAAATATCAATGCCGGCGCCGATCGCCGCCGCGATGGGCTCCTCGATCACCGAGACTTCCCTGGCTCCCGCCTGATAAGTCGCATCCTCCACTGCCTTTTTCTCCACCTCGGTAACACCGCTCGGCACACACACAGCGATCCTGGGCTTTCTGATGCTTCTCTTGCCCAGCGCCTTGCGGATAAAATATTCCATCATCTTTTCTGTCACGGTATAATCGGAAATAACACCCTGGCGCAGCGGCCGCACTGCTATGATATTGCCCGGCGTCCTTCCAAGCATCAGCCTCGCATCTTCACCGATCGCCTTCACTTTATTGGTATCCCTGTCAAAAGCGACAACCGAGGGCTCCTTCAGCACAACTCCCTTCCCTCTGATATATACCAGAATGCTGGCCGTCCCCAAATCGATTCCTATATCCGTATACTGCATCCCAAATTCTGCCCCTTTCCATGGTTTTATCTATTTCCATCGCACCTGTTAAGCGTCATTCCCTACTTATAATTTTTCCATTCAGCACATATTTAAACATAAACCGGCACAATCTTAAACATACAAAGCCATTATAAACCACATGAAAAGATTTTCAAAGACATTTCATGAAATTTTTATAAAAAAAGGGACGCAAAACAAGACATTTCTCTCATTCCGCGTCCCTGCTCATTCCATTATTCTGTTTTACTGTCCTACGGCAGCAGTGCGAATGCTCCCTTCGGCGCCCACATGATTGCATAACTCCTGAACTGATCCGTAGCGATCGTCACTGTGCTGTCGTTGATATCCATATCTTTCAGGACACTCACGGTCCCGTCCGCATTCAGCACCGCCACCGCATAATCCGCGTATGCCGGGAAATTGAAAGGAACCGTCATCGTGACAAGAATCTTCTGATTTGTCTGAGAAACCCGCTGCTTCTTTCCATTCTTCAGTTCGATCTCATAACAGGAAACGCCTCTTGCACCGGCTTTCCACGCCTCATACCGCAGAGGCCCCATGGAATACGGACCCGGCTCCGCAGCTGCGACCTCCAGAGAAACGATCTGGTCGCCCACGGCGGAACGTACCGTCCCGGCGTCCGTGACCGTTGCGATATCATACATCTGATACCCCTTCGAGTCGGCACTCACCGTGCTCACAAGGTCTTTTACATAAGTAGATATCCACACCTGATCCAGCGCATGGGGACTGGCGATCCTGTACGCGTTAAAAGTGCCTGCCGGCGCCGCGATGATCGCAAATGTATCAAAATTGCCGCTGTCCACTGTCAGCGTCGTCGGCTCCGGATCAAGGTCGCCCAGTATATCCAGGCCTCCGTCCTGCCTCACGCTGATCACCGCGTAGTCCTTCGACAGATCACACCCTCTCGGAAGCGTCATGCCAACCCTGATCGGACTCGTCATGCCGACGATATCCTCCGTCCAGCCCTCCTCGGTGTACAGCTCCATATCCATGTCCAGAACCTTTACCACGCTGGCTCCCAGGGACGATGCCACAGAATTGAAAGTGCTCATCGCCTGCGGACCACACTGACTGTCACTCACATTCAGCCTCACGCCGATATCGGCTTCCAGCCTCTCCCAACTCAGGCCCGCATACATTTTCACCGTCGTCTGGGGTGTCTGTATATTGATAGCAGGTATACTCTTCGAGAAATTTGCCGTGTACACCCTGACATCATTCCAGTTCGTCGACCAGTCCGGCGCCGCCTTTGTCTGCAGTTTTGATGCCGGCGCCGCAAATACGCACAGGGACATCACCACAGTCATTACTACTGCCATTACTTTTTTCAGTTTCATAAAAACCCTCCATCCAGAAATGATCGTGCTCTCTATCATACAGCATTGTCTGCAGAAAGTTTCCTCTCTCATAAGATCTTACAGTACTTTCTCACGAAATTCGAAAACCTGCCACAGATACGCTGTTATCAGCATACCAAATCCGTCCTGCAAATACAAGTAAAATGACATATTGTTCAATAAATTTTAATAATTACCGCTTATTTTTGTCCAACATTTTCCTGATATACCGTCCTGTGTAAGATACGGGATTTTCTGCCACCTCCTCTGGCGTGCCCCGGGCGATGATCCGTCCTCCCCCGTCCCCGCCCTCCGGGCCGATATCAATGATATAGTCAGCGGTTTTGATCACATCCAGATTATGTTCGATCACCACCACCGTATTGCCGCCCTCCGTCAGCCTGCGCAGAATTTCCACCAGCTTGTGTACATCCGCGAAGTGCAGTCCGGTAGTGGGCTCATCCAGGATATAGATCGTCCGCCCCGTACTCTTTCTGGAGAGCTCCGTGGCAAGCTTCACACGCTGCGCCTCCCCGCCGGAAAGTTCAGTGGACGGCTGCCCCAGTTTAATATAGGAAAGCCCGACATCGTACAAAGTCTCTATCTTCCTGCGGATCGTCGGCACATTCTCAAAAAATCCCAGGGCCTCCTCCACGGTCATATCCAGCACATCAAAAATACTCTTGCCCTTATACTTCACATCCAGGGTTTCTCTATTGTAACGCTTCCCGCCGCATACCTCACAGGGCACATACACATCCGGCAGGAAATGCATCTCTATCTTGATGATGCCATCCCCCGAGCACGCCTCACATCTTCCGCCTTTTACATTGAAGCTGAAACGTCCTTTCTTGTATCCCTTCGCCTTGGCATCCGGCGTCGCCGCAAACAGATCACGGATCATATCAAATACACCCGTGTAGGTGGCAGGGTTAGATCTGGGGGTACGCCCGATCGGCGACTGGTCGATACTGATCACTTTGTCAAGCTGTTCCAGCCCCAGGATATCGTCATGGTCGCCCGCGATCGTCCTCGCCCTGTTCAGGCTCTTCGCCAGATGTTTATACAATATCTCATTGACAAGGGAACTCTTTCCCGAACCTGACACGCCTGTCACACAAGTCATGACTCCCAGCGGTATTTCCACATCGATATTCTTCAGATTGTTTTCCCTCGCTCCTTTTACGGTCAGAAAACCTGTCGGCGTTTTCCTCTCCTCCGGCACCGGGATCTGCAGTTTTCCGCTCAGATACTGGCCCGTAATGGATTCCTCCACCTGACAGATCTCCTCCGCCGTTCCCTGGGCGATCACCTTCCCGCCGTGGGAACCCGCTCCCGGACCGATATCGATAATATGGTCCGCCGCCCACATGGTATCCTCGTCATGTTCCACCACCAGCAGCGTGTTTCCCATATCTTTCAGGTTCTTCAAAGTCTTTATCAGCTTGTCATTGTCCCTCTGGTGCAGGCCGATGCTGGGCTCATCCAGAATATAGCAGACGCCCACCAGCCCCGAACCGATCTGTGTCGCCAGCCGGATACGCTGCGCCTCCCCGCCGGAAAGGGTTGATGTTCCCCTCGCCAGCGACAGATAATTCAGCCCCACATCGTTCAGAAAGCCCACTCTGGCGCGAATCTCTTTTAAGATCTGTTTCCCGATCAGTTCCTGCTGCCTAGTCAGCTTCATCTCCTGCAAATAAGCGTGAAGATCCCCGAGTGACATTGCCGTCAGTTCATAAATATTCTTATCATATACCGTGACAGCCAGCGATTCCAGCTTTAGCCGCCTGCCGCCGCAGAGCTTACAGGGCGTCACCCGCATGAATTCCTCATACTCCGCCTTCATAGCCTCCGAGTAGGTCTCCCTGTAACGCTGCTCCACATTTTTGACAAGCCCTGTGAACGCCACCGGGTAGACTCCCTCGCCCCGCTGTCCCTTATAATGCACCTTCACTTCCTTTCCCGCGGTGCCGGAGATCAATACCCCCTTTACTTCCTCCGGGAGTTCCCTCCAGGGCGTATCCAGGCTGAACTGATATTCCTCCGCCAGCGCCTGAAGCAGTGCATGGGTAAAGCTTCCCTTATCCTTGCTGGACTGCCACCCCATCACCTGGATAGCCCCGCCGTTTAAACTCAGCGACTCGTCCGGGATCATCAGCCTCGCGTCAAACTCCATCTTATAGCCAAGCCCGAAACAGTCAGGACAGGCGCCGAAAGGATTGTTGAAGGAAAAACTTCTTGGCTCGATCTCGCTGATACTGATCTCACAGTCAGGGCAGGCAAAACTCTGGCTGAACGTCAGGCTCTCGCCGCCTATCACATCCACGACCGCCAGCCCGCCTGCCAGCTCCAGCACATTCTCCAGGGAATCCGTCAGCCTTCTCTCAATCCCCTCTTTTATGACAAGCCTGTCCACTACGATCTCGATGGAATGTTTGATATTTTTATCTAATTTGATCTCCTCCGACAGATCGTACAGATTTCCGTCAACGCGCACACGCACATACCCGCTTCTGCGGGCACGCTCCAGCACCTTTTCATGGCGCCCCTTCCTGCCCCGCACCACCGGCGCAAGCAGCTGGATCCGGGTACCCGCCTCCATATGCATGATATAGTCCACCATCTCATCCACGGTGGTCTTCTGGATCTCCCTGCCGCATTTCGGACAGTGGGGAATGCCGATCCTCGCGTAGAGCAGCCTGAAGTAATCATAGATTTCCGTCACCGTCCCCACTGTCGAACGTGGGTTTCTGTTGGTGGACTTCTGGTCGATGGAGATTGCGGGCGAAAGTCCCTCTATTTTCTCCACATCCGGCTTTTCCATCTGTCCCAGGAACTGCCTTGCGTAGGAGGACAACGACTCCATATACCGCCGCTGCCCCTCCGCGTAGATCGTGTCAAACGCCAGCGAAGATTTTCCAGAACCTGACAGTCCTGTCAGAACTACAAATTCATTCCGCGGCACATCCACATCAATGCCTTTCAGATTATGCTCATTCGCCCCCCGGATCTTGATATATTCCCTGGGGCGCATCTTCTTTGTCTCTTCCATTGCCTCTCCTCATTCTTTAAGCCTCATCCCGTTCAGGGCTCATACTGTTTAGGCTCAACCAGTTTAAACCTCATACTGTTCAAGCCTCACGGCATTTGCCAAACAACCATGCGGACATGTCCGTTTTCCTCATTGCCCGCAAGAATAAATATCCCAGTCACAGGGCTCGATCGTTTGCCATTCTTTCATCCGACGTCACTCCCTGTCATTTAATATTTTCTTCAGTTCCAGCATCTTATCGCGCAGATCCGCTGCCGTCTCGAAATCCAGGTCCGCCGCCGCCTTCTTCATCTTCTTCTGCACTTCCGCTATCAGCTTCTCCAGCTCTTTCAGGTCCATCGATTCAGGATCCTTCTCAAACCGCACTTCCTCCTTCGCCACGGCCTTCGAGATACTGATCAGATCCCGCACTGCCTTCCGTATCGTCTGCGGCGTGATATCATGCTCCTCATTGTATGCCTGCTGCAGCTTACGTCTTCTTGCTGTCTCCTCCAGAGCCGCCCGCATGGAATCTGTTATCACATCGGCGTACATCACCACATGCCCGTCCGCATTTCTGGCAGCGCGCCCGATCGTCTGGATCAGGGAAGTCTCCGAGCGCAGAAAGCCCTCCTTGTCCGCGTCCAGGATCGCCACAAGCGATATCTCAGGAATATCCAGCCCCTCGCGCAGCAGATTGATCCCCACCAGCACATCGAACACATCCAGCCGCATGTCCCGGATGATCTCCGCCCGCTCCAGCGTATCGATGTCCGAATGCAGGTACTTTACACGGATCCCCACATCCTTCATATATTCTGTCAGATCCTCCGCCATCCGCTTTGTCAGCGTTGTCACAAGAACCTTGTTCTTCTTCTCCGTCTCTCTCCTGATCTCACCGATCAGGTCATCTATCTGTCCCTCCACCGGGCGCACCGACACTTCCGGATCGAGAAGCCCTGTAGGGCGGATGATCTGTTCTACCCGCATCAGTTCATGTTCCGCCTCATATCTGGAGGGCGTCGCGGAGACAAACATCATCTGGTCGATATGGGACTCAAACTCCTCGAAGTTTAACGGCCTGTTGTCCAGCGCGGAAGGGAGCCTGAACCCGTAATCCACAAGCGTCGTCTTTCGGGAACGGTCGCCCGCGTACATCCCGCCGATCTGCGGGATCGTCATATGAGACTCATCTATAATGATCAGGAAGTCATCCTTAAAGTAATCCATCAGAGTAAACGGTGTTGCGCCTGGTTCCAGCCCGTTCAGAGGCCTTGAATAGTTTTCTATGCCGGAACAGAACCCTGTCTCCCTCAGCATTTCAATATCAAAGTTTGTCCTCTCCGAGATTCTCTGCGCCTCCAGCAGTTTGTCCTCGCTTTTAAAAAAGCGAATGCGCTCTTCCAGTTCCTTCTCGATCTCCACACAGGCTGTATTGATCTTCTCCCTCGCCACCACATAATGGGATGCCGGAAAGATCGAAATATGGTTCAGCTCCGCATGGGGCACCCCTGTCAGGGAATCCACCTCCATGATCCTGTCAATCTCATCCCCGAAAAATTCAACCCGTACCAGATGGTCCCCGCCCTGTGCCGGGAAAATCTCTATCGTATCCCCGCGCACCCGGAACGAGCCGCGTTCCACATCCATATCATTCCTGTCATACTGGATGGCGATCAGTTCTCTTAATACTTCATCCCGATCCTTCTGCTGTCCGGGGCGCAGCGATACGATCAGTTCCTTATATTCATCCGGGCTCCCCAGTCCATAGATACAGGATACGCTTGCCACCACGATCACATCCCGCCTCTCGGCGAGGGACGCCGTGGCGGAGAGGCGCAGTTTGTCTATCTCATCGTTGATGGAGGAATCTTTCGCGATATAGGTGTCCGTCGACGGAACATACGCCTCCGGCTGGTAATAATCGTAGTAGGACACAAAATATTCTACCGCGTTCTCCGGGAAAAATTCTTTGAACTCGCCATACAGCTGGCCCGCGAGGGTTTTATTGTGCGCTATGACCAAAGTGGGCTTGTTGAGCTGCTGGATGACATTTGCCATCGTGAAAGTCTTGCCGGAACCCGTAACCCCCAGTAAAGTCTGGAATTGGTTGCCTTCTTTGAAGCCTTTCACTAATGCTTCTATCGCCTGCGGCTGGTCGCCGGTGGGCTGGTATTCACTGTGTAACTTAAAGATATTTTGTTCATTTTGCACAAATACTCACCTCGGATTTCAATGCGAATGTCCCATTCGCATAGTAAAAAAGTTCGTCTATCAGGCTGAAATTCGTCGAGCCGTATCTTCTATTTTTTCATAAACAGTGCTTCGACGAATTTGGGTTACTCACTTTCATTTTCCAAGCTGTACGGAATTAGTAAAACCATACGGACAATCTATACTCTGTAACACCTGTGATCTTTGCTCTGTAAACTTCGCATATTATAGCACACTCTTTTTTTCTTGTCTACAGAATTAGAACATTTGTTCTTTTTGATTTTATTCTTTTTCAAATTTTTTGATAATCCTTTTTCTTTAAATCCGAATTTCAAAAAAGGGGCTTTCTATTTCCAGCCCCCTCTCTTGATCTTATATTATTTTGCAACAGACTCCCAATCCGAAGCAGCGATCACCGTTATATGATCACAATCGTTTTTGCAATATTTCCCTGTTACTTTCATTAACCTCAAGCACATTCATTGCCTGCTCAGCCCAAATTTTCAAATTAGTCATTATCTTTTTTATCAAATACTCGTTGGCTCTTTTCCTGTTTTTCTTTATGAACCTCATTTGATGCTTAATAGATACTGCTAATCTCTCCAAAATCATCGCATACGGACAATCCTGCTTGCTTCCGCAACCTGTTGATGTTCTGTTATCCACCATCTTTCATAGGTAAAGCCCCCATCATAATGATCAAGGGTCTTTTCCTGCCACATGGGTACGTCAACCCTTACATAATCCGGATGGTGCCCTGCGCTGTAACCTTCCTCCAGCAGCCATTTTGTCAAAGCATTGTATTTCCTCATGTTCTTTTTCTCTCATTTTGTTCCCCCTTATAATCCCCGGCAGGGATGCATCCCAAAATAGTCTTCCATGCGGTCCCGCAGCCTTTCCGCCGGCATATCATATTCCCCGGCAATACAGGATCCACAGCACGGGCATTTGTATGCCAGGGTCTTCGATAACCGGGCATCCCGGCTGTTTAGCTGCCTGTCGCATTTGTTACAGTCCTGATCCAGCCATCTTACTTTAATATAGCATCCTGCATTCTCCTTTTGTAAACATTTGAGAAATTTATATTTTCTATTTTATTACACTCACTTTTGTTGAAAATATAAACAATAGAAAATCAAAAGTTTTCAACGGAACATCTCAAGCCAGTTCCGTACCTGCTGGATGGATAATGCCAAGGCCGTTGGTGACAATGCCGAACTTAAAGACATAGCAGAAATGCCCATTGATATAGAGTTGTTTGATCTCACGATTAGCAGAAGCGTGTGACGGCATGGAACCGTAAGCAGCCTTATAGGGGTCATAGGATTTGTCAAGCCCCTGTGTTTTCGCATACGCCTTAAGCTGTTTGATGATACGGTTTGCGTACTTTGGATTATTTTCAGTGACAAACGCTTCGATTCCGGAGGAGCCAAAGATAGTCATGTCAGCTTTTTCAGAATCAATGGCCTGACAGATAGGTTCGGTAACATCAACGAGGCTATCGAAAACGAGCTGCAGGTCATCAAAAAAGTCCTGTTTGAAGCAGCTGATCTGTAGGGATCGAGAAGATACGCTGTATGATCAGCGCCTACAGAAAAGCCTGTAAAGGGTATTTACCGAATCTCCCCGTTGATGCATAGAAATAGTTATAAAATGTAACCGGAATCATTTCATTGATGTCGATATGGTTTTCTAATAGAGAAAGAAAAGCGGGTTTGTCATAATCAAGTTTATTTTGGCAGTCCTGAAAAATATCTGCCAAAGAGAGCTGTTTATATGGTATCATAGGTATCAGAATAACTCCTTTCCTGGTGATGGTAAATGGTTTCTTGTCAACTCTATTATACCATATCCGATGAGGAGTTATTTTAATTTGTAACAAAAAGAATCCCGTGATCATGCGGGTTCTGGCGTTTCGCAAACGCCTACTAAGCAGCTATAAAGAAAGGAACAGCCCTGTCCAATTAAGTATGTTTATTAATTTTTATTCAAACAACCACCGTTTTGTTCCTTCAAAAGTGTAAACCGTGCACCAGACGCTTCTGTCCGGCGAGTTCGAACAGTTTGCGCTGGAATATTACCACAGGCTCTTTCCGGGGATGGAGGAATAATTCCCGGTATCCCGCCGCCTCTCACCCCAGCTTCTTCTCATACCTTCCGTTCTCTTTGGCAAACCCAACCTTCAGGAGATAGTCCTCATGCTTCTGCAGTTCCCCGGAGTAGACCAGTTTCCGGATCCCATACTCCGGCAGCCTGGAGTATAAATATTTCCCGACGGAGCAGTCCCTGTATGCCGGCGTCGTATAGTCAACCGAAATATCCAGAACACCCTCCCCGGATATCTTTCCAAGCAGCAATCCCGCCGGAACCGCGCCGCAGCATACGATATACGCCGTGTCGGCGGAAGCGTCCGCGGCTTTCCCCCCAAAGAAATTCTGAATATCCTGCTGATAGCGTTCCACGAAATATTTGAGAAACGCATCGTCCGCCTTCACCGGTATCAGATCATACTCCTGCTCCGACCTCAACAGCTTCACAAGATTATAGCAGTTGATGACGATCAGGCATATATTCATGAGCGCCAGGGGATAGGAGTGGATGATCAGCGCATATGTCGCCGAGATAACACTTCCTATTGTATTAATGACCCTTAGTTTTACGACTGACGACATCAGCATGGAAACGACCACCAGTGTGGAGCCTAAATAACCGGCTAATTCTATGATCATTGTTGTGTTCATTGTCTGTTACCCGCCTTTCTTTCTCTCTATTAATGAACAACTCTCCTCAGAGCTTCTCCAATATCTTACTCTGTATCAGAGACGATTTTCAAGTTCTTTATGGGCTGTACCTGTTTCACTGACCTTGCGCTGTCAAAAAAGGCCGCCGCAGATAAATCGCACCCGCGACAGCCTTTCTCATTCAATACAGTGTTCCTCCGGGTCAGTACTGCCCGGAATTATACTTGAACGCGTTCGGCACATTCTTATCCGGGCTGTATGTCTCCAGGATCTTTCCGTAGCGCTCCCTGTAATCGTTGTCGATCTTGAGCTGCGGGATCACCTTGGTTCCCTCCTCAAAGAAATGCTTGGAACCTCTGCCCATCTCCTGGCCGCGCCTGGTGTGCTTGTCCAGTGCCACATCCATGATCTCCGGTACTTTACCCATCGCCGCCTCTTTGATAATAATATTTTTCAGATAATCGCTGGAACGGTCCTTCTCGCTCTCGCAGAGAATACGGATCGCGTGAATGAAATACATCGGCTGGTCGCCGTCGTCATACGGGAAATTCTTGCGCATCTCGTTCATAGTATTCACCTGAACCGCCGCGTTCAGATTACCGAAGCCCACATCTTCCACGGAGATCGTGAGCAGTCTCCTCCACATTTTATCCAGAAATACCGGTCCTGATACATACAGTTCGTACGCATACTGACAGGCTTCCTCCACCATCGCCCTGCGGATCGATTTCTGCAGGCAGGAAATGATCTCATCCGCAGCAAAACCGTTCAATGTCTTTGATGCTGCCCAAATATTAAACTCACCCATTGTTATTCTCCTTTTCTGTCTCTGTAAAGTTCGATCAATTCAAGAATGACGATCTTCAGCGTTTCCGCCGCCATCAGCTGATCCTCCGCATGAGTCATCAGAAGGCTGATCTGCGGTTCCTCTGTGTTCACTTCTTCCTGCAGCACATCCATATGTCCGTTATGTGCCGTCACAAAATTCTCTCCGCCCTCCTCGAGCTTCTTGTCTGCTTCAGAGAATTTTCCCTCTTTTGCAAGAGCGAGCGCTTCCATATAACAGGATCTCGCCATGCCCGAATACGCTATCACTTCCATTGCGGATGCTGATATTTTCTCAATGTTTGCCATCTGTTCTCCCTACCCTTCAATCAGGCTTATCGCGAAATCAAGCGCCTTATCGCCATCTGCCATCGCATAGGTCCTGGGCTCCACGCTTGCAACCGGAATATTAAGCTGTGATTTGATATTTGCAACCGCATAGACGAGCTGAGGCCCTACCAGGCATACATCCCACTTACCGACCTCATCGCGGATCGCTGCGCTGGGAACAGCGGTGATCGTGAGTTCCATTCCGCGCTTTTCCGCCGCCTCGCGAATCTTTTTCACCAAAATGGAACTGGACATTCCGGCATTACAACATAACAATATCTTCATATAGTCTCCTTTCCGTACCTCTCGTACAGGTTTTATTTTAATTCCGGCCAATACCCCTTATTTGCTTCGATCAGGTCGTCCAGAATCTTTTTCGCAACTCCCGCACCGGGAACTGTTTTGGACAGGGTGAGCGCCTGCCAGAGTTTGTGGTAACTCCCCTCCATCCAGGCGTCCACGGTCAGTTTTTCTACCGCAACCTGTTCTTCCATCAATCCCTTCTGGAATGTCGGGATCTTCCCGATACTGAGCGACTCATAACCGTCTTTCCCCACAATACAGGGGATCTCCACCATCGCATCAGGGGAGAAATTCTCGATAGCCCCGTTGTTTTCCACGATCAGAAGCATCCGCTCATGTGTGTTGAAGGCGAGAGCCGTCGCCAGATCCACGATAAACAGCGCGTGGATGCCGATCTTTAACCCCGTGTCTTTCGCGGTCCCTGCCGCCTCAATTTTTGCGCACTCTCCAAATACCCGCTTTTCCCTGCCGTCTATCACCTGGTCCGCCCTGGTGTAATTCGGGTCCGTGTGTGCCACCATGTCATCCGGGTACAGATAATACTGAAGATAAGAACTCGGCGCCATGGTAGGATCCACAGCCACAAGGTCCTTCACCTTCTTTGCCGTCTCATGCCAGCTCTGATCCGTGAAATCCGTATCCACGGAATCCGCCGGGCAGTTGCCGTAAGTAAGTTGGTGCTCTATCAGTTTATCGATGTACTCGTTTCCTTCCTTATCTTTGATGGAAGTCCACCATCCGAAATGGTTCAGCCCGAAATACCGGACATCCATCTCTTTTCTGTTCTGAAAACCCAGAATTTTGGCTATCGTCTGCTCCATGCCGATCGGCATATCGCAGATATTGATGACTCTGGAGTTCGGACGAAGCCTTCTGCACGCCTCCGCCACGATGGCAGCCGGATTGGAATAGTTTAACATCCAGCAGTCCGGGGAATACTTTTCCATATAATCAATGTTCTCCAGCACACCCGCAATGGAACGCATGCCGTACGCGATGCCCCCCGGTCCGCAGGTCTCCTGCCCCACAACGCCGTATTTTAACGGAATCTTCTCATCTAACTGCCGCATTGCAAGCTTTCCCACACGTATATGTGCCAGGCAGAAATCTACATCTGTGTATGCGAGTTCCGGATCAGTTGTCGCAAGATACTCGATGGAGGGATCTTTTTCCTTCACGATGATCTCGCACGCTTTTGCCACCTTATTCTGGCGTTCTCCGTCATTGTCATACAGCTTGATCGCGCGCAGCGGAAGCTTATCAAGATTATCCAAAAGCATCAGAATGATTTCCGGGGTATAGGTACTGCCGCCTCCGGCGATCACAATTGAAAATTTCTTCATAGTTTCTCAATTTCCTTTTTCATTTTTCTAAAGATCTGACAATAATTCTCATTCGTCCGCTTAAACGGGCGCCCAAACAACAAAATCCATGCTTTGCTGGTATTCTGTTGTCGTAAATCAAAATTCATGAAATTTCAGGTTCCAGTCGGTATTTCTAACCCTTGTAAAGTTCAAGGGAACCGGATATCTGAATCAGTACATCCGCAAATTCCTCCGCCGTCTCCACCGCGGCAAGCCTGCGGACCGCCTGACGGTCCCCGGCTATATGCCGGAACAGTTCAAACAGGACGCCGAACTGTTCATTCTGTTTCCGTTCCATGGCAAGCAGAAAGATAAGCTGTATCTCCTTCTCCTGCATCCGCAGGGGCTGTTTCAGCACCGCCGCGCCGATCGCCGTCTTCTTCGCAAATGTTACCAGGGGATGCGGCAGCATAAACCAGTCTCCTATGAAGGTCGGATAGTTCACCTCCCTCTGGAGCACATCCTCCGCAAATTCCCGGACGTCAAAGATGCAGTCCTCCTGTTTCAGCGCTTCCGACAGATCCAGGATCACCTGTTCAAATTCCGTTTTTTCTCTGTAGATCCGAATGGATTCTTTGTTAAAATATACTTTTATCATCTCGCGGAAACGGTAGTTCATGCGGATCTTATGGATCAGGGCATTCACCGCTGTCAGGGTATACTGATTCGGTATGCCGTCCATCCGGAAAGTTGCCACCGAGGGATGGACATAGGTGTCCATAATGGAAATGATCAGATCCACCTGATGTTCCTCAAGATATTTTTCCAGATTATGTTTGGGAAGCAGCGCCTCCACCTCAATCTGATTCTGAAAATTTGTCTGCAGCCAGCTGCTGACAATGCTGTTGACGCTGAACCTCGTAGAACTGATGATCACCGCCTTCAGCTTCTGGTTTACATTTTCCAGAAAATGTTCCACAAAGATGGCAATAAAGGAAATCTCATCGTCCTGAATATAACAGTTCTTGTAGCGGTATATGATGGATGCCATCAGCATGGATATCTCATAGGCGTAGGGATACTGTTTCTTCACATCGTTCAGAATGGGATTTTTCACCTCATAGCCTGTTTCCAGCCTCCGCATCATATACTCGATATGGATCAGGATATTGTCATAAAATTCCTTCGACTGCCACAGATCAAAATGATATTTTTCCATCACATCGTGGCAGAAATCCTCCAGGATCTGGACGCTCAAGCCGCTGATCCTGCCCTCCGGCGATATGTCTGAAGTCATCTTAAAACCGTGGAGCAACCCCCCCAGGATCCGGATATCTCCGCTTCCCAGTTTGATGCCCTGGGCTTTCAGATATTCAAAAAACCCCGTCAGTTCTTCGCCCGCCAATTCCGCCTTCTCCGTCTCCGGAGCACTGTGGTTTTGATAATTCCGTACTATAGTAATGTAGACCGCACTGACAGCCATATAGAGGCCGTCATCCGAGATCTGAATCAGCCTGCTGTCAAAATACTCTTTCACAAGCTTTTCCATCCACCCGTATTCCTCTTTATCAAAATCATCATAGAGGAATGTCCGCAGAAACCATGAATAGTTATGGACTCTGTTCTGCGTCTCGTTTTTAATGATGCGGAACAGCGTCCGGCGCAGTTTCGCCTCATCCTCATCGATCCAGAGTTTATCCCCGCTCATCTTAAGCAGCCCGCTCTGGTATTCCGCCATAAGCTTTTTCTGAAAACGGCTGATCTCCTTATACATTGCCGGTTCAGACAGGGCAAGCTCATCCCCTATATCAAAAATATCCGCCTGCCCGGTCTTTAAGACCATGCCGAGGATCATCCATCCGCGGTCTGATACCGCAACTTCCGTCCTCCCGTGTCCCTCCGACAGAAAATAGTCTTTCACTGACTCCATATCCGCCGTCTCGATAAAATAACCCCGCTGCCTGGACGACTTGATAACGCTGCCGCTCTCCCAGATGCGGTTGATCTCACTGACCTCATTGCGGACAGTGCGAGAAGACACTTCCAGATACTCCGCCAGCTTTGCACCTGTAACGCCCTGGACATTATTCAACAACATTTCCAGCAATCTGGACTGTCTTCTCGTAAGCATATCTACCACCTGTTACCCTTAAGCTTTTTCTCCCTGTTCCTTCTTCAGCTCATCCGCCTCCATCATTTTAAAGAACGGATAATAGAACAGAGTCATAATGATCAGGTTCACAAACACTAACACCACACACTTCCAGTCCAGCGTCATGATAAAGGCTCCCACGCCCGGCGGAAGAAATCCGGGAGGGCCCGCGATCGGTTTTCCTACCAGCCCGCTCGTCATGGACAGATATGTGATCACTGTGATCACCATCGGCCCGAATACAAATGGAATAAACAAAAACGGATTCAGGATGATCGGTGCGCCGAAAATGATCGGCTCATTGATACCGAACAGGGAAGGTACAATACCCACCGTTCCGATGGACTTCAATGATTTTGCCTTGGAGCGCATCATCATAACGACAAGACCCAGGGTCAGTCCGGAACCGGTCACCTGAAGGACCGCGTAGAACAGCCCGAATGTAAATATGTGGCTTACCGGTGCGCCCGCTGCATAATTTGCCATATTTTCAGCCTCATAGGCGATCGCGAATGATGCCCATACCGCGGAAGTGATGGACGGTCCGTGGAGTCCGAAGAACCACAGAAACTGTGTCAAAAAGATCACGATCAGCAGTGCCGGGAGCGTATCCATCGTACTGAGCGCCGGCGCCAGAATACTCATGATAAACGCCGGGAACACCTTTCCCGAAGCCGCCAGCGAAATATTCGCGATGGCAACCGCGATCACCGCGTTTACGATCAGCGGGATCAATGCCGCAAAGCTCTCTCCCACCATGGAAGGCACGCTGTCCGGAAGCTTGATGATGATCTTCTTCTTTGTCAGAAGCCTGGTCACCTCCACGCTGAGTATCGCGGAAATGATGCAGGTAAAGAGACCTGACGCCCCCAGATAGGAAATGTCCATACCACCCTCAATGGACAGTCCGCTTAAGATCAGATGCACCATGATCGCCGTCGCGCCTGTCAGATTTCCACAGATGCCATAACTCTTTGCCAGAGCGATCGCGATAAACATAGCCGCATAGATCGATAACATGTCTGTTGTAAACATACCCGCATAAGTAAATATGGACATATGCGCCGTCAGGAAGTCATATACTGCCCCGCTTCCCAGCAGATTGGCGATGGCCAACGGCAGCAGGCTGATAGAACCGACAATAATGATCGGAACGATAGAGATCATGCCGTCCTTGATCGCCTGAAGATGCTTCTGCTGTTCCACTTTGTTCGCTACAGGCATCATGAACTTCATTAATGTGTCTTGAAACTTGGAATTCATAGCTTTTTCTCCTTAAGATTATTTGCCACCCCGTCGACTAAGGTCTGATATAACTTACAGGAAATCCTTGCTGCAAATTATACTTGCTATGCTGATTATAAAAAAAGTATAAAATAAAAACAAATATACTTTTTCCACTTCTATAGGAATCACAAAAGCGTATTTCCGCATGAACCGGCAACAGATCAGCCATCAACGTCATTTAGTTAACGGTAACCGGACGCCGCGAGGAAACTGCCCTGTCAGATACATTGAACCTTGAGCCCGCTCACCGAATATGCTAAAATAAGAATCTGACAGATGCAGAGAAGAAAGGCGCCCTCCCCGGAGGGCGGATAAAGAAAATGATATACGATAATATTTTACAGGCATTGGGGCATACGCCCATCATACGCTTAAACCGCATGGTCCCGCCGGAGAGCGCGGAAGTTTTAGTGAAATTTGAAGGACTGAATGTGGGCGGCTCCATCAAGACGAGAACCGCTTACAATATGATCGCCAAAGCGGAAAAGGAAGGGAAGATAGGTCCCGACACGATCATCGTGGAGCCCACCAGCGGCAACCAGGGCATCGGGCTCGCCCTTGTGGGAGCCGTAAAGGGATACCGCACCATCATCATCATGCCGGACTCCGTCAGCGAAGAGCGCAGGAAACTGGTGCACCACTACGGCGCGGAGGTGATCCTCGTCCACGACGACGGCGACATCGGCGCCTGCATCGAGGAATGCCTGCAGACCGCGCTGCGCATGGAACGGGAAGACCCGAACGTCTATGTCCCGCAGCAGTTTGAGAACCCGAACAACACAAAAGCCCACAAGCACCACACCGCTCTCGAGATACTGGAACAGGTAGCGGGACCGATCGACGGCTTCTGCTCCGGTATCGGCACAGGCGGCACCATCACTGGCATCGGGGAAGTGCTGAAATCCCAGAACCCTCAGATGGAGATATGGGCTGTCGAGCCGGAGCACGCGGCGATCCTCTCCGGCGGAGCCATCGGCACTCATCTGCAGATGGGAATAGGAGACGGGCTGATCCCGGCGATATTGAACCGTGAAATCTACAACGACATCTACATCGTCACCGACGAGGAGGCGCTGCAGACCGCGCGGGATCTGGCAAAGAAGGAGGGCATCCTCTGCGGCATCTCCAGCGGCACAAACGTCGCCGCCGCCCTGCAGTTAGCGAAGAAACTCGGTCCCGGAAAGACTGTCGTGACTGTACTGCCGGACACGGCGGAGCGGTATTTCTCGACGCCGCTGTTTGAAAATGAATAGATCTGGTACGATCTGTTTTCAGGCAAGAGCGGCAGAAAATTTCTCTCATTTTCCGCCGCTATGCACTGTCCCGAATACGCTCCGTTATTTCCGGTACAGCCGCACTTCCTTTGTAGTAGTTGATATATTCGTAACGGTTTTTCCCGGATATACCGTGCAGCAGTAAGGGCGTATCATCCTCTATGACCGCATATTGCCTGTTGCGGTACCATTTTGTATCTTCCTCATAGCTGACATTGACGAAATCATCTTCTAACTCGATCTCCATTTTGCTGACAGACAGCATTACGTTGAGCAGATGTAAAAGGACATAGACCGCAAACCACAGCTGATCCTGTATACCCTCACGAATGGCTCCATGGCCTCTTGTGATATTCCGGGCAATACGAAGGATATTGGTCAGATGCAGGAAATCGAGCGATTCCTGCCTGTGCTCTATGCCAAACAGGTCTTTCAGGACAAAGACAGCATTGTGCAAAAAGGGATCGGAAAGATCAGCCTTTTGATGCAATGATGTATAGAGCATGTCCTCAGGCTGTGCCAGCTCCCAGATACCCTCTCCCAGTTCTTTGTCTTCCCTGAAGTATTCCTCAACCGGACCGGGATCATGTTTGCAGTACAGATAATAATGGACAAAGCGCATCGCCAGATTCGCATATTCAAATTCCGCCATGATGGCGATGGAAAGTTCTTTCCATCGAAAAATATTCGGGAAAAAACCGCACACAAAAAAATTGTGGGCATGAAGCCAGAATGTGCGATATCCCTCAGGAAAACAGGCTAAAAGCTGCCTCGTCTGAGAATTCAGATAGTGATAAATATAATTGATATCCCTGCAGGCGATATTCTCAAGAGGAGTCCTGAGCAGGGGACAACAGGAAGACATATGGTTCCAGTAATCATATTTCGGCTCGATGCTATCATTCATAATGGCAGAAATAAGAAATGATTTTGTATAGGATATGTATTCCTGTACAGCGGCTGAATAGAGTTTTGCCGCCGGATAGCCTATACTCTCGGCATAATCCGCCTCCGCCTCTATCCCCATATACAAAGGGATCGTTCTGCTGTCCATATAATCTTTGATGACATCCCGTATCTGAAGCTGATCCCATGAAACAAAGCTTCGGATCGATACCTCAGGCAGCCATGAATATTTCTGTATCAACATATCAAACTCCGAAGCATTTCCTTTGATAAGAAGATACAATGGTTTTGAAACCGGAAAACGACAGGATGTAACCGCACTGATCCATTTTTTCTCCAGTTCCTCCACAGTGTATTTTGTACTGTCAAAAGCGTAGATATAAAAATCCGAAAGCTGATACAGCGACCACCAGTTCTCGGCAAAATTTTTATCCGGGTCTTCCGCAAGAAAAGGATCGATCTCCGTCGCTTTGTCAAAAAGCAGGACATTGGAAGTAAGCCTGCTTCCATTCCCGAAGGTTGACGGGATCAGCCCGGAATCATCCGCCATGATCAGCGCGTAGTGAAGAGATTTTAAAGCAGAAGCTTTTTCTTTCTGATAGAGGTCTAGAACATCTTTACGGAGTTTCTTTTTTCTATTAAGCAGTTCATCCCTTGCAAAATATTCGGATTCCAAAATCTGAAGCAGCGCCCATAAGCACAGCAGCGGAGTCATCAGATATTTCCGGTCGAGCAAAAAGAGACAGATTCCCGCCTGAGTGTAATAAATAGTCCAGGGAACAGTATATTCCTTTTTGTAAAATCCCATCAGATTTTTGTTTTCCGTTTTGGGCAGAAGGATTCCCGGCTTTGATTTTTTTCCGGATCTTTTCATGCAGGACGAGATCACATAAATAAGCTCGGATATCGGCTGCAACCACACATACGGAATTTCAAGAAAAAGAAGGGGGGTTATGCCTGATCCTGAATCAAGCGGATGCATGACAACTACTCTCAATACATGTGCCCAGAAAGCCAGCTGTACAATCAAAATAGCCGGCAAAGCCAACCATAAGACCTCTTTTAAAATCCCTTTCCGGATCAAAGCCTTTTCATAACCCTTCATAAGTACTCTCCTGTAACACATTCGTGAAATATTTTCCTGAAGTATAATCCAGGTAATACACGGCAAAATTTTTTTCGATCTGAATCAGCAGATAGAGCCTGTCTTCCTGCTCATGAAGTTTCGGAAAGCCGTGAATGCAGGAATGCTGCAGTACAGGTTCCTCCCGGCGGAAAAAATCAGCCGCCTGTACGGATACGACGATCAGCAGATTCCGCACAAAGTCAGGGCTGATCCCATAACTCAGAGAACCATGCCCTATAAAATGATTGCGCACCATGACAAGCTTTCTGCGTCCCTCCGCCGGAAGCCTTCTGCGGTTTACGCTGCCTTCCTTCCCCGTACAGATCCGGTTCAGATATTTTACAGCCTTAATATAAGCCTCCTTATCTTTCAGTTCAAACGGACCGACATCCGCAATGCCGCTCTCAAAAGTACCCATGGCAGCAGGTTTATCCTCGTCAAAATAGCAGGATCCCGATATCTCATAATCAGCCAGACTCTGGTAATGTATCATAAATTCCGCCAGCTTCATCAGTTCATAGAAATACTCCGCAGTGCTGCGGCATTTTTCGAGGAGATGGCCGATCATCCGGGCAAGGCATGCCTTTCCCGGATCTGTTCCCTGGTAACCGGCATAAACGGACAATTTTTCCTCAATTGCCCCATATATTTCTCCGTCCTCGATGACCCGGATCAGACACTGCGGAAACGATGTGACAGCTTCTTTTATATTTAAGAAGCGGATCCTGTCGGCGGGAAAAGGCAGCTTCTCCTTCAGCACAGTGCCGCCTTCTTTTCTGCCGATCAGATACAGTTCTATATCCTGTTTCCAGAAAATGGATCTTTTCCCGGAAAACGGGTAATCTTTGGAAGGGTAAAAATAGAGGTAAGTGCGGCATGCCTCCATATCGTGCCGGAAAGCATAGGCGATAACTTCCCAGGCTATCAGGTAGTCATCCTTTTGTATAACGGGCGGAACATCTATGAAAAATGCGCTGATCAATATGATAAGCAGATCTGCCCATTTACGCCAGAGTTTCCAGGGAGCCCGCATACTATACATCTCCAGTATGATGATCTTACTGTCCGGGCGAAGGCTCTGCCGGAATTTCCGGCAGTTTTTCATAAAATAGCGCCAGAGCAGAAAATTCAGAATATATCCGCCTGTCAGACAACAGGCGAAAATATGAAAAAATTGACGTAAAACAGACGTACCAGGAAGAATAAAGAAAAACAGAAAAAGAAAAAAATATGATCTCCCAATGCGCAGGTAAGCGGCGGCCGCTCTTTTTCCCCGGGCTTTTTTCCACACAAAGTAATTGCAGATATGGAATAAAACTATAAATATGGCATAACCCAGAAAAACCAGAAAATAACGCTGCATAGTGATCCCCTCTTTTATCCGTTCCTGTCTGTCTTATCCTTTTTCCGCTCCCGATGCCTGCGCCAGTAAAATTTCACCGCCGGCCAGGATATCCTGAGTATCAGTACCGCAAGAAGCGCAAAGACGCTCAGAGTGACGATATTTTCAGGCGTTATCGCACCATTTGAGAGGATGGCTTTTATTTCCGACACAAATCCCAGTCCATCCGTAAATGCGGAGATGACCGCCAGCATCGATATCAGCCCCAGCGAGTTATTCATGGCGTCGTCCGCCGCGCGGTGCGCCGCCTCCTCCTCCTTTTCCACAGCTGACGCCCGCTGCTTTTCAATCTCGTCCTGAAGCTTCAGCAGCGCGTCCAGCCCCGCTGTGACGCTTCTGATATCCGATTCGATATCCAGCGCCCGCATGACATAGCGGAAAAACAGATTCTGATGTCCGATGGAACTGACGGAGGTATGGATTCCTTTTACCAGAAACGTATTGATCTCACAGTTCAGCTTCTGCAGCGTCTCAATAGAACCTCCCTCATCGGATGCATAGGTTTCCGGGACAGCGGAGAGCTCTTCCGCCGTCGATCTCGAGAACCGCAGCAGGCTGTACGATTGATAGAGAAGTATGACATACAGGATAAAATAGTCGTTCACGACCTTACTTTTCATATTGTGGCGGAAAAATTCCGGTGCGGCCTCCGCCGTCTCTACGAAATATCCGCACCCCTCCCTGGTCGCATACCAGACCGCGTTCTGAAAAGGGCGGTACATGTCGGATCCGATATCCGCATTCATCCGGTAACTTTTCTTGTAGCCGTTTGTCAGGTTAAAGACAGCTTCCTGAAACTGCAGGCCAGAGTCTTCATCCGCCGAAGGCGCATCAAATACCGCGTAGGTGAACAGGATCGCTTTATCCGGCACATTGGCTGGATAAGCAGCCGCATCCAATGGGGACGCTCCGCTGCAGAGGCAGTTTCTCTTCTCTGTAAAGAAAACAATATCCGGTGAAATGGCATACAACAGCGCGGCGATCCAGCTTCCAAATGTAAATTGCCGAAGCCTGTTGCACAGAAACCCGTAATTCCCGGTCTTATGGTCGGGATAAACGCGGACCGGCTCCAGATCGTCATAAAATGCAGAGCGGTCTGCCACTATACTTTCTGAGGAATCCACCGTTGAGCATTCTGAGGAATCTGCTGCCGCACTCTCCGAAAAATCCTCTGCGCCTTCCGGGAAATTCGTCGTCACATCGTTTGAGACGCCTGCTGGTCTCATGGCTGACTGTCTGATATAACATGGATAGGGATTCTCACAGCAGATCCAGCCGGCTTCCCCCGGTTTCTCTTTGGAAACCGCACTCTTTTCGACCTCGAAACGGATATTTTCTTCCGAGATCAGAAAAAAGCGTTCAATATTGGAACGCCTGTTCAGTTCTCTGATCTGATTTTGTATCTCGATGAGCTTCGCCGCGGTGATGCTCTTTCCCATCTGAATTTCATACCAGAAAAACCCCACACGGCTCTGAAATAAAAATAAGCCCGCCTCTGTGACCGACAGCTTGAGCGGTCTGTCTCCCTTTTTGCGATAGGATATAATGGGCAGCCGGTCATTTTTTCCGTTACGGTCTAAGAGCCAGGCGCTCCCCGGACGTGTTTTTGCCCCGTCAGCGGAGAACGAATCCAGAATAAAGGAATAGACATCCTGTTCCTGCTGCCCGCGGACATCTGTTATCACCCAGTCTTCACTCTTTTTCAGGGCACAAAATAATTCCCGGTAATCAGGAAATGTAAAGGGGACCAGATAGCGCAGACGATATGTATGAATCATCTTTTCCATAAAGAACCTTCTTCTGTCTGTATAGTGATGGTCAGGTGGAAACGTTGGATTCATTATATGTAATTGTATATAAAATGTCAATTATGCAGAAAAATATCGCCGCACCGGAAATCAATCCGGCGCGGCGATTTCAAGCACGGTACTTGGCTAATGCCAGGCTTACTCTGCATGTTTCCCGCGGAAATAAAACCCTGAGATCATACCACCCCGATCCCTGACAATATGATACACAGCACCATCACTGCGATCAGGATCGTTGTCGTCTTCACCTTCCTGCCCAGCAGCCAGTACATGATACCGAACAGCGCCGCCGGAAGCAGTCCCGGCATGATCTGATCCAGATAACTCTGTACAGGTTCCGCCCAGTCGCCGCTGCCCACATTGACCGCCAGGTTAAAGCTCACGTTTGCCGCTGTCATACCGCCGATCACCATCAGTCCCAGCATCGTCGCCGCCTCGGTGATCTTCGTGATGATGCCGCCGCTGCTGATGTCCTTAAAGAACTGTGTCCCGTACTTAAAGCCTTTGTCCAGGCACAGATAGCGCAGGATAAAATGGGGGACATTGATGATCAGCAAAAACAGGATCGGCCCCATGATATTACCCTGGGAGGCAAGGGCGATGCCCACGCCCGCCGCGATCAGCTTCAGGGTTCCCCAGAAGAAGGAGTCGCCCACACCCGCCATCGGTCCCATCAGACTGGATTTCACGGCGTTGATGCTGGTCTCATCGAAATCCGGATTGTTTGCGTTTTCCTCCTCCATCGCTCCCGATATGCCGACGAGCAATGTACAGATGTGAGGGGTCACGGACATGAACTCCAGATGCCTCTTTAAAGCCGCTGCACGGTCTTCCTTGCTCTCATACAGCCTGCGGATGATGGGCGCCATCATGTAACAGTAGGCGATATTCTGCATACGCTCGTAGTTCCAGGAGGAATCCAGTGTCAGCGAGCGCCAGAAGCACTGTTGGAAGTCTTTCTTCGTAATCCTGCTGTCCGGTGATATCGTCTGAAGATTCTTTGTCTCATCTTTAGAAATCGTCGTCATCTGCTGCTACCTCCTTATTTCCCATAAAGTTTACATAAATCAGTGCCACTACCAGTCCGAACAGGGCGATGCCTGTCACGGAAATACCTAAGTATGCTGCCAGCAGGAAACCGAGCACCAGAAACGCCGCCGTCTTCTTGCTGATCATCATCCTCGCTAACATCGCGAAACCGATCGCCGGGATCACACCCGCCGCCACATCCAGTCCGTATGTCACAAACTCAGGAACATAGGACAGAATCTTTTCGATCATCGGAACTCCCAATATGTATCCCAGGCCGACGACCAGCGCCAGCACCACCTTGTTCCCGATACCGAAGATCGTCTGTATCCGCTCGACGCCCTTGATATCGCCCGCCTCCGCGTATTTATCCGCAAGGTGAGATGCCCAGGTGAGCACAAATGTCATCTGGATATTGTCAAACAATAAGACCAGAGTGGCGATCGGCACCGCAAGCACCACCGCCGCCGTCACTTCACTTCCGCTCAGGATAACATAGGCCGTGGAGATGATCGTCCCCGAGACAAAATCAGGCGGATTGCTCGCCCCCCACAGGGAATGCTCCCATAAATACCAGTTCCAGCGTGGCACCGATGACAACGCCGGTCTGCCAGTCACCCAGCACAAGCCCCACGAGCGGCGCTATGATGATCGGACGGTTATGCATCGTAGAACCCATATAACAATGCATGTACGCAAAAAATGCTATCAAAATAATAAGTATTACCTGAACTGCCTGTCCCATAAAAAACTCCTCCTACAAAAGATTCATCACATCGATGGAAGCATCGTCCGGCACCATCTGCACAAAGACTTTCTTCCCGTCATTTACAAGTTCCTTTACTTTCTCCGCATCTGCTTCAGAAAGGTGCACCGCCTTGGAGATCGCCTTTCTGTCAACGCCCGATTTTGTGCCGCCGAGATTGATCTCCCGTATCCTGTCGGAGCCCTTTGCCAGCCGGTACACATCTTCCACCGATTCGCACAGGATAAACAGATTATACTTATCGGTCACCCCGGAATTCAGCGCTTTGATGGAATCCTCCATGTTCTTCATGACCAGCTTCACATTGGACGGCTTTGCCATACGGAGCCCCGCCATCCTCAGGTCATCCTTCAAAAGCCCGTCGCTGGCGATCAGGATACAGTCCGTCTCCAGAAACTTCAACCACGAAAACGCCACCTGTCCATGGATCAGCCGATGATCCACACGCACTAATTTGATCATTATAATCCCTCCCTGATATTCTCTACCATTCCCATAAACTCTTTTACATGCTCTCTGCAGACATCCCCGATATCCTTGTAATTATCCTTGAAATAACTCCCCACAATTGCCATATCGCCGATCTCCAGCTGTTTCGCCGCGTTTTCCTTCGTCATTCCGGCTGCGATCACCAGGGGAAAATCTCCGATACCCGAGCGGAACGCCCGGATCTTTTCCATGGAAGTCTCCTGTCCTGTGGCATTCTCCGTCACTGCGATGGCATCACAGCGCCCCATGGCGGTCTTCAGATCCTCCTCCAGAGAATTTTCGGAGAGCAGCGGCTGATATTTGAAGCGCACACCCCCGATCAGATAAGCGTCCGTCTTTTTCCTGTACATGTCGAAAAATGCCTCCAGCGTAGCCTCGTCCCTGGGCTTCACATGCCCCACCACAGAATCCACCTGCAGAAACTTCGCATCGTACTTCGCCGCCAGTTCAAATCCCATGGCATCCACATTCAGACAGTTCACGCCATAGGGCACATGAAGATTCCCCTGCGCCGCATAATCCAGGATCCTTTCCAGATCGCGGTAATTCCCGTAATAGTTTTCCAGCATAATGCCATCGATACCGCCCTCTTCCAGCAGCCTGATCTCATCCTTCGCCTTTTCAAATATTTCCGTATCGCTCTCTCCCTTTAAATGGATCATACCAAGGATCGGCTTTTTTACCGGAAACAATGATAAAATTCCGCCTCTTTCTCCCATTTAGAAATCCTCCTCCTCTTCCTCTCTCAGCACTACACGGGTAACGCCTTCCCTCGCTGTATTCAATAATTCCTCCACCGCTTTCTCACTTAGCGGCATGTCCCCCGTCAGCACTTCCGCTGCCATATTGAAATTCATTCCGGCGAACAGCCTTACATTTTCATAACCCGTCAGAAGCATCAGGGCATTGCATACGCTTCCGCCGAAAACATCCGTCAGGATCACATACTCCGTGGCAGCATTCTCTCTGATCTCCTCTTCCAGTTCTTCCTTAAAATCCAGTGCATTTCCCCCCGGATACAGACTGTAGGCCCTGATATCCTCTGCGAGTTCTCCCAGTATCATTGTCAGCGAATCTTTTAATCCTTTTGAAAATTCACCGTGGGAAGCCAGAATCACCTGTCGTCTCTCCATTTTTCCTTCACCCCCTTTGTCTGATCACTCTCCGTTTAATTGTATTATATTGTATTAATTTAACTCAATATAACACTTTTAGGTTGTATAGGCAATAGTATTTTAATTTTTATTTCATTTTTGTACAACATGCACAAATTAATTTTTATTTTATTAGACAAATACACCTGCTCTATGCTATAATCCTGATATATTTTCCAGGAGGTCACTTATGGCAACGTTTAAGCACCTGAGCCCTGTTACATTGAAAGAGCAGTTGTATCAGGAACTTCTGACTCAGATACAGGACGGGACTTATAAACCCGGGGACAAAATACCTACAGAACTGCAGTTGAGCGAAATGTATGATATCAGCAGAGTGACCGTGCGTCAGACGCTGGCACGGCTTGTCGATGAACAGATTCTGACCAAGAGAGCCGGAAAAGGAACCTTTGTCAAAGAGGCTCCTTTTGTCGAAAAATATTTTGTGGGCGGAAGCTTTACCGACTCCTGCCTCCGCATGAACACTGTCCCCTCCACGCGCATCATCTGCCGGGAAACTATCCCGTCCCCCGAAGGGCTGAACGGGCAATTAGGGGATTCCGTCATACATATCACGCGCCTCAGGTGCGTAAACGGAACGCCCAGCATTGTGGAGGAGGATTATTTTCCTTCCGGGAGCACCTACCTGTTACAGGAAGACCTCACCGATGTCTCCCTTTTTTCTCTTGTCTATGAAAAAACCGGGCTGATGCCCGGCAATTCGGAAAGTTTTTTTCGGATCGTCTATGCCGCCAGAAAGCAGGCGGAACTGCTCGACTGTGCCCTCTCCCACGCGCTCCTGGAAGTATCCCAGAATGTGATGTCCCCCGACAAAAAACTGCTCTATATCAATTATCAGTATATTTTATCGGAGCGCTATGTCTATGCGGTGCGGTCTGTCCATTGAATATGCCGCGGCAGTTCAGCCCTCCACTATTCCGCGGGTAAAACCGCTCTGTAAGCGATTTTGCGGGTTGTGCAGGCGCCAAAATGCGGCTTTGAAGCATTACGTCCCGATGAGGCGAAGAGAGACAGTCCAAAAGCATTCCCGGCCGTATTCACAATGATGCCATTACCTCTTCCTGTGAAGGAATGGAGGGCGACGCTCCTTTTCTTGTGACCGTGATGGAAGACGCCTTTGCGCTCATTCTCAGAATATCCGGTATCGGCATATTTTCCAGAATGCCCGCGATAAAATATCCGGTAAAAGTATCACCCGCCGCCGTTGTATCCACAGCTTTTACGGGAAAAACCGGCTGATGGAATCTTGCACCGGAAGCATCCGCATACATAGCGCCGTCTCCGCCGAGAGTCAATACGATCTTTGCTTTCGGATATTTTTCTAATATTGCATGAATCATTTCATCCGGATCCTCCTTTCCGCTGAATTGGCAGCCCTCAATTTCATTTAAAATGAAATATGTAACCTTTGACATATCACAGCTGTCCAGCCTGTGATCAAACGGCGAGGGATTCAGGATAATGACCATACCTTTTTCGTAGGCTTTATCAATAATATAATGCAGGCTGCTGATCTCATTCTGCAAAAGAAGAAGATCGCCTTTCTCAAAATGATCTAAAACTTCATCGACAAACTCCCTGTCAACTTTCCGATTGCTGCCGCCAAAAAGCAGAATACTGTTCTGAGCATTTTTATCGATCTGGATGATCGTATGCCCGCCCTTCCCTTCAATTTTCTTTATATAGTCTGTCCGGATACCATATTCTTTGCAGACGGGCAGAAAGCCATCGCCATCGTCACCGATCATACCGGCATGGTAAACTTCGGCGCCTGCTTTCGCCAGTGCTGCAGATTGGTTAAAACCCTTTCCTCCAAGGAAAATCTCCATGCCTTCGGATGACTGCGTCTCACCTTCCCGCGTCATGTGATCTACCCTGTAAGTATAATCAACATTCAGAGAACCAAAATTTAAAACTCTGCTCATGTGTGCCTCCTTAAATTATTTTATTGTTCGTTTTCACTGATTTACTTTTAAAATCATGCGAAATCCTCTCATTGTCATATCATTTTCTCAATTGATAAAACGATATATCTATTATATATTTGCAAATATCGTTATTTTTAATAAAACGTTTTATCTTGACTTTCCTCCATAATAAGCATATAATAAGTATGCTTTTGAAATGCAGATATCTATTATGAGAGGGGCTCTTTATGGTTATTTTAAAACTATGTCTTATTTTTTTACTGATTATTTTTATGATACGGTTTCATATCCCTTTATGGATATCTGTTGCGGCCGCAACTTTTCTTGCCGGCTTCCTTTTTAAGATGGATCCGCTTCTTTTTCTGAATGAGATAAAGCATACGGTATTCGGCATCGACTGCATAAAACTGCTCTTCATCACCTACGGTCTGATCCTGCTCCAGCAGTTGATGGAAGAGCAAAACATGCTTTCCGATGCGGAAAAGAATCTTTGCGCACTGGCTCCAAATCCCAAAGCCGGAAGCTTGATATCCCCCGTCATTACAGGGCTTCTGCCTTCCCCCGCCGCCGTACTGATCGCCAGCACCATGTTTAAAAAGCGCTATGAAAAAATCCTTCCCGCCGATGTAATGGCTTTTGCCACTACCTATTTCCGCCATATCCCCGAAGCGCTTTTACCCGTATACACAAACGTTATTTTAATGTGCGCTGTAACCGGCACGCCGGAGTGGAAATTTCTGCTTTTGATGCTTCCGTATGCGCTCCTCAATTTCCTGATACCTTATTTCCTTTACCTGAAAAAGGCTGACATGCCGGAAGTTTCCGAATATCATGACCGTCCGCGGCTTACCCTGTTTTTTCATGCATTCAAAGCTCTCTGGCCGATTTTCTTGATCATTACCCTTATATTATGTTTACATGTAGATACTATGGCAGCCGTATTTCTGACTTTGGCACTGTTTATACTTTTGAACCGTTTATCTGTTCAAAAACTCTGCCACTTTCTCAAGTCTTCTCTAAACTGGAATATGCTCCTTATGGTCGTTACAATATTGGCGTTCACAGATATCTTAAGCCTGACAAAGGCGACTGATAAACTCCTCACACTCTGTCTTGATGTCAAGATTCCTTTATTTCTCATCTACGGCGCTATTGTATTTGCCGGCTCCATATTCAGCAATTTTACCGCCATGATACCAACGGTCTTCCCGCTGGCTGTATCCACTGTCGGTTCCCCCGTCGCCATGGCCATCTATCTGGCAAGTCTGGGGCATCTCGCCAACCAGCTCTGTCCGACTCATATGTGTATCTCCCTGTGTGCCGAACAGTTTAAAGTGTCAATCAATGACATCTTCCGGCATACTCTTCCGGTTTCGCTTATTATGTTAGTGATGACAACGCTCTTATATTTATGTATGGCCGCCATTTTTTAACGCAATAACCTTCTGTTCCCTGTCCGGCACATTGTGAAATGGAAAAATTTAATTGTGACCCGACGCCTGTTTTACTTGACAGTTTTTAAAGCAATCACACAAAATGTCTACAAATTTAAACCGATCGGCATCAAATGCGAAATAGCTGTTCCTTTCCTCTGCAATCACTTCCGCTCTCTGGTCGATAATGGTCTGCCCTTCCCCGTATCCTGAAAGCCCGATCTCCACATGGCAGTGACGGAGATCGGTGAGTACGCTCTCATCGATCAGATATGCGATGCAGAGCGCGTCGTGCACTGCCGCCGCATCAGGGATCTCCAGCGGCTGACGGGCATTATGTACGATGATCCGCTGTTCGCACTGTTTCGCCGCAAAGTTTCCGGCAAAATTATCGAGACTTCTGAAGCGTTCACAGTCATCCAATGTCACACAGGCCTTATGCGTCGCATCGAGCGGAACCCATACAATCTTAGCGCCGCTCTGTACGACAATTTCAGCCGCTTCGGGATCATGCCATATATTGGCTTCCGCACAGGGCGTCAGATTCGCCTCTTTACTCCCACCGCCCATAATAACGATCTGTTCGATATTCTCTGCGATATCCGGCGCGATCCTGAGAGCCAGCCCCAGGTTCGTGAGCGGGCCCACCGGAACAAGTGTGATCTTTTCTTTTGTCCTTCTCAGATAATCCACATAGAAGCAGGCGGCTGGCATATCCTGCGCCATACTCTTAGCTTCCGGCAGATCGAGATGTTCCGAGTGCATGATCACCGGTTTTCCGTTATGCATAACCGGCGCAAAAGGGATTGCTTCAATATAGTCATGCGTAAGATATTTTGTCATAGCCGTATCACAGCCTTTATAAACCGGAATTTTCACTCCCATAGCATCCAGCAATCTTAACGTGTTATCCGTTGTAAAATCAACACACTGATTTCCCCACGTGGTACAGATCGCTTCCACTTCGATATCAGGTGACAGGACCGCCGCCATAATGGCAATGGCATCATCCGAACCGGTATCTACATCAAGTATAATTTTCGTTGCCATTTTTTACCTCCTTTTTAAATCCCTTGCAAACAGGTCACAAAGAATATCCGCAAATTTAAACCGATCGCCGTCAAATGCAAAATAACAGTTTTTATCTTCCGTATAGTAACGGCAGTCGACGATCGTCTGTCCCTCGCTGTAATCCCGGAAACCGATATCGACATGGGCGTGTCGGACATCCTTCAGCACCGTCGGATCGATCAGATACGCAATGCAGAGTGCGTCATGTACCGCCGCCGCATTCGGAACATCCAGAGGCTGCGCGGCATTGTGTACAAAAATCCGCTGCTCACAGAGCTCGGCGGCAAAATTGCCGGAAACCGTACCGATCTCTCTGAAACGTTTGCAGTCATCCAGCGTAATGCAGGCGGCATGCGTCGCATCAAGCGGAACGATCGTCACTTTTGCCCCACAGTGGATGACCCGCTGTGCCGCTTCCGGATCCTGCCAGATATTAAATTCCGCGGCCGGCGTTGTATTGGTAATATGACAGCCGCCGCCCATAATAACGATTTCTTCAATCTTATCCACGATCGTCTCATCCACGAGCAGCGCCGCCGCCACATTGGTGAGCGGGCCTACCGCCACGATCGTAACCGGCTCACTGGCCTCCCTCAAATATTTTACGTAGAATTCCACTGCCCTCATTTCCTGTTCTTTTATGGATGCCGCAGGGATATTCAGATAGTCTTCATGGATCATGACAACTTTATCACCGTCTTTTGCCTTACATTCCCTTCTGTCAGGTACAATATGGTCGGAAGAAAGCCATTTTGCAAAAGGCGTCCTGCATCCCCTGTACACGGGGATATCCGCTCCCATCAGTTCTACAACCCGCAGCGTGTTTTCTGTTGTCTTATCCAGATCTTTATTTCCGACTACGGAACAGATCGCTTCCAGTTGAATATCCGGAGAAAGGATCGCTGCCATAATGGCAACGGCATCATCCGAACCGGTATCCACATCAAGTATAATTTTTTTTGTCATATTGAATCACTCCTTTTTTATCTCGCATCTACTTCAAACGGCTGTCCCGCCGCCTTGGGTTCTTTTGCGCCGCCTTTGGCAATACCGATGATGACCAATGTCATAACATACGGCAGCATCTTGTAAAAATTGGAGGGTATTCCCAGCTGGTTTAAAAACTCTATCGCGGAGTATGTGGATGCCAGAGTCATTGCCACACTGAACAGCAGGGCGGAACCCAGAATTTTAATGGGATCCCATTCTCCGAAAATCATAACCGCCAATGCCAGAAACCCATACCCCGCCACTGTCCCGTTAAAACTGATAGAGTTGGGAATGACATATGCCAGGCCTGCCAGCCCGCACAGGGCACCCGATATCAACACTGCAATCCAGCGCATTCTGGGAACGTTGATCCCCACAGACGCGGATGCGGAAGGATTCTCCCCGCAGGACCGGAGCCTTAAGCCAAACCTCGTCTTATATAAAACCACCGTCGTGACAATAAAGAGAACGCCTGCAATGTAGGTCGTAATATAGACTTTCTGAAAGAAGATGTCGCCGATGATCGGTATTTTTCCTAATACCGGCACTTCCGAGATCAGAAATGTATTATTGAAGTTCATAACAGATTCTCCGGTTATCAATCTCGCCGCAAACACCGCGAAAGCGGGTGCAAAATTGGCTATCGCAACACCGGAGATGATCTGGTTTGCCTTCAGGTTGATGGATGCAAACGCGTGAAATACGGAAATGATGACGCCGGCAGCCACAGAGATCAAAATCGCTATCATCAACTGCCCCTGCCCGCTGATCACCAGACCGGTGCCTCTGATAAAATAAACGCTGAAAAAAGCGCCCATGATCATCATACCATCCAGGCCTATATTATTCACACCGCTGCGAACAGAGATCATACAGCCCAGCGCCGCCAGCAAAAGCGGTACCGCAAAGTTAAACATATGTCTCAGTAAAAAAAATACCATATCCATCTACTTTTCCTCCTTCTGCTGTTCGCTCTTTTTGAAATACCACTTTTGAATGATCTGCGTAAAGATCAGTGAGAACGCGCTGAAATAGATAATGACCGCCGTGATAGTCTCAACCGTTTCCGTCGGGAAGCCCGCACTCTGCACCATTGTTCCGCCCACCGTCAGCCATGACAACAAAAACGCCGCGCAGAAAACTCCTATCGGATTATTCAGTGCCAGAAGGGCGATCGGAATTCCGTAGCTTGTCTCCACGATCGCTATCTCGGACACAAGGAAATTTTTAGTCTGGGAGGAAAGGAAAAGCATGCCTCCGCCTACGCCCGCGATAAAACCGGCGATCAGCATCACCAGGATGATATTCCTTTTCTCATTGATCCCGGCATAATATGCGGCGCTTTTATTAAAGCCGCTTGCCCGTAATTCATAGCCGAACCCTGTCCTGTAGAGCAAAATATAAATGACAATACAGAACAGCAGGGCGATAAAGACAGCGCTGCTCGCGCTGGAACCGGGAAAAAGCTTATCCATCCCCATTCTCGGAAGCAGAGAAGTCGATTTTACATATTTAGATGCCACCAGCGTCGGATCGTAAAAGTAAGTCTGTATCACCCAGTTGCTGAAATAGATGCTGATATAGTTCATCATAATGCAGGCGATCACCTCATTACAGTTTAAAAAAGCTTTCATAAGCCCGGGGATCATTCCCCAGATAACTCCAGCAAGGCCTGCAAGGACAATAGCGACGATCCAACGGATCGGATCCGGAATGCCGAGCGCCATACCGCCGATCAAAACCGCGACCATACCGCCCACCGTAAACTGTCCCGCAACGCCGATATTGAATACGCCTGTCTGAAATGAAAAGGCGACGGAAAGCCCGCACATGGCATAGGGCGCAATATAATGAAATACCTGCCCCATACTTTTTAAACCATTGGAAAAGCCGCCCTTCAAAAGCATTTCAAAAGCTGTAAACGCCGTCTCAGGATTAAAGATCAACATGATGATCAATCCTACCACCAGGCCGCTGATAATTGACATAACAGACGCAAGTACGCCAAAAACAGGGCTGTTTTCTGAAAGTCTCTTTTTCATACCGCTTCCTCCCTCTCTGCGCCGGACATATAAAGTCCCAGTTTCTGGACTGTCACATCCTCCGGACGCACATTAGCCATAATCTCCCCGTCATGCAGGACAAGTATCCTGTCGCTCACTTCCATAACCTCATCCAGTTCCAGCGAAACCAGAAGGACCGCTTTCCCTTCATCCCGCTCTTTTACCAGCTGTTTATGCACAAACTCAATAGCGCCTACATCCAGCCCTCTCGTCGGCTGTACCGCGATCAGCAGATTATGATCTCTGATAATCTCTCTTGCCAGTATTACTTTCTGCTGGTTTCCGCCCGACATATTCCGCACGATATTCGTCGATCCTTTCGCGCTGCGCACATCAAAGTCTTCGATCGCCTTATCGGAGAATCTGGCAATATCGTTAAATTTCAGGAAACCTTTATTTATAAAAGCATCCTCAAAATAAGTCTGAAGTATCATATTCTGAGAGATATTAAAATCGAGTACCAGGCCATGTTTATGCCGGTCTTCCGGAATATGAGAAATCCCGTGGGTATTGCGGTAGCGGATACTTTTTCCCGCCACAGACTCTCCATTTAAAATAATGTCCCCTTTGGATGGCAGCATTCCCGCAAGTGCAAATACCAGTTCCTGCTGTCCGTTGTTGTCAATTCCTGCAATACAGACGATCTCCCCCGCCCGGACATCGAAAGATACATTTTTTACTTTCTCCTTTTTGCCCGCCTGAGGTACCACTGTCAGATTTTTCACGGAAAGAACAACTTCTTTAGGCGTCGCCGCATTTTTCTCCACATGGAGAGATATACTCCTTCCCACCATCATTTCAGAAAGTTCTTCCACAGTCACACTGTCCGTATCTACAGTCCCTATATACTTTCCTTTTCTCAGGACGCTGCACCGGTCTGACACTTCCTTGATCTCATTCAACTTATGGGAGATGAACAGAATAGACTTACCTTCCGCCGCCAGCCTGCGGATAATTTTGATCAGTTCTTCAATTTCCTGAGGCGTCAGCACGGCAGTGGGCTCATCGAATATCAATACGTCGTTCTCCCTGTACAGCATCTTCAGAATTTCCACCCGCTGCTGCATCCCGACAGTCATATTGTCTATCTTTTCATCGATATCCACCATAAGCCCGTACTTTTCGCTCAATCCGATAATCTTTTCCCGTGCCTCATTCATCTTTAAAAATCCGTTCTGTACGGTTTCAACACCAAGAATGATATTTTCCAGTGCGGAAAAGACACCTACCAGTTTGAAATGCTGGTGCACCATTCCGATCCCCAGATCATTTGCCGTATTCGGCGAAGACATTTTTACTTCTTTTCCTTTTACAATGATCTTACCGCTGGTGGGCTGATACAAACCGAATAATATACTCATCAAAGTAGACTTTCCGGCGCCGTTCTCACCTAAAAGGGCATGGATCTCGCCCCTTCTCAATTCAAGCGTAATATTGTCATTTGCAATGATCCCCGGAAAAATTTTTGTTATATTACGCATTTCAATTATATTTTCCATAAAATTACCTGTATCCTTCTTAATAAAAAGCGGCCAATCATCAGATCAGCCGCTTTTACATAATCGTGCCTGTCGGCTCTCAGTCACTTTGCACCATTAAATATGGTTCCTATTTAATGAAGTCAAGTGTGATCGCGTTTACCGGGATCTGAGTGGGATCTTCATACGCCGAATCATCCGGGATGCTGTCCGCAATACCGTTCTCATTATTTGCCACTCTTTCAAACAGGCTGTCATATTCTTCCTGCGTGAAATTCTGGAATCTCGCGCCGTCCATGGCAAGTCCGCATGCCTGTTCCGCACTTCCCAGTTCTACTGTTTTACCAGTCTCCATTGTTCCGTCTTTCCATGCTGCCAGCCCATTATATGTTGTATTCTCGGTATCTTTCAGTGCGCTTGTAACGATTCTCTCGGATATTTCATTCTGGTTTGCATCACATCCCATTGCAACCACATCCCCGTTCTCTTCCGCCGCCGCAAAGATGGAATTATTCATAACACCTGCTACGGCAAAGATCACCTCCGTGCCGGACTGATACCACGCTGCCGCTTTTGCCTGATTCTCCGGACTTGCCTCAAAGTTGCCCGCATAGGTATATTTCACAGTCACATCATCAAGTCCCATTTCCTCCGCGGCAACATCGGCTCCTTTCACAAAACCATACATATACTGGATAACACCCGGAACCGCCATTCCGCCGATCGTTCCCAGAGAGCGATATCCCTCCTTCACCGCCGCATAACCTGCGAAGAAACCGGACTGCTCCGCTTTATAAGTCACAACCTGCACATTGTCTTCAATAAAGACTTCTCCGTCTATCGTCTGGGGCGCCGCCTCAATGGATAAAAATTTCACATCCGGATATGCCCGGCTCATCTCCAGAAGAGATACTTTAAACTGATCCGCGGCTACTACGATAAACTCCGCTCCGCCGGCTACCGCCGCATCGCAGATGGAAACCTGAGCTTCAACAGTATCCTCTGTGGGCTGAAAATAAGTACAGGTATATTCCGGATTCTCATCACAGAACCGGTTCATACCGACCCAGCATGCCGTATTAAATGCTTTATCATCCAAAGAGCTGACTGATGATATCAATAAAGCAATCTGATTTTTCCCGTCAGAACTTTCCTCCCCTGAATTTTCCGTTTCTGCTGTTTCTGCGGAACTCCCCTCTTCTCCTTCGGAAGCAGCGGGAGTTTCCGAGACTGAACCGGAACCACATGCCGCAAGGCTTAAAACCATTCCCAAAACCAAAATCAATGATAATATCTTTTTCATTTTATATTCCCTTCTCTTTCTTTGCCGTTTTTCCCGGGTCATCAAATACTATCGTACCTTCTTAAATTGTCTTCTACGATATCCCAGAATTTTTCCACATCAAGTTTCACCGCCACTTTACTGTTTATCTCTTTGTCCTTCATGAGATTAAAGAAATCGCAGTTGGTGCGCCCATGGCTCGGTCCGCCGGTAATATCGATCTCAGAATACATATCCTTCGTCTCAATACAGGAAGGATCGATCAGATATGCTATCGTAGTGGGATCATGCAGCGGGCCGCCCTCCCAGCCAAAGGTTCTCTTCTGTGTCATACAGAAAAATCTCATCAAATCGACAAACAGTTTTCCTGCCCTGGTCTTTACTTTCTCCATCCGCTCCACGATTTCCGGATAGCAGAGCGCCTGCCTTGTCAGATCAAGCCCCATCATAACCACCCTGCGGCCGCAGCCAAATACCACATGCGCCGCTTCAGCATCCGCATAAATATTAAATTCGGCGGCGGGAGTCACATTTCCATGCTGATAAGCTCCTCCCATCAGAACGATCTCCTCGATATTCTCGAGAATCTTTGGCTCTTTTTTTATCGCCATGGCAACATTGCTCAAAGGTCCTGTCGGTACCAAAGTTACAGGGGTATCCGCATTCAGCACGGTCTCTATAATGAAATCAACCGCATGTCTGGAATCTAACTGCTTTGTCAGCGGATCGAATACGGGGCCGTCCAGACCGCTGTCCCCGTGTACCCGCTCTTCTACCGGCGGCGATTTCCGCACGATCGCTTCCCCAAGTCCCCGGCAGACAGGAACGTCAATCCCCAGATACTGACAGACATTCAAAGCGTTTTTTGTCACTTTTTCAAGCGTCTGGTTTCCGCGTACAGTCGTAATTCCAAGAAGCTCGATCTTCGGATTGCGGGCCGCAAGCATGATCGCTACCGCATCATCATGCCCCGGATCGCAATCAATAATAATTTTTCTCTTATCACTCATAATTTATGTCCTTTCCGGTTGTTTAAAATGTTCTATCTTTCGGCCGTAAAGATAAATCGTTTTATCCAATTCCAAGGACAGGATACCATATGATAAAACCTTTTGTCAACTCTATTTTGCTTTTTTTGCTATTGTACATAAATATTTTACTCATTTTTTGTGCAATTTTACAACTCTCGTAAGATTTGTTCAATATGTAGTTGCAGTTTCCCCTTAAATATGATACTCTTTGATAAACATTTACCAATTTTTAGTCCCTACAATATTTTGATTCTTCTGAAAAGGAATTTTGACATGAAAGTTACGATCACAGATATCGCACAGGCGGCAGGACTTTCCCCTGCCACCGTATCCCTCGTTTTAAACAACCGCCCTTCCCGCATTTCGGAAAGCACCAAAAATAAGATAAAGGCTCTTGCACAGGAAATGGGATACCGGCCAAGTTTCGCCGCCGTCAACCTTCGGACCCGCCGCAGCTATACTCTTGGGCTTATCATCCCGGACATCAGAAATGATTATTATGCTACTTACGCCAAAGGCCTGGAAGATTTTTGTCAGGAAATGAACTGGAGTATGATCTTATGTACTACCAATCAAAACCCTCTGCGTGAAAAACAGTATATTGAGGCCCTTTATGCCAAAAATATAGACGGAATCGCGCTTATTACCACGCCCTCATCTGCTGATGATTCGATCTATGCCTCTAACAGAGAATTACTTCTTTCCACGAAAGTTCCGGTTGTACAGACAGATCTGACCAATTATGAGGAACCGATCAACGCAGTGGTCTGCGACCACGAAAAAGGCGGTTATATAGCGACCCACCATCTGCTTTCACTTGGGCATCGAAAAATTGCATTTATTACCGGACCTTCCGGTTTGGAAGCTGCCCAAAGCCGGCTGGAGGGCTGTAAAAGAGCTTTTAAAAATTACAATCTGGAATGGGATGACAGCCTTATTTATGAGGGAGATTATACTTACGAATCTGGGTTGGATGGAATTGACTATCTGTGTGACAAAGAATTCACAGCCGTCTTTGCTTTAAATGATCTGATGGCGTATGGCGTATACAACGGTCTTTCCAAATATAATTTATCCGTGCCGGAAGATATATCCGTTATCGGGTACGACGACCATTTTTTGTCTGCCATCTTGACGGTTCCTCTCACTACAGTACGCCAGCCCGTCTATGAAATGGGAAAAGAAGCGGCTAGGATCCTGATCCATGCCGCTGAACATCCGGATGCCAAACCTGTTATCACGACGTTTGAATTAAAACTGATCCTCAGGAAAAGCACCCGGAAGATAGATGGATAAACATCTTCTCACAGATTGATAAGAATAAGGCTGAGCACTGCCAGGACTAACGCCGCCGTAATATGGCAATTGCCCTTTTCCCTAAAGCAAAACCGTCCCGCCAGCGCCACGACCAGCAGATTTCCGGCTGCAGATACCGGCATCACAATGGCGACACTCAAAAAATCCAGGCTCTTGAGTTGAAAGAAAGTACCGACCGCATTTGATATACCGATCACGCTGCCCAGCAAGATGTCTGTGGCAAGAGCGCTGTGCCGCCCCTTATCTCCTCTGCACAATAAGACTACGCTGCTGATAAGCGTCACCAAAAACACGATCGACAGAAAAAGCGGTTTATACTCTGCAGGAAAATACCTGCCATACACCGCATTAAAAAAGAATACCAGCCCGCTCCCTATGAACAGGACCGGGAACAGCTTCCGGTCGCCTGCCACATTTCCATCCTGAGTTCCGCGCATCATCTCCGCCATGGAAACCAGTAGCACCAGAATACCTATTGCCTGGAGGATTCCCGGAAAATCCTTCCACAGCACCGCAGAAAGAATAATACAGATCAAAAAGCCCGCCCGGCTGAAAAAGGTTGTGCTTCCCAGCCCGTTTTTATCCGTACTCACTTCCGTACACCACAGATTCTGGATCATGGCAAGTCCCAATGCCACCGCCAAACACGCCATCTTCCAGAAATCGCCGTTTCCGAAGCCCTCAAAGATATTTTTATCTCTCAGATTCAGGACTGCCACAGCGATCGTCAGCGTCGTTGCCATGACATAATTTATAAATATTACTCTCTTCATATCAGCCTGATAAATGCTGACCAGCTTAAACCCGATCGACAGCATGCAGAAACCCGCCAGTGAGATCATTAAGTAAACCATAGTCTTTGTCCTTTTTCATGTAAATTTTTTCAAATAATTTTCTGAATAATCCGAAAAATCGTTTTATCACAAGTATTATTTTATTACTATATCTTTGATCTCCTGAGTTGTCAATCGTTTTTCTGATTTTAAATAAAACATTTTTTCATATATAAAACGATTTATCTAAATCTGCCATCCCTTCATAGGCAACTTTCTTTTCGGCCAGGTCAAATTGACTTATAAAAAACTCTGTGCTGGGATATAAATTGAAAAAGATATTTCGACATCCAACTTTTAAGCCGTTCAAATGATCAATAATCTATCTGATGACAATTTAAAATATCTGATTGATTTTATGAAAAGATTTATGTTGCCGAAAGACAATTAACAGAACAATACTTCTACAGTCCAGACTGCAAATGATGAAAATTTTGTGGCTGGGATGGAAGGCTTTCGGATAAGATCAAAAGCCTAATTTCCTTCAGATTTTGATTCCAGTGCAATTGGGGATGAGGCAATTACTCCCCTTGAATTTTGTCATTTAATGAATGCGTGAAACAGTCATAAAATTTTATAATGAAGGAGCGGCACGGCTCTCTGAGCCGCTCACTCCTTCACCGCCCCCTGCGTCAACCCCTGGACAATATACTTTTGTACAACAGCGAAAAAGATCACTGTCGGTATCAGCGCGATCATACATGCCGCCGACATCTGCCCCCAATCAATACTGTACTTTCCGATAAACGCATTGATGGCGACCGGGATCGTTTTTAATGAGTTACTGTTAATAAACATAATGCCTGCTAACAGTTCATTCCATGCACCGGTAAAGGCAAATACGAAAGTGGCAACGATACCCGGAAAGAGCACAGGTATCACCACCTTTACCAGAGACTGCATCTTGTTGCAGCCGTCCATCCAGGCAGCTTCCTCCAACGATGTCGGGATCCTCTCAAAAAACCCCCGCAGCGTGACCAGGCAGAATGGCGTATTGAATACCGTATACAAAATGATAAGGCTCTGCAGAGTATTATTCAGTTTCATTTTCCCGAAAATAGCAAACATCGGTATAAACAGTAAAATAGTCGGGATCATCTGAGAGACAAGAAATACCAGCAGAACCGCTTTCTTCCCTTTAAATTCATATCTTGCCAATGCATAACCGCCGCTGATGGATAACAGCAAAACAATCACTGCCGTTGTCAGTGTTACGATTAAACTGTTCTTCATATAAACACCGAACTCAGTAACTTCAAACAGCTTCTGATAGTTGTCAAGCGTGAATGCATGAGGCCAGTAAGTTACTTCCAGCGAATTGATCTCCGCATTTGTTTTAAAAGATGTGATAAACAGCCAATACAATGGTGCCAGCACAGCCAGCAGAAAAAGTGCCAGTATTATAAAACGCAGTATGCCCATCAATCTTTTCTTCATCTTCCTCTTCATCAGAATCCTCCCGAGCCGTCATATCTGGTTATCTTCATAAACATCAGGGTATAGATCGCAAGCCCTGCCATAAACATCGTCCCCAGTGCGCCTGTCTGCCCGAAGTTCAACGTGCTGTAGGCTTTTGAGAACATGTAGCTTGCCAATGTATGCGTAGCATTGCCCGGCCCGCCGTTCGTCATCACATAGATCAGATCCGCGGAATTGAATACCCAGATCGTGCGCAGCAGCAACGTCAATACGATCGTCGGCTTCGCGTAGGGCAATGTAATATAAAAGAATTTCTTAACTGCATTGCTTCCGTCGATCTCAGCCGCCTCATACAGATCCATCGGTATCGACTGAAAAGCAGCGGTCAGCATAATACCAAAGAAAGGAACCCCATACCAGACCATTGCTGCGATCACACAGGAAAGCGCCATCGTCCCGTTCCCCAGAAATGATATCTTTTCCTGAAGGATCCCCAATTTTAAGCCGATATCATTCACCGGGCCAAATTCCGCATTAAACAGCCACCGAAATGTAAAGCCGATCACCAGAGCCGAGATAGACCATGGTAAAAATACAACCGCCTGATAGACATTCCTGCCCTTAAAGGGTTTATAAAGCGCCAACGCCAGAGTCAGCCCCAGAAAAAACTGCAACGCCACCGTGACAAATGTGAATACAAAGGAATTGCGCAGTATCATTGTAAAATAAGGATCCTCAATGATGGCTCTGAAATTTTCAAAATGATTGAAATGGGCTTTTCCCGCAGAAGTAAGCTTGTACTCCTGAAGGGACAGCACCAACGTATTTACCAACGGATACGCAATAAAAACAAGCAGCAGTAATGCCGTCGGAAACAAAAGCCAAAATGCCTCTCTTCTCCTTTTCTTTTCCCGAACTGTCATCGCATGCACCTCCAAACAACCCTCTAAGGCCGTCTCTTCACCCGGCTTATCTTTCTGCCGGGACAGATGGGGCGGCTATGACACTGCCGCCCCACGCCTTCATCTGTCACTCAATTTAACGCCTGTGTATCCTTTGGCATAGGAATTTCCACATCCGGATTTTCCTTCATATATTCCTTCTGATATTTTGTCAGAAACTCTGCCAGCTTATCCAGCGTTTCCTGCGGTGTCTGCTGTCCCTGCATACATTTCTGTACTTCGGCATCCGCAAAAGTTTCGCGGAACTCACCAACCTCCGCAAAATACCCCAATTCCGGCCACGCCACCAGATTGTCTTTCTTAAACATTTCAGCATAGCCCGCCATCTTACCGCTGGTGAAGAATTCATCCTCCAGAGCTTCTTTTTGTACCGGGATCAGAAGATTTGTCTTGCAGTAGATTTTCGCCGCTTCCGGAGAAGACAGATACTCTATAAATTTCCATGCCGCTTCTTTATGCTCACTGTTCTGTGCCACTGCATAACCATTGGAAAAAGAAATCTCGTTGTATATCTTGCCATCCGCATCCGACGAGGGCAGTATGGCTACCGTCCACTGATCATCCGACAGATTCTGTTCACACATCTCAATCACTTCGCATGTCTGATTTAACATTCCAGACAATCCTGATGTAAATGCGGAACACATTTCCGCAAATCCCCAGTTAATAGCATCCTCCGGTGTATTTCCCTCTTTATAAAGATCGATATACCGGGTAAAGATATCCACGCATTCCGGAGAATTGAACAGACAGTTACCCTCCTCATCATAGACACGCCCGCCCGTCTGTGAGTAAAGCAAAAACATCGCCTGATGGTAAGCGGCTCTTCCTCCCCGGAATGCTATACCATACCGGTTGTTGTCTTTATCCGTCATCTTCTGTGCCGCCTCCAGAAACTCATTCCATGTCCAGTCATCATACTCAACACCGGCTTCCTCCGCCCAGTCCGTCCTGATAAAAATACCGTTTGTCAAAATAGCGTCAGGAATAACATATACGTCGCCAAACACCTGTCTCTGCGTCTGATCAAATAAAACATTCCGGGTATAATCCGTAAAACCGTCCTTATATTCATAGTTTTCCAGATAAGAATCCAGTCCCACGATCCATCCTGCATTGACAAATTCCGAAATCCATGTGGGATGGACCTGCACCACATCCGGCATTGTCCCTGTACTGCCAAGCGTCACAAGTTTACTGTGGGATTGATCCCATGGCACCGTTTCATATTCAATTTTAATGTTCGGGTTCTCTTTCTCAAAATTGGCTATGATCTCCTCATACGCTCTGTCTCGCACTTCACTCGCCATATTATCCATAAACCGGATAGTTACCTGCTCTCCGTCATCCGCCGCGCTGCCATCTGAATGATCCGCTCCAGTCTCTCCTTCAGTTTCCGCACTCTCCGCAGCCGCACTGTTTCCCTCCTCAGGTTTCTGTTCCGCATTTCCGCACCCGGATAACAATACAGCTATCATGGAGACCATAACCACAATACTCAATAATCTCTTTCTCATACCTTTCTCTCCTTCTGCCGTAAAAACGGCATCACACAACCGGAACACTCCGGTTTGCTGTCAATCAGTTTTCCATACTGTCCAAAAAATTCGCCAGATCATCAACCAGATGACCCGCTCCCTCCAGCCCGCAGTGAATTCTCACTATACCGGGTGTTGCCCCAAGTTTCCCGGCATCTTCCGGCTGAAGTTTATAAAACGGCATAGTGATCAGACTCTCAAAACCTCCCCAGGATACGCCTATCTTAAACACTTTAAATATATCCTGGTTTATCTTTGCCGCGGCCTTTGCAGGTTCCGCATCCACCTCAAAACTGAGCAGGCCGCTGTTCCCCGACTGCTGCTTCTTCATCAGTTCATATTGAGGGTGGCTCTTTAATCCCGGATAATACACCTTCTTCACCCTTGGATGAGCCTCCAAATACTCTGCCACTGCCAAAGCATTCTTCTGATGCTGTTCCAATCGTACCTGAAGCGTGCGGATTCCTCTCAGAACAAGCCATCCCTCCATCGGGCCGAGGATTCCGCCAAACCATTCCCTGATATCTGCAGATATCTTCCGCATCAGTTCCTCATCCTTCGACACCAGCACACCTCCGATGATATCACTGTGTCCCCCTATATACTTGGACATAGTATGCATCACAATGTCAATTCCCATGTCAAGCGGTTTCTGGAAAACAGGTGAACAATATGTATTGTCCATGTATGTGCGGATCCCGTGCGCTTTTGCCAGCTGTGCCACAGCCCTGAGATCCTGCAGGGAAAACACTATGCTGGAGGGACTCTCCAGTATGATCAGCTGTGTGTCAGGGCGGATACAATCCTCAAATTCCTCGACACTTTCTCCCGATACAAAGCTGATCTTCATATGCATATGGCAGACGCAATATTGCAGTAAAAACTCCCTCAAAGGTCCATATGCGTTTCTCACACTGATAATATGGCCGCCGGCCTTACATACTGCCATGATCGCTGTCGATGCCGCCGCCATACCGGACGCAAAACACAGAGCCATCTTCCCGTGCTCCATGGCTGCTATTTTTTTCTCTGCCAGCCGCACTGTCGGATTCCCCGACCGCCCGTAAATAAATTCTTCCTCCTGCAGGCGGTCCGCCGCGTAATAATCCTCCACCGAGGGAAATACATGCAGGGAATTCATAAATACAGGCGGGACAACAGCCCCCATATACCTGCTATAATCATCTCCATAATGCGTCATAATCAAACGGTCATCCTGAAGATATTCATTCATAGTTCTCCTTTCCAGAATTTCTGTTATTTTTGTTCTACAAATCTTCTTAAATTTACATTAACGTTAATGTTTTTTAGTATAAAACTAACAGCATTGCTAATTTTATACTTGCAATATACTACAGATTTATGATAAAGTCAATATAGAAAAAAGAAAAACTGCATATTATGTTTACTTTTATCAATTATCGCTCCAAAAATACCGACAAACTATACAACAAGGAGTCCTTATGTCCAATTCCAGGCCCGGGCGGGTTACTCTAAAAATGGTTGCTCAGGCAACAGGATACACTACCAACACAGTTTCCCACGCATTGAAAGGAAAAGCGGATATCTCGAGTACTACTGCCGCTTTTATTCGCCAAAAGGCCCAGGAAATGGGATATATCAATGATATGGTCGCCGGTTCCCTGCGCTCCGGCTTTACCTATTCCATAGCACTGATCCTTCCCAATGTGGCAAATCCATTTTGGGCGGTTTTGATCAAGGGAATCAATTCCGAATTGCGCAAATATAACTATACCTCTCTGATACTGGATACTGATGAAGACAATGCACTGGAATTAAAAGCCGTTCAGGCCGCTATCAGCCGAAAAGTGGACGGCATCATCATTGCCCCCAATCAGCAGGACCTATCCTCCCTTCATCTTATCGAAAAAAATAATATTCCGTACGTCCTGCTCGGAAGGCATTTCCCCGGAGAAGCAATGAACTACGTAGTATGGGACGATGAACAGGGCGCCTATACGGCGGTATCCCATTTGCTGAAAATGGGCAGGAAGCGGATCCTTTTTATCAATGGCCCGCACCATATATCCAATTCTGTCGACCGTTTCAAAGGCTATTGCCAGGCACTTGCAGAAGCACAGATTCCTTACGATCCGATGCTGGTCGCTGAAACTAACATCTCCGCCGCCAGCGATAATCAGAATCTGAAAGACATTCTGAAAAGATCTGTTAACTATGATGCCATTTTTGCTTTCAGTGATTTTATCGCCTGGGAGATCATGGTGTTGCTCGCCGAGGCCGGATGCTCAAAAGATATCCCGATCGTAGGTTTCGATGATATCCAGTCAAACCTGCGGATCCCGCTCCCCTTCGCAACCATCGGCGCGGACAAACAGCTGGAGTCCCATAAAGTAGTGCAGATTCTGATGGACAAAATAAACGGCAAAAATAAAGAGATACAACAGGTGATGCTGCCCACGCGTTTGATCCTGCACGGACACAGGGATGTATCTCTCACAAACCGGGGCTGTCACAAAAATAAGTAATTCTGTTTTGCGACAGCCCCTTCATTTTTATCACAGTATTTTATGGATTCTTCCATCCATCCTCTACCCGTGCAGCCTCTTCCCCAAATACTCTTTGGCCGCTTCCAGCTGATTATCCACCGGCTCCTCAGCGTAGTATGCCTCCGCATCAAACTCCACCACGATGTCCGGCTCAATACCCTTGCCGTGGATATTATTTCCCTTCGGCGTAAAATAACCATCCGTGGTGAGTTTGATGGCGGAACCGTCCGAGAGGGCAATGATCTTCTGGACGATACCTTTTCCGTAGGTGGTAGTCCCCATGACTGTACCTACACCGTAGTCTTTTATCGCGCCTGTCAGCACCTCCGCCGCGCTGGCGGAACCGCCGTTGACAAGCACCACCATAGGGATATCTATCTCCTTCTCCCCGTCGCAGTCGTATTCCACGCGTTTCCCGTTCTTATCCTCCGTATAGACGACCAGCCCCTCCGGCAGTATCTGCCGCCCGATATCCACGACCGCGTCCAGGAGCCCGCCTGGATTTCCCCGCAGGTCAAGAACCAGCGCTTTCGCGTCGGAGCCCTTTATCACTGCGTACGCCTCCGTGAACTGATCCACCGTCACATCCTTAAATTCCGAGATTCCGATATAGCCTATCTCCTCATCCAGCATCCGGGATGTCACTGTGGGGCGGTCCACCCTGCGGCGCACCACATCCTGGTCGAAGACCTCCTCTCCCCGCACTAAGGTCAGCGTCACATGCGTCCCCTCTTCTCCCTTGATCAGAGCCGTCACCTCATCCAGCGACATCTGGAATGTCTTTGTCCCATCCACTGCATAGATGATATCGCCCATCCGCAGATCCGCCTCCTGTGCCGGGGTTCCCTCTATCACACCGCTGACATACGGTGTCTGTGTATCCTCATCCAGGCTCACATAAGCTCCGATGCCATAGTAGATACCCTCGTTTTTCTCCCACTGTTCCTTCAGTTCCTCCGCGGTATAGTACGCCGCATACTTGTCATCCAACGCCTCTATCATGCCGCTGCAGATTCCCTTTTGCAGTTCCTCCTCCCCGACATCGCCGAAATAGAATCTCTCGTTGACCATCGTCTCAATAGCTGCGATCTTGCTGATCGTTCCACTGTTCACAACAGATTCCCCTTCGGACGCGCCGGAGACAGCCGCCGACTGCGCCTTATTGTTGTCATATAAAATTTTTCCTGTCCACGCCCCGCTGAATACAAGAGCAGTTGCCAGAATACCGGTCACAACGCCCACGCCGTAACCGTTTGACCTTTCCTGCTTACCCTTCAAAACCGATACGCCACCCTTTACTCATTAATATGTTCTATAAATATTTTATTTCGGTATACCTTTGCCCGCAGGTCCGGCATGCCCATGTTTTCCGCGCAGCCTGCTACCCAAGGTACCCCCACGGGCTCACATAACCGCCGTTCTTCCGCACGCTGAAATGCAAGTGTGGGCCGGTCGACCTTCCGGTGGATCCCACCGCCGCTATCTTCTGTCCCTTTGTGACAAGGTCGCCCTTCGACACATAGAGCGCGGACGCGTGCATATATATCGTATAGAGGCTGTCCCCGTGGTCGATCATGATATAATTTCCCATGCTCCCGCTGTAGGACGCCGCAACGACTTCCCCGTCGTATGCTGCCAGGATCGGGCTGCCGTTGGGCGCCGCCAGATCCACGCCGTTGTGGAACTGCGGAACGCCCAGTATGGGATGGATGCGCTCGCCGTACTCCTCGGAGATCCTGGTCATGGAGGGCGCCGGGAATGTAAACATGCCGCCGTCATAGGTCAGCTTTCTCCCGTTCTCCTCTGCCAGCCGTTTTCTCTCCGCGGCAACCGCCGCCTCCAGGGAAGCGATGAGTTCGTTCTGTGCCTTGATATCCGCTTCATACTCGGCGATCGCCGCAGACTTATTGTTGATATCCCCCTGTTTTAAGGTGATCTCAGTTTCTTTGTCGGAGATCAGCTGTGCCAGAGAGGCCTCCTCCTTTTCCACACTCACCTTCGCCTCACCGAGCACCTCTTTTTCGGCATCCAGTTCCTGCTTGCAGACCTCCACATACTCCCGGATCAATATATATTCTTCCAGTTTCTGGTTGTCATAATCCATCACCATCTGGATATAATCAATTTTATTCAGCAGATCGGCAAAAGATTCTGCACTGAGCACTGTTTCCAGATAATAATCGTCCCCCTGCTCATACATCATCTGAATCCGCTGCTTCATCGCGTCATACTGCTCTTCCTGTTTCAGCGTGGCAGCTTTCAGTTCCTCCTCCGTCTCCTTTATCTCCTCCTCCTTCGCGGCGATCATACCGTTCAGTTCGGAAATTTTCTTCTGGATCTCCGCCAGATTGCTGTCTAACGCCACCACATAACTCTCCAGGCTCGCCTTCTCGCCTTCCAGTTGCTCTTTCAATGCCTTGATATCCGTCAGCGCGGACTGAAGCTGTTTCTTTTCATCCTGCGCTTCAGATATCTGCCCTTCCTTTTCTCGGATACTGTCAGAAGTAATAGAGGAGAGCGAAACCGCTTCCGCCTCCCCTGTCTGCGAAAATATCACTGCCGCAAGCAGCAACATCCCTATGCACTTTTTTGTATGTCCTCTGTTTCTCATTCCAGATCCTCTGTGTGTTGATCGTTCCATGCTTTCCACACATGGTACGCACCACGGCACACATCCGCTTCACCCGACATGGATATCCACCATCGAAATCATTCATAGCTCCACCGCCGGCAGCCATTCTCAGGACATTCCATACACGCCGCCAACAGTGCCCTTCACGCTTTACATTCTCTTCCCCGGTCACCGGCATCATACCCGAAGATGCTTCCTCACTGTGATAAAACTGCCCAGAAAACCGATGCCTACGCCGATGCCCAGGGACAGGGGCAGCAGAATATGAAAAATTTCTTTCACCGGCAAAAATGTCAGCAGGTTTGTCAGGATCGAAAAGCGGTCCAGCACATACGCTACCGCCTTGTTATACACAAAATAGATGATCGCCAGCGGAATGCCCGCACCCACCAGGCCGATCAGGATCCCCTCCACCACAAAGGGCGAGCGCACAAAGAAATCCGTTGCCCCGATGTATTTCATGATCGTGATCTCCTCGCGCCTCACATTGATGCCGATCGTCACAGTGTTGCTGATCAGGAATACCGAAACCCCTAACAGGATCGCGATCAGTCCGATAGAGACATAGCCGAGCAGAGAGTTAAACCCGGACAGCACATCCGCCGTCAGCTGGGAGCGGTTCACCTTTCTGACCTCCGGCATGGACTCCAGATAGGTGACCAGGGAATCCTGCATGGAGACGTCGCTCAGATAGACTCTGTAGTTGGCACAGTTTTCCAGAGGGTTTTCCGTAAAGCCTTCCGCATACTCCGGCGGATAGTCCGCCTTCCAGTCCTCCCACGCCTGATCGGCGGAGATATATTCCACATCAGAGACTTCCATCCTGCCGGATATCTTCTGGCCGATCTCCTGTATGACGGTATCCTCGGTTCCCGCCTCAAAGAAAACGGTGACACAGACACCCTCCTCGGCGTTCTGCACCATATTCTGAAGATTTACCACCACCGAGTAAAATATGCCGAACATGAACAGGCACGCCGTGATCGTCGCGATGGATGCCAGGGAAAAAAGCTTGTTTCGGAAAATATTGCGGAAGCCCTGTTTGATGGTATAGAAAAATGTACTAATCCTCATCGATATACGCTCCCTTCTCCTCGTCGCTTATGATAACGCCTTTCTTCAGTGTCACAACCCTTTTTTCCATCTGGTTCACGATCTCTTTATTGTGGGTCACAACGAGCACGGTCGTCCCTCCCTTGTTGATCTCCTCCAGCATATTCATAATTTCCCAGGAATTCTTGGGATCCAGATTTCCTGTCGGCTCATCGCACAAAAGCAGCGTCGGCTCGTTTACCAGAGCCCTCGCGAGAGCCACCCTCTGCTGCTCGCCGCCGGAGAGCTGCTTCGGTTTTGCCTTGTACTTTCCGGCAAGCCCCACCGAGGCGAGGACAGCCGGCACATTCTTCCGCATCTGCTTTGTGGGTGTCAGCACGATCCTCTGCGCGAATGCCACATTTTCATATACGTTCCGGTCTTTCAACAGGCGGAAATCCTGAAACACAATGCCGATATTACGCCGGAATTCCGGAATCTTCCGGTGTCTGATCCTGTTCAGGTCATACCCCAGGACCTTTACAGTCCCCTCCGTCGCCGTCAGTTCCCTGAGCAGCAGTTTGATCATCGTGGATTTACCGGAACCGCTGTCCCCCACGATAAAGACAAATTCCCCACGCCTGATCCGCAGGTTGATATCGTTCAGAGCCGGCGAACCGGTCTCATAGGATTTGCTCACATTTTCAAGCACGATGATATCCCTCTCACCGCTTCTTTTCTTCCGTTTTCTCTTTACTGCTTTTTCCGCCACTTCGTATCCCTTTCTTTTGTGACCTGATTTTTGATCCGACATGATACACATCTCTGTGTAAGTGCCAGTTTAGTAGTCAAATGTTTCCATATATTTCATGTATTTCACGACCATCAGCGCGATCTTGAAAGTGATCGCGTCCTCAAACACCCGAAGATCTAAGCCTGTCGCCTTCTGCAGTTTATCCAGCCTGTAGACAAGTGTGTTTCTGTGGATAAAAAGCTGTCTGGATGTCTCTGATACATTCAGGCTGTTCTCAAAAAACTTGTTGATCGTCGTCAGCGTCTCCTCATCAAAATCATCCGGGCTCTTTCCGCCGAATATCTCCCTGATGAACATCTTACAGAGGGGGATCGGGAGCTGATAGATCAGACGCCCGATGCCAAGTTCACTGTATGCCACCACATTCCGGTCGCTGAAGAATATTTTGCCCACATCAAGCGCCATCTTCGCCTCTTTATAAGAACGGCTGACGTCCTTGATCTCCTTCACGACCGTACCGTAGGATACTCTGACGTTCTTCATGCCCTCCTTCACCAGAAAACTCTCTAACGCCTTCGCCCCCTTCTCTATCTCCGCCGCGGAATCCCCTTCGCTCAGATCCCGCACCACGATCACATTATTCTCGTCCACCGCCGTGACAAAATCTCTGATATTCGTATTTCCGCCGCGCACGATCTCCAGCACGTTGCAGTCCTTTGTGCTGTCTGTCTCAATGATCATCACCACCCGCCTGACATCCGCCTGGATATGCAGCTTTTTCGCCCTGCTGTAAATATCCACGAGCAGCAGGTTGTCAAGCAGCAGGTTTTTGATGAAGTTATCTTTGTCGAACCGTTCTTTATACGCGACCAGCAGGTTCTGGACCTGGAAGGCGACCATCTTTCCCACCATGTATACGTCCTCGCCGGAGCCGCCGGCGATCAATATGTATTCCAGCTGCTGTTCATCATATATCTTGAAGTACTGATATCCCTGGATCTCCTGTGAATCCGCCGGAGACTGTGCGAATTCCATCGCCGGCTTTTCACACTCATACATGCTCACAGTCGCGGCAACCTCTTTCCCGTCGATATCCATGATGCAGAGTTCCACTCTGGCGATCGCTTTTAATCCTTCAATAGTATTCTGCAAAATCTGGTTTGAAATCATCTTGTCCCTTCCCTCCTGTGTGCCTGCCGCACATCTGCGATGCGGCATAGCTCATTATACATTTTCAACAATACATTTTCACCCCATAAAAGGCTTTTTTCACAACCTATTTTTTATTCTAAAACAAATGCACAAATAAATCTACCTCTTTTCGAAGATTTTTTGTCTGTTTTTTTATGTTTTTTCCAAAATTTGTATATTTTTAACAATAGTCAACCTATACAAACAGAAAAATCCTCCTCAATCCCCCTCATCCCCCTGTACGACAACAGGCTCTTTTCCGGTATATCAGAAAAGAGCCTGCTTTTTATTTCTGCTTTCCGCGGGGTATTTCACTCCGTGTCCGCACCATCCGACTGCGGCGATTCATTCTGTTCCTTCTCTCTCGCCTCATGGTACTCCTGGATCTGCCGCTGGAAAAGAAGGTGATACCATTTGCTGAGCAGCCTCCTCAAAAAGGGCACCTTTTTGCTTCCCAGCACCATCTGATGGTCCAGGGCAAGCCATATATCCGCATTCAGGATCTTTTTCATGCCCTCTATCAGCCTTCCCTGGCGTTCAAACTGCAGGCGGGATATCACCGCCGCAGGCGCGAGGGCGTTGATCCTGTTGGCTTCGTCATCCCACTCTTCCTGCATCCCGCTGACCACGCCTGCTCCCGCCACGATCAGATCCTCCCTGATCGCCCTCAGATCCGCTTCCAGCCTCTCTAATTCCTCCTCCGATTCCGCAAGCAGATACAACGGTTTTTTTCCTCTGTCCAGGCGCTTCAAAACTTCCTTGATGTAGTCCTGATTCTCTACTTCATGGATGCGGTCCCTGTCTCTGACGCCCGCCTGCCTCACGATCTCCGCATCGCTCCAGACGACCAGGTCAGCTCCCCTGATCCATTCCTGCTGTTCCTCCGAGACTCCTGCCCCCACCAGAATCTTTGCGGAAATAAAAAGGATCGTATTCAGGCTGCCGCTCCCCAGAAACCTGTCCGTGATACCGATAGATTCCCGAAGGGAATAATCCGTCAGATTCATCCCCAGTAAATTAAGTTTTTGCATGTTATCCCCTTTGTGAAGAACCCGCCGGTTCTTCCTTTACCCCTGAATACAGTATAGTATAGCAGATAGGGCTGGATTCCGCAAGGTTTGTGTCGTCAGGGGAGGACATATCGTAATAGTTCAGCCATTCGGCTGAACTATTACACTGATGCACACAAAATGCTCCAAAGTCGCATTTTGGCGCCTGCACAACTCGTAAAATCGCTTGCAGAGCGATTTTACTCGCGGAATATTGAAAGGCTTCACTGTTACGACATATCCATAACAGTGAAGCCTAAAGGCTGAACTGTTGCCAATTTTAAATAATATGTTCAGAATCCTCTGGACAAAAATGTGCTGTGCATTTATACTGAAAATAGTTCTGTAACAGATTCAGCATACTGTCAGGCCGGATGGGACCAAAAGCATTCTGTCAGCGACAATTGTGTCCGTCCCGCAATATGCAGAGATGCTGGAAAGGAGGATAAGATGGATATTGCCGGTTTATCAACTTCCATGTCAATGGCAAACCTTCAGACCGGATGGGGGATGAAGATGCTTGACAAGGCTATGGATAACGCAAGGTCTCAGGGGGCTCAGCTCGCTGAAATGATCTCGTCCGCTCCGGCTGCCTCGATGGAACTTTCTGTCAATCCCTATCTGGGAAGTAATTTCGATGTCCGCGTGTAAAAATGTCAGGAGAGAGATACATGTTTTCCAAAAAGCACTCAACCATCACCAAAGGCATCCTGATCATTCTCATGCTGGCACATCATGTGTTTTTTCCGGACAATATGGCTCTCTATGAGGTAAATACCATTCTCAAAAATCCTGTTCTCATCGCTCAGATCGTCACTTTTTTTAAGATCTGCGTCGCCGGGTTTTCCTTTATTTCAGCGTTCGGCATCACCCGGACTCTGACTCAAAAAAACACAGAAAGCCCGGCTGAAATTATGTCCGTTATCATAAGAAGGCTGATCAGGCTGGAATCCGGCGTTGTCATCATATATATTTTTGCCATACTGTATAAATATTTTGTTATGCATCAGCCGATCGGGCTTTTTTATGCCCAGGCTGATATGGATCCTGCCCATATCCTGCTCAGCATATGTATTGACGGCCTGGGGCTTGCCGCTTTTATGGGAACCGTTCCTCTGAACGTGACCTGGTGGTATCTCTCCTACGCCGTTCTGCTGATCGTTGTGATGCCCTTTATCTATATGGCATACCGGAGATTCCGGTATCTTCTGCTGCCCGCCGCCTGCATGGTCTGTCTTGTCATTCCCGGGATGCGGCTGGAATTCTGGTGTTATCTGCCAACAGTCTTTTTGGGATGCGCTTTCGCATATGAAAACTGGTTTGAGAAGCTGCGGGAATGGGGCAGGCGCGGAAAAACAGCAGACGGCCCGGAAACCATACGGCGAAACGGTAATTTTTCTTCTCATGCTTTCCGGTGCATAATAAAAACAGGCAAATTTCTCGCCTGTCTGTTTTTGCTGTACCTGTCTTATCTTCTCAGCAAGTACGCCGCGCTGGAGTTCAGCTATCTGCTGGTATTCGTGATCCCGTATATGGCGTACGAGTTTATCGCCTGTATACCGGGCCTGAATTTCTGCCTCGAATTTCTCGGAAAACACGCCGCCAATATCTTTCTGGTACACACCTTTATCTACTATTATTTCTATCCCGACTTTATCTATTCTTTTCAGGATTCCTGGAAGATACTTGCCGTATTGCTCACTGTATCCCTGGCTGTCTCCATCATAGTCGAATCATTTAAAAAATATACCGGTTACAGCCAGCTGACGGAAAAACTGCTGCGCAGGATCAACTGACATATATGACCGCCGCATACGCCCTCAGACAGGCTTACAAAAGCATGGCGCTGAACACCGTCTCAAACAGGATATACAGGACTGCCAGCGTCACACCGATCACCAGGCATACGCTCCAGAGCCTCTCCCTCTTAATCTTTCTCGACGCCCAGATCGTCCGCAGGAAGTTCTGTTTCCCCTCGTTGGAAGCGATCCATGTCACTACGCAGAAGGCGATGGCTGTACATATCACCGCGAGAAGCAGATAGACTGCGATCACCAGCACCAGCTCCTCCGGATCATTGTTAAACCCCGCCAGTTCCTCCTCCATAAGTTCCGGGAATAATCTGTCCTCCAGATACATCAGGCACACGCTCTGCCCGTTAAAGACGATGTGCACGATAAGGGGCGCGAGCGTGGAATCCGCCGCCTCCGCAAGCAGTGCCATCATGATCCCTAAAAGCAGCGCATACGCCGCCTGATTCAGGTTCATATGCATCAGCGCGAACAACAGCCCCGACATCAAAACCGCCCCGAAAATATTGCCGGAACGCCTGAATCCCCGGAAAAACGCGCCTCGGAAGACTACTTCCTCACAGAACGGTCCGAATACCGCCATGATCAGAAACATAACGACAAAGGGGACATCTAAAATGTCCCCCGCAAGGTCTGCTACCACATTATCCACAAAGATCATGGATATCGCATTTGCAAGTGTTGTCAATGGCATCAGTAAGAACGCATAAAGGACCGTCATAAGGGCTGTGGATATTTTGATGCGCCGAAATCCCAGTGTATCCCTGAATATCTTTTCGCCTCTGTATTTCCTGCACCCGACCAATATCACGAGCGCCAAAGGTATTACATTGACGGACTGCGCTATTATCAGATTTTCCACTATCCCGATCTCTCTCGCCGAGGTACCCGCCATATAATATACTGCTATTCCGAACATCAGCAGAAAATAGCCCAGTATCTGCAACAGAAAGACAACTCCGATCCTTTTACTGTTCATCTATGTTAGTCATTCTCCATCATGAAGTTTACAAGTTTACCGATATCTTCCGGTTCATATGCGATGATCTCCAGCTCGGGGATCTCACCGTTAGAGAAGATGTTTGCCATAGACACATACTGCGACAGTTTGGATTTCAGATTCAATCTGTCACCCTCGCCCGTAACCAGCTCTACCTTACCTGAGCAGTTGTCAACTACCTTGAAAAACTTTTCGATGTCCTTAATGTTCTGTACTTTCATTTTGTACTCCTTTCTCCCCGCGTGTCTCTGCGGGAACCAACTCTCAATTCATTTTTGTTTACACCATTGATTTTACTCACTTTTTTCCAAATTGCAATAGGCGGAAAACGTTTTCTCTCTTTTCACACGTTTTTGGCACCAAATATTTTTTAGCATTGGCAAAATTGCACAATTTTAATATTTAATTTTTGTGTATTTTGCCCAAAAATCTGTTCCTGCAACTTTCTACTCTATTTTGCGGATGGACTTTTCGTTAATTTCAATACGGCGCTCCCTGTATAAACGCCCCACGGCACGCTTGAATTCGTTTTTACTCATGCCCGTTTCCCTGCGGATTACCTCAGGATCTGCCTTATCCGAAAAAGGAAGCTCGCCGCCGGAACTCTCTATCATTTCCATCAGCCTTTCCGCATCCTTATCCATCTGAAGGTACGCCTTCTGGCGTACTGACAGATCCAGCTTGCCATCCGCTTTCACCTCGTTCACCCGCGCCGTGATAACATCCCCCACCCGGAAGCTTTTCTCTCCGAACATCTGGTTTTTCGGGATCAATGCGGAATATCTGTCATCCACAGCCACAAACACGCCAAAGTTGCCGCTGATCTCATAGATGCGCCCTGTCACCGTATCGTCCTTTTGGTAAGGGCTGTCATACCTCAGATAATGGTACAGCTTCATCGTCGCGCACAGCCGCCCGCTCTTGTCGATATAGAGCGCTGCCAGACAATCCTCCCCCGGCATCACCTTCTTTGTCTGTTCCTTGAAAGGCAGAAGCAGTTCCTTCTCCAGTCCCCAATCCAGAAAAGCACCGATCTTTGTCACATCCGATACTCTTAAAAGCGCCACCTCTCCCAATGTGAGCTTCGGGGTATTGATCGTTGCGATCAGCCGGTCCGCCGAATCCCTGTAAATAAAAACCTCCAGTTCATCTCCTCTTTTCGTCCCTGCCGGCACCTGCTTTTTCGGCAATAATACCCTCTCTTTTTCATCGCCCAGGTAAACACCGAATTCAACCTCTTTTACCACTGTCAGTCTCTGCTGTCTTCCCAATTCAAACATATCCTGTTCTCCCGTCCTCTTATCCATATGCGGCGGCGCCGCATGTGGCTTTCCATCTCTCTGCATCCTGTTTACTGTTCCCGATCTGTTTCTTATACTCCGGGCATCGCCCTCCGCTGCTCCCGGTCCGCTTCTTTATGTCTCAGGCATTGCCCTCCCGCTGCTCCCGGTCCACTTCTTTATGCTTCAGGCATTGCCCTCCGCTCCCCCGTCAGTTCCACCACCGCGTAGGGTTCCCCGCTCCTGTCGTTCAGGCTCACCACATAGCTCCCCTCCCGCTCATACACCACCGGACAGAAAACATCTCCCAGGTACGCCTGCTTCTTATACTCCGCCCGGAGCCGCCGGACCACAAAGTCCTCCTCCGGATACTCCAGCGCGATATGCACATACTGCCCGTTGTTGACATGGTGGTTTGTGTCGAGGTGATGCCTGGCAATCGTAAAGCAAGGTTTTTCCTCTCCCCCCTCCGGTATCGCGATCTTCCGGGGCAGATACTCCATCTCTATCTTAGGGCTGATCATGTAGCCGTCCTTCATATTCTGATCCGGCATCACCGGCCTGCCCTTTTCCAGATCATAGAGCGTCCATATCGAGTTTGCCGCCGCCAGCCGCACTCCCTGCGCGTCCTTCATCCAGAAGTTCCTGTATCCGATAAAACCCCTGAAATCATACGGCAGCGTCCCGACCTCCACCCGCTCCCCGATCTCCGGGTACCTCTCCACATCGATCTGCCAGGAACTCAACAGCCACACCTGGTGGAGCTTCTGAAGATATTTCACCCCAAGCCCGATATCCTCCGAGTGAAAGGTGGAACAATCCTGAAAATAATCCAGCAGGCTTCCCAACGTCAGCCTGTTCTCACAGTCCGCCTCACTGTATCTGATCCTCGCGTCAAATGTGTACATATCAGTCTGCTCCTTCTATTTCTATTTTCCTGCTGATCCTGCAATAACCAGGCAGGAAAAGCCTTACAGCCTTTCCCCTGTTCACCGCTCGCTGCAAAACAGATATTTTCATGCGCTCTTTGAACGCACTGCGCCCGCCTGCGCATAATTTAAGCCCCGGAATCTTCCCTTCCGAGGCTTTCACAGCAGTCCACCTGCTTCGCAGGGCTACAAGGATTCGAACCTTGAAATGACGGAGTCAGAGTCCGTTGCCTTACCGTTTGGCGATAGCCCTTTGACTTACTTTAGGTATTATACAGGATTGTCTCCCGGAAAGCAAGCCCTTTTTTTAAAAAATTATTTCAAAATTATGACAAAATTTTATTCCGTTTTCTGATCATTTACATCAAATATCACAATATACTACAATACTATGATTGCCCGGGATGGCTTTTACGCCATTCCGGGCAGCTATATTTCCCTTTATCTTACACTTCAAACATCAGCTCGCCGTAGGTCGGAAGCGGCCAGATATCCTTATCCACGATCATCTCCAGCTCATCCGCAGGATCTCTCAGCTCCTGCATCACCTCTTTCACCACATCTTTATAGAAAAATGCCTGCTTCTTCGCATCTTCTATAGCGCCCGCTTCCGCTTCCACCTTTTCCAGCTTTTTCAGCGCCTTCTGCATGGCGGAAAGTTTTTCACATACACTCTTTAAAACATCCATCTGCACGGAAGCGTCTGCGCCCGCCGCCTTCACGGCGTTCACCGTGTCCGCAAGGCTTCTGCTGTACTTCATCACAGCGGGTATGATCTTCTTGCCCGCCATATCGATCATGGTCAGCGCCTCGATATTGATCGTCTTCGCATAGGTCTCATAGATGATCTCCTCGCGGGATTCCAGTTCCACCCTGGTGAAAATACCGAACCGCTCGAACAGTGCCACCGCCTTATCCGTAGTCAGAGTGGACGCCGCTTCGATCATGGACTTGATATTGGGCAGTCCGCGTTTTTCCGCCTCTTCCACCCATTCATCCGCATAACCGTTGCCGTTGAAGACGATCCTCTGGTGCTCTGTCATATATTCTTTGATCAGGTTATGTACCGCCAGGTCAAAATCTTCCTCCTTCTCCAGCCTGTCTGCCGCCTCGCAGAACGCCTCCGCGATGATCGCGTTCAGCGTGGTATTGGGGCTCGCGATGGAATCCGCGGAACCCACCATACGGAACTCAAATTTGTTGCCGGTAAAGGCGAAGGGCGATGTCCTGTTTCTGTCCGTGGCGTCCTTCTCGAAATCGGGCAGTGTGGATACGCCTGTCTCCAGCCTGCCGCCCTCCTTCAGCTTCTCCGCGTCGCCGGTCTCGATCAGCTGTTTCACCACATCCTCAAGCTGTTCCCCGAGGAAAATGGAAATGATCGCGGGGGGCGCTTCGTTTGCCCCAAGCCTGTGGTCGTTGCCCACATCAGCAGCGCTCTGGCGCAGCAGATCAGCATGTTTATCCACCGCTTTCATAATACACGCCAGCACCAGCAGGAAACGGATATTCTTATTCGGCGTATCGCCCGGATCAAGCAGATTCACGCCGCTGTCCGTCGTGATGGACCAGTTATTATGTTTACCGGAACCGTTCACGCCCGCATAAGGCTTCTCGTGCAGAAGACATCTCAAGTCATGGTGATATGCGATGCGCTTCATGGTCTCCATCACAAGCTGGTTATGGTCCACCGCGATATTCGCCGTGGCATAGACCGGAGCGAGCTCATGCTGTGCCGGCGCCACCTCGTTGTGCTGGGTCTTAGCCGTCACGCCCAGTTTCCAGAGTTCTTCGTTCAGATCCTTCATATAAGCGCCCACTCGCTCCTTGATCACGCCAAAGTAGTGATCCTCCATCTCCTGTCCCTTCGGCGCCGGCGCGCCAAAGAGGGTGCGCCCCGCGAACATCAGATCCTCCCTCTGCAGATACAGATCCTTATCCACCAGGAAATATTCCTGCTCGGGTCCGACGGAAGCGGTCACCTTCGTCGCCGCCGTATCGCCGAACAGTTTCACGATGCGCAGCGCCTGGCTGCTCAGCGCCTCCATGGAGCGGAGAAGGGGAGTCTTCTTATCCAGCGCATCGCCCGTATAAGAACAGAACGCTGTGGGGATACAGAGGATCGTTCCACAGGCAGATTCCTTCAAAAATGCCGGCGAAGTGATATCCCACGCCGTATAGCCTCTCGCCTCAAAGGTTGCCCTGAGTCCGCCGGAAGGAAAAGAAGAGGCATCCGGCTCGCCCTTGATCAGCTCCTTGCCGGAAAATTCCGTGATCATCTTGCCGTCCTCATCGGGGTGGGACACAAACGCGTCATGCTTTTCCGCCGTGATGCCGGTCAGCGGCTGGAACCAGTGGGTATAGTGGGTCGCTCCGTGCTCCACAGCCCAGTCCTTCATCTCCTTTGCCACCACATTCGCGGCAGTCATGGACAGCTCACCGCCCTTATCCATCACATGTTTTACTTCTTTATAGACATTCTTCGGCAGACGGCTCCGCATCTTCGCCAGGTCAAACACATTCTGGCCAAACAGTTCTTCCACATTCATCAGTTCGCTCATCTTTTCCTCCTCCTAAAACAGAAAATGTTCCAAAAGCCAAGCTTTGGAACATCTTTGTTCTTGTATTCCTGTATACAATTGTTTTATCTCTTTAAAGATACTCCTCTTTCCCTCACTTTGCAAGAGGAAAAATAAATTTTGTGACTTAGTTCAATTTATACAAAAATACCTGCTATAAACTGTGCACTTTATACAGTCTTCGGGCGTTTTCTCCGGAGATATCTCATTCTTGTCATACGGACTTTAAACATGCACCATCCTCAACAGATCATACCGTTCCGCCCCCTCACTCAGCCTGACATAAAACCTCTGCCTCGCATGCGGACAACTCTCCATCGGGTTCCCATCCTCATCCTCCATGTCCTCCACACGGACCGGTATATTCCTGCCGTCCGGTTTCATGATCTCGACGGCATCCCCCACGCAGAACTTGTTCTTCTGTTCCAGGTATACATACCCCCGCTCATCCGTACCCTCCGCCATGCCGAGATACACCGCCTCGCTCTGGTAGGTCGATGAATCATAGATCTGGGATTCCGCGCCCGGCTTTCCAAAGTAAAAGCCCGTAGTGAACCGGCGGTAGGTACACTTTCCGATCTCCCGCTTATACCACTCCATATGATTCCGGTATTTATCTTCCGATTCCAGATAGTCATCTATGGCTCTGCGGTAGGTTCTTGCCACGGTTGCCACATAGAGCGCCGCCTTCATCCGCCCCTCTACCTTCAGAGAATCGATCCCGGCATCCAACAGTTCGGGAATATGCTCTATCATACAGAGATCCCCGGAATTAAACAGAAACGTCCCCCGCTCATTCTCAAAGACGGGCAGATATTCCCCCGGCCTGCTCTCCTCCATCACCGCATACTTCCAGCGGCAGGGATGGGTGCAGGCGCCCCGGTTGGCATCCCTTCCGGTCATATAATTGCTGAGCAGGCATCTCCCCGAATAGGAAATGCACATGGCGCCGTGGATAAAGGCTTCTATCTCCATGTCCTCCGGGATGTGCTCTCTGATCTTCTTTATCTCCGGGAGGGATAGCTCCCGCGCGCAGACAACCCGCTTTGCGCCCAGTTTGTGCCAGAAAGTATATGTTTTATAGTTTGTGTTGTTTGCCTGCGTGGAGATATGAATCTCCATTTCAGGGCAGACATCCCGGGCGATGGAGAACAGTCCCGGATCGGAAATGATCAGCGCGTCCGGCGGTTCTTTCATCCCGCCAAGTTCCTTAAAATATTTCTCCGCCTGCTCGAGATCGCTGTGATGGGCAAAAATATTTGCCGTCACATATACCTTCACCCCCCGCTCATGGGCAAAGCAGATCCCCTCCTCCATCTCCTCCGGAGAAAAGTTTTTCGCCTTCGCCCGCAGGCTGAAGGCTTCACCGCCGATATAGACCGCATCCGCCCCGAAGATCACCGCCGTCTTTAACACTTCCAGGCTTCCCGCCGGAATCAAAAGTTCTGTTTTTCGCATCTTTTCCCTCCGCGCAGAAGATGCCTGCGGCTCTCCCGCTGCCATACGTTCCGGCTGCCCATCCGAATAGCTCCAAAGTCATTTCCCGGCGCAGGAGTCATACAGACCGGAGTCTCCGTTCTATCCGTCCTATTTGGCAATCTCCCGCATCCTGCTCGCCGCCACCCCATCTCCAACCGGCAGGATCACAGTCTCCAGCCGCGGGTCATGTGTGATCTGATACAGGTATTCCCTCATCCGGCTGTGAATAGTCCGATCCCTCCTTGTGACCGCATAGCGGGACTCCAGAATATCCCCCTCCTGCAGCACATTATCGGAGACCAGAAGGCCTTCCGGTGAAAGCAGCCGCATCACCTCAGGCAGGAAGGAAAGGTACTGCCCCTTGGCTGCATCCATAAATACCATATCGTACGGTCCCGCAAGTTCCTTCAGGATATCCGATGCGTCTCCCTCGAGCAGCGTGATCCTATCCTCTTTTCCAGCCCTCGCGAAATTTTCCCTCGCTTTGAGTATCCTTTTCTCATAATTCTCTATCGTCGTAATACGGCAGTCCTCTCCCCCGTATTCACTCATCAATAACGCGGAAAAGCCGACCGCACATCCGATCTCCAGAATCCGTCGCGGCTTTTGCATCTGCAGTAAAAACTTTAAAAGCCTCTGAGTCTCCGGTCTCACGACAGGTACGCCCGCCTCTCCCGCCTCTCTTTCTATTTCATTTAAAAAAGATGTATTGCCCTGATCCAGAGAACGGATAAAGGCAGTGGTCCTTTCGCCTGTCACTCTTCCTCTTCCTCATCGACATAGGAACTTGACATGATCTCAAGCATTTCCTCCGCCGTCATCGCCGTACTCAATTCATAATTGCCCGGCATCAGCCTGTCCTTGTGTGGCGAGAGAAGATACTGAACATAAAAAAGATCCTTATCCTTCACAAGCCCGTAGTCCTCTAACGCCTCCGCCACCTGTCTCGGCGTTGTCTCCTCCGAGAGTTCCACACTGTATGTGATACCGGGTTCCGCACTGACCGGCTCCTCCGTAAAAACACGATAGCCAAAATCATATGCGGAGATCGCTGTTGTGATCACATAGCGGACGATCAGGACAAGCACTATTATTTTTACTGCCGCTGTTGCGACGGATACAATAAATTGTTTCATAAATCTATTCCTCATAGGACACACGGAACCCTCCATATGCCTGTCTTTCCAGTGAAACGGTAAGGCCGCCTGCCCCCTCCCCGTTTTCGCTGTACAGCCCGTCCTGTCAGAAGCCGGCCGGCACAGCAAATTCCAGTTCGGAAAGCATCTTATTATCTATATCCTGCTTCAGCCTCACAAAATCGCGCTCCGCGCAGAGGAATTTATCCACCAGCGGTTCATAGCGGAAAGCCGCCGTCTCCAGTTCAAATTCCTCCAGCTTCTGCAGCAGTTCCTCCCCTTCGTTATTCTGCTGGATCAGGAAATTATTCCTCCGGTATTCATCGATCCGCTCCTGCAGCCCCGGCTCTTTGCTGACTTCCCTGCTGGCCTCTTCATAATTACGGTATATTTTGGAATTTTTTATACTGCTGATCAATTGCTCCAGGCTGCTGTTTATTTTCGGGTCTCTTTTTAGCATATAGCAAACTCCTTTTCTTTATACTTTATTTATGATATCTGCTGATCGTTCCACAATCCGCATTCTTTTACTTCCACTGTCACACTTCCATGATGATCGGCAGGATCATCGGCCTGCGCTTTGTCCTCTTCCAGATGAATTCCGCCAGTTCATCGCGGATGCTGCCCTTCAATTTCCCCCAGTCCAGAATATTTTTGTCGAGGCATCTCTCCACCGTCACCTGCGCTGAGGCCCTCGCCTCATCCAACAGTTCATCGGCCTCCCTCACATAGACAAAGCCGCGTGACACGATATCCGGTCCCGCTGCAAGCTGTCCCGTTGCCTGGTCCAGCGCCAGAACCACAATGATGATGCCGTTCTCCGCAAGATGCTGCCTGTCGCGCAGCACCACATTTCCCACATCGCCCACTCCCAGGCCGTCCACCATGATATCACCCACCGGAACCTGCCCGGTCACTTCCGCGCCTTCCATATTCAATTCAAGCACATTTCCGGAGGATAATATGAATATCCTCTCTTTGGGGATCCCCAGCGCCTCCGCCAGTTTTGCGTTCGCCTTCAAATGCTTATACTCCCCGTGCACCGGTATCGCAAATTTCGGCTGCACAAGATTATAGATCAGTTTGATCTCCTCCTGGCAGGCATGCCCCGAAACATGGGGCGCATCCTGAAAGATCACATCCGCCCCTTTCATGAGCAGATCGTTGATCACCTTCGTCACTGCCTTCTCATTTCCCGGGATCGGATGGGAAGAAAAGATCACCGTATCATTCGGTCCGATAGATATTCTTTTATGGTTGTTTCCCGCCATGCGGCTCAACGCCGCCATGCTCTCCCCCTGGCTCCCCGTCGCGATGATCACCGTTTTCTCCTCGGGATAATCTTTCAGCTGCTCTATATCGACCAGCGTATTCTCCGGTATCTGCAGGCAGTCCAGTTTTGTGGCAGTCTCTATGATATTGACCATACTGCGCCCTTCTACCACAACTTTTCTGCCGAACTTGCAGGCGGAATTGATGATCTGCTGCACTCTGTCCACATTGGAAGCAAAGGTCGCTATGATGATCCTTGTATTTTTATGATCCTCAAAAATCTGGTCAAAGGTCGGTCCGAGCGTCTTTTCCGACGGCGTAAAGCCCGGGCGCTCCGCATTTGTGGAATCGCTCATCAGCGCCAGAACTCCCTTCTTTCCCAGTTCCGCAAAACGCTGCAGATCGATCGCGTCTCCGAACACAGGCGTATAATCCACCTTGAAATCTCCTGTATGCACTACGATCCCCGCCGGTGAGTAAATCGCCAGCGCCGCCGCGTCCACAATACTGTGGTTCGTCTTGATAAACTCTATCCTGAAATCGTCCAGCGTGATCATCTGGCCGAACTTCACCACGCGCTGCCGCACATGCCCGCTCAGTCCGTGTTCCTCCAGCTTTCTGTCGATAATGCCCATCGTAAGCCTTGTGGCGTAGATCGGCGCCGCAAGCTCTTTCAGCACATAGGGCAGCGCCCCGATATGGTCCTCATGCCCGTGTGTGATCACAAACCCCTTTACTTTATCCGCATTCTCCTTTAAATAAGTGATATCGGGTATCACAAGGTCGATACCCAGCATGTCGTCATCCGGAAATGACAACCCGCAGTCCACAACAATAATACTGTCTCCATACTCAAAGGCAGTAATATTCATTCCGATCTCATCCAGTCCCCCCAGCGGTATGATCTTCAGCCTGGATGCCGTCTTCCATTTTTCTTTTTTCAAACAAATTCCCTCCGTATTACTTTTTCCCGAAGAGAAGACTACTCATCATCTGACACAAATGTCACATCTTCCATCAACGTCTCAAAGACGGCCGCCACCGCATCCAGCTCATCCTCCGCGGATACGATCTCGTACAGCCCGTCTTTATCCTCCGGCTTTGACAAATCCTTCAAAATCAGGGCGTCTCCATCCCCGTCTTCCATATCAGTTACTAAAATATAATCCGTTCCGCCGATCTTCGTCTGCTCAAGAACATAAAACTCTACCTTTTCAGGTTCTGCACTGTCCTTACCGTTTATTATAAACGTGATCTTTTCCATATCCGTTTCCTCCCGGCTCCGCACTGCCAGCTCTCACCGCTCTTCTTTATCATCCGGAAAGCCGTCACTCCGTCCGCTGCATTCCCTTATAGTCCAGATATCCCTGCAAAATAAAAACAGCGGCGATCTTGTCCACATACTCTTTCCTGTGTTCCCTGCGCACATTTGCCTCGATCAGTGTCTTTTCCGCCGCCGCAGTAGTCAGCCTTTCATCCCAGAGTATCACAGGCAGCCCCGTCCGCCTCTCAAGCATCTCCTTAAACTCCATCGAAAGCCGCGAACGCTCTCCCTCATTTGCATTCATATGCTTCGGATTGCCGAGCACGATCTCCGACACCTCATATTCTTCGATCAGCGCCTCGATCTGTGCCAGTGTCTGACGAAGTTTGTTTTCTCCCTTCCGCCGGATCGTGGTGATCCCCTGCGCCGTGATCAACAGGGGGTCGCTTATCGCAACGCCCACCGTTATAGAGCCAAAATCCAAGCCCATTATCCGCATATACAGCCTCCGCTGCAACGGCATTACGCCTTCGCATAAAATGCCGCCGCTATTTCCATCTGTTGCTTCTGATATACTGCTCCAACAGTTCCTCTACCAGTTCATCCCTCTCCACCTTCATGATAAGGCTCCTCGCCCCCTGATGGTTCGTGATATATGTGGGATCCCCCGACATAATATAACCCACGATCTGATTTACCGGATTATAACCTTTTTCCGTCAAAGCATGGTACACGGTATCGAGAATGATCTTCGTCCCGTTCTCCGCTTCCGCTTCCACCTGAAAAAACCTTGTATTTCCAAAATCTTCCATTTCCTGTACCCTTTATCCTGCTGCTGTCTTCTGGTATACTTTCTTATGAATGTCCATTTTGCATCCTTTTCACATTTTACCCTAAATAATATGTAAAATCAACTATTCCAGCCATAATAAATTATTGGGCGGCCTGTTGTCGGATGATCCGCTGTCTTCCGCGCCTCCCGCAAGCCTCCCGGCGCAGATCCTCCCCGAAAGGTCCTCCTCTGTTTTCTTTGCCGTCCTGATGTATTCTCCGGTATAGCCGACCTGGCACACAACGCCGTCTATCTCCTTTCTCTCCTCAAAAAGCACTTCAACGTTTTTCCCTATGTAGCTCCTTCTGAACTCTCCCGACTGCCTCCCGGCAAGCTCTAACAGGATCTCACTCCGCCTCTTTTTCACCGCCTCCGGCACCTGATCCTTCCTGCCCGCCGCCACGGTCCCCTCCCGTTTCGAATACTGGAAAACATGCATTTCATAAAAGTTTACCCTCTCGAGAAATCTCCTTGTCCTCTCAAATTCCTCCTCCGTCTCCCCGGGAAATCCGACGATCACATCCGTCGTGATGGCGGGACGGTCAAACATCTCCCTGAGCAGCTCCGTTTTTTCCAAGTATTCCCCTGTTGTGTAATGTCTATTCATACGGACTAACGTTTCATCACAGCCACTCTGCAGGGACAGATGAAAATGATGACACAGCTTTTCTATCTCTCTCAGCCCTGCTGCAAACTCCGGCGTGATGATCCTGGGCTCCAGGGAACCCAGCCGGATACGCACAAGCCCCTCCAGACAGTCAAGTTCCCGTAACAGTTCGAGCAGTCTCCCGCATGGGAAAGGCTCCCCGGGCGCGGGATTGTTCCTGCCGTCAAAGTCGAGTCCGTAGGAGCTGATGTGGATGCCTGTCAGCACGATCTCCTTAAAGCCCTTCCGCACCAGGCCCTGCACTTCCCTTATGATATCTTCCTTCCGCCTGCTCCTCACTCTGCCCCTCGCATATGGTATGATGCAGTAAGAGCAGAATTGGTTGCAGCCATCCTGAATTTTAATGCAGGCGCGGGTATGCCCTGTGGTATCTGTGAGTTGCATTTCCTCATACACCGCCTCCCCGCCGATGTCGATGACCGTCCTCCCGCCAAGCGTCTTATCCGTTCCGTCCTCCCCGCTTCGTTTACTCAGATACTCCTCCAGGATTTCCGCCATATCCTTTTTACGATTGTTGCCGACCACAAGATCCACCGCCGCATCCGCCAGAACCTGTTTTGCCGCAGTCTGGACATAGCAGCCTGCCGCCACCACCACAGCCTCCGGATTTCTCTTCTTTGCCTGATGCAGCATCTGCCGGCTCTTTCTGTCGGCAATATTGGTGACGGAACAGGTATTGACAATGTAAATATCAGCCTTTTCATCAAACGGTACAACAAGAAAACCTTTTTCCCTCAGCTTTTGCCCAATAGCGTCCAATTCGTAAGAATTGACCTTGCATCCGAGGTTGTGTAATGCCACGCGTTTCATCAGAAATTATTCCTTTATTTTTGTAATATTTTAGCCTTGACTTTTCTTCCTTCTCAAAGTAGACTAAGGGAACAGAGCATAGAATCTGCAAGTCGTTCTACCTGATACGATACTTGCATAATCCTGAATAAGAAGGAGGAATTACATATGAAAACTGTTAAAATTTCTTTAAACTCCATCGACAAAGTAAAATCCTTCGTAAACGAGATTACGAAATTTGAAAACGAGTTCGATCTGGTATCCGGCCGCTATGTTATTGACGCAAAATCGATCATGGGTATTTTCTCCCTGGATCTGTCCAAACCGATCGACCTGAACATTCACGCCGAAAAAGAGATGGATGAAATTATGGGCGTTTTACAGCCATATCTGATCTGATGCCGTTTCATCCGATGTTTTGTACAGCATAAAAATACTTGCGAAACCGGGAGCATCCGCTTCCGGTTTTTACTTTTTTCATCAGGGTATCACACTGCAACAGCCTGTCCTTATCTGTCTTTGCTGACTGCGCTGATACCAGGTCTGCCTTATTCGCGTTTTGGACAGCCTAATCCTGCCCGTCCGCGCTGACTGAGATCACCTCCCGCGTATCGAGCGCCGTCTGCACAAGTTCATCTATCCGCTCCCTCAGGTGCGTCTCATGCTTTTTAATGATAGCCAGACTCGGCTTTGTCACAGGATGTTTCGCCACAAAGATCGTACAGCAGTCCTCATAGGGCAGGACCGAAGTCTCATATGTATTGATCTTCTCCGCGATATCCACGATATCCAGCTTGTCGAACGCGATCAGAGGCCTGTACACCGGCAGAGTACACACCTCGTTTGTCACAAGCAGCGATGCTGTCGTCTGGGAGGCAACCTGTCCGATGGACTCCCCGGTGATCAGCCCGAGACAGCCATCCTCCTTTGCGAGCAGTTCAGCGATCCGCATCATATACCGGCGCATGATGATCGTCAGTTCATCGTGCGGGCACTTGTCATAAATATACATCTGGATATCTGTAAAATTGACCACATGAAGGCGAATCTCTCCCGCATATTTCGATACTTCCTTCGCGAGATCCACCACCTTCTGCTTTGCCCTTTCACTGGTGTAGGGAGGCGCATGAAAATACACCGCATCGATCTTCACGCCGCGCTTCGCGATCATATAGCCCGCCACCGGGGAATCGATGCCGCCGGAGAGCAGCAGCATCGCTTTTCCGGCCGTTCCGACCGGCATGCCGCCCGGCCCCGGTATCACGATCGAATACACATAAATATGCTCTCTGATCTCCACATTCAGCATCACCTCCGGTTTGTGCACATCCACCCGCATCTCCGGGAAAGCCTTTAAAAGGACTTCCCCAAGATCACAGTTGATCTCCATCGAGGATCTGGGATAGTTTTTTCTCGCACGGCGGGCATTCACCTTAAATGTCAGATGCCTGTCCGGGTATGCCTCGTCCATATATTTTACGATATCTTCCCCCAGTTTCTCAAATCCCTCATCTTCCAGCTGGATCATCGGGCAGATATGGGACAGTCCGAATACTCTCTTTAAATTTTCTACCACTTCATCATAGTCATATGTATCCGATACCACATCTGCGTAGATGCGCCCCTGCTCCTTCCTGACAGAAAAATCACCCTCGCAACGGCCGAGAGCATACCTGATCTGCCCCACCAGGGCGTCCTCGAACAGGTAGCGGTTACGGCCTTTGACGCCGATTTCAGCGTATTTCAACAAAAATGCTCTAAATTCCATATTTTCCCTTTCTCAAAACGTCCGTTTCAACCGATGCCGTCCCTGCGCCGCCGGCACACAGTTCCGCGGATTCATCAGACAGTCATGCCGCACGGCTGCCATCTTCATGATCCGCGGAAGTGAGACACCCTGCAGCAAACTGCGGGGTATCACGGCCGAAACACGGCGATCACCAGATGCCGGCTCTGGGCGGTTTTAAACACCATCATCCGGCTCATCGCCCGCAGGGTTCAATATCTCGAATATCTCCGCAGCAGCGGTACGATTTCATGCAGCGTGTGCAAAGTATACACTATTTCCTCCTCGGTTGTAAAGAGGGAAAGGCTGAAACGCAATGTCGATTCCAGCAGAGGCCGCTCCACACCGATCGCTTTCAGCGTTTCCGACGGGCGTGGATGCTTTGCGGCGCAGGCGCTTCCTGCCGACACACAGATTCCCTTATCCTCCAGCGCGTGCAGAAGCACCTCGCTCCTGACACCGCGGAAAGATATGCTCACCACATGGGGAGCGCCTTCCCTGCCGGGGCAGCCGTTTATCTGGATATTCCTGATGTCGGAGACTCCCTCGATCAGCTTTTCCCTCAGGCTGTACATCCGCTCCGCATCCTCATCCAGGTTTTCGTATATTTTCTGGCTTGCCAGTCCAAGCCCTGCTATGGCGGGCACATTCTCCGTGCCGGAACGTATTCCCTTCTGCTGTCCGCCGCCGAAGACGATGGGATGAAGCTTTACCTTCTCACCCACATATAAAAATCCGATTCCCTTCGGGCCATGGATCTTATGCCCGCTCACCGAGAGCAGGTCGATATACATTTTCTTCGGGAAAATACGGAACTTTCCAAAGCCCTGCACCGCATCCACATGGAACAGCGTCCGGGGATTCATCCTTTTGATCAGTGCTCCAATCTCCGCTACAGGCTGCAGTGCACCGATCTCATTGTTGGTATGCATGACAGATACAAGGATGGTGTCCTGTCTGATGCTCTTTTGCAGATCCTCCAGCCTGATCCTTCCCGTATTGTCCACCGGAAGATATGTCACCTTGAATCCCTGCTGTTCCAGATATTCCATTGTCTTGAGCACTGCCGGATGTTCTATCCGGGTGGTGATCAGATGAGAACCGCTGCGCCTGTTCGCCATAGCCGCACCGATCAGTGCCAGATTATCCGCCTCTGTGCCGCCAGAGGTGAAAATAATCTCCTTCTCATTCACTTTCAGCTGTTTTGCGATCTGTTCTTTTGCATGTTTCACATACAGTTCCGCCTGTACGCCTTTAAAATGCATACTGGAAGGATTTCCATAATCTTCCAGCATGATCTTTGTCATAAGATCCGCCACTTCCGGGAAGACGCGGGTAGTCGCCGAATTATCCAGATATACTTCCATGTTCCATCGTTCTCCTGTTTCCTGTCTGTATCTCTCAGTTCAGCCCTGCGCAGATGCCTCTCTGAAACGATGCCGTCCGCTTAAAGTCTCAGCCGGCCGGTATTCCGGCTTTCGCAATCTGTTTATCAGCGGCATCGGTCCAATACAATCATTTTCCGTCTTATATCTTATTCTATGTATATGTCGAAAAAAGGTACGCCTTTTTTCGAGTTTACCATGAAAGCCCCGGACGGCGGCTGTGTGGATGAGCGCATATATGCGCACAGCCATACAGACATCGGACGGGCAAGCCTGTATGAGTATGCTGGGCGATAGCCCGGAATACGAATACAGGCGGCGATTGCGGGAGCGCCAAAGGCGCGGAGCAATCGGCTTTCATGCCCTGGCGGTGCGATGCCTGCACATGCAGGTTTGGTCAACAATACCGGACGGCGATTATTCAAGGTGATACATCAACCAGGAGAGCACTGTGATCGCCGCCGTCTCCGTCCGCAGTATCCGCCTGCCCAACGTGACGGGGATTACGCCCGCTCCCTCCGCCTCCTCGATCTCAGCCTCCTCAAAGCCGCCCTCCGGTCCGATAAAAACGGCGATCCTCTGCCCCGGCTCCACTGAATCCAGGATCTTCCTCGTCCCGGACATATTTTCCGCCTGCTCATAGGGAATCAGCTTTACATCCATGCCCGCCGCATAGGACAGCGCCTGTGAAAACTGCATCACTTCATGCACACGGGGTATGATCCTTCTGCCGCTCTGTTTCGCTGCCGCCTCCGAGATGCCCTGCCATCTCTGCACTCTGCTCTTTTGTTTTTTCTCATCCAGCTTTACAACGCAGCGCCTGCACGCCACCGGCACGACTTCAAAACATCCAAGCTCCACCGCTTTCTGCAGGATCAGTTCCATCTTGTCCCCTTTGGGCAGCCCCTGAAACAGAAATATCTTCGAAGGCAGTTCCGCATCCGCCTCCTCTGCGGATAACATACGGCAGTAAACAGCGTCTTCCTCAAGCTTTTGTATCTCACAGAGATATTTTCTGCCCTCCGCCTCACTGACGGCGGCTATCTTCTCTCCTGCGCGCATGCGGAGTACATTTTTAATATGATTGACATCAGAGCCTGTGATCGTGATCTGTCCGCCCTGTATGCCGGATGGTTCTATAAAAAACTGATACATCTGCACTCTCCTGTTCCAACTTCGCAGATACTCCAGCTCACAAACACTTCGCTTTCAGTTCGGTCCGTTCCAACTCACAAACGCTTCACCTTTTGTTCGTATCCCCCGCTTTCAGCCCTGCCTGTCCAAACTCCGCATCTGCCCTCACGGTCTCAGCGCTTCCTCGCCGTAATGCTCACCCACTCGCCCTGGCAGGTTACCTCCAGCACTTCAAGCCCCGCCTTTTCCACCGCTTCCCTGACGTATTCTTCCTTATCATCGATAATACCGGATGTAATATAGATACCGCCGGACTTTAACTGGTTCACGATGACCCGCGTTAAGGGAACAAGCACATCTGCCAGTATATTTGCCACAACAATGTCATAACAGCCATAGCCCGCTTTATCCTGCACCTCCTTCTCCGTGATGATATTGCCGATGATCAGTTCAAACAGTTCGGGGGAAATGTGGTTCGCTTCCAGATTTTCTTCCACCGCGGGTACCGCGCAGGGATCAAGATCCGTTCCCACTACCCTCTTCCCGCCGTACATCAGCGACAGGATGCCCAGAATACCGCTGCCTGTCCCCACATCCAACAGCACCGTCTCCCCGGTCAGATACTTTCTGATCTGCCGGATACAGAGCTGAGTCGTCTCATGCATCCCCGTTCCGAATGCCGTCCCCGGATCGATATGCAGGATCTTTCGCTCTTTGTCCTCCGGTTTTACCTCCTCCCAGGACGGGATCACCAGAAGGTCATCTATATAAAACTGATGGAAGTACTGCTTCCAGTTATTGATCCAGTCGATATCCTCGGTCTCATCCACCGCCACCTCCCCTTCACCGATGTCCATAAACTCCCGCAGCGTCTCCAGTTCCTCCTTCACACGGCAAAGGAGAATCTCCTCTTTTACATATATCTTCTCCACGCCAGAGGCGTCTGTCCGCGGGAGCAAAAGCCTTCCGTCGTCCGCCTCCTCCACAAAAAAACTGAGGTAAGCTATGCCGTCATCCTCTTCCCCCTCCGGCATGATATCCACAAACATCTGCTCCTTTTCCAGCGCTGTCAGCGGTACTTTATCCTCGATCTGAGCGCCTTCCAGCCCGATGTCATAAAGCGTGCTGATTATAATATCCTCCGCCTCCGTTGTCGTCTTTATCTTAAATTTTTTCCATTTCATAATGAGCCTCCATTCCGGTTTTGAAGGTATCCATTCAGTGCGCCCCGTCCTCAATTATCCTTTTGTCTCCACTTCCACAGATACCTCTGCCTGTCTAGAATATCACATATTGTCTTTAAAAAGAAGCTGTCCGCTTAAAATGTCATTAAAATTTTCATTTTTCCTCTTGACACTTTTACTGTATCATTGTATTATTCACTTAATACAGTGATACATTTTATCACATAACCGCTGTATCCCGAATGATATCAGAAACGGATCAACGCAGATCATACCGTGACAGTATGAGCGCAAAATAATGTTAAACAGCGCCAAAGCGCAGAAAGGAGCGTCAGAAATTGGAAGGGACTCAGAATACTAAAATTCCTGCAAACAAGTGGAACCTGGCATCGGACCGGCCTGTCTTTATCCAGATCATGGAGAAGCTGAAGCTGGACATTGTCACCGGATATTATCTGCCCGGTGATAAACTGCCTTCGGTCCGGGACCTTGCCGCCGAGGCGGCAGTGAACCCCAACACCATGCAGCGCGCCTTCTCGGAGTTAGAAAGAGAAGGACTGGTCTACACTCAACGCACAAACGGACGATTTATTACGGAGGACACTGACTTGATCGACCTATTGAAACAGAAGATGGCACTCGACGCCATCTCCGGATTTTTAAAAAGTATGCAGCAGCTCGGCTTTTCCGGGGAGGATGCACTGCAACTGTTAAAAGAAGCTATAAAGGAGGAGAAAGAATGAATACCCTGGTAACCTGTAAAGACCTGACAAAGGCTTACGGTAAAAAGACTGCTTTAAACCGCGTCAGCCTTGAGATAGAGAGCGGCCATATCATCGGACTGCTGGGTCCCAACGGCAGCGGTAAAACTACCTTTATCAAACTGCTGAACGGACTGCTCACCCCTACATCCGGTGAGATCTATGTCAAAAAGCTCCCGGTAGGCATTGAAAGCAAAAAGATCATTTCCTATCTGCCGGATCAGACCTATTTAAATATGAACAATACTGTGCAGGAGGTGATCGATTATTTCAGCGCTTTCTACGCAGATTTTGATGCGGGGCGCGCATATCAGATGCTCGACTCCCTGCACATCAGTCCGAAGGACCGGCTGAAGACCATGTCCAAGGGCACAAAGGAAAAAGTGCAGCTTATCCTCGTGATGAGCAGAAGAGCGGAACTGTATGTGTTGGATGAACCGATCGCCGGCGTCGATCCCGCCACAAGAGATTATATTTTGCAGACCATTTTGACAAACTATGATCCCGACGCTTCCATTTTAATTTCAACCCACCTGATATCCGATGTCGAAAACATTCTGGATCAGGTGATATTTATCAAAGAAGGAGAGATCTGTCTGCAGGCATCTGTGGACGATATCCGCATGCAGCATCAGAAATCCATCGATGCGCTGTTCAGGGAGGTATTTAAATGTTAGGAAAATTGATCAAATATGAATTCAAGCACACATCAAAGACAATGTTTACGACTTTTGCCGTGCTCGCCGTCGCCACGCTTATGGGCTCTATCGCTCTCCGGCAGGTGGACCGGGGCACAGCCGGTAACGGGAATTTTTTCACGGCCATCAGTGTGATCATGCTTATCCTTTACTTTATCGCCATTATCGGGATTTACTGCGTAGATTTTATCTACCTCTGTTATCATTACCATAAAACCATGTATTCCTCACAGGGATACCTTACCCACACACTGCCGGTCTCTCCTGCCGCTGTTTTCAACGTGAAGATCCTGACCATTTTTATCTGGACACTTGCCTCTACCGTTTTATCAACGCTCTCTGTGCTGATCCTTCTGCAGGTTGGCTCCGGCGGCGAGTTTTTCGGGGCGTTTGCCGATCTCTCATGGGATGGCTTTTCCCGGAGTGTGAGAGAACTGTTCGGTATGTCTGCCGGATGTCTGCTCTTCCTGTTCTTTGTAGAGTTTGTCCTCAGTATTCTCTGGTATATTATGTGGATCACCGCCAGCATGGCGATCGGTCAGCTCTTTCAGGGCAGCCGCACGGGATTCAGCATTCTCGCCGGTTTCTGTATCTACATGGTAAACCAGATCGCCAGCACTGTTTATCTGGCTGCCTTCGGCTATAACCTCGACGAATTTCTCAACGGGAATTTCAAGTCCTTTATGAATTACGTGATGGGCGGCAGCATTGGGATAACCGCGGTTCTTCTCATTCTTTTGTATTTGATATGCCTTTATATCAATAAGAGAAGGCTGAATCTGGAATAAACCCTCGAAAAACGGCAGAAAATAGCAACTTTTTGCCAGAAATGAAGCTATAAATTAATACACGCAAATTGCTGATCCATGGTATAATATCCACGAAAGCAATGAGCAGTGCGGAAAAAGGCTGATAAAAAGATGCGTTGTGCTCGCACATAAGCAGATTTTTATCCGGCTTTTTCCATAGGGCGAACGCCCGTGAGCTCAAAAAACCGCAGGTTTTTTGAGCGGGCACTGCGGCGCTGGTATCATATCTATCGATATGATACCGGCGCCGGGCGGCAAAATATCAGGGGGTTTTCCATGACTCAATATGAAAAAATATTAGAATTATGGCATCGCAAAAATATACAGACAGACGCGGAACTTGCTGAAGTTTTGAACGGACACAGCATCCTGTTTGCATTTCACTCCGGGAAACTGGAAAATGACAACATTACCTACCATGACACCAGAGAAATTTTTGAGCATGACGGCGTCACCTCTTATACCGGCGACCTGCGCACATTATTTGAAATTCGCAATGCAAAAGAAGCATATGAATTATTTCTCTGCGCATTTCGCGACAGACGTCCATTAAACGAGTCATTCATCATGGAATTGCAACTCCAGTTAACTCATGGCACCTACGATACAAGGCGGTGGCAGTTAGGCGAACGTCCCGGTAAATATAAACTTCATGATTATGTGACAGGAAAACATGAGATTGGTGCAGCTCCTGAAGATGTCCCGGAAGAAATGAATGAACTGCTGGACGAGCTTCAGGCAGAACTACAAAATATGGATCCTGAGAGTATCCTGACCGCGGCAGCATATTTCCATGCCAAATTTGAAAATATCCATCCCTTCGCTGATGGCAACGGAAGAACCGGACGACTGGCAATGAACTATCTGCTTGTACTTTATAACCATCCTCCCATCACTATCCACGAGGAAGATCGGCTCGGTTACTACAACGCGCTGGAAGCATGGGATACCGGGCAGAAGCTTACACCGCTCTGTGCATTTCTTCAGGCACAGACAGAAAAGACATGGGAAAGGATGCTTACAGGAAAAGAAAAATCTAAACATAAAACTCTGACAGAACAGGAGGAACAACCTTGAGTAAACATATATTCATCGCATTTTGTTGTACTTCTTTACTGATATTCCATACCGGTTGCGGCGCACAGGTCTCACAGAAGCCTGTGCTGAACGATTCTGAAATCACGTTGGATACAACCACTGTTGACGGGCAGGAATACTACCTGCTGACTACCTCGGAAGATCTCAACGCCATTGGAGAAATCTACCCTCTATCCGGAAATTACATGCTGGCAAACGATATCACCATGTCTGGGGAATGGACCCCCATCGGCAATTCAGAAAATCCATTCACGGGAATATTTGACGGCAACGGTTATACGATTGACAGTCTGATGGCAACACCGGAAGCCAATGGCTTTTTCGGGGTTGCGAAAGATGCCGTCATAAGAAATGTAATACTGGAAAATGCAAATTTTGACGGCTTTTTCCCCATGGTCCATCACTCGACAGAGACGGAAATAGAGGGATGCTCCATAAACGCCGAAACACAGACGCAAAAAGAACCGAAACACTTATAAACTACTCTGTACTTTCAATTCACACCAATTAATATGCTCCCTTTCGGACAGGCAGGTTTTATCATTTCACCTGCCTGTCCGAAAGGGAGCTTGACTCTCTAATCAAGGTTGAAAGATTTTTTTTAGCCTTGATTAGAACAATTTTCTTTTCCTTCTCTTTCCGCCGCCGCTCTCCGCCTGCTTTTCTTCGCCTGCCTTTTTTGCGGCATTCAGAGAATCACCCGTCAACTCGTCAAACTTTCTGAGCAGTTCTTTCGCCTCCGACGAAAGCTTCTCCGGCGTCTGGATCACCAGCGTCACATAGTGATCGCCTCTGACTTCCTTATTCCGGAGCGTGGGCACGCCCTTCCCTTTCAGGCGCACTTTCGTATCGGTCTGAGTACCCGCTTTCACTTCATAGGCAACTCTGCCGTCCACCGTATCGACGAGCACTTCACCGCCCAACGCCGCCACCGCATAGGATACCGGCACGGTGGAGAAAATATTATAGTCCTGACGCCGGAAGATCGGATGGCGTCCCACCACGACTTCTACCAGAACATCCCCTCTCGGTCCGCCGTTCACACCCGGTTCTCCAAGGCCGCTCTTGCGGATGCACTGCCCGTTGTCAATGCCTGCCGGAATCTCCATGGCAAATTTCTTTCGCATCGGCACATACCCGGAGCCGTGACAGTCCTGGCATCTCTCCTTAATGATCTTACCTGTGCCGCGGCAGTCGGGACAAGTCTGAATATTTCTCACTGTGCCGAAGAAGGACTGAGAAGTCATGACCACCTGGCCCTTGCCTCCGCACTTCGGACAGGTTTCCGGGCTTGTTCCCGGTTTTGCTCCGCTGCCGTGGCAGGTCTTACACTCTTCCTTCACGCTAAGTTCCAGTTCTTTTGTACAGCCGAAAACCGCCTCATCAAAACTGATGCGCACAGAAGTACGGATATTGGCTCCCTGCATCGGTCCGCTGCTGCCGCCCCGCCTGCTTCTGCCGCCGCCGAAAAGATCTCCGAAGATATCCCCGAAGATATCCGTGAAATCCATGCCGCTGAAATCAAAGCCTCCGGCGCCGCCTGCTCCGTCAAAAGCCGCATGTCCAAACTGGTCATACTGCCGCCGTTTCTCAGGATCGCTGAGCACCGCGTAAGCTTCAGAAGCTTCCTTGAATTTCTTCTCCGCTTCGGCATCGCCGGGATTCATATCCGGATGATACTTTTTTGCGAGAACTCTGTATGCTTTTTTCAGTGCCGCCTCATCTGCATTCTTATCGACGCCGAGCACCTCATAGTAATCTCTTTTCTGTTCAGCCATGTTGCTTTCCTCTTTAATCTGAATCTTTTTTCGATACAGCCATGAAACAACGTATCGCCGCTTACGACGTTTCCGCGGACAGCCCTACGTTTGGCTCATTGCTCGCAGGAATAAAAATTTCTCAGCCTGCAGAATGTGCAGGCTCAGAAATTTTTACCTTATCCTGTATCTCAGGCATTTCCTGATCTTTATACTTCCCTGAAGTCTCCGTCCACCACATCATCCTGAGGCGCGCTTCCGGCATCAGCCGCGCCTGCGTCAGCCTGGCCGGTAAAGCCGCTCATATCCGGGCCTGCCGCACCGCCCTGTGCTCCCTGCATGTTCTCATACATCTTTGTGAACAGAGCCTGGGCATCGTTCATCAGTTTCTCTTTTGCCGCTTTCAGCGCATCCAGATCACTGTCGGACATATCCGTCTGGTCTTTTGTTCTCTCGAGAATATCCTTTACAGCCTTGATATCGTCCTCCACAGTCGCTTTCTGGGACGCATCGATCTTATCTCCGACTTCGCTGAGAGCCTTCTCTGTCTGGAATACGAAGGAATCCGCATCATTTCTTGTATCGATCGCTTCTTTTCTCTTCTTATCCTGGGCTTCAAACTCTGCCGCTTCCTTCACCGCTCTCTCGATATCGTCATCGGACATATTGGAGCCCGCCGTGATCGTGATATGCTGTTCCTTGCCGGTTCCCAGATCCTTCGCGGATACATTTACGATACCGTTCGCATCGATATCGAAGGTAACCTCTATCTGAGGTACGCCGCGCATTGCAGGAGGGATCCCGTCCAGTCTGAACTGACCGAGAGACTTATTATCTTTCGCAAACTGTCTCTCCCCCTGCAATACATTGATGTCTACTGCTGTCTGGTTATCCGCAGCGGTGGAGAATACCTGGCTCTTCTTAGTCGGGATCGTTGTGTTTCTCTCGATCAGCCTTGTCGCCACGCCGCCCATGGTCTCAATGGAGAGAGAAAGGGGCGTAACGTCCAGAAGGAGGATATCGCCTGCGCCCGCATCGCCTGCAAGCTTACCGCCCTGTACGGATGCGCCGATCGCCACACACTCATCCGGGTTCAGGGACTTGTTGGGATCTTTCCCTGTGAGCTGTTTCACCTTATCCTGCACAGCCGGGATCCTTGTGGAACCGCCGACTAACAGTACCTTACCCAGATCGGCGTTGGTGAGCCCCGCATCCTTCATTGCGTTCTGCACCGGAATTGCCGTTCTCTCCACAAGGTCATGTGTCAGTTCGTCAAATTTCGCCCTGGTCAGGTTCATGTCAAAATGCTTCGGGCCTTCCGCCGTCGCTGTGATGAAAGGCAGATTGATATTTGTAGTCGTCGCGGAAGACAACTCTTTTTTTGCTTTCTCAGCAGCTTCTTTCAGCCTCTGCAGCGCCATCTTGTCGTTCGACAGATCGACGCCCTCCGCCTTCTTAAATTCGCTGATCATATAATCCGTGATCTTCTGATCAAAGTCATCGCCGCCCAGATGGGTATCACCGTTTGTCGCAAGCACTTCGATCACGCCGTCGCCGATCTCGATAATGGACACATCGAATGTACCGCCGCCCAGGTCGTATACCATGATCTTCTGTTCTTTTTCATTGTCCAGGCCGTATGCCAGAGCCGCCGCTGTGGGCTCGTTGATGATACGCTTCACCTCAAGTCCCGCGATCTTGCCGGCGTCCTTGGTCGCCTGCCTCTGGGCATCGTTGAAATACGCGGGTACTGTGATAACAGCCTCGGAGACGCTCTCGCCCAGATAGCTCTCTGCGTCCGCTTTCAGCTTCTGCAGGATCATAGCAGAAATTTCCTGCGGAGAGTATTTCTTGTCGCTGATATTTCTCTTTTTGTCCGTGCCCATGTCTCTTTTAATGGAAGAGATCGTGTTGTCGGCATTTGTGACTGCCTGACGCTTCGCAGGTTCGCCTACCAGCCTCTCCCCGGTCTTTGTAAACGCCACGACAGAAGGTGTTGTTCTCGCTCCTTCTGTATTTGCGATAACGGTGGGTTTACCACCTTCCATAACTGCCACGCAGCTGTTTGTTGTACCTAAGTCAATACCAATGATCTTGCTCATAATGTTTCTCCTCCTAACTATATGAAATGTTTTATTGTTCTATATTGTCAATGATACCTGCCGATCTCAAAATTCCCTTTCGCGCGGACGCGAAACTCTGCATTTTCAGTCTTCCGGTATCAGCTTACAACCGCCACCATACTGTGCCTCACCACACTGTCCCTGTAAGTGTAGCCCTTCATCATCTCCTGGGCTATAATGCCGGATCCATACTCTTCGCTCTCCACCTGCATGACCGCATTGTGCAGATTCGGATCAAATTCTTTTCCGACAGCCTCGATCGGTTTCACACCCAGATTGTCAAACTCTGTCAGGATCTGCTTATAGACCATCTGCATCCCGGAGGCAAAAGGCGTTTCCTTCTCCTCCCCGGACAATCCCGAGAGCCCTCTCTCAAAATTATCTACGATCGGAAGCATCTTCTCGATCACACTCTTTGCTCCCACTTCAAACATCGCTGATTTTTCTTTTTCCGTCCGGTTTCTGAAATTCTCAAATTCCGCCAGCTGGCGCTTTACCTTATCTTCCAGTTCTCCGATCTTTTCATTCAGTGCCTCTGTCTTTTTCTCTTCCTTACTCTTTTTGCGGAAGCCTTTTTTCTCTTTTTCCCTGCCTGCCTTATCAGCCTCCGGTGTTTTTTCCGTTTCAGCCGATTCCGCTTCTTCTGTCGATCCCTCCGGATCCTGCTGTCCGCCTTCTTCCGGCGCCTTTTCTGCCTCTTCTTCCGTCTCTGCTTCTGCAGCCGCTTTACTCTCCTGGTCAGAAACAGTCTCTCTCCGTTCTTCTTCGGCGTTCACCATATCTTTTTCCTTTTCTGCCACGATCCTCATTCCTTTCTGAATATTCGATAAATAATGATCCTTTCTCTCCCGTATCTGAAATCCTGTCCGTATATCGCAACAAGCTGTCTCTCATATAAACTCAATATTTCTTACAGCCGCTATATCTCATACAGCTTATCCATCTGCTTTTTCATATTCTTTAAAGCATCCACAACCTTCTCATAATCCATCCGCTTCGGTCCGATGACGCCTATCGTTCCTTTCATCCCGGAACCCAGTTCATAGGTCGCTGTCACCACACTGCAGTCCTTCATATTTGCCATCGGTGTCTCTTCCCCGATATAAACCTGAATACCTGTATTTTTTTCATCTGTCAGCGTCCCCTGCACCAACTCCGTAAGCTGCTTCTTTTCCTCAAAGGCGGAGATCAGTTCACTGGCGCGCTGTCCGTCCGAGAGCTCCGGGTAACGGAAAATATTGTTGGCACCGCTGGTGTAGATCTGGAGATCGTCATCCGCCCTTATCGCCTCCGCCACCGCATCGATCACACCGCTGACGATCTCGCTGTGGATACCGGCGGTCTGCTTCATGGCAGCTATCATGCCCAGGTTGATCTCATCGATGGACAATCCGTTCAAATTTGTATTGAGAAGCATATTGAGCTTCAGGATCGTCTCATCATCCAGTTCCTCCTGCACTTCCAGCATATTATTGCGGATCACGTTTCCCTCCACCACGATCACCGCCAGAAGCTGTCTCGCATCCACCCGGGAAAGCTGGATAAACTTTACTTTATTATGATGCACTGTCGGCGCGGAGATCAGCGTGGCATAGTTCGTATTGTTGGCGAGCACCCTTGCAACCTGCTTTAAGAGATGTTCAATCTTATCCTCCCTCTCGAGAAGCAGATTTTTCATCTCCTCCACTTCCTTTTCCTTCTCCAGCATCATGTTATCCACATACAGGCGATATCCCTTATCCGAGGGGATCCGCCCCGCCGAAGTATGGGGCTGCAGGATATATCCCAGTTCTTCCAGATCTGCCATCTCATTGCGGATGGTCGCCGAACTTAAGTTTAAATCAGTATATTTGGAGATCGTCCGGCTTCCCACCGGCTCTCCGGTCTCAAGATAGTTGCGGATAACGGCCTGCAGAATTTTCAGTTTTCGATCATCTAATTCCATTGCTGTTATCACCCTCCTATCTTATTTTCCCCATATTCTTATAAGATACTACATATTATCCCTATAGAATAGTATATGAGGTTTTTAAAATTTGTTAGCACTCATTTGGATAGAGTGCTAATATCTTCTTACCATAAAATATCACTTAGCCCTCATCATGTCAATTGATTTTTCTAAATTAATTCTAAAATATATCTAAAAAAGAGTGGGAGTGTGATTTTATATCAACTCCCGCTCTTTTTATACAGCCGTTTCATTTTTTCTTCAGCAGTTTATTCCGTTGTCTGTCAAATTTCCGGCTCCGCCGCCTCAACTTCCTCCAAAAATCCAAGCAGGCTCTCTGCAATCTCTTTCCTGCTGACAGCATAAACGCCTTTTAAAACATAAACAACTTCCGCGATAATTCTATGCTTACCTGTACAGTTTCTTTTTTTATTATGCATTCTGCTTCTGAGGCCATTTCTTCATTATCATTCAGCAAATATCTTAAAATCATATTGGTATCAAGCATTACCATATTTTTCTACTACCGCCTTTTCCCACGCTGATTTTTCCTGCTTCTGTAAATCAGGATTTGCATATTTTGATAATGATCCTCTCGCTGTTGGCTGTTTCATTTCTGCCACCGTATCCTGAATAAACTCATCCAGTACTGTAATGATCAACCGTTGATTTTTTTTTGCTAATATAATTCTTTTTCTATTCTATAGCTGTATGTTTTTTAACCAATATTTACCGATACACCGCCGCATTCCATCTCAGCTCATTCTTAAAGTTCCTGATCGTCGTATCCGCATCGATGACAACGCTCTCGATGCCCATCGCATCCGCCCAGTCTGCCATCTGTTCGGATGTCAGGTCATAGGAGAACGCCGTATGGTGTGCGCCGCCTGCCAGTATCCACGCCTCGGCGCCTGTGTACAGGTTCGGCTTCGGCTCCCAGAAGTTTGTTGCCACAGGGAGCTTCGGCATCGGTTTCTCCACCTTCCTGCAGTCCACCTCGTTGATGATCAGGCGGAACCTTGTTCCCAGATCCACCAGCGATGTCGCAATACCCGGTCCCTCTTTGGAGGTGAATACAAGTCTCGCGGGATCCTCCCTGTCACCCATCGACAGAGGCTGACACTTGATGCTGATCGGGCCTTCCGCGATGGACGGACAGATCTCCAGCATATGAGCCTGCAGGATACCCTCTTTGCCTTTTACCAGATTGTAAGTGTAATCCTCCAGCATGGAAGTTCCCTTCGCATCCTTCATGCCGCTTGTCATCAGCTTCATAATGCATACCATGGCAGCCACCTTCCAGTCACCCTCCGCACCGAAACCGTAACCTTTCTCCTCTAACCTCTGAATCGCCAGACCCGGAAGCTGCTTTAAAGCGCCCAGATCGCCAAAATGCGTCACGATCGCCTGATAGTTCTTCTCCTCCAGGAAGCGCTCGAAACCGATCTCGATCTGCGCCTGCACCGCCACGTGGCGCCTGAACTCGGCGGGATCCCTGCCCTCCAGCAGGATCTCATATTTATCATAGTACTCATCTACCAGCGCATTGGTGTCGGATTCGGATACGGCGCCCACCGCCTCGGCGATCTCGTTCACCGGATAAGTATCCACCTCCCAGCCGAACTTCAGCTGCGCCTCCACCTTATCACCTTCTGTCACCGCTACATTTCTCATATTATCGGCTACACGCATCACCCTAACATGGCTGGATTCGATCACGCCGATGGCAGTCCGCATCCAGGAAGCGATCCGCTCCTGCACATTTCTGTCGGACCAGTGCCCCATGACAACTTTTCTCTCGATGCCCATGCGGCTCACGATATGGCCGTATTCCCTGTCGCCATGTGCCGCCTGGTTCTCGTTCATAAAATCCATATCGATAGTATCATAGGGAATCTCTTCATTAAACTGTGTATGTAAATGAAGGAGCGGCTTCCTGTATTCCTGCAGTCCCAGGATCCAGGACTTCGCAGGTGAGAAGGTGTGCATCCACGTGATAACGCCCGCACATTCCTCATCCGTATTCGCCTCATTGAAAGTCCTTCTGATCAGTTCATTCGTGATCAACGTAGGTTTCCAGACAACCTCAAACGGCAGGATCCCTGATTTATTCAGTTCCTCCACGATGATCTGGGAATGCTTCGCCACTTTTTTCAGGCACTCATCACCATAAAGATCCTGGGAACCCGTGCAAAACCAAAATTTGTAATTCTTTACTGCTTTCATTGATTACCCTCCATAATCTGTTTTCGCATATCTCCCCGGACGTAAAGCAGCGGGAGATATACGCACCTTTGGTTTTGCTATCCTTCTGCTTTACCTGTTTCTATTCTTCTGCACTTTATATTATAAACAACCTGTCTCCATTAGTCAACAAACCCGCCGCAAGCAACGGTATATGTTGCCCTCGCGGCATTCGCCAAATGTCTGCCTCGCAGCCGCCTGGCTCATTGCCCGCTGGAATCAATCCTTTCCGTATCCAAAATCCGGTTCAGAGCAGCAGTTCAGGCACTATATCAACAAAACGGCAGGGTATACTCCCAAATCAGAAATATACCCTGCCGTCCTACTTTTACTTCTCCCTCCACCCCGCATACAACGTGATGGATTCTGTCACCACATCTTTCTCTGGATCCCAGGGCATCGTCCCCGCGGAATCCAGATACCAGCCGTCAAACTCAAACCCCTCTCTGGTCGGTTCCTCCGGCACTTCTATCAGCTCCCCGTGCATGATCCCGCTCTGCATCTCCACCGGCGTTCCGCCCTGTGTGTCAAAGGAAACACGAAAACCGCCCTTCGCTATGGCGAAAGCCATACAGCTGACCAAAGCTATGACCAACACCACGATGATGATATTCAGCGTTCTGACGGATATCTTGACTTTGCTGTAAAGCCCCCGCAGCTGAGGCGTCTGCTGTTGCTGCGGCTGTCTGCTTGATTGTTCCATTTCGTTCTCCTGTCCCGGTTTTGCAAAAAACACCCCCACGCCAAACCGCGTGAGGGATATTTTTTAAGCTTTTGCTCCGCCTTTTCACATACCTTATTTCTTCACAAGATATTTCCGCATATCGATCGCGCAGGCGATCAGGATGATCAGACCTTTGATGATGTAAAGCATATTGGCGTCGACCGCCAGGAAGTTCAGGCCGGTAAAGATGATCTGCAGGAGCAGAACGCCAACCACGATACCGCTGATGCGTCCGATACCGCCTACGAAAGATACGCCGCCGATAACGCAGGCTGCGATCGCGTCACACTCGTAGTTCAGACCGGTATTTGCGTTCGCGGAAGCGATACGCGCGCCATCCAGAAAGCCGGTAACGGCATACATCATACCCGCCAGAACAAATACCATCATGATCGTCCTTGACACATTGACGCCGGATACATTTGCCGCTTCCTCGTTGGAACCTACCGCAAACATGTTTTTGCCAAAAGTTGTCTTATTCCAGATGATCCACATCACAATGACCAGAATAATGCTGTACAAAACGTACTTCGGTATCGCCACAGATCCTGTTGCCGTCGGAATACTGAACAGCGTACCGGTGACCAGGTCCCTGTAGCCGTCCGTCAGGCCGCTCAATGTCTGTCCGTTGTTGGTACCTCGCATCAGATACATCAGGATAATACCATATACGATAAGCTGTGTGGACAGCGTCACGATAAACGGGTGCAGTTTAAACTTTGCCACGCTGAAACCGTTCACCAGTCCTACAAGGCCACCCGCCAGAAGAATAACAAGCATCACCACAATGATCGGCGGTGCGCTTTGCATATCCGGAAATACCTTGAACGTAGTCGTCAAAAGGGATGCCGAAATACACGCCGTCAGGCCAACCACACGACCAGCGGAAATATCAGTACCCGTCAGCACGATACAGCCGCCTATCCCAAGCGCTATAGGTAACTTCGCCGCCGTCAGTGAAATAACGTTCACGATAGAAGGAAGCTTCAAAAACGCCGGTACTTTAATTGCCACATAGATAACCGCCAGTACAATGATGATATACATCGCATTATTCAACAGCAGATCAGTTATCTTTTTTGTTTTATCTTTCGAGGAAAGCTCCTTGAAAGCCTGTTCTTTTGCTTTTAATTTATTCTCAGCCACTCTCTCTCCCTCCTTACGCGTATTTTGCGGCCAGTGTCATGATCTCTTCCTGTGATGTCTCCTTTGCGCCGACCTCTCCCGAGAGCCGCCCGCCGGACATTACCAGAATCCTGTCACATACCCCCAACAGTTCCGGCATTTCCGAAGAAACCATAATGATCGTTTTACCCTGTTTTGCCAGATCCAGGATCAACTGGTAGATCTCATACTTTGCGCCTACGTCGATGCCCCTCGTAGGCTCATCCAGAAGCAGTACCTCCGGATCTGTCAGCAACCATCTTGCCAGAATAACCTTCTGCTGGTTACCGCCGGACAACGACCTGATCTGTGTCTTCTGGCTGGGAGTCTTTGTCCTCATGGCATTGATCCCCCACTCTGTCGACTCGCTCATAAGCTTATCGCTGAGAAACGGTCCCTTTTTGTATTTCGGCAGGCTCGATATCGTCGTATTTGCCTGAATATCACGGATGCCGAAAATGCCTGTGGCACGCCGCTCCTCTGTCAGCATGGCAAATTTATTCGCCAGGGACTCTCTGGCGTTCCGGTTCATAACCCGTTTGCCGTGCAGATAGATCTCTCCTTCTTTCCTTGTCGCAATACCGAAAATGTTTTCCAGCAGTTCGGTCCGCCCGGAACCGTCAAGTCCCGCCACACCGAGTACTTCTCCCGCCTTCGCCTCAAAGGAGACATCCCTCAAAAGGGAATACTGCGCCGTCAGATTTTTCACCTGCAGGATCGGCTCGCCTATCTTATTATCCTTCTCCGGATAACGGTTTGTCAGTTCACGCCCCACCATCAGACGGATGATCTCGTTCATCGTCAGTTCTTTCGCCGGACGGGTCGCTACCCACTGCCCGTCACGCATGATCGTCACCTCATCCGATATCCGCAGGATCTCCTCCATTTTATGAGATATGTAGATAATGCCGCATCCGCGGTCCCGGAGCATATTGATGATCCGGAACAGATGCTCCACCTCCTCCTCCGTCAGAGAAGATGTGGGTTCATCGAAAACTATCACCTTTGAGTTAAAAGATACCGCCTTGGCGATCTCTACCATCTGGCGCTGCGAAACCGGCATCCTGCTCATGACTGTCCTGGGATCCACATGGACATCCAGTTCCTCAAAAACCTTCGTCGTGGCATCATACATCTTTTTTTCGCTTGTCAGCGGACACCACTTTGAAATTTTGGGAAAGCGTCCCAGCCACATGTTGTCCATAACATTTCGCTTCAGCGCCTGGTTCAGTTCCTGATGCACCATTGCCACGCCATTCTCCAGAGCTTCCTTGGATGTTTTGAAATTGATCTCATTCCCCTCCAGATAAATATGGCCGCTGTCTTTGTTGTACACCCCGAACAGGCATTTCATCAGCGTCGACTTTCCTGCGCCGTTTTCTCCCATAAGCGCATGTACCGTACCGGCTTTCACGGTAAGATCTACATTGTCAAGCGCTTTTACACCGGGAAATTCCTTGCAGATGCCTTCCATTCTCAGAAGCACATTTCTGTTGTCAGACGATGTTGTCTGTTTTTCCAAATCATCTCACCTCCGTTTTAAAAGCTGTTTTTATGTGATAAAAGAGTCCGGCAGGCCGGACTCTTTTTCTATGGCCGCACACACAATGTACGGTCACAAAATTTCTGACTTTTGGTCGGAAGATCCTGTTCCTTATTCACCTGTGTATGTAGCGTAAGGAATATTTACACGCCATGTTCCCACAACGTTCGCTGCGTCAACATCCGCGAATTTGTCTGCGCCGCCCTGGAAGTTCTGAGCGATCTGCGCGATGGTATTTGCCATACCTTCCGCATCCTGTTTGATCGTACCGATCATGCTGCCCGCTGCGATCGCGTCTTTTGCAGCATCTGTAGCGTCAACGCCGAATACCGGAATCACTGTAGCGCCTTCTTTGTTGTAGCCTGCATTCTGCAGAGCTGTAACGGAACCGATTGCCATCTCATCGTTGTTTGCGATAACCAGCTCGATCATGTTGTTGTTTGCTTCGCTGTACTGGGACATAGCTGTCTGCAGATAATCTGTTGCTGCTGCTGCGGACCATGCGCCGTCTTTGTCTACCAGATACTTGTCGCTGTTGTTGCTGTCATAGAAGGAAAGGGGCTCCTTGCCTGCTTCTGCCAGCACTTTGTCAGCGTCTTCCACGCCAAACTGTGTACGAGCGTCAGCTTCTGCGTTGCCTTCCTGTCCTTTGAACATAACATAAGAGATCACGCCATCACCGTTCAAGTCAACAGTGTCATAGTTCTCAACCAGATAATTACCGATCATTTCGCCCTGCATGTGGCCTGCCATTTCGTAGTCAGTACCTACGAATACAGCCTTGTCATAAGCGGATACCACTTCTTCACTTACGGAACGGTTAAAGAAGATAACAGGGATGCCAGCCGCCTGAGCTTTCTCGATAATATTCTTTGTCGTGTCATCGGAGCCTGTATCTACCTGATTTACCACCAGAACCTTCGCGCCCTGAGCGATCGCTGTATCGATCTGCTCTGTCTGGGTTGTCTGGCTGTTGTTGCTGTCGTAATCCTGATATGCAACGCCTGCACCGTCCAGTGCCGCATCCAGTGCGGAACGCACGCTGGAGATATAGGTATCGCCGTAGGTGTAATAGAACACTGCTACAGAGCCGCCCTCTGCTGCCGGAGCTTCTGCCGCTTCCTCAGCCGGAGCCTCTGTCTCTTCTGCCGGTGCTTCTTCAGCCGGAGCCTCTGTCTCTGCCGCTGCCGGAGCATCCGCTGCGCTGTTACCGCAAGCTACCAGGCTGGCAACTGTCATTGCGGCAACCAGTAATAACGCAATTTTTTTCTTCATGGTTTTTCCTCCCTTTATTCTGCTCATTTTGAGCTTTTTTTTAATTTGAGCTGTATAAATATACATTGATTTGTACATTATGACCACTCATGAGCCCATTATAAAGGAATTTCTGACCGTTTTCAATAAGAATTTCTTTGATTATATAGCAATTTTTTTCGTTTTTTCAACAATCAGCCATCCAGATCCTGGATCAGCATCTCCTGAGGGATCCAGTAGTATCTACCGTCTGTCAGCGGATATTTTTCCGGCGGCTGCTCTCCCAGCGCACAGCTCGCCGCAAGTTCTATGACTGCACTTCCGTAAATTTCCTTGTTGCTGGACACCGTGCCTAAAAGCTTTCCGCTCTCCATCGCCTCCAGCCCCGGATTAGTCCCGTCGATACCGACTACATTCACATCCCTCATCCCGGCGCGCTCCAAAGCATCAATCGCCCCCAGCGCCATATCGTCATTGTTGCTGACAACCAGTTCTATCGAATCCGGATAAGTGCTGATCCATTGTTCCATCAGGGCGGAAGCCTGGCTGCGCTCCCAGTTGGCGATCCCTCCTGTTATCCGCTCAATGGGCACCCCCTCATTTTTCAGAGTCTGAATGGACCATTCCGTGCGCACCATCGCATCCTGATGGTTTGTCTCTCCCTCCAAAAGGACGTAACTGACAACACCGTCGCCGTTTATATCCATCATCGCCGGCTGTTCCCGATAGAGATCCGCTATCAGCTTTCCCTGGAGCATCCCTGTCTCTTTTGCGTCCACGCCGATATAATAGAGCCTGTCCCAGCGGTTCATATCCTCCTCCACCGGCTGCCTGTTAAAAAAGACTACCGGGATCCCCGCCGTCATCGCCTTATCAATGACCACCGACGCATCCATGCGGTCCACCTGATTGATACACAGCACATCACACCCCAGAGAGATAAGGCGCTCCACCTGATTATTCTGCGTGCTCTGGCTGCCCTTTGCCTCCTGGATATCGAGCGTCACTTTAATACCGTGTTCCTGTTCATACTCCTTTGCCTTTTTTTCCAGTTCATTGCGAATATTATTGATGAATGTATCATCTCCCCTGTACAGGCTGATCCCGATGCGGATGGATTTCTTTTCCTCCTCCTCCCCCGGTCCCTGGCATGCCGTCAGAAAAGCACACACCGCCGCCAACAATGCCAGAACTGTTCTCTTCATCCTCTTCCTTCTCATTTTTTCTCTTTACTCCATAGGAAACAGCATCTTCTCATATTCCGGTTTCCTCATATCTTTCTTTTCTATATAATAGGATTCCATGATCAGCGATTCCTGTCCGCCTTTTCCCTCCAATGCTTCAATCGCCATCCGCACGCTGAAATATCCCCTGCTGAACTCGTCCGTTATGCAAATCCCCGTGACAATGCCGCTGTCCAGATCATGAAACACCGCCATCGTGCTTCCTCGCCCAAAAAGTCCCTGCACACCGTCAGCGAGGACAGGGTCCTCCTCCAGCACCTCCCCCGCTTCCGATAAAACCTCCGGAGTTCCCGCCAGAAGCACTGCCTCACCCTCCGGCAGGGCTTTCAGCATTTCCCAATACCCCTCCTTGCCTTCCGGGCGTACTCTCCTGCAGGCATATCCGCCCTTCTCCAGTTCCGCTTCCGCACCCTGCAGAAAATTCTCAGCCGCCGTACTCCTCTCATGGGGCTCCGCCAGAATCAGCACTGTACAGTCAACCGGAACGCGCTTTTTCATTTCCTCCGCCAGTTGTTCACCCATCCTCCGGTAATCGACGACAGCCACAGCCTCCGTTCTCTCTCCCAATTCCCCGCTGCCGAGCAGAACCATCGGAACATTCCCCTGCTTTTCGAGCGCGGCAGCCAGCACCTTTTCATCCACCGGCACCACGATCAGCGCATCTGCGCCGTCCTGTCTTTCCCTGTCAATCATATCCAACTGCTGCCTGGCATCCATCTCCTCATAGAGCGTGATAAAGCGCACATCCGCATTGAACTCCACCGCCGCCTGATCCATTCCCTTCCGAAAATTAACATAATTGTCATCATCGGCATCCTCAACGATCACAGCAATCTGGTAAATCTCTTTCTCCGGCTCCCGGATGATCAGGTCCGTAGAACACATCAGAAACAGTACCACCAGAAATATCATATAGAAAGCCGCCAGTATTTTGCCTCTTTTCCCGATCATGTCCGCTCCTTCTCCATGGCTTCCGTATAGATCTTAGCTGGCAGATGGCAACGGATCGCAGTCCCCTCATCCGGTTCAGACCAGATCTCAAGACCATAATCCTCGCCAAAGTACAGCCTGATCCGCTCATTCACATTCTTGACACCGATGCCTGAACCTCTGCGGGATGAAACCCGCGGCTTTTCGCTGAGCAGATTTTTCACCTGCTCCTGTGTCATACCAAGTCCGTTATCCCTGATCTCAAGAAGAAGCTCATCCCCTTCCCTGCACACCTCTATACGAATCTCACCATCGCCGTCCATAAATTCCATGCCGTGGTAAATGGCATTTTCCACAAGCGGCTGGAGCATCAGCTTTAAGCATGCCAGATCCATCACTTCCTCCTCCGCATGGATCTCATACAAAAATTTGTTTTTAAACCGCATCTGTTGGATCGTCAGATAATTGCGGACATGTTCCAGTTCATCCCGCACCGGGATGATACTCTTGCCTTTGCTGAGGCTGATCCTGAAAAATCTCGCCAGAGCCGTCACCACCTTGACCGCTTCCTGTTTTTGCTCATTCTCGATCATCCACACAATAATATCCAGCGTATTGTAGAGGAAATGCGGATTGATCTGTGACTGCAATGTGTCAAACTCACTTTTTCGCTTGGATTCGTGTTCCGTCACGATATCCTGCATCAGTTTCTTAATCTGCTTTGCCATATCTCCAATGGATCGTCCCAGATGCCGGATTTCATAGGAACCTCCGGTATAGACTTCCGTATCCAGTTCCCCCTCCTCTATGGCGTTCACGGATTTTTCCAGCTCCTGAATCGGATTCGTGATACGGGAAGAGATAAACGCATTGATCAGCACCAGCGCAAACAGGAAGGATGCCGCCACAAACGCCACGAAGAGCCTCATTTTCAGGTTGCTCAAAGACAGCCCTTTCTCCGGTGTGACGCTGAGCAGCTTCCAGCCCGTATATCCCACCGATTTCACGCTGATATTGCGCTTTTCGCCCTCGTACTCCTCCCGGTAGCTCCCGTCCCTGTATTCCAGCGCAGCCGAGATATTTTCTTTCATCTGTCCGGTTTCAATAAGCTGCATCTTCGGATGATAGATCAGTTCTCCGCCGCTGTCTATCATATAGAGGTATCCCTGATTGCCCAGAGAGATATCCTCCAGGATCTGCCGGAGGCTGCTGTAGCGGATATCAATCAGCAGGATTCCCTGTTCCGTGGATGTCCCGTGGGTGATCTCCACCGCCCTCGTGAGGGTGATCACCCATCTGTACTGCTGGTCGCTGTTGTCAAAAATATACTGCACATGGGGCGTTGTAAAATGCAGGTTATCCGTCCTCTCCAGCGTGTTTCCGAACCACTCTTCTTTTGTCACATCCAGCCCTGTTTTCAGGCGCGCCGCCGGCACCGCCTCCAAAAGTTCACCCTCCTTGGACAAAAGGGCGATATTGGCAATGCTGTCCTTGTTGTTGTCATATAAAAGAGTAATCTGGTCATTGATATGTTCCTCAGACAGATCCGCATTTTTGATCACCCCATAGTACAGGCTGTCGGACAGCTTCATGATGGTCCTGATATAGGAGTCCACCGATCGGTTCACCTGGCCGAGAACCGCCTGGCTCTCCTCCTGCACCACCGCGGCAAGCTGTCTGGACATCTGCACATAGAGCGCCTCTCCGCTGAGCAGCATAGCTATCAGGGCGCTGACCGTAAAATAGATAAAGATTGTATAGCGGATACTGATCTTTCTCCAGAATCCGCCCCATGCCCTCTTATCCATTCCCTTTTGCTCCTCTGTATTTCGTGGGCGATACCCCGTACCGCTTTTTAAAGACATAGCTGAAATAATTCTGTTCCTGATAGCCCACCTTCTCGGCGATCTTGTATGTTTTATCGTCCGTCTTTTCCAGAAGTTCCTCCGCCTTCTGCAGGCGCACCTCGGTCAGATAATTGATGTAGGTCTGCCCTGTCTCTTTTTTAAACACTGTGGAGAAATAAGCTGGGCTCATGTGCAGATGCCGACAGAGCATGTCCACAGACAGTTCCGGATCAGAATAGTTCTCCTGGATATATGATTTTGCCTCCAGTATCACTTTCCTTGTGGTATTATCCCTCTCCCGGTTCAGCGCTTCATTCATGCGGCATGCCACGGGGATCAGTTCCTCCGCAAAAGTCTCCTTCCTGCACATGCCCTGCATGATATCCGCATAGCGCTCCTCCGAATCAAACATCTCCTCAATGCTTAAGTCGTACTGCTGCATCAACCGGATCAGGCAGTTGACAATCGTCAGCATATAGACCTGATACTGGTTTGCATGAACTTTGGCATCTTCCATACGGACGGCAAGTTCCCCGAGCACATCCTTGATCATATCCCGGGAGCCGAACTTGATAGCCGATGTCAGTTCCGCCTCCCCCTTGGCGTCAAACTGCAGCTTCCCGCGGCTCACAGGCTCCACATCATTGATATAGATTGCCCTGCCGCCTCCGACGATCGCCCGGTATCCCAGCGCATCCACCGCACTCTGGTAAGAACGGCTGATCTCCTGCAGCGTATCACAGCTGTGCCCCACACCCGCTGTGATCGTCACTCCCAGCATACGCCTGCTCTCCTTGCAGATATCATTCAGCAGATTGATCAGCCCCGTCTCGGAATTATCCTGATCCACAGCCGCTATCAACGTGATTCCCTCGGCGGAACTGAAAGCGGCAAAACGCCCATAAGCTTTCAGATGGTCTTCCGCAAGCTGTCGCACAGAGATCGGGATCAGTTCCTGATGCCGGAAAAACTCCTGCTCTTCAATCTGTTCCATATGTTCCACATGGATTACAGCCGCCAGCCATCTGCAGGCATCGAGGATGTCGATCCCGTACTCCTTAAGTTTTGGCGCCATCCTCGAAATATCCGCTCCGCGGCTCACCAAGTCATTTAAAAACAACTCCCGCAGTATCGGCAGGCTGTTCTCATAACTCTCCTGCAGCGCGCTGATATTGCGGCGCTGCTCTATCTCTTCATCCAGGCTGATCCTCACCCTCGTCAAAATCTCCGCCAGTTCCTCCCCGTTGACCGGTTTCAGGATATACTCCGTAACTCTGTATTTGATAGCCTGTTTCGCGTACTCAAAGTCATCATACCCGGAAAAGATCAGGATCTTGATAAAAGGATACTTCTCGCGGATCCTTGCGACCAGCGTCAATCCGTCCATGTACGGCATGCGTATATCCGTCATGACCACATCGGGCTCCAGCATCTCCAGCCTCTCCAGGGCATCTTCACCGTTCTCGGCATCCCCCGCCACCGTGAACCCGAGCTGCTCCCAGTCCATCTTGCGGATCATCGCCTTGCGGACCTCCTCCTCATCGTCCACCAGCATAATGCGATATAAGCTCATCAGAAACCCCCTCCCTCCACTATGTCACTATCATACCCATTATTCAGATTTTATCACGCATATCTGAAATAGACAAGCTGTCGCGGCGTCTGAATGTCATTCTGCGCAACAGTGAAGCCCAACGGCTGCACTGCCCACACCTGCTATACTCGCGGCAGCGAAATTCTCCACGATCGGACAGGAAAGATACTTTCTGCTCATGAGTCAGGCACTTTTCGGCCTTTACTGACACATCTCCTGCAAATGTCTGCACGTAAAAATACCGGAGGAACTCATCTGCCGTTTCCTCCGGTCTTTCACACATTTTGTCATATTCTGTTCTTTAGATCTAGATAAAGAAACTCCCCGTATGTTCGCCGTTGATGACATAATATGCCTGGTTCTCCTCGGGCTTCACATAGAGTTCCACGCTCTTAAAGTCGGATGCCTTCTGCTTTAAGTCATATTTCCAGACATCCTTCGCGATCGCCACCAGTTCCTCTGTGGTGTAGGACTTGCCGGAAAACTGTACGCTGACCGTAGCGGTAACTTCCTTCTTCACCGGTGCTTTCTTCGGCGCCGCCTTTGCCGCTGTCTTCTTTACAGCAGTTTTCGCCTTCTCCGCCGCCTTCGCAGTCTCCTTCTTCACTGCTTTTGCCGCGGGCGCTGCCGCCTCTTTTACCGCTTTCGCTGCGGGCGCTGCCGCCTCTTTTACTGCTTTCGCCGCAGGCGCCGCCGCTTCCTTCACTGCCTTTGCCGCGGGCGCTGCCGCCTCCGTCGCTTTCTTCACTGTATCTTTTGCTGTCTCTTTCAATGCTGTCTTTTTCGGTGCTGTCGTCTTTTTTGTCTCTTCCATAATTTACCTCATTTCCTGCGCCATTGCTGTTATAGATAAGCGGTCTGTGTAAACGGCGCACAGACACAGATCACTCCTGAAATTTTCACACCGTTCTCAGTCTATACCCATTAATACTATTTGTCAACGCTATTTTACCGCAAAATACAGTAAAACCACAGCTCCGAGGACTATTCTGTACCATCCGAATGCTTTAAAGTCATGTTTTCTGATATAGCCCATCAGAAAACGGATCACTAACATCGATACCAGGAACGCTACCACCATGCCTGCTACCAGAAGCACCAGTTCCGTCCCTGTAAATGCCAGCCCGAATTTCAATACCTTCAAAAGGCTTGCCCCGAACATCACGGGGATCGCAAGGAAAAACGTAAATTCCGCCGCCACGGTCCTGGACACCCCGATCAGCAGCGCTCCCACGATCGTCGCACCCGAGCGGGATGTTCCCGGGAATATCGCCGCGATCAGCTGAAATACCCCGATCAGCGCCGCTGTCTGAAACGTGATGTCCTTCAGCTTTGTGATCCTGGGCGTCATATTTTTATTTCTGTTTTCTATGATAATAAACGCAACGCCGAACACGATCAGCGCGATAGCCACGCACCAGGGATGATAAAACAGTTCATCCAGCTTATCATCGAACAGCACGCCCACGATCGCCGCCGGCACACACGCCGCCATGATCTTCAGCCAGAGCATGATGATATCCGTTTTCACATAAAATCTTCCACTCTTTTTCTTTCTGCCAAAGGGCCATATCTTTTTCCAGAACAGGAGCACCACTGCCATGATGGCTCCCAGCTGGATCACTACCAGAAACAGGCTCCAGAATTCTTCCGATACGTTCATCTTTACAAATTCTTCCACCAGTATCATATGTCCTGTGCTGCTGATCGGAAGCCATTCCGTGATCCCTTCTACGATGCCGAACAGTACGGCTTTTAAAATATCCAACATTATTGCTCCTTTACCTTTATCTGTACTCACTCTTTACAAATTTTCTCAACGCTTCCAGGGAACGCTCCACCTTCTCCGTATCGATGCAGTATGCCATCCGGAAAAAGCCGGGGCAGCCGAAGCTGTCGCTGGGCACCAGGATCAGATCATACTTTAACGCCTTGTCGCAGAACGCCACAGCGTCCTCCTCCAGCGCTTTCGGAAAAATATAGAAAGTCCCGCCCGGTTTTGTGCAGGTAAAGCCGAGGTCTGTCAGTTCCTGATACAATATCTTCATATTCGTCTCATAGACGGAAAGGTCAGCCGTCATATCTATCGTTTCCGCCACCGCGAGCTGAAAGATCGAGGAGGGGCAGTTATGCCCTGTGCCTCTCGATATCTGTCCGCACATCTCCACCAGTGTCGCAGCCTCCGGGCACGCCGGATTCACCGCCACATAGCCGATGCGCTCCCCGGGAAGGGAGAGGGACTTGGAGAAGGAGTAACAGGTCAGCGTGTCATCGTAATATTTTGCCACATAGGGCGCATCTACACCCTCAAACAGGATCTCACGGTAGGGCTCATCGGAGATCAGATATATCTTATGCCCATACTGTTCGGATTTTTCCCGCAGGATCTTTGCAAGCCGCTGTACCGTCTCCGTGGAATACACCGCACCGGAGGGATTATTCGGCGTATTGATCAATACTGCCATCACCTTTTCGGTCAGCATTTCCTCAAACGCTTCAAAATGAATCTGAAAGTTTTCCGTATCCGCCGGAACCACCTTGAGCTTCGCCCCGGTCAGATTGATGTAAGGACCGTACTCCGGAAAATAAGGGGCAAAAGTCAGCACCTCATCCCCCGGCTCCGTCACACAGCGCACCGCATGGGCAATGGCGCCCGCCGCACCGGATGTCGGAAAAATATGTTCCGCCCGATAGGGCATATCGAAACGCCGCTCAAGGGACGCCGCGATCTTCGCCTTCACCGAAGGAATGCCGAGGCTTGGGCTGTAGCCGTGCAGTTCCATCGGATTTCGCTCCCGCAGCAGCCGGACCATCACATCCGTAAACTCCTGTGGCACGGGAACCGATGGATTCCCCAGGCTGTAATCAAACACATTCTCATACCCGATCTCTTTCCCTCTTGCTGTCGCGAACTCCGAAAGGGAGCGTATCACCGATTTGTTTCCCAGCATATCTTTATATTTCTGTACCAGCATATTATATTCCTTTCCATTGTTATTTATGAATTTCTGTCATCACAGCCGCCCGATACATCCTCTTGTCATATCACCGAGCCTCATCGTCCGCCGTACCGTCATGATCCTCCTTACAACATTCTTTCCACACCGCAAAAACCACAAGGCAGGCCGCAAACGCGGCAAACAGGGGCATATCCGCATCGTAATGCCGCAGAAACGTCATTCTCCCGCAGATGCCGGAAGCTGCCCAGATCAAAAGCGCTGCCGAAGCAAGCACCTTCTCCGGCAATCCCTTCTTCCTTTTCCGCCACACAAGCCACAGCACCCCCAAAAGAGGCATACACCGCACACAGATATACAAAACTTCTCCGAGGATTGTCCGTTTCGCTTCTATATAATAGAAGAACTGATTCTGCAAAAAGGTTTGCTCCTCATACAAATATCTGTGCAGACTGTCAAAAAACAAAAATGACATTACTGTCAGTCCCAAGATGCCTGCCGCCGCCTTTACCGTCCTGCTGTCCCGGTCCGACAATGACACACATGTCATAAAGAAGCCGACCGCCGCCGCCAGCTTCCCCAGCAGGCAGAATTTCTCCGCCGCCTGCAGCCCTCCCATGGTGATTTCCTGCAGATACAGCCCATACCCGATCTCCGCCGCGCAGATTCCCGCCAGCGCCGCTGTCAGCGGCATACCATATTTTCTCGTCCGAAGCTTTTCATCTGTCACGGCGAGATACAGGCAGATACCGGAAACAATGATGCAGGCAGTCTGAAAGCACAAAATATAGAAATACATCCCCGCTCACTCCTCCCTGGCATAAAACAGCGCGCATTCCACCGCTCTCTTCCATCCTTTCAGCAGTCTTACCCGCTCTTCCTTTGCCATCGCAGGCATAAAACTTTTATCCTTCTGCCAGTTTTCCTGTATTTCCTGTCTGTCTTTCCAGTATCCCACAGCCAGCCCCGCCAGATAGGCGGCGCCCAGCGCCGTAGTCTCGATACATTTCGGCCTGTCTACCCTGGTATCCACGATGTCCGCCTGAAACCCCATCAGAAAATCGTTGGCGCTGGCGCCGCCGTCCACTCTCAGGCTCTTCAGCTTTACGCCCGCCTCTTCCTCCATCGCGCGCATCACATCCGCGGACTGATAGGCGATGGACTCAAGCGCCGCGCGGACAAAATGCTCCCTGCCGCAGCCTCTCGTCAATCCAACGACTGTCCCTCTGGCATAAGGGTTCCAGTAGGGCGCACCCAGCCCGGTAAATGCCGGCACAATATAAACACCCGCCGCATCAGACGCTCTTTTCGCATATTCCTCAGAATCCGACGCGCTCTGAAACAGCCTCAGTTCATCCCGCAGCCACTGGATCAGCGCCCCCGCCACAAAGACGCTGCCCTCCAGCGCGTATTCCACGCTTCCCGCCTCGCCCGCCGCGATCGTAGTCAGAAGCCCCCTCTCTGACAAAATAGGCTTTTTCCCTGTATTCATCAGGATAAAACTGCCTGTCCCGTAAGTATTCTTTACATCTCCCTCCTCGAAACAGCACTGCCCAAAGAGCGCCGCCTGCTGATCCCCCGCCGCCCCCGCGATAGGAATCTCTCCCCCCACCAGACGGCTGTCCGTATAGCCGTAAACGCAGCTCGAAGGTTTGACCTCCGGCAGCATGCACTTTGGCACACCGAAATAAGAGAGCAGTTCCTCGTCCCATGCAAGCGTATGGATGTTGAACAGCATCGTGCGGGAAGCGTTGGTATAATCCGTCACATGTACCCGTCCTCCGGTCAGCTTCCAGATCAGCCAGGTATCTACCGTCCCGAACAGAAGCTCTCCCGCCTCCGCTCTCTCTCTGGCTCTCTCCACATTGTTCAGTATCCATTCTATTTTACTGGCGGAAAAATACGCGTCCGGTATCAATCCGGTCTTTTCCCGTATCTTCTTATCGAAGCCTTCCCTGATCAGCGCATCTATCCGCTCAGCAGTCCGGCGGCACTGCCACACAATAGCGGGATAGACCGGCTCCCCGGTCTCCTTATCCCAGACGATCGTCGTCTCCCGTTGATTCGTGATACCGATGCCCTCGATATCCTCCGCCTTCCCCCCGAGCCTTGCCATCGCCTCCGCGGCAACCGCGAGCTGGGAAGACCAGATTTCCATCGGATCGTGCTCCACCCATCCGGGTTTCGGATAATACTGTGTGAACTCCTTCTGTGCCATACTGCAGATATTGCCGCCTCTGTCAAATAAAATGCACCTGGAGCTTGTGGTACCCTGATCCAGGGCGAGTATATATTTGTTCTGATTTTTCATATACAGCCTCCACATACGTTAATAGTTTACCATATTATTCCTTATTTCAACAACTCACTCTTTTAAATTTTTAGAAACTTTACAAATCCGGATTTTTTCTTTATACTAATCTTTCAGGGGGAATGCTCAGAATATGCTTCGATTTATCTATGTTATCTTATTAAATTGCTGGAAAGGGCCCTATATCATACCCATGATGCGCTATCGCGCAAACCGTCCCGCAAGATATACACTAGAGGAGCGGTACGCTTACGCGAAATGGGTGGTACATCAGATGCAGCACACGGGAAAGATCACCACCAGAGCCTACGGCGTGGAGAATCTGCCGAAAAAAAACGGCTATGTCCTGTATTCCAACCACCAGGGAAAGTATGACGCGCTGGGCATCGTGGATATGCACGAGCGTCCCTGCAGCATCGTGATGGATGAAGCCCGCTCCCACGTTATGTTAACCGCTCAGTTTCTCGACCTTCTCGAGAGCAAACGCCTGGTGCTCGACGATATGAGACAGGGATTGAAGATCATGAAGGAGATCACCCGGGAGATCAAGGAGGATCACAAAAATTTCCTGATCTTTCCGGAGGGCGGCTATACGGATAACCACAACATGGTCTGTGAATTCAAGGGTGGTTCTTTTAAGTGCGCGCAAAAGGCGAAAGCTCCCATCGTGCCCGTCGCCATTATCAACTCCTGGAAGGCGTTTGAGAGCAGGGGGCTCAAACCCGTGGAAACACAGGTACACTTTCTCCCCCCCTTGTATTATGAAGAGTATGAAAAAATGAGTACCAACGAGATCGCGTCGGTCGTGCAGAACCGGATCCAGCAGGCGGTCCTCGACAACCTCTCCGGCAAAGATCTGGAAACGCTGCAAAAACAGCTTGCAGAGAGGGATCACGGGTAAAAAGCCGTAACAGTGAAGCTAAAAAGCTGAACTGTTACAAGATACCCGCCCTGTGATATCCAGGCATGCTTTCTTCAAAATTTTTATAATTATCTTATCTTTTATTCATTGATTTATCACAAATTACAGGTATAATAGCAAATGTTACCAAAAAATCTGGTACTTCACATTCCATTTTTATCTGCATATATTTGACACAGGCTTACTATTTTTCAGAAACGAGGCGACTTTATGATCAAAACATTAGCTGCGCAGGTGAAGCAGTATAAGCTCCCTTCACTTTTGACACCCTTTTTCATGGCGCTGGAGGTTGTTGTGGATATCCTGCTCCCGAGGACGATGGGCTCCCTGATCGACAAGGGCATTCAGACCGGAAGCATGCCGGATATCTACCGCTATGGCGGATACATGCTGCTTCTCGCGTTTCTCGGGCTTTTGTTCGGTGTGCTGGCGGGAAAATACGCGGCGCAGGCATCCTCCGGTTTTGCCTGCAATGTGCGCGATGCCATGTATACCAATATCCAGAAATTTTCCTTCTCCAATATCGATAAATTCAGCACGGCAGGGCTGATCACCCGTCTGACCACGGATGTGACCAATCTGCAGAACGCGTACCAGATGATCATCCGCATGTGTTTCCGGGCGCCGCTGACGCTGATCTTCTCCCTGGTGATGGCTTTTTCCATCAGTTCCCGGCTGAGCATGGTCTTTGTCGTGGCGCTGGCGATCCTGGTGATCCTGCTCGGACTTATCATTTTCAGAGCCATGAAATATTTCAATGAGGTCTTTGAAAAATACGATGACTTAAACGCAAGCATCCAGGAAAACGTATCGGCGATCCGGGTTGTCAAAGCCTTTGTGAGAGAGCGCCACGAAAACGAAAAATTTAAGGAAGCCGCCGGCGGCATCTATAAAATGTTTGTGCGGGCGGAGAGTGTTGTGGCAAATAACGGACCTGTGATGATGTTAGCCGTCTACTCCTGCATGTTATCCCTCTCCTGGCTGGCGGCACAGATGATCACCGCCGGGAGCCTGACCACCGGAGAACTGACCACACTGTTTTCTTATGTGATGTCCATCCTGATGAGCCTGATGATGCTCTCCATGATCTTTGTGATGCTGACGCTCGCCGCGGCAAGCGCGAGGCGTGTGGTGGAAGTGTTAAACGAAGAGCCGGATCTCGTCAGTCCCGAAAACGCTCTGACGGAAGTTGCGGACGGCAGCGTAGATTTTGAGGATGTGTCCTTCTCCTACCCTAAGGCTCATAAGTCCACTGCGGCAGATAGAGATTCCCGGGGCAGGGCGCGCCGGCATAAATCCGAACCGGATATCCCCGATAACGGGTGCGCTGCGGATTCGGGCGATCCTTCCTCCGGATCGGTGCTGAGCGACATCAACCTGCATATTCACGCCGGCGAGACCATCGGCGTCATCGGCGGAACAGGTTCCGCCAAATCCAGTCTGGTGAACCTGATCAGCAGGCTCTACGATGTATCAAAAGGCTGTGTAAAGGTCGGCGGCAGGGATGTCCGCAGTTATGACCTGGATACGCTCCGCAATGAGGTCGCCGTAGTGCTGCAGAAAAATGTCCTGTTCTCCGGTACGATCCTGGAAAACCTGCGCTGGGGCGACAAGGATGCCACTGTCGAAGACTGTGTCCGCGTCTGCCGCCTTGCCTGCGCCGATGAATTTATCAACCAGTTCCCCGACGGATATGAGACCTACATCGAGCAGGGAGGCACCAATGTATCCGGCGGTCAGAAACAGCGCCTCTGCATTGCCCGCGCTCTGCTGAAAAAGCCGAAAATACTCATACTTGACGATTCCACCTCCGCGGTGGATACCGCCACGGACGCCCGCATCAGGCAGGCTTTCCGGGAGGAGATACCGAACACCACAAAGTTTATCATCGCCCAGAGAGTATCCAGCATTCAGGATGCCGACCGCATTATCGTTCTGGAGGACGGTGTGATAGACGGCTTTGACACCCACGAAAATCTGCTGCAGCACAACGCGATCTACCGCGAAGTTTATGAGAGCCAGACAAAGGGCGGCGGAGACTTTGACCAGAAAGGAGGTGCTCTGTAATGGCACAGGCAAGAACAGTACACGGTCCCGGCAGAAGAGGGGCACACGGTCCGAAGCCAAAACTGGAAAATACCGGACTCCTGCTGAAACGCCTCACCAGATTTGTGATGGGAAGGTATGCGCTTCCCGTTGTCATCGTACTGCTGTGTATTCTGGGTTCCTCCCTCGCGACCGTGCGGGGCACCCTGTTTATCCAGACATTGATCGATGACTATATCATGCCGATGATCGGCGTGAGCTCGCCGGATTTCGGTCCGCTGAAAAGCGCGCTGATAAAACTGGCATGCATCTATGCCATAGGCATCCTCTGTTCCTGGGCGTATAACCAGATCATGGTGCGGGTCAGCCAGGGTGCTTTACATGACATTCGTGTCACATTATTTACAAAAATGGAATCCCTGCCGATCAGATACTTTGACACCCACCCGCACGGCGATATCATGTCCGTCTATACCAACGATGTGGACACCCTGCGGCAGTTGATCGGCGTAAGCCTTCCGCAGCTTGCCTCCAGTCTGATCACTCTGATCAGCGTACTTGTCAGCATGATCTATCTGAATATCCCGCTGACTGTCGTCACGTTGTTTATGGTGGGGGTGATGCTGCTTATCACCCGCAATGTCGCATCCCTCTCCGGGCGCTACTTTATGGCGCAGCAGCAGGACATCGGCAAAGTCAACGGCTATATCGAAGAGATGATGGAAGGGCAGAAGGTGGTCAAAGTGTTCTGCCATGAGGAGGAGAGCCTTGCGGGATTCCGAAAGCTGAACGACAGCCTGCGGGATTCCGCCAACAACGCCAACAAATTTGCCAATATCCTGATGCCCTTAAGCGCCCAGCTCGGCCATGTCAGCTATGTGGTCTGCGCCATCACGGGCGCCCTGCTTGCCATCAACGGCAACATGGGGCTCACCATCGGCACGCTGGTCTCCTTCCTGACACTCAACAGAAACTTTAACCAGCCCATCGCCCAGGTCAGCCAGCAGTTAAACTCTGTTGTGATGGCGCTCGCCGGCGCCGACCGTATTTTCAGGCTGATGGATGAGACGCCGGAAGTGGATGAAGGCTATGTCACCCTTGTGCGCGCCAGAAAAGACGCCGAGGGCAATATTCAGGAATGCCCGGAGAGAACCGGTATGTGGGCGTGGAAACATCCCCATCAGGCGGACGGCACCGTCACTTACACGGAACTCACCGGCGATGTGGTCTTTGACGATGTGGACTTCGGTTATACCGACGACAAGATCGTGCTCCACAATATCAAGATGTTCGCGACGCCCGGGCAGAAGATCGCCTTTGTCGGCAGCACCGGCGCGGGCAAGACGACGATCACCAACCTGATCAACCGCTTTTACGATATTCAGGACGGAAAGATCCGCTACGACGGTATCAATATCAACAAGATCAAAAAGGATGACCTGCGCCGTTCTCTCGGTATCGTGCTGCAGGATACGCACCTGTTCACCGGTACGGTCATGGAAAATATCCGCTACGGAAAATTGGATGCCACGGACGAGGACTGTATTGCCGCGGCAAAACTGGCAAACGCCCACGGTTTTATCAAGAGGCTTCCGAACGGCTATCAGACGCTGCTGACCGGGGACGGCGCCAACCTCTCCCAGGGGCAGCGGCAGCTTCTCGCCATCGCCAGGGCTGCTGTCGCTGATCCGCCGGTACTGATCCTCGATGAAGCCACTTCCAGCATCGACACCAGAACCGAAATGCTGGTACAGCGCGGCATGGATTCCCTGATGAAAGGCCGCACCACCTTTGTGATCGCCCACAGGCTCAGCACAGTCCGCAACAGCGACTGCATCATGGTACTGGAGCAGGGCAGGATCATCGAGCGCGGCAGCCACGATGAACTGATCGCGGAGAAAGGAAAATACTATCAGTTGTATACGGGGATGAAGGCGGAAGCGTAAATCCGGTTCTTTTGGGAATCCGCTTCCAAAATAATATATGAGGCTGTCGCAAAAATCAGTAATTCTGCAATATATATCCAATATCCGAAAGTATTGGCGCTATATACTGCAGGAATCTGCTGTTTTGCGACAGCCCCTGTTTTTGTCCATTATTTAACCTGTCTGTTCCGTTCCAATCCGGCGGCAGGAAAGCCTGATAAAATTTATTAATACCGTACTTCCAGACTTTCCTCCTCCCCCGCACCGTCTGTCCTCCGCCAGACAATATTGCAGATCCCATGTTCCTCAGCCGGCACGCTGAACTCTTTGTCTGTGGAAAAATCCTGCAGCATATAAGCCTCCCCGCCCTCCGGCGTCAGAAAAACCCTGCATTCCACTTTATCTCCCTGCGCAGCCGCAATCGCCATCTTCAAACGTGGGAAAGCCTCCTCCTGCTGCCCTCCCGCCTCATTTGTCACATAACAGTACAATCCGTATACCCGCGGCTCCCCATTTTTCAGTTTCTCCTGATAAGATCCGTAAAAATATTTCTCATTCTCCTTCTCCGGCGCCGATACCACTTTATGAAAAAAGTTTGTATACATCTCGGCGCCTCTCGTATTCAGATGCCCCGCGTCCATAAAGTACTCCGGAGACTGGATCGGCAGATATTCCTCCTTCACCATATTGAAATCATAATATGGCACATCATATTCTGCCGCCACGCTCCGAATCCCCTCCGCATAGCTGTCGTAATTTTCTGTTGACAACGGCTCTAATTCATACATCGGATTGGTGCATAATGCGATCGAAATCCCCCTCTTCTGACAATATTCTATGATCTTTTTCAGGTACTTTTCGGCATCTTCCGTCAGATGCATCTCCTCGGGCATACGCTCCCTGACAAACAACGGATTGGAATATTCTCCCGCAGTGCTGTAAAATCCCTTGTCCCTGTACTCGGTAAGGCCGTCCACATAAATATATTTTTTATAATTTCCCGTCCTCTTGTAATTTACCCTGTCCTCTATCCAGTCCTTTTCCGTGAGATGCGCTCTGTACCGCAAGCAGGGAAATGCACCGTCTATATAATACTCCACCGGATTCATATGAAAAAACGCATCCAGTTTCAGCGGCGACATCCTCATATAGTCCGTGATCCTCCAGCTGATCTGCACGGCTTCCTTCTCCCGATAACTGCCCTGACCGCCCGTGGAACACGCATAATATAATTCAAGATATACTTTTTCTATTTCATTGCATCTGTCAGCCTCTTTCAGCAGGTAGTAAGATCCCATCAACGACTGCCCGGATGTCGCCAGGTTGAAATTATTTTTTCCGCTTTTCTCATCCAGTATTTCAGGATCAAAGCCACAGAAAACATGCGAGGAGCCCAGATAAATATGATCTATATTTTCTTCCTGTGTATAAAAATGATGAAAGAGGATCCTTTCCCAATCCTCCTCCTGCCAGTAAAGATAATTCAATAGTTTTGTGCCTGCCAAAAAAAGTACAAACGCCGTCAGCACCTGAAGCAAAGCCCTGCAAAATGCTCTCTGCCCGCCGGAAAAGCCCATCCTCCCCGCACCTGTATTTTTCAGCCTCCGCTTAACTTTGAGAAAAGGTAAGCCAACTCGTATCATAAATCATACTCCTCGATCACGCAGGTATGCTCCTTTGTTTTTATATCATAGCTCACACCTACCAACAATATATTACCCTGGTACTCTTGCAGGCTTTTGCAGTATTCCTTTCTCCTGATCTGCGCGATCGCACCCGTCGCATTTTTGTTCCATTTCAGCTCCACCACCAGCGCCGGCTTATCCGGAAACCGCTTTCTCGGAATAAACACCATGTCGGCAATTCCCTTTCCTCCCGGCATCTCCCGGTGTATGGTATAAAAATTACGCGCAGCATAAAGAGCCAGCGAAATGGTATAACTCAGCGCGTTTTCGTCATTATATTGAATATGGGATGTCTCAAAATGCGCCTGCCTGATGCCTTCCGCCACCTGTTCAGAGCGCCTTTGCCAGATCGCATGCAGTGTATCCGCCGAATTTTTCAGCGCTTTGGATACCTCCCCCCAATCCGAAACCGAAACAGCGTTGACATATTCCGCTCTCACCTCACCGTTCGGGATAAATACACATTTATTGATACTGTCATACCCCAGATATCCCAGATGAATCAGCAATGTCAACACATCATTCTCGTTCCGCAGTGTTGTCATATCGTTGGTAAAACTCCCGGTATTTACAGGCACGCTCTCTCCCGCCATCATACTCAGGACATCCGCCCTGAGCCCGTCAAAATTCATATCGATATAAACCTGCAATGCCTCAAAAGTCTCCGTCTGATTCCAGTAATTCCCCATCCGCCCGAAGCGCATACAGCTTACCACAGACCGGGGACTGTATATAGATTGAGGTCCCTCAAAGAGATAGCCGTCATACCAGCTTTTCACTTCCTCCAGGTCCATTCGATACCGCTCACAGAGCCCTTCTACTTCACTCTCCGTAAAACCCACATAAGCGGCAAGAGGCCCTGGATCAATCATGGTAAACTCATCAAACATATTGAGCGCTGAGTGGGTTCCGTATTTTTTGATCGGCAGGATTCCTGTCATATATGCCAGATGGATATAGCCTTTATCCTTCAACAGGTCTCTGAGAAAATCAAGATACCGCTCCTGCGCATCCTTATCTGTTTTATATTCCCTGAACACACAGTCCCACTCGTCAATGATCACGATAAACGGACATTTTGATTTACTATATATATCCTGCATTGTCCTCGTCAGATTCGTTTTATCAAAGTAACGATATGCAGGATATTCTTCCATAAGTTCCCAGAGAACGCTCTGCCGGATCAGATCGATCATTTCCATCATATTGTCACTCTGGCTCAGAAACTCCTGCATATTTAAAAAAACAGTATTATAATGATTCAGATATTTTGAATAGCTTTTACTTTTTTCGATCTCAAAACCGGCAAACAATTCTTCCGAATTGCAGCCACTGCTGTAATACGCCGTCAGCATATTTGCCGCCGTCGATTTTCCAAAACGCCTTGGACGGCTGATACAGATATATTTTTGCATAGTAGCGATCACACTGTTCGTATATTGGATCAATCCTGTCTTGTCTATATATATTTCAGAATTAACAGCCTCGTAAAATTTTTCATTTCCCGGATTGAAATAATTACCCATCTGCCATCCCCGCTCTACTCCACAACAATTAAAGCCTTTCGTCCATTATACGCCAGCCCCCCGGCAGGGGCAACTGTTTTATGCGGGATTACCCGCATATCTCCCGGCTATCTTCCAAAAAAGCATTTGTTTTTCCTCTGTTCGACAATCTGATCTTCTATTGTTCCTCCAGCGCCCTCCTCACATATCCTCTGGAAAAGTTATAACTCCGGAGAGACATTTTTTCCGCTCTTTCCGCGTGCCTCGCAATATAAGAAATATACCATGTCTGTGAATCCACATATTCCCGTCCACTCCCGCCTGTGTTTTTCCCGTTCTCCCATTTTTCCTGCTGTTCCCGATAAATCTCATACTGTTCCAGATTCGCTCTGCTCAAAATGACCGGCGCCGCATCCGCCGACAGCCCGCTCAGATACCGGGTATCCAGCATTATTTCTCCCTCTGCCTCCGCTGCGTCCTCCTCCGGGTAAGAAGCAGTATTATTTTGTGATGTATACTCACTGCGCCCGGCGTTTACATAATACTTCTCAACATTATATCGGGCGATCCAGTAATCCGGCTGTCCAAAGGACAGGACAAGATAACATAACGTGATCACAAGGAGCCCGTACCGAAACAGTGGAAAACTGTCTTTCAACGTCTTTCCGACAATTCCCACGAGCAGCAGGGCGATAACCCCCAACGCCCAGAGGACAAATATCCTCAGGAAAGTCAGATAATATACGCTGATATACAGAAGCATCCTGTAAGCGCTCGAAGCCGTCATAATAAACGTGCAGGCGGAGATCACCAGAAGGATACCCTTTAATACCCTGCTCTCCCGAAAAAAACCGATCCCCGCCAGCACCAGGATCAGATTCATCAGGCAGATAAACAAAAGCTGGAAAAATCCCTGCCTCGCGTACTGCGCATAGGTATAGCCTGCCGGCAGCGTCCCGTATCCCGCAAACAGATAGACCACCTGTATCACACAAAAGTAGACATAGATCAGCGCGATCAGCGCCGTGGCGGATATGGCGATGACAGGCTGCCCTTTCCTTCTGTCTTTCACCGACTCATTCAATTCCCTTCCGTCCAGCATGGAAGCCATACCGTAGCTGAAGAAAAACATCACCACAGACCAGAGGATACAGCAGAACACATCCCAGCCATCCAGATCCCCAAAAAGCGCCCTCATGCTTTCCCTGAAGATCACATCCGCCGAGGAGAGCATCATGAGCACCACCGCTGTCAGGGGAATCGACACACAGGCTCCCGTCAGCACATAGAGCGCCTGAGAGTTTTTTGTCCCTCTATGCTCTTCCAGCCACGCCTGCACATCCGGGAAGAAGGAAAACATCTTACCGATGCTCCCGGCGGTCAGTCCCAGAATATTTTCCAGGAATTTTCCAAACTGCCAGTTTTTCGTGTCAAAATAGACAGCCAGCAGAAAATAAGCCATCAGCACAAAGAGCCACGCCTCATTCATTGCAATGATCTTTGCATTGTCTGTGAAACAGTTTGAGATGCCCAGCAGAAGGCTCGCCGCCAGTGTCAAAATATGCCCGCCTTTCCAGGAAATACCGGATTTTCTGATAGTATAGACAGCAAAGCCGATAGTTCCTGCCACGTAAAAAGGGCAGGCGATACCCGATGCATTTTTATAGAGGCAGAAGGTAAAAAAGATCGCGTAAAGAAAACTTGCCGGCGCGATCCTGCTCACCAGTTCCGGTCTGGCAAACGACGATTTTTTCCGCACCTCCTCGGGCAGTTTATAAGGTAAATTAGGGTACAGATTATCACCTCCGGGGACGATCATCCCCGCAGTCATGTTTTCCGTATTCTTTTCCATTATTTTATCCTCTCTCCTTTATCATAATTATTTTTATATTATTTAATATATTTTATTGATTTTTATTTCAATTTTCCGCAACAGCCTCATTCTCATCCCGCTTTCACGCCGCTCACATCCCCGTACTGTCCCATAAATACCAGACATATTTACCTCAACAGTTCAGCCTTCAGATTTCCCTGCTGCCACTCACTCCCGCGTTTCATCTTCCTCATATTGAAGAATATCCCCGGGCTGGCAGTTTAACGCCTTACAGATCGCCTCCAGCGTGGAGAAACGCACTGCTTTCGCCTTATTGTTTTTTAAGATCGACAGATTCGCAAGGGTGATATCCACCTCTCCGGCAAGATCCGTGAGGCTCATTTTGCGCTTTGCCATCATAACATCCAGATTTACAATGATTCCCATGATCTCCCCCTCTATATCGTCCAGTCTGTCTCTTCCTTGTAAGCTACCGCCTGTTCAAACACAAAACTCAGCACTCTGCTGAACAGTCCGGCGATCAGGAATACAAAAATGACCACTCCCATCGCTATCGTCACATAGACTATGCTCCGGACGCCCGCCATCAGCGCGATGAAAAAGCTCCAGTTGCCCATCTTCCGCAGGCTGATCACATTCTCCTGCACAAAACAGTCCTCCGCCAGCACTGTCTTAAAGATCTTCCGCAATTCCCACAAAAGCTTTTCTGCCGCGATCCCCAGCACAAAGTAAATGATCACCGTCTCCTCATAGTGCCTGACTAAAAAGGGAAGCTGCTGCCCGATCCATCTGATACTGAATGGCAGGGATACCGTCACAAACACTCCCGCATAAAACATAAAATCCAGCAGATATTTCGTTCCCTTTATCCAGGGCAATTTCTCATTCGCCGCAGCGCCCCAGTATCCCGTCCGCCCTTTTCCCTGTACTGCACTGTCTTTCTCTTTTTTCTCACCGCTGTTTCCCATTGTTTTGCCTCCTTTCACTTTCCCGCACAGCGCATTCTCTTATTTTACGCTCCGATGAAATCCTCAAGCCTCTTCCCCGTATATTGCACAGCGATCCTGTTCTCCGGATTCACATCCGCCAGATAGAGCACCGCCAAAAATATCCATTCCAGAGGCTTCATCAGAAAATAGACAAGATCCGCCGTATATTTTGAATGGATCAACTTCGCCACAGGGAAACCATACGTGTCATAAAAATGCCTCACCCTCCTGTGAAAACGTGGTGTCCGCTCCTCCAATATCTGTTCAAACGCATTCGCCACGCACAACTGCCTGTTGACAATGACCTGATGCCCGTGCCGCACCCCAAGCCTTTCGGGTTTTACGATCTTTTTATGTCCGCCCGCAGCCACAGTACAGAGATAATGTTCATCATAATAAATGTTCTGGGGCGCAACTCTCCGGGACAGATTCCAGTCACTGGTCTCCGTAAACGCTCTGATGACCGCGTCCGGCTGCTGTCCGAATAAAAGCAGAACTCCGATCAGAATCCCCAAAAGAGGCCACATCAGTAAAAACGCCGCCAGAGGCCAGTACTTCGATCTTGCCAGAAAACGGTTGCACACAGAGAGGATGCCTCCTTCCTCCTCATACCGCCTTCTCCGGGACTCATCATCCTCCATCAGCTGCTCCCACTCCCACATCTTATGTCCCACCGTCCTCGCAGTGAGCAGCAGGCAATTAAACGGAAAGAGCAAAAGCAGAACATCAGACACCTCCCCGAGAAAAACCTGTATCCCCCAGACAACAGTCTCCGCCGCTCCCAGATACATTGCCGCCAGTCCGAGGACAAGCGCAAGCGGCGGCATCTTCGCAAGCGGAATACAGTTCACCGCCAGATATCCCGCTGCGGCCACAACCGCTATCACGATCACGGTGGCCTGCGCCCCGGTGTAGACAGGCGTATGCGTCTGACCGTTTACAAGCTGTCTCTGCCAGTCTGCCTCAAATATTACCTCCCTGAAAAGGCTCAGATAGATCAGGCTGTAAAGCACTCCCAGCACGATCCCCGCCATGTCAAAAATCATACCCCTCCGATGGATCTCATGGTTTTTTCGTCCTTTTATCAGCAGATAGATTTCCGCTCCCGTAAGTACCAGTGGAAATATCATAAAACCTCCGTAAATTACAAGTCCCGATAAAGCAGCGCCGAACAGTTCCGATATCGCATCCAGAGGATTACCCGTGACGATATACATCCCGACCATACCCGCCTGCAGCAAAAGTGCCGCAAGGGCGCCAATGCCGAACGAAAATAATACCGCCGCCGTAAAGGGATGCTTTTTAATAAAACGTTTCATTCTACCGTTTTTTCTGTTTTTCCCGTCTTCTCTGTTCTCATCCATCCTGACACGCCCTCCGTTCCCCGGTTCCCTTTCCCTCTTTTACTAACGACAATATATCACCCATATAATCGAATGTCAATATATTTTTATTGTTTTTCGATAAATTTTTATTGAATTACATTTTTCAACTCTATTTTTCAGCCGAAACTCTCCGTTTTGGCCAGATATAAGCTTGACTTTCCATCGCATACTGATGATAATGTAATATTAAGAAGTTTGCTCTTATGAGCAAACTTCTTAATATTAACGAGCAGCTTTGCTGCGAGTCTGCGGTTTGCAACATATTTATCTGCTCTTATGAGCAAACTTCTTAATATTAACGAGCAGCTTTGCTGCGAGTCTGCGGTTTGCAACATATTCACCTGCTCTTATGAGCAGACTTTTTATGTTAACCGGCAGGGCGGCTGTACCGCGGATAACCTGAGTTACCCTATCTTCGGAGTCCAAATAATTTTTAATAATAGAGAACAGGAGAACAACCATGAACAGAGCAACAGATTTAAGAAACTTATTGATGCGGATCGACCACAGAGGCTACCCTGCCTACAAGGATACCAAGGGCAAATACCAGTTTGACCAGTATGTCCTGTCCATCGACCATGTGCAGGGAGATCCTTTCGCCTCCCCCTCAAAGGTCAGCCTTCTTGTGCCCGGCAGGATCGCCGGCTTCGGGAAAGAATGCTATGAGACAAAGGAGCGGCAGATTGCATTTCAGGATTATCTGCTCCGGCGTATGTACCTGAAGGTAAAAGATTTTTCTTTTAAAGCAAAAGGTTCCGGCAAAAGCGGTCTGATCGGCATCAGCCGCCCGGGACAGGAAATTTTAGAGCGCAGCGCCTGCAGCGTAAATCCGGCAAACGGCGATGTAGAAGTCCGCATGGAGATCGGATTTCCCGCCAACGGGCGAACGATCAACGCGGGCGAACTGATCAAGATCCTGTTTGACTTTCTGCCCCTCTGCGTGCGGCAGACTCTGCTCGCCGCATCCTGCCCGAAGGCGTCTTTAGAAAAAGTGCTGTTTCTGGCGGATGACCAGAAGGCGATCCGGGAAGCCCTCAAAGAGAAAGAACTTGTCGCCTTTGTCGCGGACGGTGCTGTCTTACCCAGAAAATCCGGCGTCTCCTCCCTTCCCATGAAGGAGGCGGTCCCTTTCGAGTCTCCCGAATCCATGAAAGTCACCCTGACTCTGCCCCACAAAGGCGCACTCTCCGGCATGGGCATCAAAAAGGGCGTGACGCTGATCGTGGGCGGCGGCTACCACGGCAAATCGACACTCCTCGAAGCGCTGATGGCGGGCGTCTACAACCATATCGCCGGAGACGGACGGGAGTACGTTATCACCGATGGCACCGCAATGAAACTGCGGGCGGAGGACGGCAGGAGCATCCAGAAAGCGGATATCTCCATGTTTATCCGCAACCTTCCGAACGGCAGAGATACCGCCGCCTTCTATACGGAGGATGCCAGCGGCAGTACTTCCCAGGCAGCCAATACCATAGAGGCGATGGAAGCCGGCACGAATCTCTTTCTGATCGATGAGGACACAAGCGCCACAAACTTTATGATCCGCGACGACCTGATGCAGCGCGTGGTGAGCCGCGACGCGGAGCCGATCATTCCGTTTATCGACCGGATCAGGGAACTCTACGACAGCTATGGCATCTCTACGATACTGGTAGCCGGAAGCTGCGGTTCCTATTTCCACAAGTCAGACTGTATCGTCCAGATGAAGAAATATGCCCCGGTAGAGATCACTGCTTTCGCCAAAAAGGAGGCGGAAAACTACCCCTATCTGGCAGGCGAGGTTCCCGCCGCATCCGCACCCGATTTTCACAGGATCGTAAAAAGGGATGACGCTTTCGCGAGGGAAAACAGGATCAAGATGCGCACTGACGGAACAGACGGCTTTTCCATCAACAAAACCGAGGTGGATCTGCGGTATGTGGAACAGCTTGTGGACTCCGAGCAGCTCACCGCCCTCGCTCATATGCTGAAATCCATGAAGCTTCATGACTTCGACGGCAAAAGAACTTTGCAGGAAGCGATAACAGGCCTCTATAAGCGGATTGAGACAAAGGGTTTTGCCGTGTTTGCCGGCGGGGAATATCTGCCAGGGAATCTTGCCATGCCGCGCCCGCAGGAACTGTACGCCGCTGTCAACAGATGCAGAGAGCTGATTAAAATATAAGCGGGGTAAGGCTTTACTTTAACAGTTAAAAGTGCTAAAGTAAACCATGTAGGGTAAAAGTATACTATTGAGAGGATCAAAAAATGCCAATCACAGAACTGTTAGAACAAAATTGTAAAATGTATGGAAACGATATCTGCCTTGTGGAGATCAATCCGGAAGTGAAGGACAAGCGCAGAGTCACCTGGAAAGAATACGAACTGATCGAGCCCTCCCACGCCCCTTACTACAGACGGGAGATCACATGGAATGTATTTAACGAAAAGGCAAACCGCTTTGCCAACCTGCTTTTATCCAGAGGCATCAAAAAAGGCGACAAGGTTGCCATCCTTCTGATGAACTGTCTGGAATGGCTGCCGATCTACTTCGGTATTTTGAAGACCGGCGCCCTCGCCGTGCCTTTAAACTTTCGTTATTCTTCCAGTGAGATCGAATACTGCCTGGATCTCTCTGAGACCGACATCCTGATCTTCGGTCCGGAGTTTATCGGCAGGATCGAGGAGATCGCAGACCGCATCAGCACGAACAGGCTCCTGCTCTTCTTCGGGGAAAACTGCCCGACTTTCGCGGAGGACTACAACATTCTGACCGCCGACTGTTCCAGCGTGTCGCCGAATATCACGCTGACGGACAGGGATGATGCTGCCATCTACTTTTCCTCCGGCACCACCGGTTTCCCGAAAGCTATCTTACATAACCATGAGAGCCTCATGCACTCCTGCAAAGTGGAACAGAACCACCACGGCCAGAGCAGAAACGACGTTTTCTTATGTATTCCGCCTCTCTATCACACCGGCGCGAAAATGCACTGGTTCGGCTCTCTTTTATCCGGCAGCAAAGCCGTTCTGTTGAAGGGCACAAAGCCGGAATATATACTGGATGCGGTATCCAAAGAAAAGTGCACGATCGTCTGGCTTCTTGTACCCTGGGCTCAGGACATCCTGGAGGCGTTGGATTCCGGCAGATTAAAAGTGGAAGATTACGAGTTGTCCCAGTGGCGCCTCATGCATATCGGCGCACAGCCTGTTCCTCCCTCCCTGATCCGGCACTGGAAGGACTACTTCCCTGACCACGCATATGATACCAACTACGGCCTCAGCGAATCCATCGGTCCCGGCGCCGTCCATCTCGGCGTGGAGAACATCCACAAAGTCGGCGCCATCGGCATCCCCGGCTACGGCTGGGAGGCGAAGATCATCGATCCCGACGGTGTTCCCGTAAAGCAGGGCGATGTGGGCGAGTTGTGCGTCAAAGGCCCCGGTGTGATGACCTGTTACTACAATGACGAGAAAGCGACAAAAGAAGTCTTAAAAGACGGCTGGCTTCTGACCGGCGATATGGCAAGGCAGGACGAGGACGGCTTCTACTATCTGGTGGACCGCAAGAAGGACGTTATCATCAGCGGCGGCGAAAATCTCTACCCCGTGCAGATTGAGGACTTCATCCGCACCCACAATGCCGTCCACGATGTGGCGGTGATCGGCCTTCCCGACAAACGCCTCGGTGAGATCGCGGCGGCGATCATAGAATTAAAACCGGGTATGAAATGTTCGGAGGATGAGATGAACCTGTTCTGCACCGGACTCCCGAGATACAAACGGCCGCGGAAGATCATCTTCGATGATATCCCCCGCAATCCCACCGGCAAGATCGAAAAACCGGTACTGCGCGAGCGGTATCAGGTGCACAGGCTTGTGGAGGCGGAGATCAACGCATAAGATCATGGCATCCCGGTCAATATACATACAGGCAGAACATCTTTGTTCTGCCATGCATCAGAGATCCGGAGGAATTCCATGCTCACATTACTGATAGCCGATGATGAATTTTTTATACTGGAACGTTTAAAACGAATCACGGATTACCCTGCGCTGGGTTACAACCTGACGGCTGCCGTCTTAAACGGCCGTGACGCCATGCAGATCATCGAGGAGGAATCCCCCGACCTTGCCATTCTGGATATCAAGATGCCCTTTCTGTCGGGACTGGATATTGCCGGACAGATTTATGAAAAAAACCTGAAGACAAAAGTAGTGATACTGACCAGCTATGATTATTTCAACTATGCGAAACAGGCAATTAAATATCAGGTTTTCTCCTATCTCTTAAAGCCTGTCAATGTGGATGAATTAAAAGAAATCCTGGCGGATGCCGCCAGAGAGATCGGCGAGCAGAGGCAGCGGGATTCCCAACTGAAAGAATATAAACACCTTCGGACGGAACCGCTCCTGCAGCATCTGACACCGCAGGATCAGGCATCGATGGACCCTGATAACAAGGAAACTGCTGTGACCAGAGCCGTCATCGAGATGATACAGTCCTCCTACGGCGATCCCAGGCTGGATCTGCCCTGCATTGCCGAGAAGGTCGGATATACTCAGAACTATATCAGCAGTATCTTCAAAAGAAATACCGGTCTCACCGTGGTGCAGTATATCACGCAATGCCGCATGAATGCAGCGAATATACTGCTGACCATACAGCATATGCCGGTAAATCAGGTGTACAGCGAAGTCGGTTATTCCAATCCTTTCTATTTCAGCAAACGGTTCAAACAATATTTCGGATACTCTCCCTCCGAATGTCCGGGTGCCCTCGCCTCCGATCCTGACACGAAACATTAGAGCGCCCCGGTTGACTGCTCTGTACCTACCAGATATGAGTCCCCCTCGCCTCCACCGGGATCATCCTCTCCAGTCTGTTATTTCGTATCCCGTAAAGTTTGTCTGTCAGATTCGGCAGCACACAGGCGTGATTGGGGATGACTGCGATCTTATCCCCGATCTCGAGATCAAGTTCTCCCTCACCCTCCAGAAATCCATGTTCCTCATTCAGCTTTGTGATCCTCAGATCCGGCCTGCCAACTACATATCCGTACCCTGTCCTCCCATGTCCACAGCCGTCTGTAGTCAGCGTCTTGCTCCCCGCATCTATGATCCCGTGGCGCGCATCCATTTTGCATACAAGCGTTGCCACTGCTCTCAGGGCACATTCCTCCTCCGTGGCTAACCCTGCGGCAAGAGCCGCGCAGTCATTAAAAATATAATTTCCGCAGCGGATCTCCGTGATCCCCTCCAGCTCTCCGCAAAACCTGGATGAAACCGAATTTCCTCCACTCAGGATCTCCATGCAGTGGCCATGCTCTTTTAAAAGGCGGGCTGTCCCCGTCAGTTCATCGTGCTCCTTCAGGGCATATCGCCGGAAACCCTCCGCCGTATCTTCCCCATAGATCAGCCCGTTATAATACAGCAATCCGCAAATACGGATGCCGGAAAGCCCTTTTACCTTTTCCGCGAGAGCCAGGGCTGCCTCATAGGGAGCCACACCGCCTCTGTGCAGCCCGCCGTCTATCTCGATCAATACCCTAACCGGCTTCCCCGCGTTCCTGCCCGCCTCGGAAAGCTGCGCCGCACCGCACTCACTGTTTATGACTGTAAGCACTTCTGCTCTCTTAAGCAGCCCTGAAAGGCGTTCCATCTTGTCTTTGCCGATCAGAGGATAGGCGATCAGTATATCCTCCACGCCATGGTCCGCCATCATCTCAGCTTCGCTCAGCCTGGCGCAGGTGATCCCTTTCGCTCCTTCCTCCAGCTGCCGCCATGCAAAATAACTGCTCTTGTGAGGCTTGATGTGAGGACGGACGGCTATGCCGTACCGCGACGCCTCCTCCTCCATTTTTTTCAGGTTTGTATCCACCTGACCCAGTTCCACCACCACTGCCGGTGTGGGGATAAAATCATACATCGGAATCCTCCTCCTTTTCATCCGTCCTTCAAAGCTGTCTCATATTTTACCCTTGCCGCACTCATCAAATGGAGGCTTCACACCTGTATGACCCGCCGCACGCGGGGATAAAAACAATTCGATATAAAGTTCCGCCCCCATATACAGCTGCTCCAGCTCGATAAACTCATCGATCTTATGCGCCTGTCCCATACTGCCAGGCCCCCATATGACGACCGGGCACCCAAGCTTCTCCTGCAGCATTCCCGCCTCGCAGGAGGCTTCAAAAGCTCTCGGCGTATTGTCGATCCCCTTTTCCTCAAGCAGATTTGATATGGCGCGCAGAGCCGGTTCCCTGACGTCCGTCTTTCCCGGCGGGCAGTACGTCGTGACTTCCAACAGGCAGTCACATCCGGACTTTTCCTGTATCTTCTCCAGAATCTGCACAAGTTGTCCGGCGCAGCTTAGCCGGTCCTCCCCGAAGACCAGCCGCCTGTCGATCCGGACCACCGCCTTGTCGGGCACCACATTGACTTTGCTTCCTCCCTGTATCTGTGTCACATGGATCGAGGGGCTGCCAAGGTGCTCCTGCGAGATTCTCTCCAGTTCCTTATTCAACCTGCGAACGGCATCGATCACATCCGCAGCCGCATATATGGCATTTCTTCCAAGTTCAGCCTGCCCTGCATGGCAGCTTTTGCCCTGTATCGTCACCGTAAATGCCATAACTCCCCTGTGCCCCACCGCCAGCCGCAGGTTCGTGGGTTCCCCCACGATGATAAAATCCGTCCGTTCAGGCGTTTCCAGATACCGCCTTAATCCCAGATTGGTGTTTTCCTCATCCACATCATAGACAAAAAGGAGATCCATCTCCGGCTGCAAATGGTGGTTCTGCATATACTCCGCAGCATACATGGCGCACGCCACACTTCCCTTCATATCGCAGCTCCCCCTGCCGTATAACCTGCCCTCACGGATCTGGGGATCCAGGGGATCACTTTTCCAGAGTTTCTCATCCCCGGTCGGAACCGTGTCGATATGTCCGCTGTACATCATACAGCGCCCGCGGTCCTTTCCCGGGATTCTGACTACGATATTGGCTCTGTCCCCGTCACACACCTGCCTTTTTGCTTTGATCCCCAGCCTCCTGTAAAAGGTATCGATATAATTCCCCGCTGCCCCCTCCTGACCCCGCATGGCATCACTCTCCAGGCGGATCAGATCCTGAGCGATCCCCAGAAGCCGCTTTTTTTCCGTCTCCGTCAGTGTCAAATCATCTCACCTCCTGTCATTCACTCCATCGGCAGGCTGTCAAATCCGTTCTTCTCCCAGCGGCTTCTGCCCCACTTTGCCACCCGGAGAGGATCTCCCTCCCAGTTTCTCTGGCTTCCCCAGCTGTTCGTCGCCGGACGTTCCCTGCAACTCACACACAGCACAGGGAACAGATCCGCATCGCCGAAACCTTCCGGCATTGTTACGATCAGATCATCATCCTTCTTCACAAAAGGCAGTTCCTCCCCGGTGGAAAGGACGCTCACTTTTTCCACATCCGCCGCCAGATCCGCCAGCCTGAACTGATCCTTTCCATCCCAAAAGCGAAAGATCAGATACAGCCTGTTTTTCTTCATCGTCTGATACCCGTAGGTTACCGCCTCCGTCAGGGAGCCTCCGTCATTTCCATAGACAGCCTCCCCGTTCTGTGCCAGCCATTTCCCGATCCGCAGGGCTCTCTCGGTAAACTCCTCCGGAAGCCTTCCATCCGGTCGGGGTCCCACATTCATGATCAGATTGCCGCCCGAGGACACGCACCTGCACAGGGTGTCCAGAAGCTCCTCCGCACTCTTCCAGCGCTCACCCCCATGATATCCCCACCAGCGCCAGCAGGATACCTGATTGGACTCCCACAGCCGCTCCTCCGGATTTACCAGGTGCTCAGGCGTTCCGAAGTCTCCTTCATCCATCCCTCCTCCATGCTTCAGAAGCTGAGCTGGATCCGTATCAAACCCCAGACGGTTATTGATCAGGATTCCGGGCTGCCAGATCCGCATCTTTTCGATCAGTTCACGGCTGCCCAGATCCTCCGCATTTCTCGGCCATACTCCGTCATAGAAAAAATAGTCGATCTTTCCATAGCGGGTGCACAGTTCCTCCACCTGGCGGTGGATATAGCGCTTCATATCCGCCCAGCCCTGAGGGTTCCTCTCAGGTCCCTCATAATACGCAGGCACCCGCCAGTCGCACCAGGAGTAATACAAGCCGACTTTCAGCCCTTTCTTCCGCATGGCGTCGCAGTACTCCCGCACAAAATCCCTGCCCGGCGCCTGTTTCACGCTGCTGTAGTTGGTAGTATCCGTATCCCACAGGCAGTAACCATCGTGATGCCTGGCGGTCAGGCAGCCGTACCGGAAACCCGCCCGCACAAATACATCAGCCCATCTCTCCGCATCAAAAGCCTCCGGCTCCCAGGCTCTCGCATCTCTCTCATACTCCTCCTGATTTAAATGCTCCCGAAACAGTACCTGCTCTCCCCTGCCCACAGCCGCATAAGGCCCCCAATGAATAAATACTCCGTATCTGTCCTCCGGAAACCATTTGAAATGCTCCGGGACCTCCTTGTTCAACTGGTCAGAAATTCTCTGTTCATTATCCATATCTGTCTCCCCCTTCATCCCTTCACAGATCCTGCTGCCAGGCCTGCCTCTATCTGTTTTTGAAAGATAACATATATCACTATGATCGGAAGGACCGAAATACAGATCGCTGCAAATGTCCCGCCATAATTGATATCATACTCCGATTTGAATGCCATCAGCGCAACCGACATAGTCGCTTTCTGCCTGTCATTGATCAGCAGCATGGAGAAGATCAGGTCGTTATATATTTTCAGGAATGTCATAATGGAGACGGTGGAGATCACCGGCTTCATCAGCGGCAGCAATATCTGGAACAGAATGCGAAAATGTCCGCCGCCATCCATCACCGCCGCCTCGTCCAACTCCGTGCTGATCCCTTTCATATATCCGGTTGCCAGAAACACCGCCAGAGACAGGTTCGTTGCCGCGTAGACACAGACGATACCGATCAGTGTGTTGCGAAGGTTCAGCTGATTGACAATGGAGGCTAACGGGACCAACATCGCATGGATCGGGAGCGCCATCCCGGCGATAAAAAACAGGAATAACGCCCGATATCCCTTCACCCTGATCCTGTACGCATAGGAGATACATAAAGACATCAGTATGATCAGGGCAATGGACAGAACCGAGTACACCAGAGAATTCCACATTCCCCGCAGTAAGATCGTATTATCCAGCGCATATGTATAGTTCCCGCCGGAAAAACGCTCTGGCATGGAAAAGGGCGCAGCGTAAATGTCCGTATTATTTTTAAAGGAACTCAGCAGGGAAAATAACAGTGGAAACAACGATACCGCCACCCAGATCAATGCCAAAAATACTTTCAGCCCTTTTCCCGCTATTTTTTTTGCCACATGTCGATTCATAAGCCGCCTCCTGTCTCCCTTCCGCCTTTACGCCTTCTGTCTTTTCTTTTTCCTGTCTCCTCCCTCTCATCCAGAAAGAAGTTCAGGGTAAATGTGATGAGCAGCGACAGGAAGATAATAAATACGCCGATGGAAGATGCATAACCGAACCTGCTTGACAGAAATGCCTGGTCATACATTAATGTCGCCGGCACATCCGTAGCCGTCCCCGGCCCTCCGTCCGTCATCACATAGATAATATCAAACACCTTCACTGAACCCGCGATGGCGCTGGTCAAAAATACCTTAAAAGTCTCTTTCATATTCGGGATCGTGATGTGGACGATCCTCTGCAGCGGGCCGGCGCCGTCCACAATCGCCGCCTCCACGATGTCAGAAGGTATATTGGTGATTCCCGTGACAAAGATCAGCATATTGCTGCCGATATACATCCAGGAATTGACCAGCGCCACGATCCAGATCGCAAGCTTCGTATCTCCCAGCCAGTCATGGGCGGAAATCCCAAAAAATCCCAGGATCTCGTTTACCGCTCCGCCATTGTATGCCAGCATAAACATCCACATCATTCCTGTGGCTGTCATAGGCAGCAATGTCGGAATATAGTAAGCCGTCCGCAAAACGGAATTCACCCTTGTCCTCCTTGATACAAGCAGTGCCAGAAGGAACGAAACCGGAAAGATCACCGCCAGGCTGACTGCCATAAATACGGCTGCGTTGCCCAGCGAATGCATAAAGACCGACTGTGAAAACAGTGTCGTATAATTCCGAAAACCGACAAATACCTTTTTCACGTTCGCCATACCGTTCCATTTCATCATCGACAGATAGACCGTATATACGATCGGATAGATAAAAAAGATTGAATATACCAGGAGCGGAAGCGCAAGAAGCGCTATCCCGATCCCCGTTTTCCTTTTTTTCATGTTTACGCCCTCCTGCCCGTTTCCGCGGGCATCCTGCGGCAGGAAAAGGGGCAGTCCGGCTTTTCCTCAGCCATCTGCCCCTCCCTCCACAGCAATCATCTATTCACCGAGGCTTCTCGCATCCATGATCGTCTGAATCGTGGTATCGACAGACTCGCCCGCCCACATCGCCTGGATCGCTGTTCTGGTGTCATTTTCCAGGCCGGATACCGTGTCATACTCCGCCGGCTCTGTGATCATTCCGGCAGCCGTGCTCAGATTTGTTTTCAGGTCATTTGTAACAGATGGCTGATCCTCCATATCCGGCAGGCCGTTCAGAACACATACAAACGCGCCGTAGGACAACTCATTTCTCTCTTCCATATATTTCATCTGTGTCACATATTTTAAGAGTGCGACCGCTGCCGCTTTCTCCGCGTCCGAAGCGTTTGCCGACACACTGAACGCGTCGCTGGAACCTCCGTGCCACATATCCTTATACTCGGGATATGCTTCATAATAAGGGAAATTCATCTCTATGACCGCAGAATTATCCTCCATCTCGTTCACGATCCTGCTGATAAAGGACGCATTTCTGTAGATCATGGGGGACTGTCCTGTGAGGAACATCTGCGCCTCGCCCTCGCCGTCCAGCGTTGTGATGCTGTTTCCCAGATAGCCCTTGTCGCCCCAGTCCTTCATGGTCGTGAGCACATCTTTTACTTCCTCGCAGTCGTAGGAGACTTCACCGCTGGCAAGCTTCTTCACCAGGTCCCCGCCTGTCCGTTTTGCCATCAGCAAGGTAAACAAATGACCGCCGCGGAATGTGCTCTTATCTCCCACTGGCAGAGGTGTCACATCTTTTGCCAAAAATGCCTCACACGCCGCCTCCAGTTCCTCGATGGTGGAGGGCACCGCGATATCATGCTCCTCAAACAATGCCTTATTGACAAACAGTGAATCCACGTACGCAGCGTAAGGGATCCCGTACACACCTTCCACACTGTCAAACGTCAGCATACTAAACATGGTGGAATTAAAACTGTCATACCACTCCGCATCCGCCTCCAGATAGTCGGTCAGATCTATCGCGATGCCGTTTTCCACATAGCTCTGCAGGTTCCCGCCTCCGTAAGTCATAAAGATCGTGGGGACATCATCTGTCGCCATATATGTCTTGAACATATTATTATACTGCGTCTCATCCGTGATGGATAAATCCTCCACCGTGATCTCCGGATGTTCCTCCTCAAAAGCGGCAACCGCCTTGCGAAAGGTGGCAGCGTTGACATCCGTATCGTCGCCATATCTGGTCATCAGAGTAATCGTGGCGGCTTCCAGACTTCCACTGTTTTCATCTCCCGTTTCTGAGGATGTTTCCGCTGGCTCCTGTGAATCGTCTGTCTCCTGTGAACTTTCCCCGCTGTTTTCGGCAGGTGCCGGCTTATCTGTATTCGATGCGTTACTGCCGCATCCTGTCGCTGACAGCACAAAGGCCGCCGTCAGGGTAAGCGCAATGAATTTCTTCTTCATAGATACCTCCTTTTTGGCTGCGAAAATATTTGTTTCGCATGTATGAAATTAGTTTCCCAAGTCATCCACTAACCGGTATCATGGATAAATGTAACTTTACTATACAGAAAAAAACAGCAAATTTGAATGTACAATCCTATAGTTCACATGTCATTTTCACCAAATTTTGCAGATTGCTTTTTCCAAAAATGCATGATACGATTAATCTGTTTCTTTTTTCAAAACTTATAATCAGCATTATGCACATAAGGATGTCTATCATGAAACTATTGTCAACGATCCGGAGAAACTGTTTATCCTCCTTTATGAATCAGTCCATCAAAGTCAAAATTCTGAGCAGCATGCTGGCTCTTTCTATCTGTATGATCCTCGCCCATATGGTGATATCCATCACCTATTCCTACCGGAGCATACTGGACTCCTTTGTCCAGTCCTCCCTCCAGGATATCTCCTCCGCCCAGAACAATGCCGATAACCTGCTTTCCATTGTCGAGAACTACTCCATCATCCTCGCCACGGATAATACGATCCAGACAGCACTGACATATCATGCCGAACCGACTGACTCCGAGCTGTCCGTAAATGAGATCCTTCTGCGCAATCAGATCAACAATATCATCGGCACCTTTCCCAGGATCAATGCCGTGCTGATCTGTGATGTCAAAGGCCACGTCTATGATTCGGGCGTCACGATCCTCTCCCCCGAAGATACCTGGCAGGAACTGACCGCGGCAAAGGGATGGAAGAGCACCGCTCCCGCCCCCTACTCTATCTCTGTCATCGGAGGGTACACGCGCCCCAATGTCATCTCCTATACCTGCCCCGTCTTAAACTGGCGCAGCGGGGCGCCGCTCGGCTATCTCACCATCTTTGTGGATGAGGCCTATGTGCAGAGCCTCTGCTCCCCCGGAGAAAACGATGACTATCATATGTTCCTCCTCTCCTTTGGCGATGCTCTGATCAGCACCAGCGACAGCAGCGAACTCTATGGCAAAGCTCCTGTGAGCGTAAGCCAGCTGGGCGGCAGCGCCGATTACATATCCGACCGGGAAAATTACTATATCTACAAACAGTATCCGCCTCTGCAGTGTTATTTTGTAAAGGAAATTTCGAAAAGTGTGATACAGAACACCATACATTACATGGAACTTTTCATGATAACGATCGGCGCCATCCTGATCGCGGTGACCGTTTTTATCTCTATCCTGATCGCAAGGCATCTCACCCACGATATTTTCAGGCTTTCAAACGCCGCAGAACAGATTAAAAACGGTAACTGGGATGTCCGCATCGAGTGCACCTCACACGATGAGATAGGCAGGCTCGCCCAAAAATTCAATTCCATGATAGAAGAGATCAAATACACGACCAACCGTCTGATGGCAGAGCAGCAATCCAAACGGGAATATCAGCTTGAGCTCCTGAACCAGCAGATCAATCCCCATTTTCTGTATAATACCCTGGATAACGTCTGCTCTCTTGCCGCCCTCGGCTATTCCGATGAACTGACAGGCCTCGTCAATAATCTGTCCAGTTTCTATCGGGGTGTACTGAGCAAAGGCAGCCATATCATCTCCCTGAAACAGGAATTGAATATCGCCGCCAGCTATCTGAAGATCATGCAGACCAGATATTACAATACTTTCTCCTTCCGGATCGATATCCCGGAGGAGCTGATGGAAAACAGCATCCTGCGGCTGACTCTGCAGCCCATCCTGGAGAATGCCATCTATCACGGCTTCAAGGATCACCTGCCCGGAGGAGAGATTCTGATCTCGTCGCAGGTGGTTCAGGATACCGTCTATCTGTATGTGGAAGACAACGGAACGGGAATGGATGCGGAACTCGTAGAGACTCTGCTGACAGACAGCAAAAGATCTGATCCAAAAGAAGGGTTCGCCCTCAAAAATGTGCACAACAGGCTGGAGCTGTACTACGGGGCAGATTATGGCCTGAAGGTGGAAAGTCAGCCGGGACACGGCACAAGGATAAGGGTGGCTGTGCCACACTGTCTCTGGAACCGGGCAGGAGGAGGGCCGCATTAAAATCCCTCCTTCCTCCTCTGTCTGCGCAGTTCCGCCCTTTTCACACCGCTCTCCCACTCCGCCTTCTCTGACTCCGTCCGAAGTTCCAGCCCAAACTCTACCGCCTTCGGATGCTCGTTCTCATCGAGTGCCACCATCGTCACATACGCTCTGTTGATCGGGCGCCTGAAGCCCTGCGCATCCTCCACATAACTGTCCACCCGCACTTCCATGGAACTTCTCCCGATATAGGTGACTCTGCCGATGATGACCACCATATTCCCCAAAAATGCCGGCTCCTTAAACTGCAGATTATCGATGCACGCCGTCGTCACCTGTGTCTCACAGTGGCGTCTCGCCGTAACACCCGCCACCTCGTCGATCCACGCCATCAGCTTTCCGCCGAACAACCGGTTCGCACCGTTGATATCCTCATATTTCAACAGTCTGAACTGCTCTGTTTTACTGTCTTCCACACATTTTTTGCGCATATCGTCTCCCTTTCAACAATAGTTGTATAAAAACAGTCATTTCTCATTATTGACTACATATTGCGCTACCCGCCGGATATGAAGCTGCATCAGCTGTTCAGCCTCATCGGCATTCCGATTCCTGATGGCCTGGTAAATAGCAGTATGTTCCTGATGAGAACGATGGTGCTCGATAGGCGCACGGTTCAGGGCAATTGAGCGGAATGTACTGTCTATAGCATTCATATTATGTATGAGATGAACCAGATAGTCATTTTGTGTCAGGTTTCGGAGTTCTTCATGAAATCTGGCATTTTTTTTGCTGATCTCATCTCCGGACGCCTTCTGATCGATCATTTTTCCGATATCCTCCAGAATGGAACCCAGATATTCCAATTCATCATCCGTTGCCAGAATAGCCGCAAACCGCGCAGCAACACCGTCCAGAGCGCTCCTCATATAAATAATCTGAAGCATTTTCTCCACGGAAATATCAGATACAAAGGTTCCGCTTCTCGGCTTTGTATAGATCAGCCCCTCAGCCTGAAGCACCCTGAAAGCCTCTTTGACAGGTGTGGTGCTCACATTGAACAATTCGCTGAATTGTCGTTCGCTCAGGATATCTCCTGCTTTCAATTCGCCTTTTATGATCATTTTTCTGAGAATAACCGCGATCTGTTCTCGTATGGGTACAGATTCTACAATGGGTTCTAATTCTATCGCCATAAGATATCTCCCTTTTGTAAATATATTTTCTGTTTTCATTCTAACATAAATATCACTCTTTATAAAAATTTTTTACTTGTATATTTTGTACAAAAAATGTATTTGAATTATATTAATTTGTACTAATTGACAAATCTATTCTGATATAATAAGATAATTCCAACAGATATCTGATATATCAGATATCAATTTGAGGGAGAGGAGATAACAAATGTATTTAAAGCCACATGGAATATTGCCGGCTATGATCACTCCGTTAGATAAAAACGGCAAAGTGAATTTCCCGGTTTTACGGAAACTGATCAACTATCTGATCGAAGGCGGCGTACATGGAATTTTTGCCATAGGAACGACCGGAGAATTCTATGCTCTGTCTAATGAGGAATATCGGGAAGTACTGGAAGCAACGGTAGCAGAGACAGCCGGAAGAGTGCCGGTGTATGCAGGAGCTAATGCAATAACGACAAAGGACAGCGTCATACTCACACAGATTGCTCAGGATGTCGGTGTGGATGCCTTGTCAGTACTGACGCCGCTTTTTATCAATCCGTCTCAGGAACAGGTATATGAGCATTTTAAAACAGTTGCACACAATACTGATCTGCCTGTGCTCCTGTATAATAACGCTCCAAAGACACATGTGGACATCGCACCACATATCGTTGCCAGACTTGCAAAAATAAAGAATATTGTGGGGATCAAAGATTCCACAGGCGATCTGACCACAACAGGAGAGTATATTCGTCTGACAGCGGGGGAAGAATTTTCTGTTATGATGGGGCGCGATTCCATCATTTATGGAGCTCTCTGCTACGGAGCGACCGGAGGTGTGGCTGCCTGTGCCAATGTGGCTCCGAAACTGGTCTGCGATATCTATAATCGTTTTAAGGCAGGTGATCATGCAGGGGCGTTGGAGGCTCAGTACAAAGTCACTCCACTGCGGATCGCATTTGGACTCGGCACGTTTCCTGCTGTAATAAAAGAAGCTCTGCAGATGCTTGGAATTCCGGCGGGCAGCTGTTATCTGCCGGTGGGTCCTCTCAGCAAAGAGGAAAGAATCCAGCTGGAACAGATCCTAAAGGATATGGGCCTTCTTTAAGGGGAATCATAATAAATGGAGGATAGATATGAAGATTACATCTGTGGATTGCCTGTATTCGGGAAATAATATGATCGTGAAAATATCAACAGATGAGGGACTGACCGGATATGGAGAAGCGACTTTTACAGCCAGACAAAAATCCGTTGAAGCTATGATCGAGCATTTTTCTCCCTCACTGATAGGACAAGATCCCATGAGAACAGACTTTATATGGTATGATCTGTTCCGTTCTACAGCCAGAAGAGGCGGTTATATTATCATGACTGCCATATCCGGTGTGGATGAGGCACTCTGGGATATTAAAGGAAAAACCTGCGGATTACCTGTCTATCAGATGCTGGGCGGAAAACAGAGAGATCGTTTATTAGTGTATAAGCATATCAACGGTGATACAAAGGAGGCTCTTTTGCAGGAGGCGGAAGCAGCGCTTCAGAAAGGTTACAAGGTACTGCGCTATTCCATGCCTGATGCCAGAAACGACATTTTCGATACAAGAAGGATGATCTGGGACTCTGCGGAACGGACAAGGCAGCTCAGAGAATTTGCCGGTGAAGAGATTGAACTGATCTATGACGGACACAGCAGGTTCAATCCTGCAAGATCCATAGAATTATGCAATGCATTGGCGCAATACCGCCCTCTGTTTGTGGAGGATCCTCTGATTGCAGATGATCTGGAAGATTACCGGACATTGCGCAGCCATACAGACGCGCCGCTCGGCACCGGAGAAAAGCTGGGACCTGTCTGGGATTATACAACACTGATCGGTGACCGTTTGATTGATTACGTGAGAACAGATATCTGTAACTGCGGAGGCATAACTTCCATGAAAAAAATTGCCGCTTATGCGGAGACGGCCCATATGGACATGGTTCCCCACGGACTGCGTACCGGGATCGGTATGATGAGCGCTTTTCATGTGGATATATCCGTTCCGAATTTTCTTGTACAGGAGCAGGGATTATTCGATTTTGATAGGTTTCACGGAGATGATCTGTTTATAGAGTGCGCCATGGAATTAAAGGGCGGCTACTGTTATCTGGGAGATGCGCCGGGGCTTGGGGTTACGGTGCATGAAGAAAATAAATCTGAATTTATCTGTTTTGAACGTCCGCATTGGAGAAAGCCGGACGGGAGTGTTCAAGACTGGTAAAATATAATGAATGGAGGAAAGACAATGAAAAAGAAAGTGGTTGCATTGACACTGGCAGTTGTGATAGCTGCCGCATCGGTTGTCGGCTGTGGAAGCGGAGCGCAGAACGTTTCCGACAATACAGGCACAGCTTCGGAGAATGCAGGGACAGAAGCAGAGGATGCAAAAGCAGAAACAGAAGTTTCTGCTACAGATTCCGGCGAGGAAATTTATCTGGAGGTAATGATCACATCCCTCAATGATTCAGCGGATGGCCCCTTCCTTCTGGAAGTTATCGAAGAGTTTGAAAAAATGCATCCCAATGTCCATATTGAGCCGATCGCTGTAGCGATGAATGATCTGTATACACAGCTTCTGACCATGGCCACGGCCGGAAACCTGCCGGATGTATTCACCATGCAGGATGCTTATATGGCAAAAGCGGTGGAAATGGAAATGGTAACTGACATGACAGATCTGCTCGGGGAAGAGTGGCTTGACGGAACACTTCCAGTAGCGGTAGAAGGCTGTAAGGTAGACGATATGCTTGTGTTCATGCCCTGGCAGAATAATACGATGGCCATGATCTATCGAAAGGATCTATTTGAAGAAAAGAATCTGGGAATTCCCGAGACCTGGGATGAATTTATTGAAGTGGCAAAGACTCTGACTGAAGATCTGGATGGTGACGGAACCATTGACAGGTATGGGGCTACCTTCTGCGGAACCAGAAACGATTCTGCGGAATCCAGATTCCAGACGCTCGCCATGACTTTTGACGCCTGGCTTGTAAAAGAAGAAAATGGCGAAATGATCACCCAGGTTGATTCCGAACAGTTTAAGGATGCCATGGAATTCTTTATTGATGCGGCAGTAAATGAAGGGATCATGCCGGATGGATTTGTGGAGACCGGATATTCGGAGTCCTATACAATGTGTGCCGCGGATCAGGCCTGTATGTTCTTTGGAGCTTCCAATGTATTTGGAGCAATGTTTAAAGCTAATCCTGAAATGAGAGATAAATGGGGAAGTTTCCCGATGCCTCATGCAGAGGGACTGGAACCGATCACATCCTTTGGAACTCTCGGAATGTCCATCAGTTCTACCAGTGAGCATCCGGAAATGGCAGCTGAATTCCTGAAATTCTTAACAAATAAGGAGAACAGTATTGCCTGGAATGAAGTGACCGGACGCCTGCCGTGTCAGATAGAAGCTCTGGATGAGATCATTGCCGGAAATGAACTTTACAAAGGTTTTGCAGATTCCTCCGAATTTGCGGTACTGCTTCCCACCTTCGGAGGAACGGCGGAACTCCGTGATATCAGCGGTGAGTGCTGGCAGACAGTGATTGCAGAGGGCGTAAGCCTTGATGAAGCTCTGGAGACTGCGGCATCTAAAGCGGAAGATGTCATGTCCAAATATTAATGAATACAATAATTTTATGGCGGTTATCATCCTCCCTGATAACCGCTGTCTTATAAAGAGGGTACAAGAATGAATTCATATAGAGTGAAAGGAAAATTAATTCCATATCTTTTTATTGCCCCTGCTGCCATAGTGATCGCTGCATTGGTAGTATACCCAATCGCCAATGGCATCTATATTAGTTTCTTTAATACGAATCTGGTTAATAAATGGGAGTTTACAGGCCTGCAGCATTATTTGAAAGCTGTAGTAGATCAGGACTTTCGGGAAAGTGTCATCAGAACCTTTATTTTTACCTTCTGGGTAGTGATCGGGCATTTCGTATTAGGTTTTATCATAGCCTCACTGGTCAATCGTCCTTTGAGGGGAAGGGCTTTCTTTCGGGGAATATTGATCATGCCCTGGATTTTTCCCGATGTGGTAGTCGCCCTTTTGTGGAAATGGATCTTCAATACGCAAAATGGCATCTTGAACGCCCTTCTGTTAAATTTCGGATTGACAGATAGCGCTGTGTCGTGGCTCGGCTCCGCATCGACAGCCATGGCCTGTGTGGTGTTCGTAAGTATCTGGAAGGGATATCCGCTGGTGATGGTACAGCTTTTAGCCGGCATTCAGACTATATCAAATGATCTGTATGAAGCAGCCAAGATTGATGGGGCAAATGTGGTTCAAAGATTTCGATATGTGACAGTCCCCTCATTGAAACCGATCATTTCCACAGTTTTGATCCTAGACACAGTGTGGGTGTTTAAACAGTTTACATTGGTCTATATTCAGACTCAGGGTGGTCCCGGAAGTTCGACAATGGTATCTGCTATTGAAATCTATAAGCGGGCATTTAACTACTTTGAATTCGGGTACGCTTCAGCGGAATCCGTATTTATCCTGATCATCTGTTATGCAATCGGAAAAATTTTCAGGAGGTTGATGGACAGTGAGTAAAAAAAAGAAACAGTTATTGCTGGATGCAGGTTCTTACGCGGTGTTAGGTTTTCTCTCACTTATGGTCATTTTACCGCTGATATGGATGTTCCTGACAGCCGTAAAGAGCATGGAGGAGATTACGTTGTCCAGGGGACTGGATGTCCTTCCGAAAATTTTTTCATTGGAAAATTTTATAAAGATCTGGGACAGCTATCCAATGGTGACTTACTTTAAGAACAGTCTGATCACCGTAGGCAGCTCTACCATATTGGTAATCGTCTGCGCATCTCTCTGTGGCTACGGACTTTCACGCTTTGAGTTTAAAGGAAAAGCATCCTTTCTCGGTTTTCTGCTGGTGACACAAATGTTCCCGGCGGTAATGAAGATTGTCCCCTATTATAAAATTCTGAGCATGTTTGACCTGATCAATACAAGAACCGGTCTGGCTGTGGTCTATACATCCTTCTGCATACCGTTCTGTACATGGCTGATGTACGGATATTTCAGAGGAATACCCACAGGACTGGATGAAGCAGCCAGAATTGACGGCTGCGGGTGGCTCAGAAGTTTCTGGGAGATCGTGCTCCCGTTGGCAAGATCAGGAATTATCGCAACGACGATCTATGCTTTTCTTCAGAACTGGAACGAGTATATGTTTGCGTCGGTTCTGATGACCAGAGATGCGAATAAGACATTGACCATAGGTATTGCTCAGATGGGAGATGCCTACAACATTTTATGGAATGATCTGATGTGTGCATCCATTTTGGCAAGCATCCCTACCCTGCTGATCTTTCTATTCCTTCAGAAGCAGCTGATAAGCGGGATGACATCAGGGGCGGTAAAAGAATAGAGATCTGTCTGTGAAAGTATAAAACAGAAAGAAAAATATAAACAAATAGCATACTATCACCAGGAGGAAACAACCATGAAAGAATCCATTCACAAATATTTTCAGGTAGGGACCATACGCTGGATGTCCTTTCCCAGGCTGGGTGTTCTGGAGTCCATCAAACGCATCGCTTCAGATGACTATTTCGATGCGATCGAGATAACCAGATGCAAAGACGATGAAGAGAGAGAAGCTGTAAAGAAACTTCTGCAGCAGTCACATCTGAAAGTCTGCTATGGCGCACAGCCAAGGCTGCTCGGTCCGGGACTGAACCCCAATGATATCGATGAAGAAGGCCGAAAGGCCGCAGAGGCGACTCTGATGGAAGCGATCGATGAAGCTGAATATCTGGGCGCAAAAGGCATCGCTTTCCTTGCCGGCAAATGGGCGGAACCCACAAAGGATCAGGCATATGCACAGCTTTTAAAAACCACCCGCAATCTCTGCAGTTACGCATCCGCCAAAGGCATGATGGTAGAACTGGAGGTCTTTGACTACGACATGGACAAAGCCGCTCTGATCGGTCCTGCGCCTTACGCGGCAAAATTTGCGGCTGATATGAGAAGCACTCATGATAATTTCGGTCTGTTGGTCGATCTCTCCCACTTTCCGACCACTTATGAGACTTCCCGGTTTGTAATACGCACTCTGCGCCCCTATATTACCCATCTTCATTTCGGCAATGCCGTAGTAAAACAGGGCTGTGAAGCGTACGGAGACAAGCATCCCCGTTTCGGCTATCCGAACAGTGCCAATGACACTGCGGAATTAGTTGACTATCTGACAGTTCTGAAACAGGAAGGTTTCTTCTGCGCGGAAGATCCCATGGTTCTTTCCATGGAAGTAACATTGGCGGGGGATGAAGATGAGGAGATCGTTCTGGCAAATACCAAAAGAGTGCTGAACAGGGCATGGGCATTAGTGGAAGACTGATATAGATTCAAAATTTATAATAAAAACATGAAATAAGCAGAAGGAGCGAAAGACCATGAAAATTGTAGTGTTGGACGGCTATACGGAAAATCCCGGCGATCTGAGCTGGAGCGAACTGGAAAAACTCGGGGAGGTGACAGTGTACGACAGAACATCTTATGTACATTCCCCTATTATTGCGGAGAGGATCGGTGATGCGGAAATCGTTATCACCAACAAAACTCCCATCACTAAAGAAACCATTGACAAATGTCCAGGCATCAAATTGATCGCCTTTCTTGCCACCGGATATAACGTGGCAGATTACGAATACGCAAAGCAGAAAGGAATCCCTGTTGTGAATGTACCGACCTACGGAACCCAGATCGTCGGTCAGTATGCCGTAGGGCTTCTCCTGGAAATCTGCTCTCATTACGGCTATCATGACCAGACCGTAAAGGAAGGCAGATGGGAAAATAATGTGGACTGGTGCTACTGGGATTATCCGATGATCGAATTATACGGAAAGACTGCTGGCATTATAGGCCTTGGCAGGATCGGGCAGGCAACCGCCAGAATTTTAAATGCCATGGACATGAAAGTTCTCGCCTACGATGCATATCCCAGTGAATCCGGTAAAAAACTGGCAGAATACGTTGAACTCGATGAGCTTCTGGCAGAATCTGATGTGATCTTCCTGCACTGTCCTCTCTTTCCTGCAACAGAAAAGATCATCAACAGAGATAATATCGCTAAAATGAAAGACGGAGTCATCCTGATCAACAACAGCCGCGGCCAGCTGGTTGCAGAACAGGATCTCGCAGATGCGTTAAACAGCGGCAAAGTATACGCTGCAGGGCTCGATGTAGTCTCAACGGAACCGATCAAAGGCGACAATCCGTTATTAACTGCCAAAAACTGCCTGATTACTCCGCATATCTCCTGGGCGGCACAGGCCTCCCGCCAGAGAATTATGGATATCACTGTTGCAAATATCAAAGCCTTCCTTGCCGGTGAGGCTGTAAATGTAGTAAACAGATAAGTTTTTTGGCCGGCAGGATTTTTTATCCTCCGGGCAATGCCCAACTATGATATAATAACCGCAGGAGAAAAACAAGCGGCTGCGAAGCAGTCATTTGTTTTTCTGCGGTTATTAACGAGCAAACGTCCGATGAAATCGGACATAGAGCGCGAATGCGCGGGTTTGCGAGTTTATGATATAATAACCGCAGAAGAAAAACAAGCGACTGCCGGAAAGGAGAAGTACCGCCCATGAAAACAGTAATAGCCATCGATTCTTTCAAAGGATCCCTAAGTTCCATGGAAGCCGGAAAGGCTGTCAAAAAAGGAATCTTAAATGTCCTTCCTGATACGGAAGTCGTAATAAAACCGCTGGCGGACGGCGGAGAAGGGACAACGGAAGCTCTCGCGGAAGGTCTCGGAGGAGAGATGGTCCGGATCAGTGTCCACGGTCCCCTGGAATCGTCTGTGGAGGCGCAATACTGCATCATCCGCGAGACAAATACTGCGATCATGGAGATGGCGGCAGCTGCAGGCATCATCCTTGCCGGAAAGGACAGACGGCCTCTGGATGCGACGACCTACGGCGTCGGCGAAATGATAGCCGATGCCGTGAAACAGGGCTGCCGGAATTTCATCATTGGCATCGGCGGCAGCGCGACCAACGATGGCGGCATCGGCATGCTCAGTGCACTGGGCTTCGAGTTTCTGGACAAAGACGGAAAGTCCGTGGGCATAAACGCCCGTTCCCTGCAGGATATCGCTTCCGTGCGGATGGATCACATTCTGCCGGAATTGAAGGAATGCAGCTTCAGGATCGCGTGCGATGTGACAAATCCGCTCTGCGGGCCAGACGGCGCAACTTATATATACGGTCCACAGAAAGGTGTGACGGAAGAAATGAAAGTCCGGCTGGACCGCGCTATGGAACACTATGCGCATGTCACTGCGCTCTGCACCAAAACCGATTACAAAAACCATAAGGGCGCAGGAGCAGCCGGAGGCCTCGGTTTTGCCTTTTTAAGCTACCTGCATGCCGATCTGCAGCCGGGGATCCGGCTTGTCATGGACGCCGTAAACATGGAGGACGCCATGGGAGGCGCCGATCTTGTCTTCACCGGCGAGGGGCGCCTGGATCATCAGTCGGCAATGGGGAAAGCGGTGACTGGCGTCGCAAAACTGGCAAAAAAACACGGCGCGACAGTGATAGCCCTTGCCGGGGCGGTCACAGACGGCGCCGAAATATGCAATCATCACGGCATCGATGCCTTTTTTCCGATCCTTCGCCGGGTCGTCACTCTGGATGAAGCGATGAACCCAGAAACAGCAGGGCAGAATCTGACAAAAACCACCGAACAGATCATCCGCCTGATAGCGGTCCGTAAAACAGATTAAAATGTCAGAAATGCAGACACGATAGGGATCGTTATAACTGACATGAGTGTCGTTAAAATGATCCCCTTTGTGCACTCCATCTCATCCGCGCCGCTCTCTGTCGCCAGCATCACCACGATGGAGCCCACCGGCATCGCCAGCATCAGTACAAACACTCCTTCCACCATCGCCGGCCAGGGCACAAGCCGCAGCAGAAGCGCCGCGCAGATCGGGATGAACAGCAACTTGACCGCCATAAATGCATACGCCCTTTTGTCCAGGAAAAATTCAAGCCTGCCTCCCTGTGCCACGGAGGCGCCGATGAGCATCATGGAAACCGGCACTGCCGCGTTTCCGACATACTCAAAAAATGTGCACACGCTCTCCGGCATATTGACACCGGAAAGGAAAATGACTACCGTTGCCACGCAGGCAACAACACCCGGGTTGATCAGCTTTTTCCACTGTCCGCCTTTTTTCGTCTCCGTCTCTTCCCCTTTTTCCGTCAGGCTGCTCTTCGCCGCCAGCTGAAAGCCATAAGTGTAGAGGAGCAGGTTGTATCCCATATTGTAAAAGACGATCAGCAGCATTGATTCCTTCCCGAAAATATTGGAGATCACCGGAATCCCCATAAATCCCACATTGGAAAAGATCAGCATCAGCTTGTAGAGGTTATAATGCTCTTTCTTCGCCCGGATCAGCTTTGCCACCGGACCGCTGAGCAGGATCAGCACTGCGTAATACGCCACGACAAGGACTAACGTCTGAAAGAGCATACTGCCCGCCAGCCCCGACTCGCTGCCCAGCACACCGTTGATCATCAGGCAGGGATTCAACACATTGATCACGATCTTCGACATCCTGCTGCAGGCATTTCCGTCCAGCCATTTTATCCGGAACACCACATAACCCACCAGCATCATGGACAGCAGCACAAGCATCTGTTGTATCACTACAAATACGTTCATTCCATTTCCCCTCTTTCGATCTGTTGTCTCCGGGCGGGTATCTTATGCCGCCCCACAGACATCCTTCACATTTATCTCATATTTTCCGGCAAAGTTCAAGGGTGCACAAGAATGTCCCCATGCACCCTCCACGCATCAGATCAATTTTCTCTACATCTGATAATAATTATTCGCAAAGTCTCCGTTCGTATTCATGTTCGGTTCCACCGGCGTTGAGATCGCCAGATGGAAGTTGGCGAACGTTGCTCCCATATAAGGCCCTACATAAAGGATCACCAGCCCGCAGGTAATACCGCAGAGAAGCATCCACGGAATGAAGGACAGATACAGCACAAAATAATCCATTTTATGTCCGTCCATCATATCAATGCTCTCATCCAGCGCCTCCTTGGCAGTCATCTCCGGATGTTCCGCCAGAATATAGAACGCCTGGGAATAGCTGATCGCCTTGATGATCCCCGGCACGACAAAGAGCAGGCTCCACAGAAACGTAAAGATGGATATCAGAAGCGACAGCACTAACGCATCCGCAAAACGCTGAAATCCGCTGAACAGTATATTCACATCCGGGCTGAACCCTCTTGTAAGATTTAAATAGATATATGCTGTACCGAGCGTCAGAGGCCCTGATATGCACAGCGATGCGATTGCCCCCACCCAGGGAATAAGCCCGCACGCCGCCCCCAGTCCGCTCACAATGATCATACAGACGATCAGCATCCCCATGTTCCCGCTGATATCGCTTTTCGCCCGCATCTTTAAATCCGCTCTGTTAATCATTCTCTGTTTTCTCCTTCCTCTTCAGCGAAACAGCCATCTCATACTGTTCCGCATGGCGCTTTTCCACCAGTTTCTTCTCATAGGCTATGGTCCCGTGACCATGCCAGGGATCGTTAAAGAAATAGTTTTCTTCATCATAGCCCACGAGCAGCATACAGTGCTCATTGGAACGCCACTCGAAAATTTCTCCGGTATCCGCTATCACCCACTCGGGACCGGCATAAGTCTCTTTCAGGTCTATGCTCGCCCAGAATATGACGGGCATGTCATAATCTATATATTCTTTTAACAGGACATCCGCCGAAACTCCCGTCAGATCCACCGGACTCCATATATCCTGCCATCTTCCGTCCCGCAGCCCAAACTCTCTTTGGATATCTGTTTCGCACTGCCCGGATACTGCTCCATCTCCCGCCTTTTTCTCCGTCCCCCGTCCCGGCATATACTCCGCCGCACTGCAGAGTACTCTCTCCAGCGCCTCCCTGATCACCGGCGCGTAGCATCCCATGGACTGATCATCCGACGGATCTCCGACGAATACTTTTCGCGGATCCCCGCCGTACAGTTTTCCGTCCTTCTCATAGAGCGGCGCTTTTCTCAGAAAATGATCCGCAAACTGCCTCACCGAAATATCAAAGCCCAGATACTGCAGAAGCATCACCGCCGAAACGCTCTCACATCCCGTCGGCCACTCCTTAGTCTGGTCAATATAGGGAACTTTTATCAGCTTTTCTGACATAATTTTTACAACTCTCTCTTCCGGTCCTACACAGGCAGTTCTGGCTCTCCGCAGGCAGCTTTTGAGAGGCTGTTACGCCGCCTCCTTCTTGTCATAATATTTCTTGATACCAAAAATCGCTGCCACAAGGATTGCCGCGCTGAGCACCAACGTGATCAGCCAGTTCCTGCAGATCCCGGCAATAATATATCCCACCACACAAACAGCCGCAACCACCATCGCATACTGCATCTGCGTCTGCACATGGTTGATATGGTTACTCTGCGCTCCTGACGAAGACATGATCGTCGTATCGGAGATCGGCGATACATGGTCGCCGCAGACAGCTCCCGCCAGCACCGCCGAAACAGCGATGATCATCATTTTTTCATCCGCTGCCTTGAACATCTCTACAACGATCGGCACAAGGATCGCAAACGTACCCCAGGACGTTCCCGTGGAGAACGCGAGGAACAGTGCCACTGCAAACATGATCGCCGGGATAAAGATACTGGCTGTCGCGCTCGCTCCCACCGTGCCGTTCACAAATTCGCCGATGCCGAGGTTATCGCCCATGCCCTTTAGCGTCCACGCGAATGTCAGGATCAGGATCGCCGGAACCATCAGTTTACAGCCCTCCGCCAGAGAGTTCATAAATTCTCTGAACGTAATGACCTTTCTGGGCAGATATAAGGCCGCCATAAAGATCACCGTCACCGTAGTAGCAAAGATAAGGCTGATCTCAGCGTCACAGTTCGCAAAGGCATCCACGACGCCTGTCGCCCCTCCCAGCATGCCTGTGTAGATCATGCCGAATACCGCTGAGGCGATAAGTACCGCAACAGGCAGCACCAGATCCATCACTCTGCCATTTTTGTTTCCTTCCTCCTCCGCCGCTTCCATATCCTTAAATTCCTCTGCCCCGGAGGTAAACAGGTCGCCGTTTGCCGCATTCTTCTCATGCTTTTTCATCAGCCCGAAATCCAGATTCAGTCCGATCACCAGGCAAACCATCAGAAGCGTCAAAAGCGCATACAGATTGAACGGGATCGTGCTCAGAAACAACTGGAACCCTGTCAGGGAACTGTTCTCAGGTACATAGGAATTCACCGCCGCCGCCCAGCTCGAGATCGGTGCGATGATACAGATCGGCGCTGCCGTCGCATCGATAATATAAGCCAGTTTCGCTCTGGAAACCTTATATTTATCCGTTACAGGGCGCATTACCGAGCCCACTGTCAGACAGTTAAAGTAGTCATCCACAAAAATCAGCACGCCCAGGCCGGTCGTTGCAAAGAGCGCACTCTTCTTTGATTTGATCTTTCCGATCGCCCAGTTTCCGTAAGCCCTCGAGCCTCCTGACTTCTGCATCAGCACGATGATCATGCCGAGCAGCACATCAAAGATGATGATATTCAGGTTCATGCTCCCCGTCATTGTCGTAAACAACGTCTCAAACGTACCCCAGGGTTGAAATCCCGCCGTAAACAGCGCCCCCAGAAGTACCCCGACAAACAGGGAGGAATACACCTCCTTCGTTATAAACGCCAGTAAGATCGCCACAATGGGCGGTACCAGCGACCACCATGTTCCATACATTTTTGTCTCCTCCTTAGTATTGGTCCCGCCCCCTCGCGGCGGATACCTTTTATCAACACCCCGCCGCAGGCGCACCTGCCCGGCTCATCGCCTGCGGGGATCAAACAAACGCCAGCTTTTCATACTCCTCCACCGGCATCGGTTTTGCAAAATAATAACCCTGCACATACTCACAGCCCACACTGCTCAAAAATTCCACCTGTTCCTTCTCCTCAACGCCCTCCGCTATGACAGGCAGATCCAGATCCTTTGCCAGCCGGATCACATTTGCCACAATGCTCTCGCTCCGTTTCTGGTTTTCACTGCCCGGCGCTGACATAAACTTCATATCCAGCTTCAGGACATCCACCGAAATATCCTTCAGTACGTTCAGCGAAGAGTAACCGCTGCCGAAATCGTCCATCAGTATTGTATGGCCGTATTTCTGCAGCTGCCGCATTGCCTTTTTGATCGCATCCTGATTGTCTGTGTAAGCGCTCTCCGTCAGTTCCAGCTGGAACAGTTCGGGCGGAATGTCATATTTTACGGTCAGTTCATGGATCTCCTCCACGATCCTGGGATTATACATGCTGACCCTGGATATATTGACGGAGATCGGGAAGGGCTCTATCCCTCTGTCCAGCCAGCTTCTGATCAGTCTGCATGACTTCTCCCAGATATAATAATCCAACTTCATGATCAGGCCGTTCTTTTCAAAAACGGGTATGAATTTCCCCGGTGATACCATCCCCTTATCGGGCGTTATCCAGCGCACCAACACCTCCGCGCCCCTGAGCCTGTATTTTGCCAGCCCGTATTTCGGCTGAAGATAGAGGACAAACTGCTCTTCCTTCATCGCCTTCTCCATATCGCTGACGATGCTCTGCGCCTCCTGTATATCCTTGCCCATCTGCTCTGTATAAATATGATAATTCTGGATATAGCTTCCCTTGCACTCTCTGGACGCAAGCTTTGCATGGTCTATCATGCCGGGAATAGACGCATCCCTGTCTTCTATATAAAATACGCCCATGTTTGAAAGGATGTTATAATCTCTCTGATAAGCCTGAAGATCCTTCTGGAACTCATCCATCATCTTCTGGATAAATTCACTATCCTTCGCCGGCATGCAGATACAGAACACATCCGCCTCAATGCGGCAGTACGTTACGCGCTCCTCATATCCCGACAGCTTCCGCAGCATATCCGCGATATGGCGCAGCAGCTTATCCCCTTCCCGCCTGCCGAATACACTGTTGTAAACCTGAAACTGGTAAATATCAAAATGCAGTATCATAAATTCTGTATCCGGATTTTCCTTCAGCATTTTTTTGGTCTGGTGCACAAACATATTCTGTATATAGATACCTGTCAGAGTATCAAACTGTTCCTGATAGCGAAGTTTTCTGAGCACATACAGTTCACTTCTCTCAATAACATTTTTCACCCTGAACCGAATGATCTGGGCATTGTAAGGCTTTTTGATAAAATCCCATGCGCCGTACCCCAGACATTTTACCTCGCTCTCGGAATCAGACTGGCTGGTGGACACAATAACAGGAATATTCACAAATTCCGGAGACGACGAATAAGCCTCCAGAAACTGATAGCCGTCCATCTCCGGCATGATCAGATCCGTGATCACCGCAGATATTGTATTTTTCGATTCTCGCAGGATATCCAGAGCCTCACGGCCATTGCATGCCTCCAGCACCTGATAGTCATCCTCCAATATTGTTGTCAACAGCATTCTGTTAATTTCATTATCTTCCACTATTAAAACCGTATTTCCCATAAGCTGCTCCTTTACCTCACCGCATAATTCCCCCTGGAAATTCTCATACACATTCATGATAGCAAATAAAGGGCGTAAAAGCAACTATGGTATTTTAAAATTTCTGAAATATGTGTAGGATTACAATACATGTGTTACAACTGAATATTTAAAAAGCAGAAATACCT
>CAJUDM010000002.1 GCA_910584915.1 uncultured Lachnospiraceae bacterium
TCAGGGCTGCATTACTGTTTGGTTGTCAAGGTTCTTTCTGTGCTCTGCCGCAGATCTCTAAGAGATTCTGCATCAGCAACTTTGACAGTTTATCATAACCGTCAAACTCTGTCAAGCACTTTTTCTACTTTTTTACAATTTTTTCTTTACAAAATAAGTAGCCATCGCAGAAGCGGTGGAATTCTAATATAGCACATTGCATTTTCCATGTCAATAATAAATTTCCAATAAAATGCAATTTACCATATCTAGAATATAATAGGAAGTGTTGCAAAATATCAACACTTCCTCACCTCATCTGGTAAAGAAAACGGAGAAAGAGGGATTTGAACCCTCGCGCCGGTCACCCGACCTACACCCTTAGCAGGGGCGCCTCTTCGGCCTCTTGAGTATTTCTCCTTAATCCGAAACTACGTCTCTACCAAATATATAATACATTCACTTGAGAATGCAAAAATAATTATACCTAAGGCATTTGTATTTGTCAACTACATTTTCGCTCTTCATACACTGAATCATCTCATTCCTGCAATATTCGCCAGATTATCAATCCGATCAGGACAATCAGGCATACTGCTCCTGCAAATGTTTCATTCAAAAAAATCAGTGAAAGCACCACGGTGATAATAATCGATGTCCATATCGCTACAGCCTTACTTATGCGTTTCACTTCCATTTTCCGGATCTCATCCTTGTTTTCCTCATACTGCTGCCTCTTTATTCTATTGATATATGCCGGATACAGTTTTTTAAACAGCAGCACGCTTTCTCCAGTACAGTCCTCCTCCCTCAGCCCTTCAAAATCGTAGAGATCCCAGAAGAACAACAATACCTCCTGTTTTTGCCGGCAATGCTCCGCCATACCGACTGTAATATCCTTCAGAACCGCCGAAGACCACATAATCTCCTTAAAGTCCTCCGATCGCAGATATCTTATCCACTCTTCATTTAAAAATAATCCGCCGTCCACCCATTGAAATATCTGTTTCTTCCAGCATATCTGAAAATAGGCGATCTTTTCCTTTCTGGTCCACTCCTTCTGTATCTGTTTTCTCTGTACTTCTTTCATATATGCGGGATGCAGATGGTTATAGATCCAAAGCCCTCTCTCATAATCTTCTATATCCTCCCAGCTCCCTATGCTATAGATATCCCGAAAAAACAGCAGTATTTCGTCTTCTGAGCAAAAATATTTTATGATTCCTTCCGCAATATTTTCCATCACGATCGGTGACCACATAATTCCCTCAAACAGCTTTGACTGAAAATATCTCTTCTGCTCTCCATCCAGAAACTCATCTCCCTTTTCCCACGTGGATACCTTCCCATGCCACTGGTTTTGAAAAGATTTTATCTGATCTGACCTGTCCCGTTCTCTTCGAATCTCCTCAGAATCAAGTCCAAACTGTCTGAATTTTCTTTCCTCCTCGGATTCCGGCAGTTCCTCCTTCTGCCAGGTATCAATACCCGATTCCGCTGTACCTTGCGCCCATTCTCCATAAGATGCATATTCCAGTGCTTTCCGATACGATTCATAAAGGATCTGAAACTCTTTCTGGTTCTCCTCAGGGTGGATATCTCTGGTGCGGCGCGCATAGGCCCTTTTGATCTCTCTTTTATCCTTAGTGGCCTTTATCTGAAGGATATCCCATATCTGATCCATTTTCTCCTGTCACTCCCGTCTTTCCTTTCCCTCCAGAATATCAAAAACCGCCTCCGCCTCTTTCACACAGTTAAGGACTTTCCAATCGTCCTGAGTGCTCATTGCTTTTTGAATATTTCCCATAACGTCTGCTGCCATCCGGCGTTTCTCTCCGCTCATCTGTCTGAACAGGCGCTCTCCCCGCGCCAGCACTAATTCAGTACGTGTGCCTCCGGGCGGCATAAGTTTACAGGCTTCCAATTCCTTTATGCGCCGCTGTAATTCATCCTCATTCATTTTGTACATATCATTTGTCAGAATCACCCGCTCCTCTCTGCCGTGCTTCGGATCCGTCGCTTCCACCAGCAGAATTCCATTGATATCGTAAGTAAAACATACTTCTATCTCATTTTTTCCCCGTTTTTTTCTTGTGATATTCAATACAAATTCTCCGAGGCAAATATTATCCCTGCAATAATATTCCTCCCCCTGATATACCCTGATCCGGATCTTTGAGTGGTATGAAACAGCATTTGTATAAAAGCCTTTTCTTGAACACGGGAGAATACTGTTTCTTCTGATGATAGGAGACATGATAGAATTTTTGTCATCTGCGGGATTCATAACTTCTATTCCCAGTGTAAATGGACATACATCAGTCAATACCAGATCGCGGAGTTTCCCTTTCCGCTCTTTTATTCCCGCATAGATTCCCACTCCTATAGCTACGATCTCCTCCGGCTCAATCTCCGTACAGGGTTGTCTTCCCGAAAAATTCCGCAGAAAAAAGCCGACCACCGGCATCTTCGAAGAGCCTCCCGCCAGAACGATCTCATCTATATCTCCGATCGTCCTTCCGCTGTCGTCAAGCGCCCGGGAAACGACCTGCCCCGCCCTGTCGAGCAGATCCTCCCCCAGCTTTGCGAGCCCCGCGTTATCCAGTGTCATTTCTCTTTCACCGCGCAGTTTTAAAACACTGATAACTTCTTTCCTGTCACTTAAATTTCTTTTACATTTTTCCGCATATTGTAAAAGGGATGCTTTTTCACCAGGCGTCAACTCTTTATAGGAAAGTCCGTGCAGTTTGCAAAAATGTCCGGCAATTTCCCGGTCAAAGTCATCTCCTCCCAGACAGTTATCCCCGCTGACCGCTATAACTTCTATAACATTGTCAAAATAATCCACCACTGTGACATCCAACGTTCCTCCGCCAAAATCAAATACGAGAAAGCTTCCCTCCGCTTTCCCTCTGAGGCGGCTTGCCGCCAACGCCGCTGCAGACGGCTCATTGATCAGCCTTTCCACTTTGAGCCCTGCCAGTTCTCCCGCCTCCCTGGTCGCATAGCGCTGGTTGTCATTAAAATAAGCGGGCACGCTGACAACAGCCTCTGTCACTTCTTCTCCAAGAAATCTTTCCGCATCTTCCTTTATCTGCCGCAGCACAAAAGAGGAAAGTTCCTGCGGCGTAAATCTGCGTCCGGCAAGATCATAAAGCTTTCCTGTCCCCATATACCTTTTAAAGGAGGCTGCCGTAGCCTCCGGATGCGTAACCAGCCTTTCTTTCGCCGCTGCCCCGACATAAATGCTGCCGTCCTCAGCCACACTGACCACACTCGGTGTCAACACCTGCCCGAGCGCATTTGGGATCAGCCTGGCGCCGCCCTCCAGATAGACACATCCAAGGCTGTTCGTTGTTCCGAGATCAATTCCTATGACTGCCACATCATCCGTCCTTTCCCCTTATACTTTCCCCCCTGCCTCATACAGAGATAAACAATCTTATCAAAAAATACAAAAACAGGGAAACTAAAGCAATTCCAGAGACCACCAGAACCACATCCACATTTATAAAGAGCAATGCGATAAATACGAGCATCAGACATACTCCGGTTATTATCATCCTGCAGATCCGGTTTTTTTCTTTCTTTTTTCTATCTTCGCTGTCTTCCACATACTGTTTGCGCTTTAAGCGATTTGTATATGCCGGATACAGCTTTTTGTACAATCCCAGCGTTTTTCCCTCACAGTTTTCCTCCCCCAGTTCCTCAAATCCGTATAGATCCCAGAAAAACAGCGCAATCTCTTCATTCCGTGGAAGATCCTTCATCACCCCGATCGTTATGGTATCCAACACCGTGGAAGACCACATAATTTCCTGAAACCTGTCTGACTTCAGGTACTCTTTCCACGGTCCGTCAAAAAATTCTCCCCCGCCTCTCCATACATTTACCCTGTCCTGCCAGAGTGCCGTAAATAGCTTTATATTCTGTATCCTTTCATTCTGCAGGTTTCTTTTTGTCACCGGCTGAAGGCTCCTGTACAACAGCTGCAGGCTCTCCCCCTCAAAGTTCTCCTCACCCCATTTTTCAAATATTCCAAAGCCGTAAAGCTCCCAGAAAAACAGCAGCACATCCCTTTTCCACTGAAAATGCTTCAGCAATCCTTTCGCCACAATGTCCATCACGATCGGTGACCACATGATCTCCTGAAATTCCTCCGACTGCAGATATATCCTCCAGTCCTCGTTCAAGAACTCTCCGCCCTGTTCCCGCACGGCCATCTGCGCATTCCAGCTTCTCTGAAAATCCATGATCCTGTCAAAGCGTAACTGCTCCTCCCGCATCTTTTCCGAATCAAAGCCAAACTCCTGATAGATATTCCGGTCTCCCGGCGCCGCTTTAACATCCGTATCCCGCATTCCCACGGTGTCGCCTGCAGGCTGTCCCCCGGGCTCAGTCCTCACTGTCTCAGCCTCTGTTTTGAGTTTCCCCTCTCCCGTTGCCTCGGATCCGATATCGGTATCCGGTCCCTGTATTACCTCGGATTCAGTCTCAGGTCCCTCCTGCTGCATCGTTTCAAATTCTGTATTTCCGGCACTCCCTCTGTCAAGAGAGGCATACTGCAGCGCCCTCTGATATGCCTCATAAAGCTCCTGAAACTCTTCAGGTTTTTCCTCGGGATGAATTTCCCTCGATCGTCTGGCATATGCACTTCTGATCTTTCTTTTATCTGTTGTGGCCTCTGTCTGCAATATATTCCATATCCGATCCATATTCTACTCCCGCGGGCTCTTTCCCTCCAGAAAATCAAAAACCTTTTCCGCGTCCTTCAGGCAATTTGCAATCTTCTGGTCATTCTGCATGCTTATCACTTCATGAAGCCTTCCCATCACATCCGCAGCCATCTTCCGTTTCTCCCCTGTCAGCTGGACAAAAAGGCGTTCCCCTCTTGCCAGAGCAAGTTTTGTGCGGATATCTCCCGGGGCGGCAAGCTTATAAGCTTTCAGTTCCTCCAACCGCTGCTGCAGTTCTCCCTCCTCCATTCTGGCGCTATCATTTGTCAATACCATCTGCTTTTTGATACCCCTGTCCAGATCAGTCACTTCCACTATCAGGATTCCATTGATATCATATGTAAAGCATACTTCTATTTTGTTTTCACCCTGGCGTTTTCCCTCTATTTCCAGTTCGATCTCTCCGAGATAAACATTATCCCTGCAATAATATCCTTCCCCCTGATAAATCCCGATCTTCACCTTTTCCTGATATGCACCCGCATTGGTATAAAACCCCCTTTTGGAGGACGGAAGAATGCTGTTTCTCTCGATGATCGGCGACATGATCGGATTTTTATTATTCACATAGTTTATCACACTGGTCCCAAGGGTAAAGGGACATATGTCTGTCAGTACCAGATCACGGATCTCTTCCTTTCGCTCTTTGATTCCGGCGTAAATCCCCGCTCCCATCGCCACGATCTCGTCAGGCGAAGCTGCCATATGGGGATTCTTTCCAAACACAGTCTGTAAAAAGAAACCGACAGCCGGCATCCTGGAGGAGCCTCCCACAAGTATGATCTCGTCCAGTTCCTCTATCGTCCTGCCGCTGTCATTTAATACACGGGTTATAACCAGTGCCATTCTGTCAAACAGGTCCTGTCCGAGCTTTGCCAGACGGACGTTATCCAACGTCATTTTTTTCTCACCGCACAGTTCAAATGTGCCCGTCACTTCCTTCAGGCTGCTCAGATCCCGCTTACACTTTTCTGCAAACTGCAAAAGAGACGCCCTCTCCCCCGCTTTCAGCCCCTCATAGGAAATCTCATGCATATTACAAAAATAGCGGGCGATACTCTCATCAAAATCATCTCCGCCCAAATGATTGTCTCCGCTGACAGCAATAATTTCTATCACATTGTCAAAATAATCCACAACAGAGACATCAAGCGTTCCGCCGCCAAAATCAAAGACAAGAAAACAGCCTTCCTCCCTGCCGCCCAGACGGCTTGCCGTCAATGCCGCAGCAGAGGGTTCATTGACCAGCCTCTCCACCCTGAGTCCCGCCAGTTCTCCCGCCTCTTTTGTAGCGTACCGCTGATTGTCATTAAAGTATGCAGGAACACTGATAACCGCTTCTGTCACTTCCTCTCCCAGAAAATGTTCCGCATCCGCCTTCAGCTGGCGAAGGACAAAAGAGGAGAGCTCCTGCGGCGTAAACTTCTGCCCCGCCAGTCCGAACGTCATACCGGTTCCCATATATCTTTTAAAGGATGCCGCCGTTGCCTCAGGATGCGTGACAAGTCTTTCCTTTGCCACCGCACCTACATAAATACTTCCGTCTTCCCCTGCGCTGACCACACTGGGTGTCAGGACTTTCCCAAAAGCGTTTGGTATCAGCCTGGTACAGCCGTCCATATAAACGCACGCCAGGCTGTTTGTCGTACCCAGATCAATTCCTATGACTGCCATCTTCTATCACATCTCCTGCTTTTACTCCATCGCCTTTTCATAGAGGTCATTTCCCTCTGCATCCATCACAACGATCACAGGGAAATTTTCCACTTCCAGTTTTCTGACAGCTTCCGTTCCCAGATCCTCATATGCGATCACTTCCGATCGGATGACAGCCTTTGACAACAGCGCTCCCGCGCCGCCGATCGCCGCAAAATAAACGCAGCCGTTTCTGACTACAGCTTTTTTCACCTCACTGTTTCTTTTTCCTTTTCCGATCATACCTTTCAATCCCAGATCCAGAAGAGCCGGCGTATATTTATCCATCCTTCCGGACGTCGTCGGTCCGGCGGAACCGATCGCTCTTCCCTCTCTCGCCGGTGAGGGGCCCAAATAATATATGATATTATCCTTCAGCTGTATCGGAAGCGTACCGCCTTCCGCCAGCGTCTCGCTCATCCTCTTATGCGCCGCATCTCTCGCCGTATAGATCGTCCCGGTAATATATACAAAATCCCCTGCCTTCAAACCGCCTATCGTCTCCGCATCCAGAGGGGCATGAATGTATTTTTCCATTTTCCCATATCTCCTTGTTTCGTTTTTTCTAAGATGTCCGTATTCCCGTAAATGATATCCAGGACACACAATCCTCCCCGCCGTCTCCTGAAAAACTCTCCGTCCTGCTGTTGTATCTGAAATAAGCAGAAACCGCATCGCCGTAAAACATCCCCTGCAACGTGACAAGCCCTGCCCGTATCAGAAACTGACAGAAGCCGCATCCCTGTCTGAAACATCTCCGTACTGCGCAGGTCTGCACAAATCAGCGATGTCTTTATCCTCGTCTGTATCTATGAGGCATCTCCATATTCCACAGGTCCGCCATTGTCCTACAGTATCCTCACAACATGCCTGTTTACGTGACAGCAGATATTGACGGCCACCGGCAGCCCCGCAATGTGCGTCGGATATGTATTGATATGCACAGCCAGCGCAGTGGCAGTTCCACCCAATCCCCCGGGGCCGATCCCGGTCTGATTGATCCTTTCAAGCAGTTCCAGCTCCATTTCCTTCACATGCGGAACAACCGAAAGCTCCTGTACCGGCCTTGTCAGCGCCTGTTTTGCCAGGATCGCACACTTCTCAAAGGTACCTCCGACTCCCACACCTATTACCATGGGAGGGCAGGCATTTGGTCCCGCCTCCCTCACAGCTGTCAGTACCGCCTGTTTAACCCCTTCCGCACCATCCGCAGGTTTCAGCATAAATACCCTGCTCATATTCTCACTTCCGAATCCCTTGGGCGCAACCGTGATCCTCACCTGATCCCCCGGGACGATCCGGCTGTGGATCACAGCAGGAGTATTATCTTTTGTGTTCTTTCTGATAAACGGATCGTCCACCACCGACTTTCTCAGATATCCTTCCTCGTATCCCTGACGCACGCCCTCATTGACAGCATCCTCGAGATATCCTCCCGCAAAGTGTACATCCTGGCCTATCTCCATAAAGATAACCGCCATTCCTGTATCCTGGCAGATCGGAATCATATCCTCCCCCGCTATCTTCATATTTTCACAAAGCTTTCCCAGGACATACTTTCCTATTTCAGAGCCTTCCGCTGCCGCGGCTTCCCGCATCGCCTGCTCCATATCCGATGATAAAAAATAATTTGCCTCGATACACATTTCCCTGATCTGCTTTGTGATCTCTTCCGTCTGTATTATTCTCATATCCTGCCCCGTTCCATCCATTCTTTGGCTTATAAAATTTATTTCCGCGAGCAAAGAGAACCAAGTGACCAATGTTTAGGACACTCGGCAACTGCCGCAAAACCGGAATACCCCACAGCCTGCCATGGAATATTTCACTCTTCCGCTATCGTCTTTCTCACAGTTTCCAGTTCTGCCTCCTCCGGTTTTCCCGGTTTCCAGCCAATAATCTGACCATCCCCTTTATAGCGCGGAATCAGATGCATGTGGAAATGGAATACTGTCTGTCCTGCCACTTCCTCATTGTTTTGCACCAGGTTAAACCCATCGCAGTGCAGTTTCTCCCTCATCTGCAAAGCCATTTTTTTTGCCAGCACCATCACCTTCTCTGCCTCACTGTCAGGCAGTTCAAAAAGATTCCTGTAATGGTTTTTCGGCAGAATCAGCGCATGCCCCTTTGTCGCCGGTCCCAGGTCAAGGATCACCCTGAATTCCTCATCCTCATACAATGTCTTTGACGGTATCTCTCCCGCCGCGATCTTACAAAAAATGCATGACTCTTCTCTCATCTCTCTCTCCTCCGTTTTCATCCTGCGGATATTTGACCGCGCATCATCCATGTCCACATCTGTATTACAGTCTCATAATTTCCCCTTGGCAAACACAAAAAGCTGATCCAGCTGGCGCAGCAGCTTAAAATCCCCTTTCATCTTCATGACGCCGCTCATAAATCCCCTCTGGAATGTCATCCTGCCATTTATGATATCATTCATTGTCTCTTCCGTCATCTGAATCTCCACATCAGCCTTCTCCTTCTGATCATAGCTGCACATCATATCATTCTGCTTTACTTCAATATATAACGGCAGCTTTCCGGCATCAAAAATGATCTTATAATTTCCTCTGAACCCGGCGATCGGTTCAAAATGCTCCCTCAACGCTTTCAGAAATACTGTCTGGTCATCCTCATCATTCTCCTCCAGCTTATCTCTGAAAATACTGGCCAGTTCTCTGATATCCTCTTTCGTTTTCTGAACATAGCTGTCATCGGAGGCATACTGAGAAAGCTGCTCCGCTTCTTTCGGAGTCAGATCCGTATTCTTCGTTATGGAGACAAAGCGGTTCACAGCCTGATTGCTGGCAGGAAGAGCAAGCATTTTCTTATTGATGGTACGGTACATATCCTCAGCCTTTTTTTCTATCAGCGTATTGTAGGCTCCACTGTTTTCCAGGATCGAAATGTCCTCAATATAACCGCAGATCCCGCTGCAGGGACGCCCCCCAAGGATCTCCCAGGCAGACGCCATATTCAGTTCTCCATCCCTCTCCCCGTAAGTTGTGGACATCACCACCGGGCACATATAAATCTTCGCGATCTTTTCTTTATCGCCATACAGCCAGCAGGAGTCTAAGAATTGCATCATATAACCTCCTATGCCAAACCATTCCACTGTGGTTGCCAGAATAATACCGTCCGCATCTTTGAGTGTCTGCGGCAGCATGGTAATACTGTTCTTCATATCGTACAGCATAAACTTTTCCACAGACACATGAAGTTCGTGAAATACCTCCTCCATTTTTTCGATCACATAAAGTGTCGGATCATCGATCAGTCCGCGTCCGCCATAATAAATATTGATCTTCATATGATTTCCCTCCCATTCTCCGGTTTCCTTATCAACATGTAAAAGCCTGCCAGCAGGATCCCTCCCAGCAGCCCGCCCATATGAGCCGCATTATTCACATTCGATGAACGAAGCCCCATATAAGCCATACAGACCATCATAAAGGTCATTCTGCCCGCTGAAATATTCTCATACCGCCCCTTATGGCATACCACAATAACAAACAGAGCGCCCAGCACCCCGAATACAGCGCCGCTTGCGCCGATCGTGTCAGTGTAATTCCCTGTATAATATTCATATACCGCATATAATACAGCCCCCGCCGCACCGCTGAAAAAATAAAGTATCGTGTACCTCCATTTTCCGATATACTTTTCAACCAGTTCCCCCGCCAGATAAAGTATCAGCATATTCCCTGCCAGATGGTCTGCATCCGCATGCAGAAACATGGATGTTATCAGACGCCACCATTCCCGCCCCTGCAATATATACCGCAGGCTGAACGCCCCCTGCTCATACAAAATATCCCCGCTGAACATACTGGTGATAAAAAGAAGGATATTGATCACGATAAATCCCATTGTCGCAATCTTTTCTTTCCATGTATATAAATTCGTTTTTTTCATATCCCTATTTTACTTAACTTCTCCATAATTTACAAGCATCATCTCATATATGCCGCAAATCTCATACAGCAGTTCAGCCAACCGGCTTCTTTTTTCTATCTGAAAACTAATTGTACCCTGCCAAGCCCTACTTCATCCTCAACCTCCAACATTACTTTCTCATTTGGACGCAGCCTCAGGCCGTTATGGTAAGTTCCGTTTGTAGAATTCAGATCCTGCATCCAGAGATTTCCCTCCTCCTCAAAAAATCTGACATGCATCCTACTCACTGAAGAATCTGAAATAATATGATCCACAAGAGTCTTATCCTTCCCCGCCGTACATGGCAGCCTGTCCAGACAAACCTTATGCTTGCGGAATTTTCCGGTTCCGTACAATCTTCTCCTTCTGTCCTGCACGATATCCATATAGACCGTTTTTTCCTCTGCTGTCTCTTTTTCCTCCTCACTGTTTTCTGTTCTCCACAGAGGCTCTTCCGTATATATCACCTCCGTATCATCCTCAGATTCCTCATTCTTTCCGCGCCCTTGTCCTTTCCTGACAAAAAGTAAAAGCCCGGCGGTCAAAACAGTCACGGCTCCTCCGGGTATAATGATACTCTGTATCGTCCTGCCCAGCAAAAAAGTGGCGGCTGCCACAATACACATCAGAATAAACAATACAGCCTGCAGAATCTTTCCTCCCCCTGCCTTCCCTGTCTCTGTTCCCTTTTCCCTTCTTTTTGTGTTTTCTTCATCTTCCCCGTCTTCCTCCTCCTCCCCGTCCTCTCCGTCTTCAAACACCCCATCCCTCCATGTTTCCTCCTCCTGCCTCGTTTTTTTAACCTCCCTGTCCGGTTCACCTCCTTTTTCCAGGAAAGCATCGGGATACATTCTTCCGGCACATATCTCTTCATAAAAACGGTATGCCGCTTCTGTCAGTGCTTTATCTTCATAGTCGATCCGTGTAACCAGAAACTCCGCCAGCTGTTCCCTCTCGCCCTGTATCTCCGTTTGTATATTTTTATCCCGGCCGGGTATGTACACAAACTCCCATCTCTGCCTCTCCAGATTCCAGAACAAAACAGACGGCTCCAGGCAAATCCCGTCCCCCGGCAAAAATAATTCCCTGCTCAGCTCTATCGCTTCATGGAGATGCCACATGAATGTCAAAAATCCTTTATGATCCACTGCTTTTTCCGCATAGATGACCTCCATACTCTGCATGCCCGATATGTTATAATAAAGAAAATTCAGTCCGTCCAGCCTCCGCAGTTCCACAGGCAGAAAACCCTCCGTGATATTTTCCCTCAACATGCGCAGTGTAAAGTCTTCCTCTCCCTCAAAGGGTATCGTCAAATAATTACAGCACAGATCATTTATATATTCAGCTCCCTGCATACTTTTCTATCCTCCTGCACATCCTGATAAATCTTACCGGGTCATACTGCTCTGTCCCGTATTCCGCCGCATAGGTGAAAATACCCGGCGTCATTCCCTTCACCAGATCGTTTAACACCGTATTTACTCTTCCGCTTATCTTAATGCTTACCCTGTCCTTCGCTATATGAAAGTCTTTCCCGACAGCACTGCTGAACAGCAGTTTTTTGCTGCCGGCAAGATCCCCTCTCTCCATCACTTTGCGGATCACTTTCGCCTCATCTTTTTCCCTTATTTCAGATGCCCGCATAACGGCAGTTTTGCCATCCTGCTCCGCAATACACCTGTCATACTGAAAAAATCCCGAAAATATAATAAAAAACAGCGAAAACCAAACTATCGGCATCAAGAGCGCCGCCTCCACTGTCATATATCCATGTAGTGTATTTTTCATACTGCCTCCTTTCTGTCAGACACTGTCTGACAATACTTGCCACAACATCCCCGCCGATAAAAACGGGAGAAACGGTAAAGTTGTCTTCCGGTTCACCCTTTTCCCTGCTAACAGTATCATGCTGCAGATACTGAGCAGTATCAGTCCTCTCACGAGCGCTCCGAATAAACTTCGCCCTGAAACAGCAGTTCCGAGAATTGCCAGAACTGCGGCATCTCCGTAACCAATCCCCTCCTTTGTCAAAAGCGCGAGCAAAAAAGCGGTCATTCCCGGCAGCATGCCATACAGCCTTTCTGTTCCCGGCATCTCATCAAACAACAACGACATTGCCGGGAGCAGAACACCCGCCAGAATCAGTATTTTTACGGAAATCTTTTTCTCCTTTATGTCCTGTGCACTGCAGGCAAGCAGAAATACAGTTATTCCTGTCGCCTTTACGATCCTCCACATTTACTGCATGCCCCCCGTCCTTTTACTTCGCTGAGCCTCACCGTATAGATTGTCCGTTTTAATCCCGAACAGGCTGCGCTTGTATGATAATCTGTCCCATAATCCGTTATATAGAAAGTTCCTCCCGACACGACAATATCATCACAGAGAGGGCAGGGATAGTAGATACCGCCGCTTTTATTTCTGATACTCTCCAGTTCACCCGCTCCTATATTCTGAATACTGGGATTTAAGTAACTGCAGCCACGATTTTTATGATAGACCGTTCCCGTCTCCGTAATATAGACAAAAATTTCTTCATCCGCTCCTTCTTCCGCTTTTTCCCCGAGCACATATCCTATCCACGCATGTCCGTAATAATGATTTTCTATCTTTTTTGACACCGGAGTAAATGAAACAAACAATGGATGGATCCGGTAACTGCAGTCTATACTGAGTATACCGTTCTCCTCTGATTTTCCGACTACCGCAAACCCACCCTTTCCTCCGGTGACGATTCTTTCCCACACCGGATACGTCTCAAGGTTTTCGATGATCTGCCTCTGCCCGGATATAGACGTAAGCAGTGCTTCGAGCTTTGAGACATCGATCTCATCCGCCCCCTCAAACACTTCCGCCGCAGTTTCTTTCAGGTACAGATATTTTGCCGTCTTTCTTCCCTCCTCCCAAAGCGTTGCCGCCACATTGCTGTGAATCCGATATACTTCTATCATGGATAACAGATTCATAAAAAGCATAATGAAGATCGGCAGGATCAGGGACGCCTCCACAGTCATCGAAGCTTTTATTCTTTTACTTTTATATTCTTTTTTCATTTCCAGCCCTGCTGTTTTGGACAGCCTGTACAGATTCTCCCGCATTTTTCCTCTTTTCCAGGTAATATCACCTGCATCGAAACGGTTTTAATACCAAACGGCTCTTTACGGATAAAAAGGGCGGATAACAACAGCTTTTTGCTCAATTGGGGAATTTTGATGAAAATATGAGCCTTTCGCCCGGAGAGATTTTTTTATATTTTTGGATTATTATAATTTTATATTTTCAGTTATATCGCAAAAAGCTGCTGTTATCCGCCCTTTTTCCGTCAGTAATAATATGCTCTGAGAAAAGAACAGTTTCCGCTGTCTCTGTCCTCAAATTCAGCTGCCACCCTGAATCCGCTGATACAGCCATCCATGCGGAAATTTTCATTATACTCCGTCTTCCTGATATCCATTTCCATCACATCCATCATGGAAAACAACAACTCATTTTCTTTTTTTGTGAGAAGGAACATCGACAGATACTGTCCATAATCGAGCCCCCGCAGGCCGTTTCCTTCAGATGAACCGCCTATGTCCGAGAGATCCAGTATACCGCTCAGACCGGTCTGCCAGTCCGACGCCGACTTTATAAGCGGCACCTTTCCGCCTTCCAGCAGGATCTTCACATCCTGGATACTCTCTATATAGGCCCAGGCAAAAAGAATGGATGTCTCCAGCAAAGGCTGCAGATAGGGTGCCAGTGCAACCGCCGCCACAGAGGCCGCCAGCGCAGATATCTCCGCCTTTTTTGCGGTATCCCCGTACAGATATACCGCATTGGCAGCTTCTCTGAACAACAACAGCTTATTTACTACCGCCTTCAGATTTTCAATATCCGAACCCTTTCCCTCCAACAGGTATTCCACCTGGTAATCCAGTCCTGCGTTCTCTTTCTCCTGTCCGTAACAGCCGTACTTCTGAAATATGTACGCCATCAGCAGCGCTTTTTCCTTTACTTCCGTAAGCGCAGTGCCTCCCTCCATCCTTTCCTGCAGCATACCTGTCCCCTGTAGAATATCACTGCGGTATGACAGATACTCTTCAAGGGAAACTGCACTGCCCGAAATCTTTGACGTATCTTTGATCACCAGATTCAGAATCCCTTTGTTTCTCAGTTCATTGACGGCGGCAGCCGGGTTTTCTATCGGCACCTCTTCCTCCTCCTCATAAGTTTCCACATCCCCCGTATCCCGGTTATACTTCTTTTTTGTCACTTTTTTTACCGGCGGCGGTTCATTCGCCAGCCTTGTCTCATTTTCGTCGCGTTGTCTGATCAGTTCCTCCTCGCTGATCTGCTCCTGTCCTGCCAATCCATATTGCGATAACAGATCTTCCAGCGCCTCGATCCCAAAATAGTTCTCCTCATACTCCACTATCTGTCTCTTCAGCACCTGTCCGCCGAGGTCGGTCGCGATCTCCGCCTCCTGAATACCCGCAAATGCCACCCTGCTGTCCATCAGATCTGTATTCTGCAGATTCTTATCAGCATAATTTTTCACATGCTCCCCCACAGCTTCTATCTCCGGACTGCTGCCGCCGTACGAAGTATCTATAAAGAACATGTCATACTGCTTAAACAACTCCCTGTGATACTCGGCAAGGGCGGACCACCCCGCTGTATCCAGCGCAAGTTCCTCCTCCATGCGCGCCGTATTTTTTCTGACACCCGCCAAAAGTACCATGACTACCGATAATAGCACAGTGAGGGAAAGTGCCAGATAAATTGTCAGATATGCTTTTACTTTCATGAGAACTCCTGTCTGCGATCCGCCTTATATGGCACGCCGGTCAAATACTGCTGCTCTGGGATGCGATCTTGGAAAAAATGTCATTGACTATTTTAGTCAGCTGTGTCTTGAAGATGATCACAAGACCGATCAGTACAACGATGATCAGAATGACCTCCACTGTTCCCATACCATCCTCTTCTCTCCAGAAATCTCTTAATGTCTTTTTCTTCATCTTTTTTCCTCCTTTTTCATTATTATGTTTTGTTTTCAATAATTCACACAGTTGACCATTTATCTGATCCGCCGCTTCCGTTCTCATTCACTTCCTGTCCGCCGTTTTCCTCCCGCTAAAATGTCATAAATGCCGGCAGCAGGATCATCAGCATGACAACACAGAGCATCATCATCATGGGCAGAAGCAGTTTTGTGCCCGCTTCCTCCCCCGCCTTCCTGGCGGAATTTTTTCTCTCCTCAAAGGCAAATTTGCTCTCCTCTTTCAACAGCGGTCCAAGCCTTGTACTCCCCTTTCTCAGATTCTGTGTGAGCAGCGCAGAAAATTTGCTGTAAAGCTGTATGCCGCATCTCCTTCCGAACCGCTCATACGCCGACATTTCGGATATACCGCTTTTCATTTCCTGACAGGTGATCCGCATCTCCTCATACACAGGATTTGCCCTGCGCCCCGCCTCCTGTTTTTCATGCTCTGTACAAATCTTTTCCCATGCCGTCCGGATCGTCATTCCTGCTCCCAGATAGATCGACAGCCTGCTGACCACTTCCGGATACTCTAGGCACATCTGCCTCTCCCGCCTTTTCACCTCCTTTTTCAGATCCTCATCCTTAAAAAAATAGATCGCTGCCGCAGCACATACCGTCAGAAACAATATGCCTGACCATGTCCTGTTTCCCTGGCTTCGCCACATCAGTTTTTTCCCTTCCAGTTCCGACGGCAGGATCAGTTCTTCTTCTTTTCTGCTTTTATCTTCCGCTTCCTCCACCAGTTTGAGCAGCATTATCTGCTCCGACTCCTCCTCTGTGAGCGTCTTCGGATAAATCTGTATATAGAAGAGATATTCCGCCCGGAAATCCTCATAGGTAAAGACCGCATTCAGTTCCGCTTCCATTCCCTCCGCCGGTATCTCTGCATCCTGCAGCTTTCCTTCCGCATCGATCAGTTTATAGTTACCGCTTTCCCATTTTATCTGAAACGGATACCCGGGAAGTTCCGATACCAGAAACATATCCTCCTCTATGTGCTCCAGGCTTGCATTTTCACCGAGTATTACTTTTTCCAGTTCGGGGAGCGCCTTCTCATACATCGCTTTCAGCTGGCTGTGCCCATAAAGCCGCTCCCCCACCTTCAGCACCATTTCATGCTCCCCTTTGCCGTCCACCGAGACTCTTACCGGAATCTCTCTTCCGCTTCCTCCGTAGCCCTGGCGGTATATCCGGTTCTCCCTGACAGAGGGCTGTATGTATTCCACCAAAAACAATCCTCCTGCCAAAAGAATGCCGGCAGTTCCGATCAGCATGGAGGACCTGATCTTGCTGATATAGTGTTCCCTGATCTTTTCCTTTCCGGAAAAAGGATAAAGCTTCTCCAGATCCTCCTTCACCTGCGCCGAAAGCCGCCTTCCGCTCTTATCTCCATTTATAAGCCTTTCATATATTTTTTCTGCTGCCTTATATAAAAAATCCTTTTTCATATGTCTGCCGCTTATTCCAATCTGTTATTTTATCTGCTGTTTTATCCGTTACCTTTCCGTGTCTGTTTCTATCACTTCACATTCTGAATCCTTCAGTTTTTCATCTTTATCCGATCTTCTCACTCACAAAAAACACACAACTATCGGGGCGGACACAGAAAAAGGATTTTTTTCTGATTTAAACCTGTATCAGTGTTATTTTTCTTCCGAGAATATATGCCGCCGCATAGACAACAAGGCAGACCGTCATCACTATCCTGCCGGCGGATGTCGTATACAAAGGCTCAAAATACCCGCCTGAAGCCGCACTCACATAACATATGATCGCAAAGGGCACCACGGACATGATGTTCTGTTCCAGCCTTTTCGCGGAGAGCAGCACCTGTATCTCCTTTTCCACCTCTATCTTTTCACTGATCATCTCCGCTGTCTCATATATGATCTCCGTCAGATTTCCGCCGCTCTTTTTCGCTATGGCAAACGTATCCGCAAAATCCTGAATCTCTCCCAGCTTTGATCTTTTTGCGAGTTGTCCCAGAAGTGTTTCTATACTGAGCTGATTTGCCAGTCCCTGCACGACCTTATACAGTTCCCGATAGATTAATGATTCTCTCCCGTGCAGCAGTTTCATCTCCTGCAGGGTTTCCCGAAAGGCATTCTCCACCGCGTACCCCGCCCGCAGGTTTGCCGCGACAGAAAGGATCGCGTCTTTGAACTCATTCCTCAGCCGTCCTCTTTTTTCCAGCTCCTTCTTTTCCTCCAGCAACCCCAGATAATACAGTCCTGCCGGAATCATAAAAGGTATCGCTTTAAGAGACCTGTAGAAAAACAATCCCAGAAATATCGTCACACCGGCCGCCTGCACGGTACAGCCTGCCTTCTGATTTCCTGTGAGGCTGCTTTCCTGTCCGTAAATCTTTCTATACCAATGAAATCCCCGCCGCCTGCAATTTTGCCACATTCTCAAGTTCCCTTTCCTCCTCCAGCTTCTCAGCGTCGTAGTGATATACAAAAAGCGGTCTCAATCTGATCTTCTGTCCTTCGTATCCGCAAACTTCTGTGATCTCCAGCACTTTTCTGCTCTTATCCCGCATCCTCCCCAGATGTATGATAATGTCCAATGCCGAAGCGATCTGCTGTCTGATCGCCGCTATAGGCAGTTCCATCCCCATTAAAACCATAGTCTCCAGCCGGCTCAGCATATCCGCCGCGCTGTTGGCATGGCCGGTGGACAATGAGCCGTCATGTCCCGTATTCATCGCCTGCAGCAGATCTACGGCCTCCGCTCCTCTGACTTCCCCCACGATGATCCTCGTCGGACGCATCCTCAGCGCAGTTCTGATCAGATCCCTTATCGTGATCGGAACGCATCCCTCCGTATTGGCATTTCTTGTCTCAAGGCGCACCAGGTTCTCGATGGATGTCAACTGCAATTCCGCGCTGTCCTCGATCGTGATCACTCTCTCCTCCCCCGGGATAAAATTGGACAAAGCGTTCAAAAATGTAGTCTTTCCAGAGCCGGTCCCGCCGCTGATCATAATATTGTAGCCTGCCAGCACAAGTTTTTTCAAAAACCTGCTGTGATCCTCCTCCAGTGCGCCGAGTTCTATCAGCCTCTTCATATCCATCGGTTTCTCGGGAAATCTTCTGATCGTCACGACTGGTCCGTTAAGCGCCACCGGCTTTAACACGATATTTACCCTGGAACCGTTCTCCAGCCTGGCATCCACGATCGGGGACGCTTCATTTACAACCCTGTTGCAGCCCGCCACCATCTGCTGGATGATATTGTTCAGCTTTTCCTCTGAATCAAAACTGTTTTCCCATCTGGAAAGCCATCCATCCTGTTCAATAAAAATATCATCTTTCCCGTTTATCATGATCTCTGTGATCCGCGGATCCTCTATCAGTTCCTGCAGGATGTCAAGCTGCCGCATAGCCTGAAATATCTCTCTTCTGAGCTGTTTTCGCTCCTCGAGCCAGATTCCCCGTCTCAGCGCAGTCTCATGAATCTTGTCGTCTATAATTTCGAGAAGCTCCTCCTCCTCGAGCTCCTTTGAGAAATCAAGTTCTCGTAGAAGTTCCTGCTGTAATTCCCTTTTTATATCCTGATAAATATCTTTTCTCTTTTTTCTGTTCTCCATGTCCTTTTCCCCTTATGATAAAAAACCATCCTCCTTCAACTGCTTTTCCACATAGTCTGCCAGTTCCCCGCGATTCAGATGCTCCAGGCCGGACGGCAGATTCTTAAAGACAGGCAGTCTGCACCTAAACGTTTTTTCGAGTACACTCCGGTAAGCTTCCTGCTCCAGCATCAGCTCATACTGCGCCAGTTTCGCCTTTGCCATACGATCCTCTCTTGTCAGCGTGTACACCCGCCCACAGGCCTCGAGAATAGAAAACAAGCCTCTCACCTGCTCTGTCAGATCGAGCACCACCGTCTCATACCCGCCGGCTTTCGCGATCTGGCTGATGAGGGATGTCCATTCCTCCTCCTGAATATCCCGAAAATCCTCATAGGAATCCGCCGGCGGGATAAAATAGAGCCCTCCCATTTCCTGCACTATACTCTCCAGCTTGTAAGAGAGTTTTTCTCTGGCACAGCTGTAATAATAGAGGATATCCGTCAGGTTTCCTCCGAACCGCTTTCCCAACAGAGCCTCAAATCCGGAGAAACATTCAAAGTTCAGATACAGCGTCTTTTTCCTTTTCGCGAGCAGCTGCCCCGCCGTCAGCGCAAACGTTGTCTGCATACAGCAGTGCAGCGGTGAATATACGCCAATCATCTGGAAGTTTCCCCTCCTTCTTCCCTGAAAGGGTACTATCTTTTCCCCTTCTCCATATACTTTCATAATTTCCCGATATAACATGCCCGCCGGCTGAAATTTGTTGACTGCCGCCACATGCTCCGGCAGCGAACCGTTTCCCTCCTGCAGTACCAGAATACGGTCTATCTCTTTCCTCTCCAGTTCCTCCCTATAGTCAGGCTCTGAGATGATCAGAAGCGCAACCTTATTTTCATCGCAGAATTCCTGCAGATTTTCATTTTTTGTAAACCCGTGTATCTCAAAGGGCAGTTCTTTATTTTTCTGAAACAGTTCGATCAGCCTGCTGGTATAGGCCGCCTGCCTGTCGCAGATCGCCATAATAGGTTTTCCCATTTTTCCTCCTTTTTCGTCTTTACAGCAACAGTTGCCTGACAAAGCACGCCAGCACCGCTCCCAGAAATGGAGGCGCAAGGCGGACCGCTTTTATCCTGCGCCTGTTCCGCTTTATACTGTCAGCTGATATCCGCAGCATGATCTCTGCTGCCGCAATAAAAAATGTACTTATTACCACAAAAACCGCTTGTCCCGCCGGCAGAAACACACCGGCCGTCAGAAGGAGTTTACAATCCCCCGCTCCCAGAGAACCCGTCGTATAGACGGGCCACAGACAGAAAAACAGAATCGTCACTTCCAATACCATCACCGGTATATCCTCCGGTGTATTGCCCAAAATATCCATCGCCGTCCGTAGCAGTACTCCCGCCATCATCCCGGGCAGCAACAGCCGGTTTGGTATGATGCCTCTTCGCATATCATGCCAGGCTGCCGCCATGGCAAGCAGGATCAATACAACAGCCCCACAGGCTTCTCCCGCATTAAAACAAAGCCATCACCGTCCCTTCTCATTTATTTTTACAAGTCTCTTCTGGGAAATAAATCAAAAATAGAATCAAAGAAATATTTTTCAGAAATCTCCCGATATGATCTGAAGTCCGACCGGACTTTTGAAGTAATTCTGATTATAGGCGCTTTTTTCCCGCTTGTCCAGTACTTCTTTTTCCAAAAATCATTTTTGTGAAATCTCTATATCATGCTTAAAATCTGAATGCAGAAAAGCAGTAAAACCCCCGGTATTCCGAGAAATCCGCATGTCAAAATCGTAAGTGGGTTCAGCGCAATAATAGAAACAGCATTCTGGGACAAAAAAAACTGATTCATGCCGTAGATCAAAATGCCTCCCAGGACAGACTGCACCAGAAATCGGAACACTGCATTCGCCCTGCTCTTTAATATCACGACCAGCACCACAAACGATGTTATCAGCCCGATCACCCATTCCGCCTGTTCCATATCCCTCACCTCCTCCATAAAATATATGCGGAAGCTTTTCCAATATGAACCAGAATATACATCGCAACTCTCACGTTTTGTTTTCGTATACCGCGTGTCCGCAATGAAAGAATACAGGCACAGGCCGGTTCCGGTTTACTTTCAATGTAGTAAATCCGTTCGCCGCCCCCGAAAACGAATAATTTGCAAAGTTTCCATTTTCTGGAATAAATTCCGCAGACGCTGTCTATACTTATAATAGATTATCTGATGGAGGTAGCTGTATGAGATCTTTTTTCAGTCACACTACATATGCGGCTGATGAACCGGAACTGTCGGCAAAGGACAAAGATGAAAAACGATTGATGGATGACCTGAGGCTGACACGCACAGAACTGGAAATTGCCTACTCCGGCTTCGATAATGTCACGGACCCGGATCTGATCGACTGTTATATTTATAAGGTAAACGCCGTATTAAAGCGCTATAAATTTTTAATGCAGAAAGCAGTTGAGTTAAACATTGTAAAGGCAGCGGATCTCGCACCGCTGCCCGGAGAAGATTGTCAGGATTGAATTCAGGCTAAAAAGCCTCTGTTGCCGGAGGGATCTGTCACACTCTCCACAAGGGAGTGCTTCCCGTATGTCAGTCCTGCATATATCTGCTGCGTATTATCCATGACCGGTTCAAAAGAGCCGGTCTTTTCCAGTTCCATATAAGCATCCCGAAGCCGCCTCAAAATACTCTCCGGCTGTTTCAGCGGTTCCGCGGAATTGGTAATAACCGCACCCGCCAGTTCCCTGTGCATATACAGGTATAATTCGTACAGCACGGGCGCCGGCTCATATTTCATATTCAGGGAATTGCACAGTTCCATCAGGCAGTCCTGCGCGCGGTGGATCTCCTGCACAAAACCCTTCTCCTCTCCGTTCTCATAAGCCTTTCCGGCATCCCCGAGATACACTAATGTCATATCATAGAGAACGGTTATCATGGAAACCGGATTGGCCTGCGTGATCCGCCGTACAAACTCTTTTTTTAAATCATCTCTCATATTACTTCTCCACACGGGAAACTGAACTATCCGCTCCGCCGATTGTTCAGTAGCGCCGAATTACTTCTCGTACGGGAAACTGAACAATCCGCTCCGCCGATTGTTCAGTAGCGCCGAATTACTTCGTAATTCGGCTTCATTGTAACAGTTGCAGTACCTGGGACGGGCGTTCGTTTGCCTGCGCCAGGACGGATGTGCTCGCCTGAGACAAAACCTGATAGGTGGCATATGTCGTATACTCTTCGGACATATCCGTATCCAGTATATTGGAGTACGCACCGGTCATATTCTCATGGTTGATCTCGTTGCTTTCCACAATAGATTCCAGGCGGTTCTGATAGGCACCGATCTTGCTGCGAATACCGGACAGCTTATTGATGGCTGAACTTACCTTCTCAATAGCCTCCAGAGAACTCTCCTTTGTTTTTGTATTGATTGTGTTGATACCCAGCCCTTTCGTGCCCACTTCCGGAATCTCCACATCCAGTTCCTGGCCTTCATTTCCACCCACCTGGATGGTCATCGCTCCCATACCCGTAAATTCCACTTCAATTTTCGGATCAGCATTCGCCGTGATTCCGCCGAACTCTTTCCTGATATCAAGAGTCACCTCAAAGCCGGACGGTCCTTCCAATGTCACGTATGTTCCATTGACTTCCGATATATAAGTATCAACAGGTGTCGTTGCCCCCGGAAATGTCACAGGAATCGGCTTCGCGCTGTTATTATTTATTGATATTGTCTTATCATAATCCGGCGGAAAGATCGTGCCCGGCGCTGCCGGTATCGTCGGATTATCGGGATCCGCCGGAACATCAATGACTTTTTTCCATGTCTCAAATGCTTCCTCGACAAAATTGCCATCCACATCATACAGATTGTCGGCGGGATTATTAAACAGGCTTAGATCAAACTCATAAACACCGCTCGAAATACTCTCATCATATCCGGCAACCTTCACATTGACATTATCCGTATATCCTTTCAGCTGGAAGGAACCGTCAAGAAGTTTCTGCCCATTAAACTCAAAGGTCTCAGAAATACGTTGTATCTCTTCTTTCATCTTCTGTACTTCCTCGTCCACGAGTTCCCTGTCGCCGTCCGACAAAGTGCCATTGGCTCCCTTGATGGAAAGCTCATTAATTCTCTGCAACATGTCGTGTATTTCCGAGAGCGCGCCGTCCACTGCCTTTAAAATATTGACACCTGTGTCAGAATTATCTCTCGCCTGCATCAGCCCCTCCAGCTGAGCGCGCATCTTTCTGGACATTGCATAGCCTGACGGATTATCCTTCGCCCTGTTAATCTTATAGCCGGAGCTCAGCTTGCCCGTCGATACGGACAGATTTTCATCGTTCACATTCAGCCTGTTCACAGCCATCATGGCTGTCGCGTTATAATTAATCCTCATCCTCTTTCCTTTCAGCTTTACAAATCCGTTTGTAAATTTTTTATATTCAGATCCGTCTCATATATTGATCTTTCGCCGGCGTTCTCCGCCGGAAAAATCTTTTCATATTCTTATTTTCGGACAGTTTCCAGAAAAATCTTAGCGATCTGGTAAAGTTCTCCGGCAGAAATTTCTCCCTGCCCGGTTTCCTTTTCCCTTTCATCTGCCTCTGCCTGTGCCGGTCTCCATCCGGATTCCCGCATTGAAACGATCCCGGTTCCTGCGCCGCTATGCGCCGCATAGGGCGGCTTCTCCGCGCTGTTCTCCGCACTATGAGAGATTCCCCTCCTCACGCGGCTTCCCTGCATGACGCTTATGTCCTTCGCCAAAATCCCTGCATTGCGGAGCCTTTCCCGCACATTTTCTGACAGTTCTATCAGTATCTTTTTCCCGCTTTCCGTCTCAGCAAACAGACTGCCGCCGATACCGGTTCTCATATCCTCTTCGGAAATATTCTCAACGCCCTCATTCCCCGGCTGTCCGCTCTTTGTAAACACTGCCTCCAGCCTGCCGTACTCCTCCGTCTCGACGGATATCTCGGCGCGGGCCTCACCGGTCCCCCTGCGCACCGTCAGGTTCATAACGGTATAACCCTCCTCCGTCTTCACCGGGATCTGATAGCGCGACTCTTTCGCGATCGCTGCCCTGAAACGGATCCCCCTGCAGATCTGCTGCATATCCCGGATATCAAACTCTGTCACGCCCTCTCTCTGTTCCGCCTCCCGCAGCAGTTTCTCTGCCTGTTCCGCAAAGGCCTCCATACCTTCCCGCAGAGACTCTTCCCCGCCGACAGTATCCTGCAGATCGACCGCAAGACTCTCCATCCGGCTCTGTCCCGCCTCCAGCTCTTCCTGCCTCTCCTCTTTTTCGTAGTCCTCTATCTTCTGATAGATCCCGGCATCCTCCTGCAACACCGCGGACGCCTCCAGAAGATTCGATATTGTAACGGGCTGGTTCAATTCCCGCAGAAGATCCGCCGCCTCCTCCGCCTGTCCGGCTCCCTGCATCGTTTTGTCCAGCGCCTGCATTGCCTCTCTGTACCTTTCAGGGCTTTCATAGGATGCCGCATTGATCTGATCGACAATGTTCCTTCCCCTCTGTACGGGATCCACGCCGGAAAAGTTCTCGTCTATCCTGTAATCCATATATCCCTTTTTGCCGCTGCGCACAGCCGCCAGCAGGTTCTCCATCGTGAGCTGCGCTTCGCTGCCCAGAAGATAGCCCTCCGCCCTGCCGTCCGCCTTCTCCACCTGGCGGATCAGCCTGTAGATACCGACATAACTCTCCCGCTCATCGGCTGTTATGCCGCCGTTTTTATCAAGCTTATGCAGAAAACGCGCAAAATCCTCGCTCTCCTGCACAAATTCGCCCTTTGCAGCCGTCAGATAAGCATCCAGTTCTTCAATATCTGTATGTAGCACATCCACACCGTCCCGGATCATCTGAAGCACCCTTCCCGGCTTCATATCGCGAAACAGATTCTGCACTTTTTCATCCAGCAAAAGCGCCCTCTCAAGATTCTCTTCGCTGATCTCCAGACGGTTGTAACCGAGCATCCTCACCGCTCTGCGGTTCTCTTCGGAAGGCTCTCTGTTCATATCCGTCAGAATATCATCCACATTCCGGAACGCCTTTCGCATGGAATCCCCCAGATCCGCCCGGGGTTCGGTCTGCATGGTCTCATAGCGCTCCTTTGCCGCATCCCTTCTCGCTCTGTCTGCGTCTGTCTTTTCAAAATCCGCCTGCAGTTCGCTGCCCCTTTCATGCAGCGCCGCTATCGTGAACGAGATCTCCCTGCTCACGGCAAAGCCGAGCGTATAGGCAGGCATACCGCGCAGTTCGTCGATCTTTTCCACAGCTTCCGCAGCTAGGGAGACTCCCTGTCCCGCAAGCGCCTCCTCCGCTAGTTTCAGCTGTTCGATCAGCTGTTCCATGGGCGCTGTATCTATCCGAAATCCGCTGCGCAGAAGCCTTATATTTGCCTCCACTGTCATCCGCAGGCGAACCTCCTCGAGCTGTCTTCTCGCCGCCAGAAATTCTCTGTCCGCCGCCACATTTGCCGCACCATCCTCCGGCGCACCGTCAGCCGCCGCTTCCTCTCTTCTCTCCACAGGTTCCCGCGTCCCACCAAAGTCCCCTGTCTTCTCTGCGTTCTCTATCAGATCCTTTAAGCTGAGTTCCTTTCCCTCCGCCAAATTCTCAACAGCCCTGTCGGCAGTCTCGGGCGTCATCTCCTGCACCGCCCGGTAAAGATCCTCAGCCAGCCCATAGATCCCCGACTCCAGAGAGAGATCGGCATCAGCTGGCGCCTTTCCCTCATACACCTGAACCGCGATCCTGTATTTCAATTCCTCCCCGGAAATCTTCTGTCCGTCTTTTTCAAAAGCCTTCACCTTCTCATACAGCTGCAGGTTTTCCTCCGTCAGCGGTATATCATGCCTCAGCAAAAAGGCCGCATCCGCCCGGCTATCCTCATCCACCGCAAGTCCGGCATCGCGGATGACCTGATCGATCTGATCCCTGAATGCCCTTCCCTCTTCTTTCTCCATATCGGGCAGTTCCTGATCCCTCTGTCCCTGATATGCGCCCGCGGAATATTTCGCTCTGTAGATATTCTCCGGTGTGGGCGGCAGCTGCTGTTCCACCATATAGGCTGCAGCGCCCTCCTCAAGCCCCTCCTCAAGCGCCTGCGCATAGGCGCTGCTGCCCAGGATCTGTTCCAGAGTCTCCTCCGACAGTCTATCCGTAAAACCGGCGATATCCCCGCCGCCCTTTGCCACGGCGACCTTGATCTGATCCAGTATCGTCACCATAGTCTCGATATCCGTATCCGATACATTGATGCCGTCCTCCAGCATCTGATTGAACTCCTCCTGCGACATGGAGTTGGACATGACTGCCATATACATCTTCTGTACATCCATATCCACTTCAGATGCCTGTCTGGAAACGTCCTCCGCTGTCATGCTCTCCCTGCGATAGGTTCCGTTCTTCTGCACTCTGTTGTCCCTGCCGCCGATATTCACGGAATACGCCCCTGTGCTCTCCTGTTTCTTCGCCGCCTCCTGTGCCGGCACGCGGGGTTTCTCTGCTATACCGCCTCCGTGTATATTCTGTTCCTGCACTGACTCAAATGTGATCCTCATGCTCTTCCATCCTTATCTGACTATTAAAAAGTAACAATTCAGCCTCTTTCGATCCACAGGTAAAACTCCCTGCAAAGCTGAACAATCTATCTAAAAAGAGTGTACGCATCCGCATACACTCTTTATATCGTCAAACTGTCCCGCAATCTGAAGTCCTTTATCCTGCTGCCATCCTAAAAAGCATAGATCAGCGCGCAATAAGGCGGCAGATCCAGCGTGATGGAGTAATTCTTAAAGCAGCAGGCCTCCTTCTTCGCTGTGATCTCCGCAGGCACCTCTCCGCCGAGACCGCCAAACCGCTCCTCCGTACTGTTCAACAGCAGTTTGTATTTTTTCTTCGCCGGCACGCCCACTCTGTATTTTTCCCACTTCATCGGTGTCATATTGATTATAAATAGCAGGCGTCTTTTATCGCTGTCACACTTTCTGATAAAGCTGTAGGTACTTCGGTCACAATCATCCGCGTTCATCCACTCAAAGCCGTTCCAGTCCGCGTCATTCTCCCACATGCAGGGATATTTCCGGTAGATGTGAAGCAGTTCCTTCACATAATCCTGCAGCCCCCTGTTCAGCTTCTCTCCCAGAAGATACCAGTCGAGTTCCCTCGCCTCACTCCATTCTCTCTCCTGCCCGAATTCCTGGCCCATGAACAGAAGCTTTTTCCCGTTATGTCCGAACATATAGGTGTAACCGTTGCGCAGGTTCGCGTATTTATCCACCTGATAGCCCGGCATCTTATTCACCATGGAACACTTCAGATGAACCACCTCATCGTGGGAGAGCGGCAGAATATAACTCTCGGAACTGTTGTAGGTCATCGCGAAAGTCATGCCATAGTGGTTGTTTTTTCTGAAATACGGATCCAGCTTCATATATTCACAGAAATCATGCATCCAGCCCATATTCCATTTAAACGAAAAGCCCAGTCCCTCTCCTCCTATATCGCCGGTCACCATCGGCCATGCCGTTGACTCCTCCGCGATCGTCAAAAACCCCGGATATGTGCCGCGCACCACTGAGTTCAAGTGTTTGAAGAACTCGATCGCTTCCAGATTCTTATTTCCGCCGTATATATTAGGCACCCACTGGCCGTCCTGTTTCCCGTAATCCAGATAGAGCATGGATGCCACCGCATCCACCCGGATGCCGTCCACATGATACTCCTTCAGCCAGAACAGCGCGTTGGCGATCAGGAAGTTCTTTACCTCCGTCTTCCCGTAGTTGAATATTTTTGTTCCCCAGTCAGGATGCTCTCCGAGCCTCGGGTCGGGATGCTCAAAAATACATTCCCCGTCAAATCTGCCGAGTCCGTGCGCATCCGTCGCGAAATGCGCAGGTACCCAGTCAAGGATAATGCCGATCCCCGCCCTGTGGAACTTGTTGATCAGATACATAAAATCCGCCGGTTCCCCGTGCCTTGATGTGGGTGCATAATATCCCGTCACCTGGTAGCCCCAGGAACCGTCAAACGGATATTCCGCGATGCCCATCAGTTCAATATGGGTATAACCCATCTCTTTCACATACTCGCAGGCCCTGTCCGCGAATTCCCTGTAATTATAGAAACCATCCTCCGTACCGTCGGGATGTTTCATCCAGGAACCGATATGACATTCATAGATCGCCATCGGCTCCTTTTTCATATCCTTCTGATCCCGCTTTTCCATCCAGATATTATCCGTCCATTTAAAACCGGACAGATCCGTTGTCTTAGACGCATTTCCGGGACGCATCTCCGCATAATTCGCAAAGGGATCCGCCTTGTAGAGTTTCTCCCCCGTGGAAGTTATCACCAGGAATTTATACATCTGGTTCTTCTCAACCCCAGGTATAAAGCAGCTCCAGATCCCCCCGTCCCCCAGCTTCTTCATGGGATCAGCCGTCTCGTTCCATTCATTAAACTCGCCGATCACATAAATTTCCGCCGCATTAGGCGCCCACACACCGAAAAAGTAACCTTTTTTTCCATCCTCCTCGGAAGGATGCGCCCCAAGCTTTTTATAAATGTCGTAATGTGTCCCCTGCGCGAACAGAAACTGATCCGCCTCGGATATAAATACCTTTTTTTCTTCCGGCCTTGCATCCAGAGTATTCTTCTTCTTTGCCATACCTTACCCCTCTCTCTTTCTCTATGATTCCTTACGCAGATATATGAATCTTCCCCATATGCCCGTACCATCCGGGCGTACACACCACCCAGCCTGTCTCTCTAGGCATAATAGAAGAAGTCCTCTTCCCTGAGCACGATCATATCTTCCTCATCGTAACGTTTTCCGATCAGCACATCAAAGAAATGTCCCGGCGTCTTTTTATTGGCATGCTGGATCGCCTCCTTCACCAGCCTGCGGACATCTGACGTCGTAACGGAATGTTCCGCTGTCTGCATGTCCGCGATCCGGGTATGAAGCGCCAGAACCCCCATCTCATCGATACTGTACTCTTTATCATAAGCAAACTTTTTGCCGTACGCCACCAGCGCGTCATCATTTAACGCCTCAATATCGATTCTTGTATTGAACGGATCCTTCAGCACCGCGTTTACCTCCAGCAGGCTGTTGATCGCCGCCTTGGTATCCACCAGCATTACGATGATCCCCTTGCTCTCCGTCTGAAGCGCCTTCACCAGCGCCTCCGCCGTGCTGCAGTTCATGCCGCCCGCTTCCACCACGATCAGCGCGCCGTTCTTCAGCTTATCGATGACCGCCCCGGGCTCCTTTTTATTGAAAGCCCTGCCTGTGATCTTTGCCGCCCTGCCGGAAAAATTGCTGTCCGACATCTGCAGGTCACGCACAAGGTTCCTTGCAAAATTCATGGCGCCCGCGTCTTCCTCCCCGGTGATCAGGACATTCCCCGTGTAGGCCGCGAGGCTCATATTGTCGAGCACATGCAGAAGCTGTCCTCTGGATCTGCGGCTGTGCACATAGGCTTCAAACAGTTCCTTTTCCTCCGGCGAAAACGGTCTGTCGTTCACAGCCGGTCGCAGCTCCTCAGGCAGATTCCGTTCCGGCTGCTGCTTCGGGCTCTCCTCCGCCTTTTCCTCCGGTGCAGGTTCCTCGTCACGGGCGGGTTCCGGGGCAATCTCTTCCTCCGGTATCTGAGCCTCCTCCTCAGGCGCTTCGGCAGGTTCCTCTGCCGTCTCTTCCACTCCGGCCGCCTTCTCCGCCTCCTTCGCCTGCGCCTCCCTTGCCGTCTTTTCAAGTTCCCTGATCAGCGAATCTTTTGACTTCTCAAACTCCTTAAATATATCGCCGGTACTGTCGAGCACACTCTTCTGTACGCTGTTTTTCAGCTGAGCCTCCTTGTCTTTCTTCATCTGCTCCCATTCCTGCAGAATGTCCTGGATGCTCATCTGACCGGTAATCTGTTTTTCCACTTTCTCATTTTCCGGGACGACAAGCGATATCTGCCCGTCCGCCTCCTGAGAGAGCATATCGTCAAAACCTGTTTTTTGTACCGCAAAATCCGCCGGTTCCATCATTCCCTTCGGCGGTTTTAAAATTCCCTGTCCCGAAACAGTCGGCACGATCACCTTTTTTACGCCGGAGACAGAACTCTCTTCCTCATACACCGGGCTTTTCTCCGCCTCATCTTCCTGTTCCTCAAGGACTTCCTCCTCCGGTTCTCTGACCTCTTCTATCTCCATATCCCCAAGCGCCGCTTTCATCTCCGGGTGGAGCTGCGCATTCGGCAGGTCCGTTGTATTGGGATCCTCAAAAAATATCTCCTCCATGTCTGGAACAGGCGGGATTTCCTGTGTTTCCTCGAACATCGGCGCCATCAGGCTCCTTGTAATACGATCGGTATCAGTTTCTTCCTCCTCCGGCTCCTCTTCAATAAAGATTTCGCCGGTATCGTTTATAACTTCCTCCTCATCGCCATCAAGCAGTGCTTCCGCGCTCTCCTCATCCGTCTCCCCGGGCACTGCCTCCTGATTATAAGATACGCCTTCTTCCATCTCTTGTCCATAGACAAAATCTTCATTTTGACTATCCTGCCACACAGGTTCCGTTCCCTCCCAGACAGGCTCTCTCTCCTCACCCTCCATCAGGCGCTTCATATCCTCCGCCAGCTCCTTCTGCAGGTTCATCGTGTTGTAAGGACTGTCATCCAGGATCTTCACCTGAATATCCTCAATATCTTCCACCGGCAGACGGACTGTGGGCGCTTCCGATACACTCCGCCCTTCATTTTCCTTCATGATCGCCGCATCCAGATTCGGGATGACACGGGTGTCCCCCTGCTCTATCTCGATCTGCTTCTCTCCGTTGTAGATCGCCTGCTGTTTCGGCGTCAGGGGCTCATGCAGCATCTTTAACTCCATCGCCTTGCGCACGTATCTCCCCTCGCCAAGCCAGAGGATCATCTCGTCACACTCTTCCACACACTTTGTGCCGAAGCCGATCTTGTGGTACAGGTAAGCGAGCTCATACACCCACCTGTCAATGTACTCTTCTTCTTTCAGCTTTTCCAGCACTTTGATCTGTTCTTCCAGGCTCACTTCCTGCGCCGCGTAAACCTTGTACAGCAAAATATATTTTCTGCTGTCATCGGGCGCGACCTGACAGAATTCCTTATAATATTCCCATGCATTTACCACATCGCCCAGTTTCAGGCACAATTCCGTCAGCGCGAACACGATCATTCTGCTGCCGGGACGCTTTTCATATGCCATCTCCAGTATCGTCTTGCTGTCCTCATAGCGGCGGACCATCTTATAGATATCACTGATCGTGCAGAGCATCTTCACGCTCTTCACCCTCCGCCAGTCTATCGTATCCGCTATATCAGCCGCTTCTCTGTAGTTCTTCTCTTCCACTAAGGTCCTGATCTCTTCTGACCTTATCTTGTATTCCTGTTTATCCAAAGGCCGCCACCTCTAACTCCATTCCAACCTTACTCTGTAAATCACGCCGCATATGCTCTATCCATCAGCCTTACGCCCGAAAAATACGGCTCTCATCTAATTTTTAAGTGTACCATAGGATTTGTTATAAGTCAAAGCGATATACACTAAATATTGTATTTGATGCAACAGTTCAGCCATGCAGAAATGATTGTGCAAGTTACCCGTGGAAGCTTGCTTACAAAGGGCAATTTGTACAATTATTTCTATAGGGCGGACGCCCGACATGAAATAAGTCACCAGCTGATTCATGATATTGTCTGGAAAAATGTATATTCTGGTGACTTATGAATGGCATGGCCGAACTGTTACTATATGTCGTGCGAGGCTCATCGGGTGCACAACCGGTCAGCCAGCATCGCAAACTCGGCGAGCGACATCCTCTCTCCCCGGATGGTGTCTGGAATCCCGAGTTCCCTGAGCGCCTCCGCCGCCATTTCCTTTGTCAGCCCCGGGATACCCGCCCCCGCCAGAGCGTTGGGCAGCATTTTCCGCCGCTGATTGAAAGCGGCACGGATCAGTTCAAACAAAAGCCTTTCGTCCTTTACCTCCACAGGCGGAACTTCGCAGCATTCTAAATGTATGACGGCGCTCCCCACAGCAGGCCTGGGCATAAAACAGTTAGGCGGCACGTTCGCCACGATCCGCGGCCTGGCGTAATACTGTACAGCAAGCGAAAGAGCCCCATAGTCTTTTGTGCCGGGCTGCGCCTGCATGCGCTCCGCCACTTCCTTCTGAACCATGACTGTGATGCCGGACACCGCCACATTCTTTTCAAACAGTCCCATGATGATCGGCGTCGTGATATAATAGGGAAGATTTGCCACCACCTTAAGGGGCCGACCGCCATTATACTCCTTTGCCAGCCCGCTGATATCCACTTTCAAAATATCGCCGTGCAGGATCGTTACATTTCTATAGGAAGCGAGAGTCTCCTCCAGGATCGGGATCAGCGCCCTGTCGATCTCCACCGCCACCACTTTCCCCGCACTCTCTGCCAGATACTGTGTCATAGTGCCAATGCCCGGCCCTATCTCAAGGACACAGTCCTCAGGACCGATATCCGCCGCCCTTGTGATCCTCTCCAAAACAGAGGTATCTATCAGGAAATTCTGTCCGTATTTTTTCTGAAAATGAAACTGATATTTCTGCAGTACTGCTATTGTATTCCGCGGAATGCCCAATATCGCCATGATCTATCCCCTGCCTTCTCTTCTCCTGAATAATCTTTTCGCGTTTCTCTCCGTGATCTCTTCCACATCCTCAACGGAGATCCCCTTGATCCTAGCGATCTCCTCAGCCACAAAGGGCAGATACAGAGAACAGTTCCGCTTCCCCCGATAGGGGACCGGCGCCAGATACGGACAGTCCGTCTCCAACAGGATCGCGTCCATCGGCAGATACTCCACGCATTCTCTCAGCTTTTTTGCGTTCTGAAATGTGACAACTCCGCCCACGCCGATCAGATACCCCATGTCCAGAAACTCCCTCGCGCTCTCCTTTGTGTAGGAAAAACAATGGATCACCCCGCGCCTTTCCACTGCCCTTTCTCCCCGCATGATATCAAGCGTATCCTTCGCCGCATCCCGGGAGTGGATGATCACCGGAAGCTTTACCTCATCCGCCAATGCGAGCTGCCTCGCAAACCATTTTTTCTGCACATCCCTCTCCACATTATCCCAGTAATAATCAAGCCCGATCTCGCCCACAGCCAGAACCTTTTCTCCAGAGCACTGTTCCTTCAGCCAGATGAATTTTTCCTCATCAAGTTCCCCGGTATCGCTCGGATGGATCCCGACTGCCGCATAGATAAAAGGATATTTTTCCGCCAGATCCAGCGTCCTCCTCACAGAGGGAAGATCTGATGATACATTGATCACTGTACCTATCCCCTTTTCCCCGAGTTTCGGCAACAGTTCATCCCTGTCCTCATCAAAGGCTTTATCGTCATAATGTGCATGGCTTTCAAATATCATAATTTTCTCCAATTTTTTGAAAAATTTGTAAAAAAACACTTGCATTATCAAAAACATTATACTATAATCATTCTTGCGTTGTAAATTATAACCTTTTATATTGTACGGGCCATTAGCTCAGTTGGTAGAGCAGTAGACTCTTAATCTATTTGTCCAGGGTTCGAGTCCCTGATGGCCCATGAAGCACTGTTTCTGTGACTTATGTTGTGGGGGCGGTGTTTTTTTATTCATACAATATGGTGTAAAAAGTGAATATATCGCCGTGCCCGCGCATCCCTTTGTACTTTTTAGGAAACATCGCTCTTTTTTCACCCCCCCACTGGACTTTTTTACGTGGAAATGCTAAAGTAGTAAATGACTGCAAAAATTTGTTTTGCACCAATACACAGAAAGAGAGGGAGACTCTAAATGGCAAAAAAATCATGGTCTGTCACAACAGACGAAGGCACTTTTTCAGTTGACCTGAAAGGCAGCAAGGTAAGTATCAATGGTGGTACTCCGGAAAGATTGAACAGATTTGCTAAAAAGACTCATTTTATCGATACGGAATACACAATTCCGCTCGGAAACAGAACCGCAACTCTGGTCATTCAGTCTATGGCTTCTCCTGTACTGGCATATAACGGCACAGACTGTGCCACAGGACAGCCCTGGGAATACCAGAAGATTCCTGCATGGGGTTGGGTATTCCTTGTGATCGACATCATCCTGGCTCCGTTCTTCGGATGGCTCTGGGCTCTGCTTGCCCTCCTTGTTTCCGCAGTTGTGATCAGGAGCAAGCTGAACACCGGCATCAAGATCCTGCTCTGCATTATACTTATCATTGCAGCGATCGCCCTTGGGCTTATCGTTGGCGTGGCAGTCGGAGCGGCAGTTGCTACTACATATTATTAAAAAACGGAAAAACTCCCGATGCGGCAGTCCCGCGCCGGGAGTTTTCTTATATCTCCGGACATTTGAGGGCTTTCTATGGCAAATATGGATTATGAAAAAACCGGATACCTGCACACCCCCTTTAAACTGTTTCATCTGACCGACCGCGAGATCAGAAACTACGAGTGCCATTATCACGATTTCTTTAAGATCCTTCTTTTTCTCTCCGGTGATGTGGATTATTTTATAGAGGGCATCACCTACCGTCTGGAGCCGCGGGATATCATCCTGATCGGTGCAGGTGATGTGCACAGGCCCGTCATCCGTTCCACCTCCCCCTACGAAAGAGTCATCCTCTATGTCTCGTCCGATTTCCTGACCTCTTATGCCGGACCTGACTACTCCCTGGAGGCATGTTTCCGGAAACAGAGAGAAAAAGCAAAGCCCCTCCCCGTTCTCCGCACCTCCTCCGCGTCTGTTGATATCCTCTTTAAACTGTGTGCGCAGTTAGAGTCCTCCCTTCCGGATCGCGGATATGCCGCCGAATTGTACAACCGTACCCTTCTCCTGCAGTTTCTGATACAGCTCAACAGAAGTGTCCTGACCGATTCTTTCCGCTATATAGAGACAGGTACCTCCAACCGGAAGATCACCGAAATACTTCACTATATCAACGAACATCTCGATGGGGACCTGTCCATCGAATCCATCTCCAGACAGTTTTTTATCAGCCGCCGCTATCTGATGCAGCTCTTTCAGCAGGAAACCGGTTACAGCATCGGAAAATATGTCAACGCCAAGCGCCTGTTTTCAGCGCGGGATAAGATCCGGCACGGCATGTCGCTGACCGATGCCTGCTACTCTTCCGGCTTTCAGCATTACTCCACTTTCACGCGCTCTTACTACAGGATGTTTCAGACTACGCCGGGATCACTGAAAAGGGAATCCTGAACAGCAGACGGCATAAAAGTACTGCCGGCACCCTGAACATGGTACACGGCAGTACATTTTTCCCGCTCATTCCTTCATCGACGAGTCTGAATACATATCCAGGAAACCCACGACCTCACTCACCGGCCTCCCGTACATATGACAGCATTTATGATCCACCAGCTTCTCTTCTTCCTGCAGTTCATTAAAATTCACGCTCATCTTCAGCGCGCCTATCTCCATCTCGTGATCCAAATGCCTGAGGACCTCCTCAATCATTTTTTCCTGTTCATCCATGGGCGTCCCTCTCTTTCCCGCCGGAATTTTTCACAGTATGCACCCGGATATCAGCCATCCGGGCTTTCTGCATTTAGAGGATCGTCTTGATCCATCCTTCCGGCGCTTCCATCCTGCCCATCTGAATTCCGGTCAGCGTATCATACAGCTTCTTTGTCACAGGTCCCATCTCATCCATACCGCTTGGCAGGCAGATCTCGCTTCCGTGGTCCACGATCTTCCCGACCGGAGAGATCACCGCAGCCGTGCCGCAGAGGCCGCATTCCGCAAAATCCTTTACCTCCTCGAGAAGCACTTCCCTCTCCTCCACTTCCATATCGAGGTAATGCTTGGCAACATACACGAGGGAACGCCTTGTAATGGAGGGAAGAATACTGTTCGACTTCGGCGTCACCAGCCTGTTGTCCTTCGTGATAAAGATAAAGTTCGCGCCGCCTGTCTCCTCCACCTTAGTCCTCGTCCGGGGATCCAGATACATATTTTCCGCATAACCCTCTTCATGCGCCGTCACAATAGCGTGCAGGCTCATTGCATAGTTCAGGCCCGCCTTGATATGTCCCGTGCCGTTTGGCGCCGCCCTGTCAAAATCACTCACCTTGATCGTCAACGGCTTCGCGCCGCCCTTGAAATAGGGCCCGACCGGTGTCACAAAAATACGGAACATATATTCATCCGCCGGCTTCACGCCGATGACCGGATTTGTCCCCATCATATACGGACGGATATATAAAGTCGCGCCAGAGCCAAACGGAGGCACATACGCTGCATTTTCCCTAACCACCTGCACCACGGCATCGACAAATCTGTCCTCCGGAAACGCCGGCATCTCCAGCCTTCTGGCGGAATCCGCCATCCGGGACGCATTCAGGTCCGGGCGGAAGCACACGATATGCCCGTCTTCTGTCGTGTAGGCTTTCAGTCCCTCAAAAATTGTCTGGGCATACTGAAAAACGCCTGCGCACTCATTCAGGACTATATTGGCGTCTGTGACGATCGCACCGTCGTCCCACGCTCCGTCTTTATAATTGGAAACAAATCTGACATCCGTCTGAATATAGCCAAAGCCAAGATTTGACCAGTCAAGCTGCTTTTTTTCCATAACTCTCTCCTCCTTGTAAATATTGTTTTTCTTATCTTAGTATAACCTTTGCCATTTGTCCAGATAAAGCACCTATTTTTTCAATTTACGTGTAACAGTTGAGCCATTGGGCTGAACTATTGCATTTACCTGACAGCAGCTTAGCCATTCGGCTGAACTGTTATCTCACTGATCCCTTTCGCTCCTCCAGGATGCGCTTTGCCTCCTCCTTCGGAATCTCCGTGATCCAATGGCAGACCGGGCAGTACACAAAATATTTTCTATGGTACGGGATCACCGGGATAAAGAACAGCGTAAACCACGACGTTCTTTTCTGCAGCTGCCAGTTGCCGTCCATATTACACCTGTTACAGTGCAGATATCCGACAGTCCCCATATCCGTATCCAGATCCTTAAGTCCCCAAATGATAAACATCCTCTCCACCTCTTTTTTGTTTTTTCTCTGTCACGCGCCGATCTCTTTCTCACGCAGAAACATGCCCGTGTTTTTCTCCACATGGAACCGCCCCGAAAACCAGTCGCATTTACACAGGAACGAGTAATAGATGTTTCTGCCGCAGCCGTTCAGCGTCTCGAAATTCGCCTGTCCCTTTGCCAGAATGATATCCGCCTTCCCGAACGCTTCTTTCGCCTCGCCCTCAAGCAGCCTCTCCATTGTACCAGCCACACCGTTTCCGTTATGTATCACTTTCGCAACATCGCAGATTCCCGTCTCCTCGGCGTCCACCATCGTCGCGTCATTTAAAACTTCTTCCCCCCGCACCATAACGCAGATGTCCAGATGGGGAAAACGCTTTTTAAACTCCTTTAAAAACAGCTTATCCAGAACGATCTCCCCACAGTTGTCCGTCAACAGTAAAAATCTTTTCCCGTTTTCACAGTCCCGCAGAAAAGTCTCATAAACCCCCTGATCCAGCCCGCTCTTCTCCTCATCCCTAAACAGTTCCAGGAACACCTTTTTCTCCACCTGCTGCATGGCGCCGAAGTCGATATAATTTCCGATACGTGCATAGACAAGCGCCTTTGCCAACGGATCTTCCGCCTTTAAAATCTCCTCATACAGCGCGTCCTCCATCTCCAGCACATAGGCATTGTACTCTTTCTTGATCGCGGTGTAGTCCTTCACCTCTCCAAAATACCGTCTGTACACCTGGTTGAACAGATATACCAGATAAGGCGAACTCGCCTCGTCATCGCTCTCCCCGATGATCCTTGTGATCTCTTTCATATAGGCAGTATTCTTATCCTCGTCCTCAAAATTCAAAAGACGTCTCTGCTGGCTGTTCACCAGGCACCGGATACACATGCTGTTCAGACGCATTGGAACTCCTCTTTTCCTTATGATGCGCCAGACGATGCATACTTCCTCCGCCGGCGCAGTCACAATATCCATTAATGTTATCCTGTGTTCGCTACATTCATTGCTTACGTGAACAGTATACCACCGTCATGTGCTGGAGCGCAATCATTTTATGCCTGTGAAGCCCACTTGCAATGCCAGGGTAAACGCGCTATACTAAACATATTGTTTCAGGAAAGGAACCCTATTTTCTATGGCTCAGCATTACGACAGGATCATTTTCGGCGCAGGACTCTACGGCTTATATGCCGCTGATTTCTGTGCCGGAAGAGGTGAGCATGTGCTGGTGCTGGAATACGATGAGGCTCCTTTCCAGAGGGCAACCTATATCAATCAGGCGAGAGTCCACATGGGATACCACTACCCCAGAAGCCTCACCACAGCGATAAAATCCGCGGGTTATTTCCGAAGGTTTTATGAAGATTTCGGGTTCTGTATCCATGACAGATTTGATCAGGTCTACGCCACCTCGGAAAAATTTTCCTGGACAAACGCCGGTCAGTTCCAGGAATTCTGCAGAGCTGCCGGCATCAAATGCCTGGAGACATCCTCCGACAGATATTTTAACCCCGGCATGTGCGACGGCGCATTTCTGACAGAGGAATATACCTACGACGCAAAAATACTTCAGAATTATTATGAGGATCGCTTAAGGAAAAATCGAAACGCGGACATGCTCTTCAGTGTCCGGCTTAAAAAGATCGAAAAAGGCAGCGACCTGTTTCATGTTATCCTGGAGGACGGAAGGTCATTTGATACCCCTTTTGTCCTGAATGCCACTTACGCCTCCGTCAACCAGATCATCGATAAGACGGAAGGCATTGAAAAAAATTATTTTGATATTAAATATGAACTGTGCGAGATCATCCTCTGCAGGCCTTCAGAACAGTTAAAAGGCACCGGCATCACCGTGATGGACGGTCCCTTCTTTTCCATCATGCCCTTCGGAAAAACCGGACTCCACTCGCTGACCTCAGTCACCTTCACGCCCCATGTGACAAGCTATGAGAAACAGCCGGTTTTCCGCTGTCAGCGCGGATTCGGGGAAGATATCCCCGGATGTTCCCCCGAAAGGCTCGGAAACTGCAATACCTGCGCCCACAGGCCCGCCTCCGCGTGGCCCTACATGTCCCGTCTGGCGGACAAGTATCTGAGGCCCGAATACGCTTATTCCTATGTGGAGTCACTGTATTCCATGAAACCTATTCTGAAGAGTTCGGAAGTGGACGACTCAAGGCCCACAGCGATCCGTGTAATGAGCAAAACCCCCGCCTTTGTCAGCGTACTGTCCGGCAAGATCAATACGGTCTATGACCTGGATGAATACCTGCAGGCGGAACAATAAAAGTATAAATTTCTAACAATCTAAACACCATAGATCATTATTCGATCTATTTATGAGGCTGACATGAAAGAAAAAAAATTCATTTCCCTGGTCATTTATCTGCACAACAACGGCTCCCAGCTGGAATATTTTCTGGACCGGGCGCTCTCTGTATGCCGGGAAAAATTCGAACAGTTTGAACTGATCTGTGTGGATGACGGCTGCAGCGACGATACAATGGATATTCTTAGAGAATATATCAGCCGAAACGATATAAATATTATGGTAAATGTGGTCCACATGAGTTTTTTCCACGGGCTTGAGAGTTCCATGAACGCCGGGCGGGATCTCGCCATCGGGGACTTTGTCTATGAGTTCGACAGTATTTTTATGGATTATGATCCCGCTATCATCGTAAGCGCTTACCGCAAGCTCCTGGAGGGAAACGATATCGTTGCCGCGAGCAGCAGGGGAAAACTCCGCCTTACCTCGCGCATATTTTACGCGCTCTACAATAAGACAAGCAGAGGCAGCGGCAGGATAGGCCCCGAGACCTTCCGTCTGGTATCCAGGCGGGCTATCAACCGCATCAAAGCCATGGGGCAGTACATTCCCTACAGAAAGGCCGTTTACATGAACTGCGGACTCCACGCTGCGACGATCAGCTACGACTGTATAAACGAGGATGCCGGACGCCACAGGCGCGCCGCCGCGTCGGAACGCACCTCCCTCGCCTTCGACTCCTTCATCTATTTCACCAACGTCATGGAGCGGATCTCCACGATCATCTCCGGCGCATTTTTGCTTTTATCTGTAGGTATGGGGCTCTACACGATCTCCGATATCTTCAACAAGAACAAGCCGGTGGAGGGCTGGCTCTCCACCATGAGTTTTCTGTCACTTGGATTTTTCGGAGTTTTTGCCCTGCTCACGATCATATTAAAATATTTATCCGTCATGCTGAATCTGATCTTCAAGCATCAGCAGTATCTGATCTCGGATATTGAGAAGATCGTCTCCCGTTGATGGGGATCCGGAAGACTGCCTTCTGTCAAACGGAGGCTGAAGAGAAAAGTCTGCTCTCTGTTAAAAGAGGCTGAGAAAGGAACTGAATTTTTAAAAAAGGACTCTGTGATCAATGGAAATGAAAACATCCGTAAAAGATATCAATATATTATTTCCTGTTCTGAATGAACGGCTGCGGCTCGAAAAGGGCATTGATCAAACGGTGGCATATGCCAGAGAACATCTGTCCATCCCCTGCCGCATCACCATCCTGGACAACGGTTCCGATGACGAGACACCGGAAATCGGGAGGGCGCTCGCCCGGAAATACCCTGAGGTCTCCTATGTCCGCGTGGGGGAGCGGGGCGTCGGCGTCGCCTTCCGCAGAGGTATCTCGCTGAATGAATGTTCGCTGGTGGGCTATATGGACATTGACCTCTCCACGGATATCAAGCATCTCGGCCAGGCCGTCACTCTGTTTCAGCGCGATGAAACACTGCAATATGTAAACGGCAGCCGCTTTTCCAGAGATTCCGATACAAGAGGGCGGAAATGGTACCGAAAGATCACCTCGATGGGGTTAGTCTTTCTGTTAAAGGCATTCTTTCATATGAGGTCCACGGACGCGGTATGCGGTTTCACTTTCCTGCGCAAAGATGCCGCCGAGAAACTGGTCTCCGTATGCGGAAATGACAACGGATGGTTTTATACGATAGAGTTTTTGCTGCGCGCGGAGCGCATGGGCATGCGCATTTACGATATGCCTGTGGAGTGGCAGGAGGATTACAATACCACTGTCAAAATGTGGAAGACTATTAAAAATTACCTGATCCAGATGAGAAAGCTTCACAGACAATTCCGCCTGGAAGACAAGGAGGTTTGAAATGTTAAAGAGGATCGATCTTTCCAGAGATTATGAAAAACACAGTCAGGAATATATGGATGCCATAGCGGCGGTCTGTCGGGAGACTGCTTTCTCGGGGGGGAAGTTTGCGGATCAGTTCGATGAAGAATTTGCCCGTTTCTGCGGCGTTCCCTACGCGGCAGGCGTCAACAACGGCACTTCCGCCCTGCACTGCGCGATGATGGCGCTCGGCATCGGAGCGGGGGATGAGGTCATCGTTCCCGCCAACACCTATATCGCCACAGCATGGGGCGTCACCTACACCGGCGCCACCCCGGTATTTGTGGACTGCACTGCGGATACCTGGGAACTTGATCCCGACAGGATAGAGGAAAAGATTACCGGCAGGACAAAAGCTATCATCGGCGTACATCTCTACGGACAGCCCTTTGCGTTTGGCAAAGTAAAGGCAATTGCCGATAAATACGGGCTTTTTGTGGTGGAAGACTGCGCCCAGGCGCACGGCGCCCGCTATGAGGGGAAACTTGTCGGAAGCTTAGGAGAACTGGGATGTTTCAGTTTTTATCCCGGCAAAAACCTCTACGCCTTCGGCGAGGGCGGCAGTGTGACCTGCCATAGAAAAGAATACTATGACGCCATCACCACGATCAAAAACCAGGGCTGCCAGGTCCGCTACTACCATGACGTAGTCGGCTACAATTACCGGCTCGAGGGACTGCAGGGAGCGGTGCTCAGCGTGAGCCTAAAGTATCTCTCCGAGTGGACCGCGCGCCGTCAGGAGATCGGCAGGCGCTATCACGCAGAGATCACAAATCCCTCCATCACAATGCAGGTGCATCCTGAAAATACGGAACCGGTCTTCCACCTCTTTGTGATCACAGTGGAAGATCCCGAACATTTTGTTGCCTATATGAAGGATCGGGATATCGAATGCCACCGCCATTACCCCGTGCCCTGCCATCTGCAGAAGGCTTACGCGCATCTGGGATACCGCGAGGGCGACTGCCCGAACGCGGAGTATCTGGCAAAACACTGCGTGACGCTGCCTCTGTTCCCGGAGATGACGGATGAGGAGGCAGAAATGGTTATTGAGGCCTGTAATGAATATTGTCAGAATCTGTAAAGCAGCGGGGTGAACAGCCGCCGCTTTACAGGTTCCTTTGGAACTCCTCTATACTCTCCGTTCTGTCGGCAAGTTTCAACCACCTCCGCCTTATTCTGACGCAAGAATTCACTTAAAATCCCCTGTTCGATACACTCATCCACGGCCCTGCCCACGGCTTCATCTATGGGCATATCTTTTGCATACCCCCTCACCTTATCCACATACTGCATATATTCTCTGAGCGTCCGACAGGCCGCTTTAACTTATCACCCCATCCACAAACCCTCTATACCCACTCGCCCTGTCTCGCGGACAGTACTGTTCACACAGATAAGTCTCCTGCCGCCCGTCAAAATCTTTCCCCTCAAGAAAAGAGAAGAAATCATCTTTGTTGTTCACTCTCAGACAATCGTCCTTGTGACGGCAAAAACAGAGCATAAGCCCATAATCATCATTACCATAAGGGGAATAATCGGAATACTGGCAGGTAAAGCAGCTCTTTATATAATAATCATTTTTCATCTGGCAGCAAATATCATTTAACGCTGCCTCAAAATACATCGTTTTTTTTGCACTTTTATAGCACATGCCATCTAGCAAAAGTGAAAACTCCTGCACAACTGTATCATCGCGATACACCCTTGTATCATCACACATTATAATACTATGGGATTTTGTCATATCGGATTCCATACATTGGAATGCAAGAAAAAGAACTCCAGCAATAAGCTCTTTATCCCTTTTTCTAACAACTTTTACCGGTATCTCAACCTTCAGTTCGTATCTCTGCAAATCGTATAAATAGGGGGAACTAATATTAAATTTTGGACTGTATCCGCCCCATTTTAACAGGGAAAATTTTTCCCTTGCCTCATCATATTGCGCTTCGTCCGAGAGATGAAAATCATCAAAGCTTGTGCCGCAAAAAGTTACATTGTCCAGAATGAAAGAAAGAGGTTCCGTTCTATAGTCCTCCTCCGTATTCACAATCTCAATATCTGTATCGTGCAATGCGTCTCTGTAATGAGCTCTCCAATACTGCAAAATTGTTCCCCCTCATTGATCCGTCAAGTCCTCCCGGCACTCTCCCTGTTACCGATCCCCGCACACCTGAAAAATATAAAATTTCAGATAATAAGATTCCTCCGCCGCCCACAAGATCGGATGATCCGGCGCCTGGGTGTGAAATTCCACCTGGCGCAGACGTTTATGGGCGCCTCTCGCCGCCTCGCGGATCGTCTTCGCAAACAGCTCCTGTTCCATAAAATGAGAGCAGGAGCAGGTGGCGAGAAAACCGCCGTCCCTCACCAGTTTCATGCCCCGCAGATTGATCTCCCGGTAACCCTTGACCGCGTTCTTCGTCGCCTGTCTGGACTTTGTGAAGGCAGGCGGATCCAGGATCACCACATCGTACCGCTCCCCCTTCCCCTCAAGTTCCGGCAGCAGTTCAAACACGTCGGCACACAGAAAACGCACCCTGTCCTCCAGGCCGTTGAGCTTTGCATTCTCCCGCGCCTGCGCCACTCCCAATTCGGAAGCGTCCACGCCGAGTACCGAAACCGCCCCCGCTATGCCTGCGTTCAGCGCGAAGGATCCTGTATGGGTAAAACAGTCGAGAACCTTCTTTCCCCCGCAGAGCTTATGAATCGCCGCCCGATTGTTTTTCTGATCCAGAAAAAAGCCGGTCTTCTGTCCGTCCTTGACATCAACCAGATAGCGCACGCCATTTTCTGTGATCTCCACTTTTGTATCAAAAGGTTCACCGATAAAGCCTTTGCAGCGCTCCATCCCCTCCTGCAGGCGCACCTTCGCATCGCTGCGCTCATAGATGCCGCGGATCCTTATGCCGTCCTCCTCCAGTATTTTTTTCAGGTCCTCCAGAATAAGCGGTTTCAGCCTGTCGATGCCCAGCGCCAGAGATTCCGCCACAAGCACATCCGAAAACTTGTCCACCACAAGTCCCGGCAGAAAGTCCGCCTCCCCGAAGATCAGTCGGCAGCTCTCCGTATCGATCACACTCTTCCGATACCCCCAGCAGTCCCGCACCCGCCTCTCCAGAAAAGCAGGCGTGATCCGGTTCTCCTTTTTCCGGGACAGCATGCGGATCCTGATCTTTGAAGCGCTGTTGATAAAGCCATAACCCATGAAATAGCCGTCAAAGTCTTCCACAGAGAGAATATCGCCGTCCTCAAATTCTCCTCTCACCTCCGCGATCTCATTGTCATAGATCCACAGGCCGCCCGCCTTTAAACTGCGCCCTTCTCCTTTTTTTAAAACTGCTGCCGCCTGGCAGGCAAGATCTGTATCCGGCTCTAATGCCGTTATATCTATACTGTTCATCTTTTCAGCCTTATTTCCTTCCACCTTCTCTTATTTTTACAATCTGACATTTCGAATTCGCGCCGCTGCACTCCTGGCGGCAATACAAGCAAAAAGCGACATCATCTTCATTCAAAACTCCGGGGTTCTCCTGCCCCCGACACGTTTTTCCTTCAGCTCTCTCAAAAGCGCTTTCTGCTCCTCACTCAATCGGAAACTCTCCCTGCATTTCTGTACCGTTTTCACATAAGTAAACTCGTCGAGATGATTATCCGCGGAACTCATGTATGCATAACTCTTGTCCCACTGCTTTATGAGACAGACTGAGAGCGCCCACGCCACCGCCATTTTGACATAATAACCCTCATGCCGGATGCCGTCGTATATCTTCAGCAGATCATCAATATATTCCGGCGTCACATAGAAATCCATCAGCATAACTACGCCGAAACGCAGGTCAAACTCTCTGTCCGAGTGCAGATACGGCTGCAGGAAATCCCACATCAGCTCCGGCTCCTTTTTTGTCTGCTTCAGCCCGGCGCAGAAGCTGTCGCAGAGAGACCAGTTATCGATCCGTGCAATATATCTTCTGATATAGGGAAACAATATCTCAAGCTTTTCCTTCATACAGCCGATCACCATGCCGTAGAGCATCAATTCCTCCATGTATTGTATTTCTTCTGCGGGCATTGCCGAAACCGGTTCCTTTATACCCTCTGTCGTCCACCCTTCCGCATTCTCCGCCGCAGTTCCGCTCTTCACATCCTTCACCGAAATCCCGCCCTTCACATCCTCCGTTCTGATCCCGCATTTCCCGTCCGTCTCATATATATCGGATAACGTTCTCTCCAGATATTCCATGCCGTCCGTCCTTGCGATCTTTTTCGCAAGATCCCGTATCTTCGGCAGGCGCACCCCCAGCATCACCGCCTCCCGCCCCAGAAGTGATCCGGAGAATTTTGCGTAGTCAGGCTCCGCTATTTCTGTGAGAAGTTCTCTTATCTTTTCCTTTGTATATTCCACCTGAATCCTCCCTCATAGAACTGCTTATGGTCCCCGATGCACATTCGCCCAAACTCCTCCTTATCGGACTTTACATCTAAAATCTCACAAAGCGGTACTCCTCTGATACATATACCCCGCCAACAAGTTTTTTACACCACGGTATTCCAGATAAACATCATAGATACTGCATCGTTCCGAATTTTAGCATAAATACAGAACGGGTTCAAGATACAATGCTAAAAATGCCGAAATTCATGCTTGACAACTCCACCTTAAATAGGGTATTATCATAGTTGTTGCAAATGAGTGATCTGCTTGATTATATAGATATGGTTTACAGATTTGCAAAACAGATTTTAATATGAGTTTAGTAATTTTCGTATCGGCGCGTGGCTCAGCTTGGTAGAGCGCTGCGTTCGGGACGCAGAGGTCGCAGGTTCAAATCCTGTCGCGCCGATTCGGAAAAACAGGCAGAAATTCAGAGGTTTCTGCCTGTTTTGCATTATAATATTTTTTATGATGTTTGTCCTATATCTCATTCTCCTCCGCAATCTCCCGATACGCGCGGCACGGATCCCCAAAGCCTCCTACAGCCTCCAATGAGAATAAATAAACTCGTTAATGCCGGAATTGATCGTTTTGTCACTTTCTATATCTTTTACAATATTCACCTTTCTGTTTCCGTACATAAAGCACTTTTTCTGAACCACCTTATTCATATCGGGAAAAAGCACATCGTAGATCTGTGCCAGTTCCCCGCCCACATATACATATTCGGGATCCATAATAAATATCAGCAGCGCGATCAGCTCTCCCAGATATCCGGCAATAGAACGCACCTGGGAGACTGCCCGCTCCTCCCTGTCCGCGACAGCTCTTGTAAACTCCTCCCATGCCTCCAGCGTATTTTTTTTATCGACGCCAAAATAATTTTTGACGATCCCGGGAATGGAGAGATCATCCTCTATACATCCGTAAGTATCGCACTCACTGCAGTATTTGCTTTTATCACCGACCGGAATATAGGAAACCTCACCACCGTAACCATGGTGTCCTTTTAGCAATGAACCATTACAGATGATCCCGACGCCAACGCCCTCTGAAAAATGTAAATAGACCAGATCCCTGCAATCCCTGATACGGTTTTTCAGGCTGAGTGCGCATAGGTTCGATTCATTGTCCACATAGCCGGGAAGCCTGAATTCCCTCTCCACAATCTCTTTTAACCGCACCCCGTCGTACATCTTCACTGCACAGTTCACCAGTGTCTGCGTCGCCAGATCGAAGATACCAGACACCGCCGTACCCACCCCGATATATGTACAATCCACTGTTCCCTCTTCAGCCGCATACTCGTCAAATTTCTCTTTCGCAAAATGAACGACTTCCTCCGGGGTAGCCAGGTCAGCTATATCATACAATCTGTGGAATATCATCTCATTTCGTATGTTCAGCACCGCCAGCCGGAGCACTGACTGCATCTGAAGGTTCAGGCATATGGTGCGGAACCGGTTATGGGCAATGCTCACTGAAAAAGGCGTCCTCCCCACAGACGGGGCATCCTGTTTTACCGATTCCACAATATATCTCTCCAACAATTCATTACACAGATTTGATACCGTCGCAAAGCTGAGTCCTGTCCGGGCTGCAATCTCTCTTTTTGTCATTCCTGACCGGTCATCAACCTCCCGCAGGACGTTCATTATGCTCTTGATATTGTTCTGTTTGATATCCATAATGTCAAGACATTCCATATGCTCACCCACTTATTTCCCTCTAATTGACAGCCGGCGGATTTTGATATTTCGCCAATACTGCTTCATCCTGTAACATTTCTCCTGTCAACAGCTGGCTTCCTCCGTAAATAACAGGCGGTACATGTCCGAAGGGCGGATTCGCCGACGGTATCTCTGTGGGATGCGCCGCTGCATATGCGAGCATAAATGCCTCGTATCCGATCAGATATGGATCATCCACGACCGTCCCCTCTATATCTCCCGACTGAAGAAGCTCTATTACAGCAGAACTGTAATCACTTCCTATTATAACAACATTTTCCAACATATTCAATGTTCTTGCGGCTGCGGCTGCACCGGGCGCACCATATCCGTGTGTGCTGAATATCCCCTTAATATTGGGATTCGACTGCAAAAGCGCTGTACATACCGTCTCCGATTTCGCCACATCACCCTCGTCATTCAACTCGGATACCACTTTAATGCCAGGCGCATTTTCCTCAAGCCAGTTCTTAAAACCTTCTGCGCGTTCCTCCTGTGCGATAGCTCCAGGCACCATGCAGACAGCAACCTCGCCTTCCCCGCCTAACATCTCCGCCATTGACCTGGCTGCTGTAGCGCCAAAATCATAATTGTCCGTTCCCACATAGGCCAATCTTCCGCTGTCTGCCGCATCACTGTCGAAACCGATAACCGGGATCCCCGCATCCAACGCCTTTTGGATGGAAGAATTCAACGTTGTCTCGTCCGCCGATGCCACTAAAATTCCCGTGGGATTTTTTGCCACCACCTGGTCTACCGCCCTGGCTTCCAGAGATGCATCCCATTCTGCCGGTCCCTGCAGCTCCACCTGGATATGGCTGCCTATGGATGCCGCCGCATCTTTCATGCCTGCGTAACACCAGTTAAAATACTCTGCACCTTTGGTAAATACCACCATAGAGTATAGTTCCTCACTCTTCTCCGCCCCTGTTTGATCTGCTGCCTCCGGCGCCTTAGCGCCACACCCGGCAAGGCTCATCGCCAGAACCGTCAACATCAGTCCCAATGCCATTTTTCTTTTCATTTTTTGCATCCTCCTTCGTAATACTCACAGCCACAGGTTTGAACGCCTTCTGGCTGCCGCATTTTTTTCAACGGCACGCGCAGCCGTTGCAGTTACTTTACCCGCATAGCAGGCTTTTTAGATGGATCTATGATTTACGTTCCTTCAGAACCTTGATCCCTTCGCTCAAAAGAACCGCGGCAATCAGAAATACCCCTGTCACCACATCCTGATAATAAGTAGAAATACCGCTCATAACAAATGCATTGTAGATGATCGCCATAAACAATGTCCCCAGAAGCGTCCCCGCAATCGAGCCCGAACCGCCATGGGTGAGGCTCGTCCCACCGATCGCGACCGTGGTTATCACGCGGAGATCGGCATTTGTGCCGTAACTGTAACTGGCGCTGCTGTATGTAATCGCAGTCAGTATTCCCGCCACAGCAGCTAAAACCGCCGATATGACATACACATTTCGATAGAGCGCCTCCACTTTGATTCCCGAGAGTTTTGCCGCATCCTCATTGCCGCCCACAAAGAACACCTGTAAAAACCATCTGTTATTCTTTGAAAAATATAAGAATACTGCCGCCAGTATGATATATACGATCCAGCTGACAGGCATCCCCAGTATCCGCACAGCCCCAAGCCTTGTGAAGCTTTCGGGAAGGCCCGATACAGCGCTTCCGCCTGTGATCGTCAGATCAACGCCTTTTATGACTGCCGCGATCGCCATCGTCACCACCATCGGATGAAGGTTAAGGCTTCGGCGCAGAAGATTTGTCAGGCATCCGATCGCTGCAGCTGCCAGGAGGACCAGTACCGCCGCAATTCCAAAAGGCACTTCCCTCATCAGCAGAAGCGCAAGGATAATAGATGAAAACGGTAAAATGCCCGCCACCGTCAAGTCGATCCCTCCCGAAATAATGACCATAGTCATTCCGAGTGCCATGACCGCCTCCATGATAAACGTATCGATCAGCACCTGAAGATTATTCACTGTCAAAAAATAGGGGGAGTAGACCGTCATGGCAGCCGTAACGATAAAAATCATCACAATAAGCACCAGATAATGAAAATTTATCCGCCCAAATGACAGTATCCCTTTTCGCTTATTCATGCCGCACCTCCTCCCGAAATGCCGTCCTCATAATATCCTCTTCCGTCAGGCCCACGTTTTCCAGTATTCCCCTGCAATGCCCCTCATGCATCACGATCACCCGGTCTGAGACGCCCAGGATCTCCGGAAGTTCGGACGATATCATCCAGACTGCCATTCCCGTATCCGCCAGCTGCCGCAATATGTGATGAATCATGGTCTTTGCGCCAACATCCACACCTCTGGCAGGCTCGTCCACGATCAGGATCTTAGGTTTTGCCGCCAGCCATTTCGCAAACAATACCTTCTGCTGGTTTCCGCCTGACAGATTGCGGACTTTGTAATTACGACAATCTTCCGGGTGTATATCCAGTTCTTTGATATAGTTTTCTGTATTCTCCCTTATCCTGTTTTCATCCAGAAACTCTCCGTACCTGCACATGGATTTCAAACAGGCCGCCACTGTATTCTCTTTCACTGTCATATCCACAAACAGCCCCAGCGCTTTTCTGTCCTCAGACAGATAGCATAGGCCCTCTCTGATAGCCTGAGCCGGATTTTTAAACCTCACCTGTTTTCCGTCCAGATATACCTGTCCTTCATCCATCTTATCCGCCCCGAAGACAGAGAACGCGCATTCTGTGCGCCCTGCACCCACAAGCCCGAACATCCCTGTGATCTCTCCGTAGCGAATGTCAAAGGATACGTCAGAAAACTTTCCTTTTCTGCTGATATGTTCTATTGTCAGCGCTTTCTTATTGTCCCTGCGCTTTGCTTTCGGAGGGTACAATGCGTCAATGCTTCGCCCTACCATCATCCGGATGATCGTCTGCACTTCCATATCTTCTCTGTCCAGCGTGCCGGTACAGACGCCGTCCCGCAAAACGGATACTCTGTCGGAAATCCTTGTTATCTCATTTAACTTATGGCTGATGAAAATGATCAGTTTTCCCCTCTCCTTCAGTTCCAGAAGGATTCGGAAAAGATTTTCGATCTCATTATCTGACAACGCACTCGTCGGCTCATCAAGGATCAGCACATTGACATCCTTGGACAAAACTTTCGATATTTCGATCATCTGCTGCATGCCGACGCTGAGCGTCCCCGCTATGGCTTTCGGATCAATGTTTGCGCCTATCTTTTCAAACTCTGCCGCCGCGTCGGCATACAGTCTGTTCCAGTCAATAAAACCACATTTTTTCACAGGTTCATTGTTTACAAACACATTCTGCGCCGCTGTCATATTTCCGGCAATGCTGAGCTCCTGATGGACGATTCCAATCCCATGCCCATACGCCTCCACCGGATCGCGCATGTTTGCCGGCTTTCCGTCTATGAGAATCTGACCGCTGTCCGCCTGATAGATTCCCCCTATGATCTTCATCAACGTAGACTTTCCCGCCCCGTTTTCACCGATCAGGGAATGGATCTCACCCTTTTCAAAGTCAATCGAAATATCCGTCAGCACTTTATTATTTCCAAAAGATTTCGTAATATGATCTACTTTTAAATAACTCATCTGTGCCCCCTTATCCTGCTTTTGCGCGGCTGCGGACAACATCAAAACCCACTGCCAGCAGAAGCATAATACCGCTGATCGCTGATGACCAGTTCGGAGAGCCGTTAAACATAATAAATACATTATTCACCAGCGCGACCAGAATGACTCCCAGCGCCGTCCCGAGAAAACTCCCGCTTCCGCCATGCATATTGGCTCCTCCGATCACAGCCGCGGAGATGGCTTTCATCTCAAAAGAGATACCATACCCGGCATGCCCCATGCCGAGGCTGCTCGTCATGAGAACTGCTGCAATTCCCGCCATCAATCCGCTGATCCCGTATCCCAGAATTGTCGTAAGGCCTGACGGGATCCCTGAGATAAAAGCCGCGTTACTGTTTCCGCCCACATAAAACATATTCTTCAACGGCCTGAAACTCCTTGACAAGAGCGCCAGCACAAACATGATCAGGACAGATATACAGATGCGGTTCGGAATCCCCAGAAAAGTCCCCCGCCCGATGGCAATATACTCATCCGACAGCCCTGCCACAAAATATCCGCTGGTAAGGACATAGCAGATTCCCCTGCATATGGACTGACTCCCCAATGTCGCCACAAAAGGCGCCACATTCGCTTTAGCCACCAATATCCCGTTAAACATCCCGACAGCCGTGCCAAAAGCAATCCCTGCCAGCACCGCTGCGGCCGTGGACACTCCCTGCTGGACCATCAGTGTACAGATGATCCCTGTCAGCGCAAGCACTGCACCTACCGACAGATCCACGCCGCCCAGTATAATGACAAAAGTCATCCCGCACGCCAGTAAAAGGTCATATGCCAGATTGGAGAAGATCGCTTCGATGTTGCTCCTGGCGTAAAACAGCCTGCCCTTCACCAGGCACATAAGTACAAAAATTACCAATATGGTGATGAGAAGCGTTCCCTCCCGATTCCCCACAGATAACTTTTTTCCCTTTTTCATAACATCACATTCCCTTCCCCACCAGTTCCTGTACATCTACAGGGACATCAGAACATTTATAAGCTCTGTCACCTTTCTTGAGATACGCATCCTCCACACAGCCGCCCGCGATCTCAGGATTGGGATGACCATAACAGCCCAGATCCAGCATCAGCCCCACGTTTTCTCCATAGGGCTCCTCCCCCGTCGGCGTGATCACCATCTTTTCCAGACATTCTGTCAATCCCGTTCCGTGGCAGGTGCTGTACATATGGAATTGCTTCATATTCTGCCCATCGATCTCCTGCGTCGCAAAATAATCCCTCGCCGCAAGGTCGATCAGGTTCGTCGCAAGTCCGCCCTCGCAAACTTTATAGATCATTTCTTCCGCCCGGCGGTACGCCTCATTCATGCAGTCAAAATACTGCTTCTGGAGTTCAGAGCGTTCCCCCATAACGAAAGCTCTGCGGCAGACTCCCTTATACCCCTCAAAACTGGGGCTGCAGCCGATCTGTACGATCTCACCCCTGTTGATCACACGGCTGCCCGCCGGCCCGATCACCGTTCTGCAGCGTTCTGCGGAGTTTACGATCGTATCAAAGCCGAATCCGTTTCCTCCGAGCGTTTTGACCGTAAAATCGCCTACCGCCGCGATCTCACTCTCCCGCAGGCCCGGTTTTGCAACCGCAAGCATCGCTCTGACCGCCGCACAGGCAATGGTATCTGCCTGCTCCATACATTTCATTTCGCTCTCCGATTTTTCATAGCGAAGCTCCTCCAAAATATCTGCCGCATCCACCACTTCCGCGCCGTCAAATCCCTCTCTCAGGAAATCCATGAACTGCGCCGGGATCAGGTCCGCAGCAGTCATATAACCGATCCGCCTGACATTATGCCCGATGTAGTCCAATATGATCTCATTCAGATTACCGCGCTCCACGCCCTCATAATACTCATCGGGAATACTGAATTCATTTACAAACTCCGTTTTCAATCCCAGCCCGGCCTCTCTCGCCATCACGCCCGATTCCGGTCCCGCGAGAAGAAGCGGTCGTTTTCCGGGCGCAATCACGCCGCTCGCCCGTTCAATCGTCGGATTATATCCGGTAAGGTAAATCCCATCTCCCGGCATTTCCCGATACCAGAAGAAAAATCCCATATCGATATCCCGCTTCTCAAGCTGCTCCCACACCCTTTTATACCGCTCCTCATACTCTGACAGGGGAATCTTGAAATCCTTGTCTATCTTCCCCTCATATGCCTGAATAATTTCTGTAACTTTTTTCCAGTCGTTTCCTGTTAAATTCATATTTTCTCCGCCTTTCTCTATTATTATAATATTTATAATAATTATTTTTATAATATTTGTCAAGATATTTTTAATAATTTGGAGCAAAAATGCGCTGAAGATATCTTTGCAGATGGCGTCAGCACAGCTGTAACAAAAAATCCTGCCACCCGGAATGAGTGACAGGATCGAATCTCTGACATTTTCGCATATTCAGTTAATATCTGCTGTTTAGTCGAACGGAATCACCGCGCCGTCATAATTATCGTTGATATACTGCCTGATCTCATCGGATTTCAGTACATCCACCAGGGCTTTGATCCCTTCATTATTTTCATTGCCTTCTTTTACCGCAATGACATTCACATATGTCTTAGCCGCTTCGGAATCAGCGCTCTCATAGGCGATGGAATCCTTCGCCACGCTGAAATCTGCCTGCAGGGCGTAGTTCCCGTTCAATACAACGTAAGCCACCTCTTCCACGACTCTCGGCACCTGTGCCGCCTCCAGTTCCTTAATCTCAAGGTTGTGAGGGTTCTCCGCGATATCCTGAACGGTTGCCGTCAGGCCCGCGCCTTCTTTCAATGTGATCAGCCCGTTGTCCTGCAGGAGGAGCAGCGCCCTCGCCTCGTTTGTCGTATCGTTGGGTACCGCGATCACATCGCCTTCCGCCACTTCATCCAGCGTTTTCTTTGTGCCCGGATAAATCCCAAAAGGTTCATAATGGATACCGCCCGCGTTTACAAGGCTTGTTCCTCTCTCCGCGTTGAATTCTTCAAGATAGGGAATATGCTGGAAATAGTTCGCATCCAGCTCGCCGCTGTCTACCACCTGGTTCGGCAGGACATAATCGTCAAAGACCTTGATCTCCAGATCCCAGCCCTGTTCTGCAAGGATCGGCTTTGCCGCCTCCAGGATCTCGGCATGGGGTGTGGGGGATGCCGCTACTGTGATGGTCCCTTTTTCCTCCGCCGGCGCTGCTTCTTCAGCTGTCTCCTCCTCCGGCGCCGCCTCACCATCTCCTTCTTCCGCTGCCGAAGCATCCTGTGACTCTTCCGACGCCGCTGCCTCTGCCGCCGTATCGTCCGCAGTGCCGCCGCAGCCGGTCAATACGCCCGCCGCCAGCACACCGGTCAATAGAACTGCCAGTACTTTTTTCTTCATAATGTTTCCTCCTCTTATCTGTGCTCTGCAGACACCCGGCCGGCACGCCTTCTGTATACTGCCGCTGTCCGTTTTCAAATGCCTGCTCTGTCTGTCAACATGAAGAGTATACATCCATTTCAAAAAAAGCGCAAATACACGAAACCTTTATTGGGCTATAGGTTTTACCTATAGCCCAATACTATGCTACAATACTTTACATTGCCATCTCCTGGTATTTTTTCAGTTCCTCAATATACAGCCTCCCGATCTTACTCGCCCTCTGCCCTTTTCTCATGATATAGCCGATGCGCATCCGCTCCGTCTCTCTCAACGGCACTGCCATATAATCGCTGCCGTTTAACTCCTCACAGATTATACCGGAACAGAGCGTATAGGCATTCAATCCCACCATCAAATTCAGGAGCGTTGCCCTGTCATTGGCCTTGATCAGCCTTTTATACTCATAATCGCTTTTCATCTCCTCCGCCAGAAACAGGGAGTGATATTTCCCCTGGTCAAAAGAGAGGCAGGGATAGTCGTCCAGTTCCTCCATCGAGATCGCATCCCGCCCTGCCAACGGATGTCCCGACCAGAGATAGACAAAAGTATTGCAGGAAAACAGCTCCTTAAACTCCAGTCCGTTTTCCTGTATCATCTTTATCATAACCTTTTCGTTAAAGTCATTCAGATATAATACGCCTATCTCGCTCTTAAATGACCTGACATTCGCGATGACATCGTAGGTCGTCGTCTCATGAACCGCATACTCGTAGCGCTCCATCCCCAGTTTTTTTACAGTCTCGACAAACGCTTTCACCGCGAAGGTATAGTGCTGGGTGGAAACACTGAATTTCTCTTTTTTCTTTTTATCGATATATCTGCTCTGCAAAAGCGCAAACTGCTCCGTCACCTGTCTCGCATATCCCAGGAACTCCTCGCCCTCCTGCGTAAGGCTGATACCGCGGTTTGAACGCAGGAAGATCTCGATCCCCGTTTCCGCCTCCAGTTCTTTCATCGTCTCCGACAAACTCGGCTGAGAGATAAAAAGCTGTTTTGCCGCCTCATTCATGGAGCCGCAGTCTGCAATTGTCAGGGCATATCTTAATTGCTGCAGAGTCAATTCCTGTTTCCTCTCCTGTTTTCAACAATACTCTTCGCGGACATGTGCCGGTCAGGCATACCTGAACGGATATTTACAGGATTTTGTCCATATCTACCGGTTCATAACGGCTGAATATCTTATCTTTTCCGCAGACATGCTTCGTTCCGTCCGCATCTATAATAATATAGTCATCCTCGTTGATAAATGTTCGCCCCCTGCGGTGAAAAATATAGGGACACACGATCGAGCCATCCGGCTTTGTCACTTTGACTAGGGAGTCCGTAACGATCCATATCTTTGTCACAATATCCGACCACAACTCATATCCGTCCTCCAGGCCCTGGCCCTCCTCATACTTTACTACTTCCGCCTCTATCGGTGTTCTCCTGCATTTCATAACGGCCTCCTTTCCCGCGCTTCACGTGCAGTTATATTTATGATTGTCTGATTCCAGTATAATACATTTCCGATCCTTTGACAAAGCTTTCTTTACACTCAGGTCATGTCCGCGCAACAGTTCAGCCGGATGGCTAAACTGTTACATACCCGTTTTCATCACCCGCATCGCCACCTGCCACGCCGGCTCCGTGATCAGGCCGCCCTCCAAAAGTTCTCTATCCTCCTCTGTCTTCTCCCCTCTGCTCTCACGCATCACCGCCATATTCAGTGCCTTAAACAGGGAAATGAGTTTCTTCATATTGCGTTCCCGGTCCAGAATACAGCTCCCCAGAAATCTGCGCTCAAACTCGCAGGTGGAAATGATCTGCATACAGATCCGCAACTCACCGGTGATATCGGACGCCTCCATCAGAATATCCGGCCGCTTCTCAAAACATTCCAGAAAGTAGTCCTTTGCTCCCTGCACGTCTCCCTGCGCAAAAAACTGCGCCAGAGTCCGCTTTGCCTCACCGGTCTCAAACTTTTCCCCGATGATCGCGATCCGGCACTCGTAAGAACGCAGTTTATTTACCTGTACCCAGACCATCAGCAAAAATTCAGACAAAAACCCGAAGACGCGTTTTCGATATCCATCATAACCCGTCATATCGATCCGCTTCTGAACCTCAAACAAAATATCAAACAGCCAGCTGCAGTATCTGTCATAAAGTCCCTTCGGCATCACGCAGATGTTGCCGAAGTAGACCTTATCGCCGTGCACCAGTCTCTCAAAGCATTCATGATACGACGGATATTTTTCCCGTATGACTTCCCCTGTCATCTGCAGATCGCGCAGATTGTGATCCACCGCAAAACCATCATAATAATTGCTGTGAAGGGTGAGCTGCTGCGTTGTGATCAGATCATGATCCTGTAAGATTCTTTCACAATCCCGTTCCGTCAAAAGCCTCTCCGGGGCATCTCCTCTGTCGCGTATCACGGGAAAGCGCCTGTAGTGACAAATCCCCACATATTCTGTATCGCTCCTGTGCTTCCACACCCAGTACATGCCTGTCAGTTCGCTGAAATAAGGATTCTGCGCCGAGATATTGTCATCCCCGTCATCATCACGCAGATAAGATTCGTCCAGCGTCCCTCTCAGGGCATGGCCCGCCTGCAGGGGGATATACATATCGTTCTCCGGCTGTTCAAATAATTTATGGGTGATGACATAGATTTTTGTGGACATTGATTTTTCCTATCTGTATTTTTCCGATCTGCGCTTCTTTCTATCTGTGCTCTTCCAGTACTTTTTAAAGTTCAGCTTCTGACTGCGCCCTGTCCGGCATAAACCTCTGTACAGGCTTCGCGGTTTCGCTCTTCCGTCAATGCTCCGAAGTCTGAAGCAACACCGTTGCCCTTTAATAACCTAAATTATACTCCACTTTTATCTTATGTTCAATAAATGAAATAATATAAAGTGATAAGTTAAATAATCCCATATTTTTATCTGTGCCACACAAAATTTATGTTGATAAGAAAAGCGAAATTATCTTTAACAGAAGTAAAAGAAAGTTTTATTATCATCCAGATTTGTGCTACAATGGAGAAAATTATATCACCATTGGGGGATCGACTTATGGAAAAGGCAACTTCTCCTCGAGCAACAGAAAAAAGGAATATTTCCGGAAAATATATCAATATTGGAAACGAAGGCTTTGAGTCCATCAGAAACGGCGAATATGTTGACAAGTCAAAGCTGATCTGTTTTGTCAACTCCTGTTTAAACACGCCGCAAAAACTCATCTGTGTCAGCAGACCAAGAAGATTCGGCAAATCTTTTGCCACAAAAATGCTGTGCGCCTACTACACCAGAGGCTGTGATTCGCTGAAATTATTTGAAGATCTCGATATCGCAGGCGATATATCTTTCAGAAAGCATTTAAACAAGTATGACGTTTTATATCTGGACATCACACTGTTTCTTTCCACTATAGCCCAGGATGAACATTTAGTGGATCATATGGAGGTCGCGATCATCAAGGATCTCGCAGAATTCTATCCGGTTGCAGAAGGACAGCACAATCTGGTCGATGCATTAAGAAAAATCAATGAACTTACCGGGGATAAAATGATATTGATCATAGACGAATGGGATGCCATGTTTCGGGAATGCAGAGATCAAAATAAAATTCTAGATCAATATATCCTGTTGCTTCGCTCCCTTTTTAAAAGCAGCCTGACAGACCGCCTGTTTGCGGGCGTCTATATGACGGGGATCCTTCCCATCAAAAAATACGGGCATGAGTCAGCCGTCAGCGATTTCTACGAATACAGCATGGTAGAACCCAGACCGCTGCAGAGTTATATTGGTTTTACGGAAGAAGAAGTAGGCGCACTATGTGAAAAGTATCAAATGGAATTTCAGATGATGAAAAAATGGTACGATGGATACCATGTCGGAGATATCCACGTCTATAACCCCAAATCCGTAATGGAGTCCATTTTGAGGAATACGTACAGCAATTACTGGACAAAGACAGAGACTTACGAAGCGCTGCGGGATTATATCGATATGAACTTTGACGGATTGAAAGATGCCATCATCGATATGTTGGGAGAACAATCCCTGGAAGTAGATACCGGCTCCTTTCAAAACGACATGACCTCCATGAAAAGCCGGGACGATGTGCTTACGCTGCTGATCCATCTCGGATATCTTGCATATAACGAAAAAAATCGGACTGTCTTCATACCGAATACTGAAATAAGAGAAGAATTTGTGAGGGCAATAAAAAACGGCAACAGAAAAGAACTGATGAAAGCCGTTATGAGGTCTGATGCTCTGCTTTCAGCTACATGGGCGGCAGACGGGAAAAAAGCCGCCGAAATCATCGGTGATATCCACAATGAAGAAACCTCTCCTAATTTCTACAATAACGAACAGGCTCTTCGCAGCGTGATAAAAACGGCTTATTTAAGCAGTGTAGACCATTATACGAGAATGGAAGAACTACCCGCCGGAAAGGGGTATGCGGATATCGTGTTCTGGCCGAGGCAGGGCACTGTCCATCCACCAATCATTGTAGAATTAAAGTGGAGTAAAACGGAAAAAGCAGCTCTTCAGCAAATAAAAGATAAAAATTATCCGGCAGTGCTTTCCGGTTATAAAGGGGATATCCTGCTGGTGGGAGTGGCGTACAATACAGATACGAAAAGCCACTCATGTGCTATTGAAAAAATAACAGTTTAAGTTATAGTAGTACAGGAGCTTTAAACTTCACTCAAAACTTCGCTCATTTTTTTGAGAGAAGTTTGAGTGTTTTGATCGCCTGACATAGTAAATTTTTTATATTTCTGTGATTCTTTCTCCTCATTTTAACCGCCATAGCCCGTGCTATCTATGTATGACATAGTCTGGAAAATAATAACCCATAAACGATTGACATAGGAACATTTTTAGGATAATATAAAATTTAGTTTATATTATCCTAAATTTTTGAATCATTCAGAATGGAGATCAAACCATGAAATACATGAAGCGCGCTCTGGAGCGCAAATTTTTACACATGAGTTCCTTTTTTAAGGCCATCCTCGTAACAGGTGCAAGGCAAGTCGGGAAAACAACAATGTTAAAGCATTTAGCAATGGAACAGAGCCGTACTTATGTTTCTATGGACAATACGATGGCACGAACTCTAGCAAAGTCCGACCCGATATTGTTTTTTCAAACTTATAAACCGCCGATCATTATTGATGAAATACAGAAGGCACCTGAATTGTTTGAGCAGATTAAAATTATGTGTGATGAGAGTGAAGAACGGGGACTGTTTTGGCTGACCGGATCACAGCAGTTTAAAATGATGAAAAATATCCGCGAAACACTGGCTGGCAGGATCGGAATTCTGGAACTGTACAGCCTCTCAAAGAATGAGGTGGAGGAGCTTGCTTTTCCGAATGAAATGGATTTCTCCCTGCACTGTTTACTGGCAAGGCAGTCACTGACAAAAAAGAATGATATTGTTCAGGTTTTTGAACATATCTGGCGCGGAGGTATGCCGGATGCGATCGAAGCAGATTCGGAACAAAGGCAGGAATACTTCAATTCCTACATTGAGACATATCTCATGCGGGATGTCGCCGAAGAAGGAGGAATTACCGACACAGTCCGTTTTTACAAATTTATGAAGGCCTGTGCCGCATCGACCGCGGAGCAGGTCAATTATAGGACATTAGCGGAAGCAGCAGAAATATCTCAGCCCACGGCAAAGGAATGGGTGCGTCTTCTGCAGGGTTTAGGTATTATTTATCTGTTGCAGCCATATGCCAACAATGAACTGAAACGGCTTGCCAAAACTCCAAAGTTGTATTTTTGTGATACAGGATTGTGCGCTTATCTGTCCATGTGGCTTACCCGTGATACGCTTATGGAGGGGGCGGCAAGCGGGCACTATTTTGAGAACCACGTAGTGATAGAGCTGGTTAAAAATTTCGCTTATGCGCCTTCGAAGATAAATCTGACTTATTACCGGGATTCGAATGCGAAAGAGATCGATGTGTTTGTGGAAGAAAACGGCAGGATCCATCCGCTGGAAATTAAAAAATCCGCAAACCCTGACAGGCGCGAAGTTAAGAAATATGAATTGCTTGACAAAGCAAAACTGGAGCGGGGGAGCGGCGGTATTGTCTGTATGTGTGAGGAAGTTATTCCGATAGATGATAAAAATTGTTTCATTCCCTGCAATTTGATATGATATTTAAAAATAGTAATCAATGAGCATAATCCTGTGCATAAATTTTTATACTGTCAAAAATACTATGGATGCCCTGCTTTTATCCCATGTTCAATAAACAAAATAATATAAATTAATAAGTTAAACGAACCTCTAAATTTCTCACCTGCAAATATTGGGATATGTCTATCTTTTTTACCGCACCGTCTCCTTCTCCACACTATATAGAGGAGCATACCAGTTTTGCCGTGATATCTGTATGAATTATTATCACGCGCAAAAGAAAGTTTCATTATCATCCTGATATGTGCTACAATAGAGAAAATTATATTGTTATCAGAGGATCCGCTTATGGAAAATATGACTTCTCCTCAGACAGAGGTTCTAAATATGGGCGTATTTAAGAAATTGTTTTCAGGACTGACACGATCAAAATTATTGATCATTTTAGCCTGTGTTTTTTCTAGTCTTTTTATAACAGCCTATGTAAATTTTTATGTGTTGGACTCTTTCTGGCTGTGCCTGCCTGTATTTGTTTGCATTCTCGCTGTATTCGGAGTCCTTTCGTACACTGCCGGTCGGCTCTTCAAGGCTGCTCTGCGACCTAAAACTCTATTGTTGTCCATGGCTGTTGCTATTTTAGTCTTAGCCGGATACAAGGATATTTTTTTCCCATCCAAGCAGAAGGTAGATTTCTCACTGGTTGCCGAGACGGCGGGCGAAATCTGCCTGTACAAGGTGATGGTTGATGGGGAAAGCGTCCCTGTGGGGCAGGCAGAAGTGGTGGAGAATTCTGGCTGGCTACACCGGGAGCAATGGGACAATTTTATGATCTGGCCCGAAGCAGACGGAGTTGAAAACCGCCTGACAATGCGTTTTTTTGCCGAGGAAGTCCATTTTGGTTTTCCGTATACTCCCTATGCCGGCAGTGTTACCATCGAATCTTCTACAGGAGAAAGCGGTACATGGGATTTGAGCTGCCCGGAATGGACTGAGGGAGAAGAGGTAAAATATGCAGACTTTTCCTTCGACTGTCATCGTGTCTATTCATTGTTGGAACTTCTGCTTTATAGCCTTAGCAATTTGTCAATTATTGTTTTCCTCTGTTCATATTTCTTATGTGCTGTTGATCTGATCCTGCGAAATAGTCGAGGGCGAATAGAGTTTCTCTCGATTTCAGAGTATCACCAAAAGCAGATCAATCAGAACACGAACAACGCTCGTTCTCAATGGATGAGAATCTTTGAAACATCTCGTTTTTTACTGTTTGTAGTAATATGTTTTTTTCTGCTGTTGGTTTTGTTTTCGGAGAAATGGTTTCTGGACACATGGGATTCCAACATCGAGTTTTCAACGATAGTTTATCAACTCTTTTCTCCGTTAAAGGGTACGAGTTCAGAAGTAATGCAGTCTTACTTAAAGAGTTGTGTCTATCCTACTTTTGCAATAATAATCCTTTGTTGTGCCGTTTTCCCTGTCATCCGAAGATTCGTGTTCTTCTGGGAGACCAGAATCGGGGAGCGAAAGGTATGTCTCTCCTCGGAAGGTCCCCATCGAAAGGCTTTTTTCCGTCTTGGATCAGCGCTGGCATGGGCTGCAATGTGTTGCCTTATTTGGGTGCAGGCGGTGGAGATGGGCGCGGCGGATTATATTGCGCAGATCACGGAGCGTTCTGCTATTTTTGAAGAAGAGTATGTCAGCCCCAGAGATGTAACCATCTCCTTTCCGGAAAAAAAGAGGAATCTAGTTCTCATCTATTTGGAAAGCATGGAAACGACCTTTGCGTCTGTGGGGGTCGGTGGTGGAAAACCGGCAAACTACATTCCAGAACTGACAGAACTGGCATTTGACAACCTTTTCTTCTCGAGTGACGAGAATCTTGGCGGTGGGTACCAAGCCAACGGGGCTGGATGGACCATGGCAGCACTGTTGGCAGGCTCATCAGGTGTCCCATATAAGCTTGGCATTGCAAATAACGCTGCGGGCAAGTATGAGGAATTCTTGCCAGGCCTTGTCTCAATGGGAGATATCCTCCTGGAGAACGGATACCGAAACTACTTCATGTGTGGCTCTGACATAGCTTTTGCAGGGCGGGAGGACTACTTTCAACAGCATGGCGATTACACCTTAATAGATCTCAATACGGCAAGAGAGGTGGGAATCGTTCCAAGTAATTATGACAATGACTTCTGGGGAATGGAGGATGAGAAACTCTTTGTATTTGCGAAGGATAAACTGTCCGAAATTTCTGCCGCAGGTACTCCGTTCAACTTTACTCTGCTGACCGTCGACACGCACCGTCCTGACGGGTATATATGTAGTTCCTGTGAGGAACAATACGAGGAACAATATGCGAATGCGCTGGCCTGTTCCAGTCGGCAGACGGCAGACTTTTTGGCATGGATGCAAGAGCAGGACTGGTACGAAGACACCACAGTTATCATCGTAGGGGATCACCTGAGTATGAAAAAGGATTTCTGGGATGATATAGGAGACTATGAAAGAGATATCTATAACTGTTTCATCAACCTGCCCGACAGCCTGTCCGATGCAAGGACAACAAACCGTGTCTTCACGGCTTTAGACCTGTTCCCCAGTGTTCTGGCGGCGATTGATGTAGAAATAGAGGGAGAGAGACTAGGTCTTGGAGTAAACCTGTTCTCAGAAGAGGAAACAGTACCGGAAAAGATGGGGATAGAAGAGTTCAATTATGAGTTGGGGCTCTATTCTGCTTACTATTTCAGGCATTTTATTGCCGGAAAGTGATGCTCCGGGCAACGCCTCAATTTTATTCTCGAAGCTGCTTTCTTGCCGAGATTTTTTTCAGGTTTTACCGGCACAGTAATATCGATCATATGATAATACTGACTATTGTCTTCCAACCACAATACATCGATCAGGTATTCCATCAGCTGATACCTCCGGCGCCTGAGCGGAATATTTTCATCCTTGATCTCATATCCCTCATCACCACAGGGAGAAATGGAGATTTATTCTGACGATCCTATATCCTCTGCACCCACATTCTTTTTATAAAAAACTGCCGTTATCAGAAACGGAATACAGCAAAACAGCGCATATATATATCTAAACTCAGAATACACCGGTGTGGATACCAACAGCGAGATCACAATCGAGATCAACGGTATCGTCAGAAAAAGTCCTTCCCTATTTCTGCGTACAATGCATAAAGCCATCAGTATAAGCACAATCCACACATGAAAACCAATACTCAGAAAAATTTGTAAAACAGGATTATCTGTGTATATCCAAAGATACTTATCCATCGCCTGCTTCATGAGCGGTACATGTACAATGCGTTCTGCCCCTATATCGTTTTCAACCACCTGGTCCACCCACCACCAGTAGAAGTATCCACTGTTCCAATATCCTCTGGTCTGATCGATCCATGCTTCCATGCTTTTATCCAAATGCGCCAGGTTCATCTCAAGATATAGCTTTATGTACACGGCTTTATGATCCGTCAAATACTGAATGTTTCCTGTTTCCCTCACCAGTTTTTTGATCGGATCGGAGAGATACGGTATATAAACATCCGGGATCTGGTCTGCGTCTACTATTCTGTTCAGAAGTTCCTTCTGCTCCTCCCTGACGTCATCACAATCGCTCACGATTCTTGCGATCTGCTGTGCCGGGACTGACAAGGATTCCAGCGCATCCGGCTGGCGCACATCTAAAGCATTTAACACAGGATGCTTCAATACGAATGTTGCCAGAAGAACCCCCAGAAACAACACTCGCATTTTTTTCTTCTCGGCATTCTCCTCAAATAAAAACAAAAAGCAGAAAAACGTCAGCAAAAAAGCGAACCACCCGTTGCTCCGGAGCAGACACACCCCAACGCCGCTGACCAGCAGGAGAAAATAATTCATATTGTCCAATTTCCCAATCTTTTTCCATATCCTAAACAATGATACAATAAATGCCGCGGCAGCCCCACCGAACATTACATCCTTCCACATCGTAAAACTGTACATAATATGGAACGGCATAACCAGATACCAGATCATACAGCCCAGGATCAGTTTCCATGAAATCTTCATCTGATACATCGTTACTATAACAAGGGAAATACATGCCGCCATGAATATGATCTGAAACACGCTGAAACATGCTATGGCAGAATTCATATCGTGAAACCGGTTCATTCCCCATGTCACAAAAAACTCAACCGTTTTTGTGTAATAGAACGGATGATGGTTGGAATATGAGCCATCCAGGATCTGTTTTATGGTCTCCATGCTGTCCGGTGAAACATTTCCGGGATAATAGCAAAAGTACATGATCAGGATATTTATTACCGAAATGATAAACATCACCGCGAAAAATATGTAAATCGATGGTAATTTATATTTTTTCTCTTCCTTCCAGCTGTAATCTCCCAATCTGTTTTTGAGGCAGTTCAGCAGATTCCAAAAGACAAGGAAACCGCTGACAAGCATAATAATTGTGGATTTTCTGCCATGCAAAAATGAAGATACAGAGTTTTCAGAAATACTCCCTTCTGAAAACATGCCATAGTTTGCGGAAACGATCATTATGGAAAACAACACGGAAAAAGCCGCTATGACAGGAATGTTTTTAACTTTTTTTGAGACCTTTTTCGAATCGCTTTTCGTTGTCATGTTGAAAAAAGCAGAAACAATGCCACAAATGCCAGCAATTAGGTAGGGCATATAAAAGGCATCTGACTTTCGGAGACTTACGAGCCAATATAAAATAAAGATAGTCTGCAATATGAAAAAAAAGAGAGCTTTTTTATTAACATTTACCAAAGAAGAAGACTTCATTTTAATCTATACCCCTTATTCATTTGTATATGACGATCTGTGTTTTTATTTATACTTTGAACTCCAATCAGTTATTGGTACTTTTATTTCCGGTATTTTTATATACTGTATAAGCATAAAAGCTACTACAATGAGCAATATCAGTATCTGAATAAAATACAATATTTGCAATTTCTTTACTTTTATATTACCTTTTAATCTCCGCAAAAGTTATTCCCTCATCTAATCCCTGATTCACACCACTATAGCTTATTTCTTATGACAAATAACCAATTTCCCAATTGTTCTTGACAATATCATTCCCATACAAGGATGTTTCCTGACAATCCACATTGCAATTTTCTTATATATGGCAACATTAGATGCCTTCATATAAATATCAGCATACTGCTCAAGTTCTCCTATACACACCTTCCAATCTTCACTGTCAGGAGAAAAGTCATATCTGCTATCCTGTATAGCACGTTCATACCAAAATGCCATAAATCGAAATGTATATTGAAGTTTATGGGCGATAAAGTCTGTATCATCCATCATTTCTCCAATATTCAAAATTGGTTTTAATGCATAACTGATCTCTTTCGCCGTATGTCTTTTTATTGCTGCACTGTCAGGATGACTGCAGTATAAATAGCCCCGAAAGGGCAACGCCTCTATCAGACCTTTGCAACGGTTAATATATTTGCAAATAAATGCAAAATCCTCAAAAGCAACAACATCTTCCGGGAAAAAAATCTCCGGTTTCCCTTTTTCATTCATAATCCTTTCCCGACGGAACAAAACCGAACAAACACTCATCTGAAGCTGTTCCCACATGATCATCTCCAATGCCTGTCCGGGACATTGTTTTTGCTGTCTGCATATACGATATTGAAGAAACCCTGGCTTTCCATCCTCATTGCAATACAAAAGCCCACATATAGATAAATCATTCCCTCTTTGCAAACTCTCTACCAGCCGTTCTATCATATAGGGTTGAATCATGTCATCTGCATCTGCAAAACCAATGTATTCTCCTTTTGCAACGCATATCCCCAAATTACGGGCCCTGGCACTCCCTCCATTAGAGATGTTCATCAATTTTATCGATATATTTTCTGTTTCATTTTCCTTTTTAAAGTTTACAACAATTTTTTCTGTATCATCTGTAGAGCCATCATTAATCACTATTATTTCCAAATTTTTATATGTTGAATTAATAATACTTCTAAGGCAGCGTTCTATCCATTTTTCTTCCTGATAAGCGGGTATAATAATTGATACTAATTCATTCATAACAACTTTCATTTTCCTTTTCCAGTATAATACTCACCCATTCTTTTACCTTATTGCCTATATCCAGATCCCTGCTCCGCTCCACACTTTTTTGCCTGTAATATTCTCTCTTTCTGTCATCGCTCAATAATCTTGTAATTGCTTCCGCCATTTTTTGCTCTTCCGGCTCAAGGGGCTCTTTATCAGTAAGCTTTCTGCCGCTGCATACCGGGATTAATATGCCATATTCTTCCTCTGAAATACTATTGACTCTCTCTCCCAAAACATCTCTGCCAGGAGCCAATATTTCTCTTGCCCCCGAATGCATATCTGTCGAAATACAAGGAACTCCACAGCAGACGGCTTCTGCCAGGGCATTAGGATAACCTTCATATAATGATGATAAGACAAATACGCTTGCATTTGCCAAATACCAAAATGGGTTATCGCTGTAACCGGCAAGAATAACCTTTTTCTCTAAGCCATACGCCTGTATTAACTCTATCAAATATTCTTTTAATACCCCATCTCCAAGAATTAATAGAGTTGATTCCGGGGTTTTTTCCAAAACCTTTGTAAAAGCTCTGATCAAATGCCACTGTCCTTTTTGGTCAGCCATTCTTCCTATCGTAATAATTATTTTTTGCTCATTGGCAATAATTTTACCAGCCGCTTTCCTATCAGCCGGAAATTCCTTCATCCGCTCTCTTATCCAATTGCAATCATATCCATTTGTGATCGTTCTAACCTTTTTTTTCGGCATTTTTAGATCAAAAACTAATTTCCCTCCTATTTCCCCGGAAACAGAGACAATTCTATCTGCGTACCTGAATAATATTCTCGTCAACGGTAAAAAAATAATTTTAGAAGCCAGTCCGGACTTTGTCCCGACTATATCAGTTCGTATTGAAACAATAGTTTTGCAATATCTCTTACCCGAAAGGATATTCGAAATGTTAGGGCTGTCGAGAAAGCTGATGCAGGCAGCATACCCGTTATTCTTTTTTAAATCTCTAAGATAAAATATCCGTTTAAAAATATTTTCCACAAAATAAATAAATGATTTCCTTTCCGGTCTCGACAGCGATAATATATTCCCTTTGTGCGGATATCCTATCATTGATTTATCATTTACTAAAATATCAATTTCCCAATCTTCTGGAAAATGAGTACAAATATTGGATAATGCCCTCTCTGCACCTCCCCTGTGTAAAGCCTCAATCACAAATAATATTCTTTTCATTTCAACTTTTACTTTCTTTACAATAATAAATCAAAAATTTTTTTTATTTCTTCCACATTATTAGTCTGTTCCTTCTTTGATGCCGCAAGACCATATTCCCTTCTTCTCCGCGGATGGTCAGCCATTTCCAAAATATTCTGAGCCAATATTTCCGGCGCCAGTTTATATATTTTTCCATCCACTCCATCCTTTACCTGTTCCTGTACGCCGCTATGATCAGATGCCAATATAGCACACCCCAAAATCTGAGCCTCCCCTATTGCAATACTTTTTCCTTCAAGATAAGATGCATGAACATACAAATCACATTGAGCATAATATGGATACGGATTATTCACTGTCCCAAGAAAAATAAAATCATCTTTCAGTCCAAGTAATTCGACCTGTTCTTCCAGCTTCTTCCGTAATTTCCCCTCGCCTAATACATACCACCTGAATGGCCTCCCAGTCTCTTTTAGAATCTGCATTGCTTTAATCTCAATATCATGTGCTTTTTCCGGAACCAAACGACCAACTGTCAAAATTCTAAACCCGGTAAATCCATCAGAAAATCCGCCCCTTTCCTTCGCCCTGCATATTATTTTTTCCCTGTCTATGATATTATAAAATACTTTTGTATACTTTTCACATTCCGGGTAAACAGCCAAAAACTCTTCTTTTACCTTTTCTGCCACTGTAAATATATGATCAAACTTTAGATAGCAATCTTCGTCCAGTTCCCTGTTATAACCCGCCAGTCTGTAATTTGTATGTATAAATGCCGCCTTTTTCTTCGCCTTAACGTGAGACGCTACATAATAAGCTGATCCTCCTTCCAGATAAGCTATGGCAAGATCATATTCTTTTTCTGTTTTTTCTGCACCATCTGAAAGAATCTTCCAAAGGAGTTTATCGCTCTGAATATTTCCTTTTTTTATCATCTCTCTAAAATTTTTTACAATATATCTAAATCTTTTTAATAAAACTCCTCGAAAAATCAGCGCTCTCAATACAGTTTTCACAAGCCTTTTTTTCCCTTTATGGTCAAGAACCGATATGGGAAATCTTTGCCTATTTATTATTTCTATATTTTCAGGAATCTGATCTAAAAGCTCTCCCTGACCGGTGAGTACAAACAAAGATATCTCATACTGTTCAGAATTGATTTGTTTTAGCAATTCTAAAAGCGCTTTTTCTCCACCGCCTATACCCATTGTATTAATCACAAACAGTATTGACTTCATATCATTCTCCCGCTAAATTATACGGTTTTTCTGCATTCTGTTTTATATAATAACAAACAAAATTGTCATCTTCATAATATACATTTAACTCTGACGGATATTTTCGCAAAAACTGCTGGCACCACTCATATGCTTTCGACTCCAGAACTGTACGTGCATTCATATAAAGTCCCCAGCTGCCATTTGCATAACCAGACATATCCTCTTTTGCTGCTTCTTTCGAAATTTTAGCAGACTTTATCTCAGACTCTTCATTTTTCGCAATCCATGACGGACCTGTAAAATAATATTCTTGATAATATTCAATGGGATTCTTTTCCACATATATAAAAATATATTTTGTTGGAATAGAATAATATTCTTTATCACAATTATCAAGAAAGCCTGAAATCTCCTCATGCTCTCCATAAAATTCAACCTGATACATTTCTTCAATAGGAGATACGATTGTATAACTTCCTTTTGCATATTCATCTATAAGGGAGTTAGTTACTAATACAGCTGAATCATACCTGGTCAATGAATAAAATAAATATCCATGAAAAATCCCAAGTATGTTCATAGCGCCATAAATTCCCACACTAAAAGCGTAAGATAACACCTGCAAAACAAAGTCTTTACAATAATGCATTCCTATTGAAAATAAGATATCTGCCGGCATCATCATTACTGCAAAAACCATCAAAAATCCTTCCGGACAAAAGCGGTGATTTGGAATGAGTATAGGCAATCCCAGTTCCGGCGACGCATATGCAACATAAATCAGCATAGATATAAATGAAATTAAAATAACTGGAAAATACATAGCGCTTATTTTTTTTATATATTTCCATGAAAACACTCTTGCTAAAATACAAAATACCAAAACAGCTATTGTTATTCCGAAAATTCTCTTTCCTCTCTCTTGCCTGAATGTCCCCTGATATCCATATTTATAAGTAATTTTTACAAGGTTTTCTGCTCTTATAATATTTTTTACTATTTTCTGTGCTACAACGGGCAACTTTTCAATGATTTTCCCATCTTCTGATGTAGGTTCCAACACTCCTTCAGCAGCATTTAGATCTGCTGTTTCAAGTTCCACCCCTTCAACATTGCTGCTAATATCATTATTACTCCTTATTATATTTACCCCCCAACGAATAGATCCTTGAAACGGAATTCCTGATGCAAGCGCTCCTATTACACCCAGCATTGCAATTAAGCAGCCACACCCGGCCGATAGCATCAATGGGATCAAATATTTGGAATCAACTAACTTTTTACAGTAAAATAGAGCAAATGAAACACACGCAATAAATGCCATGATTGTCACATAATAATGTGATATAACCGAAGCCGCTAATGCCATTGCAAACACTAGCAGATCTGCATCCCAAAATAATTTTGACTTCTTTCCTCTCCTAACAATTGATTTAGCATTTTTCATATACCGTATAAAAAACAACGCACATAAAAATTGTGTATGTAAACCAAACTCCATAGGAAGAGTCAACGGAAGACGGTACATTCCATGGTAGCGGTTAACATTTATTGTAAGAAAGAGAGCCAACACAAAAAGCGGTGTAAAGCGCCAATAAAAAATTTCTCGAAGTAAAGCATAGGCAGATAATAAAAATGTTATGATGTGTATACACTGTAAAAATATCATTATATTATATACCCGAATGCCAAATAATGCATTTAAGCTGTAGATAAAACAGTGCATTCCCATCGGATAAATTCCATCAGGAAATATTGTCCCTTTTAACATCTCATTTACCCAGCCGTGATGGGTAAATACATCATAACTTCCGTAAGTATGCACTTGAAATGCACCATAAGAAAAATAAATCACTCCAAATGTAACAATAAGCAAAAGCAGGCAATATTCCAAGGCTTTAAATTGAAAATCATGTTTAATCTTTTGAAAGTGTCTCCTTACTTTAAATTTAAATTCATGAAATTGCTGCCGTTTCGTCTGTCCATTATTTGAAAAAATAAGGTGCCAGAGTGCTGCAATAAATATTCCATAAAATATAAAAGCAACTAATGCTCTACTCAAAATACCCAAAAGCCCCAATGCCAAAACAATTGTATTGACAATAATAATTTGAGCAGTTGCACAAAAACTAAAATGGTATATCTTTGATTTTTCTTTCAAATGCTTTCTGAATACAACTGTCGGCCATATAAACATCAGAAATATATAACCGGCAAAAATCTTCCCATACTCCAATATCCAATATGTCCCCATAGTTTCATCCTCTACTGTTTCCTGAATTTTAGAATTTCTTTCTATACATTATCAATGATTCAATCCTCAGTTTTAAAGCATTTTCTCCAATGTCCTAAATATTCCTGTGCAATTCGTTTATTACTAAATCGTTCATAATACTTTTCTTTAATCTCTGGGTACCATCTTAAAGCAGATTCTATAACAGAAATACTTTCATTGAAGTCCTCCTCGGGATGTATTAAGTATTTCGATAATTCATCTGTTAAAATTTCCCTTGGTCCGTATGGACAATCCACAGCTACAACAGGTGTATCACAGACTAAAGCTTCCACTATATTAAGCGCAAACGCTTCCTGCCTCGAACTGGAAAGCAACAGAGATGCATTTAACAGCCATCGCTTTGGATCCTTTTGAAACCCGGCAAAAAAAATATACTTTCCTAAATTTATATCTAAAACTCTTTTTCTCAAAGTTTCTTCCAGGGAACCTTTCCCTAAATATATAAGATCGTACTCTCTGTAAAAATGCCCCTTGTAAAACAACTCCAACGCCAGCAGCGGATTCTTTACTTCCTCAAGGCGTCCCATAAATAAAATATATTGTCTATTGTGCGGTGAACTTAATTCTGTCTTTAATTTCAAATTTTCTATGTCACACGGATTATATATAGTTATTATATTCTTAATATCAATTCCATAATTATAATATAATTCATTTCGTATTCCTTTTGAAACTGTAATTATCTTTTTCTGTTTAAGAAAATAGGTTAACTTTATCCTGTAATACCACGATCGATTTCTATCAATTAAAGCTAACGATAAATGCATTACATAAAAAGTTTTATCTCCTGCCTTTGTCAAAGATGCTAAATATTGAGCCGGATTAAGATGCGCTGTTATCAATACATATTTTTTATTTGATATAAACCTGTTTACTTCAGGTACCCATCTGACGATACTTAAGCGTGTTAAGATCGGCTCTTTGAGTCCGAGCGAAAATATCCGAATATAATCAGGAATATCATAATCAACTTCTTTTTTAAAAACTGTAATAAAATCACTGTGAATATTTAATTTATAGAGCCCCTTTGCAAGATTTAAGCAAACTTTTTCTGCCCCTCCTCCATGAAGTGAGTTCAAAAAAAATAATGCTCTCATCTTAGCCTCCTCTTACTTTTTTATAAAATATTCCCGCCATGTATTTAAATACATTTGCACGATCAACGAATCATCAAATTTTTTATAATATCTGTCTGTAATTTCCGGGTATGACTCCAATGCAGACGCAATAACAGAAATGCTTTTATTAAATTCCTTCTCCGGATATATAAGATACTTTGACAATTCACCTGTTAAAATTTCATTGGGTCCGTATGGGCAGTCTGTCGATACAACCGGTACTCCGCAAATCAAAGCCTCCGCCAGAACCATAGAAAATCCTTCCTGTCTAGAGCAGGAAAGTAATAGAGATGCATTCATCAGCCATTGTTCCGGATTCTTTTGAAAACCCACTAAAAACACATGATCCTGCATTTTATAATCAGCGATTTGTCTCTTCAGTTCATTTTTCAAAGCCCCTTTTCCCAAATAAATTAAATCATACTTTTCATACAATCTTCCCTTATAATATAAGTGTAAGGCTAATAATGGATTTTTCTGTTCTACTATTCTGCCCATCACAAGAATATATTTCCTTGAATGCGGAGAATCATATTTCTTAGCATTCTTTAAATCTGCGATACCGCAAGGATTATATATTGTTGTTATATTTTCGGAATAAACCCCATATTCGCAACTTAATTCATCCCTCATCCCATTTGAGACAGTCACTATTTTCTTTTTTCCCAAAAATAATTTTAATTTGATCCGGTCTCTCAATGAACTATGCTCGTCAATTCTATGCCGGCTTTTATGCATAACATAAAGGCATCTGTTTTTAACCACTGTTAAGGACGCTAAAAAATGAGATGGCTGTAAATGCGCTGTAATCAGCACATATTTATTTTCAGAAATAAATGCATTTACTTTAGGTACAGCCTCAGCAATTTTTATGCACTCTAACGGTTTATCCTCAATTTCCAAAGAAAATACTTTAATATATTTAGGAATATCATAATTCGGTTTTTCATCGAAAATTATAATAAAATCGCTTTTAATATTCTGTTTATAAAGCTGTTTTGCAAGATTCAGGCATACTTTCTCTGCTCCGCCCCCCGCAAAAGAATTTAAAAAAAACAGTGCCCTCATTTATTTTCACCCAATCCAGCTTGGAAATATATCATATTGGCTTAAACACGATCTCAATATAACTACTTCATCCTTGTAAAATAACGCTTGAACCATTTTAAAAAATCCATAATAAAGTATTCACCTACCACACACAATAACAATATTTCAAAGCACCGCAAATTTAATAATATAATATAAGGATATACATGTAACGGCAACCCTGCACTCCAAAAAATAATTTTCTCTCCTCTGCATTTTTTCCTTAAAAATTGTGCTGCCTTAAAAATTGGATGTTTAAAATCAATTTCCTGGTGAATAACATTTACTATTCCCCGGAATTCCGATGCACTGATCTGACGCTCTAGTTGAAAAAGTTTTCCTGCTTTCAAATGGGCACGCAGATAATCAGCAACCGCTTTATTACCTTCATATAAATCCATATGGTACTTTTTCATTGTGGAACTACTACTAAGGCGGTTATAATAATACATCGCCAAACCGGAAAAATATACTTTATCCGCAAAAAGCATACACTCGTAAGAAATAACGCTGTCTTCGCCCCTAAACAAAAATATCTCACTGCAGTAATGATTCTCCAACAATTCTTTTGATATTATTTTATCTGCAAGAGAAGCCGAACATTTCCCTCTTTGAATTGTTCTATTTATAATACAGATCAGCTCTGGTAAAACTTCTTCTTCCAGTCTTTTCCTATTATACAGTCCTTCATCTACCTGCAGTGTCCTTCTTACCTGCCCATCCTCCTGGACTATTATATAGCAAAATACAAACATATCCGGTGGATCTTCTGCGTCAAGTATCTTACTTGCTTCCTCCAACAATTCTTCTGATATCCAGTCATCCCCATCAACATAATATACATACTTCCCAGAGGCCTGAAAAAGTCCGTCATTGCGCGCTACTACAACTCCTTCATTTTTTTCTTTATGTATTACCTGTACTCTCTCATCCTTATCCGCAAACTGATCACAAATTTGCGGTGATCCGTCTGTTGAGCCGTCATCTACCAAAATCAGCTCAAACTCCGTATACGTTTGCGCCAAAATACTATTAATACATTTTTTTAAATCATGCCCATTATTATATATTGGTACAATAACAGAAAATAAAGGATTTTTACTTCTCATTCAACCTTTCGTCCTTCTAATAAAGTTTCTACTTTTACAGGTATCATAAACCATCTCTATTATCGCTTTTTACGATATTTCTATGCTGTTTTATAAATTAATTTTTTAAACATCCTATAAACATCGTTAATGCAATATTCAAATAACATAAATAACTGTAACGTTTTAAAGCAGCTCAAATTTAACAATAATATATATAATCGTACTTTTAAAGACATTCCTTCACTTGGTCTGATATATTTATATTCCTTATGTTTTTCCCTTAATAATCGAGCCGCCCCAAAAATAGAATGATGGAAATCAACTTCCTGATAAACAGCTTCCAAAACTCCCTGAACTTCTAATACATTAATCTGTTGGTTAATTCGGAAATCTTGTTCCCCCCCTAAATGTTTCTGAAGGTATTCTGTCACTGCCTTATTGTTATCATACAAATCTTCCCGATACCTTTTCAATACTGAATTATCACTAAATCGATTATAAAAATACATGTATTCATCCAAAAAATATATCTTAGCCGCAAAATACATGCATTCCCATGAACATACACTGTCCTCCCCTCGAAATAAAACTGTGTCTCTGCAGTAATGTTCATTTAGTAGTTCCCGGCGTATTATCTTATTACAAAGAGAAGCTGTATCTATTCCTCCTCTAATTCTTTTATCCATTCTGAAAATCATGCCCGGATATACTTCTCTCTTCAATCTTTCCTTTTCGTATATCCCCCCAGGAACCTCAATACCCCTTTTCACATACCTGCCGCTATCATAAACTTTTACATAACCAAATGCAAAAATATCCAGTGACTCATCCTTAACAAATTTTTCACTTGCCTTTTCCAGAAGCTCCTTCGCTATCCAGTCATCTCCATCAACATAATATACATATTTCCCCACAGCCTGAAAAAGTCCGTCATTGCGTGCCGCTACAACTCCCCCATTCTTTTCTTTATGTATTACCCTGACTCTCTCATCCCTGCAGGCAAACTGATCACAAATTTGCGGCGATTCGTCTGTTGAGCCGTCATCTACCAAAATCAGCTCAAACTCCGTATATGTTTGAGTCAGAATACTATTAACACACTTTTTTAAATCGTGCCCATTATTATATATTGGTACAATAACAGAAAATAAAGGACTTTTACATCTCATGATTGCCACATTTCTTTCTTTTTGGAATATTATACAATTCCTTTAAATCAGCTTTTAATCAAATCATTAAAATTTCCTTTATACCTATATTTATAATCTCTTTGAATACACCACATTATTTGTATCTCCACTAACATCAACATATCCCGTCTCCACAAGCATCTTCAAATACCTCCGTACTGTAGCCGCGGACTTCTTCGTTATATTTTCAGCCTCTTTAAGTGTAATCTGTCCATTTTCTTCCATAAATGAAATAATTTCACTCAACTTATTATAATTTTTTTCGTAAAATCTGAAGCCTCCGCCTCTCCATCATGAAAACGTATCAACTCTATCTTTGTTCCGGGAATCAGCTTGTCCGGGCTTTCCCCAAACATGAGAAGACCGATATTTTTGATTGCTATCCCCCCATCTTTTTCTTCCGCCACATCCTCGGATATCAGTAAATCTTCTAGCGGCCGTACATTCAGTTCTTCTATCAGAGAACTGTTACTCTCCCTAATAAAATCTTCCAGATAACCTCTTCGTATATGTTCCATTGTCATACGGCTGTTAATACGATCCACAAGTGGAACCGATGCAAATTTCTCAAAGAGCTCCGCAAGTTCACCCTGTTTTGCCTCCGTCGTAAGCGACACTGGACGAATCCAGTACTTCATTGTACGATTCAGTTCTTTTCCGGACTCTTTTTTAGAATATACATCTATCGGCGCCTGATAAGGGCCGGCATCCCCCGCAGCACATTCAGGTAAACTAAATTTGCCCCCTTATATTCCACTACATCAATCTTGGGAATATACCACCAAAATATCAAAACATCGCATGTTTAACAAAACTATACATGGCTGTGCCCTTAATGGCAACCCTTTACCCAAACAAATTTTTTCTTCTTTGCATTTTTTCTCAAAAACCGTACCGATTTAAAAAAGGGCGTTAAAAACCCATCTCCTGTCTGACACTCCTTGCAATTGGCTGCCACATCTTTTTGTGCATTATCCAGACATAATATAATTATATTATAATGAATATTTACCTTATGTTCAATAAGATTTCCGGGACAAAATAAACTTATTTATTTTACTATCAAGATGCTTTTTAATCATAGATTATATTTTGAAATTCGTCCCGTAAATACTTATGGAATATTATCCATACAAAAATGTCAATATTGTTCTTTTGTACAACTCATGCTAAAATCACAATTAGAAAACCACGTAAGCCTGCCCCCAATTATATATTACAAATTTCCATAGAAATTTTAATAACTGCACAATAATTATTTTAGTTCAATATAAAAAACGGATAATATGGAATATTTTAAAAATAAAAGAAAAGAATTGTTAATTATCTATTGTATTATTTCTTTCACATCATATATAGTCTGGGGTATTTGGGGAGAAAAGTACCTGTATTTAGATGGGGCAAACTATTTTCTTTCTGCGGCATCAGAAGGCCATTTTATGGTATACCCTCTTGGACGAAAAACAAGCAATATTCTGGTCCAGCTTTTTATGATCAGCGCATGCAAAGCGGGATGTACTTCTCTACCTGCCATGGGTATATTATTTGGTTTGGGATTAACTCTATGGCCAGTAATTTTTTACAGTCTGGCTATTTTTATATGTTTAAAGCATAAAAAACAGGATTATGCCGAATTAGTATTCATATTTGCCTCTGTTTCAATGGTCTTCATCGGATTTTATCTACAAATTGAATCCATACTTGGTACCTCTGTTTACATACTGGAATTAGTATTATATTTACTACATAACCATAAAGAAAAAGCCTATATAAATATTGAATCTTGTTTAATATGTATTTCATTTTTACTGACAATACATCTGAATGAATATTTTAGCTTTTGGGGATGGATATTGGCATTTGCAATACTTTACAGAATTTGGTTTGCTCAAAATAAATTACCACTTACCTATGGGAAATCAAAATATAGAATACTACAATAAAAAAGATATTCATGAATGTAAGTCGTTGAGCAGATATAATATAGAATTTGATTATGATGCTTTTAATGAAACCTAACTGCTATTACTTTTGGCGGTTACAGCATTGCCGGAAACTAATTGTGGACATAGATAAATACTTATTTAGCCCTGGAGAATGATCTAAATGCATAAAAAATTAAAAAATTATTTTTTATTTATTTTCACCGCATTGTTAGCACTATTCATATTTATACCCCCCCAAGAAAAATCTTATAACACAGATTTTTCCACCATAGCATCTGCCGATTCCTCTGAAGAAGAAATGCGCGGCATCTGGGTAGCCAGCATTGTAAATCTGGACTACCCTGTTTCTCCGACCACATCCCCGGAAGAATTGCGTTCCCAGGCTGATGAAATTCTGGAAAATGTAGAAGCCTGGGGCTTCAACACAGTCTTTTTACAGGTGCGCCCCTGTTCTGACGCACTGTATGTCTCAAATATCTATCCCTGGAGTTCTTATCTGACCGGTGAGCAGGGAACACCTCCTGGTACCGGTTTTGACCCGTTAAATTACTGGATCGAAGAATCACACAGGCGCGGCATCGAACTTCATGCGTGGATCAATCCGTTTCGCATTACCCACAGCGCGTCTGAATGGGACAATCTTGCCGACAATTCTCCCGCCAGGCTGCATCCCGAATGGACTGTTCAATTTAACGACAATTTCTATTTTGATCCCGCAATTCCACAGGTCCGCCAAATGGTCATCGACGGTGCGATCGAACTGGTAGAAAACTATGATTTAGATGGAATCCATATGGATGATCATTTCTATCCCGACAGCAACTTTGATGATGCATCCTCCTACGAAATTTACGGTCAGTCCTTTTCTGATCCCGGCGACTGGCGCCGCAACAATATCAATCTGTTAGTTCAAAGTATGAGTGTTGCCCTGCATAATTCCAACCCTGACATCAAATTTGGCATCGCCCCGTCAGGCGTCTGGGCATGCGAAACCCAAAATCCTGCCGGAAGCAATACTGTTAATACCCTTTCTTCCTACTATGACCTGTACGCGGACACGAAATACTGGGTGGAGGAAGGCTGGCTGGATTATATTGCCCCGCAACTGTATTGGGAGATTGGGAATGAACGCGCCGATTTTGCCGTTTTGCTGGACTGGTGGGCAGATGTTGTCGCCGCATCGGAACACAGTACAAAATTATACATAGGTTTAGCTGACAGCAATACTTCAGAGGCAATATCTCCCGATGACCCATGGTATGACGGTGCTGAAATTGAAAGACAATTGAATGCCTGCCATGCTTCTTTGCCGGTTTCAGGTACGATCCACTTCCGTTATCATTTTATTGCAGAAGACGAGAATTTACAGGAAATTATCTGTCACGCCTACCAGGACTGATCGCCAATATTATTTTATTCTTATAAAACTTTAATCTCAATCAAAACAGGAGGGACATTTTATGATCAGAATCGGAAAAACTTATCTCACACGCGAAACCGGAGCTACCCGTATATGCGCAGATATCACAAACGGGGCTGACAGTTTCACATTATGGTTTTCACTGGACAGTTCACAGGAGGCTTATCTCTGTCCGGACCGCGCAGATGCCTTTATCATAGCACTTCTCCCAACCGCAATGCGGAATCATCTTGATATTATCTGTGATGGCGTAATATCCGAGCAATTGTATCATCAGTTAAGTTCTTATCTTATCCCGGCACTGGCTTCCGTGAAAGCTTCTTTTCGCCAAGTACAGATAACTGCATCTGTAACATCTGATATTTGCACCTGCTCCGATGCTGTTGGTATGGATGTTTCATGCGCAATTACCCCCCCCGGGAATGGAAGGATATATCAACAGCCACGAATATCCTCTTACTCATATTGCAGTGTTCCACTCCGGTGTTTTTAAAAGCAGAAATGCTTTTCTGGAAAGCTGTGAAAAAGCCTGTTGTTTTGCTGAAAACTACAATTTACAGACCGTTTTTTTAGATACTAATCTCGATACTGCTCTATCCGAAAATTTTTTGAGTGTTCGTTCCTTTCGACATATCGCGTGCGCTCTCGCCCTGCAGGGACTATTTTCAACATTTCTGTTTACATCCTCCCACAGTGCTTCAGATTTCAGGCTGGACATGGCAGACAGCTCCTGTTATGGCCTCCTTACGGTAAACTGTGTATCTACGGAAACCCTCTCTTTCCATCTATCCGGTCCTGAGACAACTCTGTCTTTTGATCAGGATCCCCCTGCCCCCAAATCTTCCAAACAACCTATAATCATATCAAAACCCTATATTGAGCACCGAACCGATGGCTCTTATCTGAACGCACAGGTTGAGTTAAATGGCAAAAAGCAATTAATGTGGCTCTCCGTCAAAAAAGAATACGGCTGTTATCTGGTCGATGACCGTGCCGATTCTTTTGTTGCCGCGCTTCTTCCCACTGCCCTGCGCCACGATATGGATATCATATGCGAGGCTCCTTTGACCCGGAGCCTGCTGTATCGGCTCAACACTTATTTTATTCCTGTATTATCGGCAAATATGAGTGCATATCACCACATCAGAGTTCACGCACAGCCTGCGGATTCCGCCTTAGAGTGTGAAGGCGCTGTCGGAACCGGATGGACCGGCGGAGTGGACAGCATGTTTACTTACCACGAAAATCTTCAGTTTACGCCCGGATACAGGCTGACCCATCTTCTGATCACAAGCAATGGCGCTATCGAAGGCGATAAAGCTTCGGAAACGCTCAGAAAAATGGTAGAAAAAACCGAAAAAGGCTTTGCCGCGGAAATGGGTCTGAAGGTTATCGGTGTAGACACCAATTTCCGCGAAATTTTAGATGAAACTTTCTTCAGCGCAGTCCGCTTCCGGCATGCGTCTGTTATTTTAGCGCTGCAGAAACTGTTCCGTGCATTTTTCATATCTTCCAATGCGGCATCTTTCAATATTGCCCTCGATTCCAACGTCGATTACAGTTATGAATTTCTGACTTTAAATTACCTCAGTACAGATACCACCAGACTCTATTCTTCTGGCGGAGCCTGCACCCGGATTCAAAAGTTAAAAAAATTGTCCGACTTTCAGCCCGCCCATAAATATCTCCATCCATGCATTTACGCACTTCGGGATAATTGCGGGAAATGCGGGAAATGTCTTTGCACCATAACCGGACTGTATTCGCTCGGAACGTTAGAGAATTTTTCAAAAGTATTCGATCTGACTGAATTTGAGAAAAACAAAAATGAATATCTGTCAATCGTAGTAAAAAATAAAAAATGCGATGATTACAGATGTTATAAAAATATTTATAGATTATTAAAAAAGCGGAGAATCAATTTGCTGCCTGCGCATCTGACTGCCATGATAAAGCGAAAATCCTGACACTCCGGCAAATATCGCCTTTTAATTGAACTGTTTCTCTTGCAAATTTATTTTAATACACTATAATTTAATCATATAGTCACTTAAAAATGCGGTACGGTGGAAAATATGATCGGAATTCTAACATTTTATTGGGCAGATGATTACGGCGCTTTACTTCAGACCTATGCGCTCAAATGTTATCTGGAAAAAACCAGTATAGAAAAGGTGGAGATTATTCCCTATTCTCCTGTCAGGCTTTCTGGAAGATACTGGTTTTTTCCAATCATTGCTTCTCTAAACGGTGAAAAAATAACTTATCATTTTTTTCATTCCAGATTTAACAGGAATTTATTACATGTTTCGGTTTTTATAAAGCGTAAAAGAAATATACGCGCATTTCGCCGCAAATATCTCACAAGGAAATTTCCTGTCAGAAGGTGTTCCAAAATATCCCTTGAAAAATATTCTTACGTTTTTATTGGAAGCGATCAGGTATGGAACCCGGAAATTACTGTCGGATTGGACGATGCTTACATTGGAAATATACAGAGAAAGGGAACCTGTCAATTTGTTGCATACGCCGCAAGCTTTGGAAGCGACAAATTACCTGAAGAATACTGCGAGAAATTCCGAGACGCCGCCTGCCATAATTTCTATGCAATATCTCTCCGCGAACAAAGTGCAGTACCTTTTATTGAAAATTTACTTGGCGCTCCTGCAGTAAGCGTTCTGGATCCCACGTTATTGCTCGAAAAGCAGGACTGGATAAATGCGGGCAGAAAAATTGCTGCACAAAATTATATTTTATTTATCTGTACTGAAATTAATGAACAGATGCTGCAGTATTTACACCGTCTGTCACGCACTACAGGAAAAAGAATCATTCATCTGACACCTTTTGTTCATAATTATACTGTCAGTTCCTCGGAAATACATGATGAATGCGGTCCAGCCGAATATATCGGCTATTTTCAAAATGCCGCTTATGTTATCACAAATTCTTTTCATGGCACAGTATTTTCCATTATTTTTGAAAAGCCATTTATGGCTTTCAGCCACAGTTCCAAAAATGCCAGGCTGAAAAACCTTCTAAGAATATGTAATCTGGATTCCCGCCTAATAGGGTCGGAAGACAATCTGGATATCACAAAAATTGATGACAAAATAGACTGGGATATGGTAAAAGAAAATCTTGAAAAAGAAAAGCAACTATCTTTCAGATTTATTCATGATATTATCAACCCGGTTCCAAATAATACTCCTGAGGAAGTTATTTTATGAACGATTTGATTTCCATTATTATTCCTGTATATAATTCGGAACTGTATATTCATGACTGCATACAGTCTGTCTTGCATCAGACATACTCTGAATTTGAAGTGATCTTAGCTGACGATGGATCCTGTGACAGCAATAAAAAAATATATGAGAGTATATGCCAATCGGATAAAAGGATCACCTTATATTCCTATGAACACAGAGGAGTATCTGCGGCAAGAAACGATGCAATGAAAGCCGCAAAAGGAATATATATTTTTTTTCTGGATAGTGATGACATCATACATCCCCGCCTGTTGGAATCCCTGTATTCACTTTTAAAAGAAACTTCTTCCATATTGGCGACAGCGGATTGTCTGAAATTTAAAACTGCAAACCTGTTTAATAAAAATTATTTAAATTCGGAATATTCTCTCGAATATACCTGTATTGACACCCAGATTGCCATAGATATGTATGCTCAACGTCTGACTCAGGTATTTGACGGAATAGGGGGCGTTATGGTTCTTCGCAGTGCAATACAGTCCTTTTCTTTTGATGAGACACTGATCTGTGGGGAGGATACAAAATTTATATATCAATTATTATTGCAAAAAGGAGATGTTGTCATTTTACATCGCAAATGGTATTTTTATAGGGTGTATGATTCCTGTTCTCAAAAAAGAAATATCCTAAATGTATATAAAAGTAAATATATATGTGAATCATATATACGAAATAATGAATTGGATAATTGCCGGAGGTTAAATGCCTTATCCTTACAGCGTTTTATCCTTCAAAATATATGCGGCTGGTTTATTGCTGCTAAAAAAGATAAAAATGAATGTCTGTGCGAGTATTTAAAGGATATAGCAAAAAAAGAAAAAAAATCCTGCTTATATCCTTATTGCCGACCGAAAACAAAGAGGACCCTGTTTCTAATTCTTAATTGCTTTCCTCTTTATATGGTAACGCAAATGATATGGATACTATATGGTAACATAAGATATCATCTGTATTCACTGACATACTTAAAAAGGATCCGTTAAAATATCATGGAAAATTTTTTACCTGAAAAAGGCAAAGTATCTGTAATCATCCCCGTATACAACAGCGAAAAATATCTTTCAAGGATATTGGATTCCATCCTGTCACAGACATGGAGGCAGATCGAATTAATCGTTTCAGACGATGGCTCTTCCGATGAAACCATACAGTTCGCCGAACGTTACAGAGAAAAGTTCCATGCCAAAAACTATGATTACCGTATTATCACCGCCGAGCACAAAAACGCTTCCGCCGCCATCAGCCATGCCCTCCCCTATATCACAGGGGAATTTCTGATCTGGCCGGACAGCGATGACCTCTTAAAAAATGATTCCATTCAAAAAAGGGCTGAATTTCTGCAGACACATCCCCAGTATCAATGTGTCCGCTCACTGAGCCGTTATGTTGACGAGACGACCGGCGGGTCTGCCCCCGCTCAGGAGAAGCGCGGCGACCTGGACAACGAACGCCTTTTTTTTCCGCTCCTGGAGTCCAAAACCTTTGTCTGCTGCGGCTGTTATATGCTCCGCACCCAGGCTTTTTTCGATATTTATCCGGACCGCAAAATACCAGAATATGATGTCGGGCAGAATTTTCAGATGCTGCTCCCCTTTATGTATTTCCACCCCTGCGCAACCATACAGGAGGAATTATATATCGTATATGTGAGAGCCGGGAGTCACTCTCATCGAATTCTGACGCAAAAGGAAGAAGAAAAAAAATATGCTGATTACGAAAAAATGATTGATGAAATAGCCGCAATATGCGAGATCACTGATAAAAAAGAACTGAGGCGCATAAACTGCTGGAAGCAAAATCGGCGATACTGGCTCTCCAAAAAATATGGCCAAAAGTTAAATGCATGCAGGGCGTTGATTTACCTGTATTGCCGTCACAGTATAAATACTAAAGAATATATTTCAAGAATGCTGTGGCTGTTTCATTAGGCATGGAAAAATACTCGCAAATACACGCTGAAAGTATATCTTGCAATCTAAATCTGCATATGCTACAATGCCAGTGGACAAAAGGATATGAGCAATCCAATTGGACAAAGAACGAAACCCCGAACCGTGTTCCCGCACAGTCCGGGGTTCCTTCTTTTCTTTTTATGGTGGCAAACCACACCGCCCACGACAGTAACTAAAAAGGATATGAGCATCTCCATATGAACACCTCCTCCCATTGCCGGGTATCGGTTGGACAACGGAGATATAATATCATGCATTTCTGCATAATTCTACAATTTCAACCCATTTCATAAACAAAGAAAAGGGCAATATTTTATATAAACCCATTATTCGCCCGCGCTTTTCCCCAACAGGCGTAGGGCTCATCAGCCGCGGCTGCAGCAGGTCTTCCTTTTCACACTCAAACCAGATCGTATTTTCTTTTACCTGCCCCCATATTTTTTCCGCCTTTTCAGTGTGAAGGATCACCATCGAAATACCCATACCGTCATCCAGATCCGGTCTTACTCTCTCTATCCCCCAGAAATCTCCGATCGTAAAATCGCTGTCCCTCTCCACAGTGCAGAACTTACAACTGTGGCAGGACAATCGCAGGGAATCATTTTTGAAAAACAATCTGCAGTAAGTATCCTGATGCAGAGATCCCGCATATTCTTTTCCGTCTATGACATAGGAACGTGTATGCCCGCTGTCCCTGTTTCGCTTGTCCCTGAATGAAAAATCTGTCATTTTTCCTTTGTGCCGCTTTTCAAGGTGCTTTACATAATCCATCCAGATTCCCGGGGACGGTACGCCATAGCAGACCAGATCTGCAATAATAAGTTTTTCATAGTCGGCATCCAGAAACAGTCTCAGCGCATGCGCCTGACACGGAGTTCCGCAGAACAATATCCATCTGCCCTCCTCCGCCTGTTCTTTTATACGGCGGTAAACACCCCCCATACTGCTTTGAACATATTTCGTTTTTTTTATTTTTTCAAGTTCTTTTCTATCACTCGCCTCCCGATGAACGACCTGCATGGATCCATTATATCCGGCTCCATACACTACACCGTTATGTCCAAGGACATATTCTGCCAGCACTGAAAAAATACCGCCGGATGAGCCGGAGTATCTGAGTGTATCATCTTTTGCCCTTACCCCAAAAAATTTATTATCATATTCTGTTGTACTCTGTTTCTTAATGGGGCAGACCTGTCTGCATTTACCGCAATTCACACAAAGTTCTTCCTCAATACAGGGATAATAAAATCCTTCTATATCGGAAACCATATGAACCGCCCCCGCCTCACATACATCCGCACAGGCGCCGCAGCCACAGCACTCTTCCTTTTTCTCATATAATTCCATACTCTGTCTCTGACCTATCTTACCCTCACAAATTTCCTGTTCTCTATTTTATATACGATATCACACTCGTTTGCCAGGCTCATATGATGCGTCACCATAAGCATTGTCCGGTTTTTCTTAACCTGCCGTATGGCATCTATCACCGCTTTTTCTGTCTCCATATCCAACGCAGCGGTCGCTTCATCCATAACCAGCAGCTCAAAATCCTTATATAGAGCTCTCGCCAATGCGATCCTCTGGCGCTGGCCGCCGGAGATTGCTGTTCCATTTTCTCCTATCAGCGTGTGGATTCCGTCCGGCATCTGTCTGACATCTTCCCACACCTGCGCACATTTCAGGCATTCTATCACTTTCGCCTCGTCTATATTATCCCCCTTTTCAAAAAAAACGACATTGTTGCGGACTGTTTCCCCATTTAAATGTACAGTCTGTGGTATATAGTTTGTGATATCTCCGATATCTGCCCTGCACTCCCCTTCCTCATCCATATGACTGACAATATCATAATCGTCATATAGTATCTTTCCTGACTGCGGCGTCAGCAGCCCGAGAACAAGATCAAGAAACGTCGTTTTTCCGATACCCGAAATGCCGATGACTGCGACTGTATACCCTGCTGGTATATCTATGGACGCATCCTCAAATATTTTCTTTCTGCCGTCATAAGAAAAATTGAGGTTTTTAACAAACAATCCTTTCTCAAAAGTCAGTACCTTCTGTCTGACCCCTTCCGCCTTTCTTTCTGATTCCTTTATTTGTGAATATCTATTGATTCCTTCTCGCAAAATTTCATATGGTTTTTGTGAAAATTTTATATCGTTCAACCCACCCACTATACCGTATGCCATTGGTATCATTCTAGTCATCAACGTAAAGTACACAACTATCGAAGTAAAAAAAATTTTCGAGTTCCCTGCCGGGTTATGCAAAAACCATCCCAGCAAAATAAACATGGCTGCCATAACGAAATTCTGCATGATCATATTGGTCGTACTTTTCTTATATTGAAACTGTTTTTGAATCTGTGCATACTCTTCACTGGCATTATGATACTTATACAAAACTGCAGAAGCAGTGTCCGCAATTTTTATTTCTTTAAAATTTCCATATGCTATCGTGACCTGAGCAGAAGTTTTGATTGAACACTCCCGGGATTTTTCACCGTAATCCTGCATCAGCCTACGGTAATAAAAAAATACTCCTCCCATGAGCAACATAAATACCAGACAGCTTACCAGTCCCAATAATCTGGATGTATATATCATCACCGCAAAATATCCTGCCATAGTCAGCATATTAACCCACGTATTGATCGAAATCAACATGATATTTATACAACTTTGCGCATCACTTCGAACCATAGCTACCGCCTGCATGGAACTTTTTTGATTATGTTGCAACAAATCTTCTTTCAATAGCAATTCACACATTCTTTCCGACAATTTTTGAGATCCATCATAAATAAACCGATTACGAATTCTGCTGTTATACCAGTCAAAAAATCCTCTGAAAACAGATATCGCAGCCGTCAAAAATGTAATTACAATAATTTCTCTTGACACTTTTTGATTTTCTACAACAGAATTGACAATAAAAAGAAGAACCGAAAAATTAAAAATACTTATAGCAGGACTTATCAGACTGAAAACAGTCAGAATTTTTAAAAGGTTCTTCTCTTTTTTATCCAATATACCTGTCAGATACTTAAATACTTTTACCATCGCGCTTTCCTTTTCACACAGATCCCGCTTTGTATCCTGCATTCAAAAAATCTACATAATCAAAATCATCCAGATATCGTCTTTTTAAAATCTGTTTCTTATAATTTGTTATTGTTCCCAGTTCTTCTCTCTCTTCGAATCCCCTGATATGACAGGCTGATGAAAACTCCGGATATTCCACATGGGTAAAAATCACTTTATTTTGATAAGGCAGTTCTTCAAACTCTCTGATCGTCTCATACGTACAGCCATCCCTCTCTGTACCCACGATAAAAATATTATCCCAGTTGATCCTCCGCTTTCTTTCCTCCCATTTCTGTTTGCCTTCTTCAAAACTATTGTAATGTATAAAATATACTCTGATATCCCCTAACAGACCTGTCGGGCATTTAAACCCTTCCTCTTTTTCCTTCACTTCTGTCAGTTCCTGATCCATATACCATCTCAGATTTTTTACCATCTTTACAAAGTCATTCATCTTTATGCTCAGATTGATGGTAGGTGTCAGATACCGCATCCCAAGATCATAGTACATAAACATCCCATTACAGTTTGATCCGATAACCGTAAAATCCTTATTTTTTAATCTGTTATATCGTCTTTTTTTGTACTGGTTCCATTCCCAGTTTCTCAATCTATCCTGTATCATTTTAACTTTACGTGTTATCATTCCTGCTCCTCAATTTTAAATCAGCAACAGCAGCCGTTTCCATATTTCAACTTTCATATTATCATTCTGCTCCTCCGCTTTAAGCTGACGGAATCCGTTTTTATACTTCAAGCCTGCTCCTCAACCCCCAGCTCATAAGGCAGCTTCCCGGCCTCCTGTCTGAAATAATAGCACACAAATTCTTCGTCCTCATAATAGACATTGAGCACCGACGGATACCTTTTCTCAAACTCCTGGCACCATCTGTAAGCCTTCGACTCCAGCGCAGTCCTGTTATCAAGCATTAAATACATCAGCCATGCATTCGTATATTCGGGGAGTGCCTGATCCGCCAACTCATCCGACACCTCTCCTGTTATGATCTCCGGCGCCTGGCTCGCCCCGCTGTCCTCATATTTGCGGGAATACAAATCCCAGAACGGCTCCAGATATTTCTTTTCCCCCATCCAGCTCGGTCCGTCAAAGAAATGGGACTGAGCGTAGAGAAGCGGTTTTTTCTCCACATAAATAAACACATATTCCGATGGGATACTGTATCTTCCCCTGCCGCAGTTTTCCACAAACCCCAGCAGTTCCTCGTGCCATCCGTACTGTATGACCGGATAAAGCTCATCCGTGGGCGATATGATCGTATAACTGTACTTTGGAAAGGCTTCTATGATCGATTCCGTCACTTCCGCCGCCGCATTGTAACGCGACAGTTCATAGAATAACAGACCCCTGAAATTTCCGGTCAGGATCGTCACCCCATAGATACCCAGAATCGATACCAGGGATACCAGCCTCAGGATCAGATCGTTACAAAAACGTATCACTGCAGTGAACAGGATATCGACCGGCATCGCCATGACCGCAAGGATCATCATATGCCCCGGGGCAAAAAACCGCCCCTCCGGCAGCAGATCAGGCAATCCGACCATCGGCGCAAAATATACGAGTATGTACAGGACAGAAGCGGCGATCACCGGCGGATACCCCGAGCAGATATCCCTGAAGCACTTGAACTTATCCTTCCGCCTTGTAAGCAGACAGAATACGGCGATGGCTGCCGTCACCACCAACATCCATCCGCCTCTTTCCTTCCCGTATAAAGCGGCATAGCCTTTATCATAAAACTCGATCACTCCGCTCAGTATGGCTGCGGTAATACTGACCTCGCTTCGCAGTATTTCCTGCGTTGCAGGCTCTCCATTTTCATTCGGATTTATCCCCGTATCTTCTGTTTTTTCATCGCTTTCCCTGAGTTCTCTGCTTTCCTCACCGCTTATAGCATTCGCCGCCCAGTCAATAGACGCATTAAACGGCACTCCCTGCACCAGGGCTCCCACCATCGGCATCACCGCGATCATTCCCGCACAGAACCCTGCCGCCGCCAGCGGAAGCAGATACTTTTTATTCAATACCTTCTTCAATCCAAAGAGCGCAAAAGAAACGCAGATGAACACTGCCATCAACGCTGTGTGGAAGTGCGTCATGACCGCCGCCGCCAGAGAGAGCATCAACAATAAAAGATTTTCGTCCCAAAGATATTTTTTTACTTTACCTTTTTTTCCGGCGAGCGGAACATATTCTTTGTCCAGATAATTTGAGAAATACAGAGCGCTCAGGCACACCGTGTGCAGCCCGAACTCCATCGGCATCGTAATCTGCAGCCTGAACATGCTGTGGATCAGATCTCCGTTGCAAAGATCCAGTGTCAGAAACAGCATCAGCACAAACACCGGTGTATATCTCCACCTGAAAATCTTTCTGAGCAGGAAATACGCGGAAAGCAGGAAGACCGCCACATGGATCCCCTGCAGAAACAGCAGTATGCTGTATACCTTAATGCCAAACAGCGTATGCATGCAGTAGATAAAGCAATGCATCGCCTCAGGGTAGACTCCCTCTTTAAATATCTCACCCTCTATCAACCCGTATATCCAGGCATGGTGCGTATACAGATCCCCATACCCATAAGAATGGACCTGAAAGGCTCCATAGGAAAAATACGCCATCCCGTATACGATCACAGCCACGGGAATACCGTATTCCCAGAACAGAAAGCTTATCCTGTGTCCCAGATCCCACAGCCATTCCTTTATTTTGATCCTCACCCTCTGCGGACTGTACGATCTTATCTTCCTCCAATAATCAAGGCTTAAAAACCGCGCCGCCTTCTTCACATATTTGCCGCACACAATGAAAAAAAGGATGACAAGCACCAGCACCCTGTACTTTCCTTTTAAAGTACGGACGTCATGGAACTTCGCATCCACCAGCCTTCTGTATCTTCTGTCGAGATAAGCCACTACATTTTTCAAAAAAGCCAGCACAAAAACTCCGTAAAATATCAGCCTGACGATCCACTGGCTCAATCCCTGAAAAAGCCCGAGCACCAGAACCACCGAATTCACGGCAACGATTGAAGCCGTGACGCAGAAACTGAAACGATAGAGCCCTGACTTTGTTCTCAGATGCCTGTTAAATACAACACGGGGCCACAGGAGCATCAGGAACAGATAGCCGCAAAATACTTTTCCGTATTCCGATATCCAATACCAATTATCCATAATGCCTCCCTTCTCAGATATCAGTTACAGTCGAAACCAGTCGTTTACCTCAATATTTCCGATATGGTAGCCATATTCTTTCACATCCTGCTCATTTGCCAGGAGAATCCTCTCCCCTCTCTCAGGATCGTCGATAAAAAAATATACCTCATACTTCGTATGTGCCAGTTTATCCGCCGGAATATCCGCCGTGACCGTCAGTTCCTCTTCTGACTCTCTGCCTCCTGCCAGCCTGCGCAGATCACCCTCTACCTCATATGACTGGTATGTTCCCTGTTCCGCATCATAGAGGACTACCCCCATCTCCGGTTTTATATAGATTGGTGCAAAACCTGCATTTTTCAGGATTATCCCTATCTCCAGACGCTTGCCAGAAATGCGGTCGGGAAAATCAATTCTCTCGATAAACAGACGATATCCCAGATGGCGCTCGATATATGTATATCCATCCATGCCGGAAAAGCACCCCTCCTCCGTGACCTCTGCCGCTCTCCATTTATCTAAAACTGCCTGATCATGTCCCTCATTCAGGTAGGTGATGTGCATTGCCGCCAGATCTTTTACAGCATTCTCAAAATCATTATATTGGTTATCATCTATCACTTCTCCCCCATTTGGAACCCACCGGCACAGCTGATCCTGAAAATCGAGTTCCTCTTTCCTCGTCGTAAATCTCTCCTCACTGTTTTTCAGTATTCCGTATGTGCCGTAATCACTTTCATTGCCGAGCATCCCGTCATTATACAGGCTGAGCCTCCCCGCCATCCGGTTTTCCGCGAGCACGCCCTCCGATATCTCCTCAATTCCGGTGATCTTCCGCCACTGCCCGGGCGTTCTGACTGCCAGATAAACGAAAGGTTCCGTTATGTCATCCAGCTTCTCAGCCAGTCTGAGCATATCTTCATCCTCCGAATATTTTGTGCCGTTCATCTCTCCCCAGTTGCCCGTAAACAGTCCCTGTATGATAAAGATCTGATCGCCTGCCCCGCGAAGTATACCTTCCATCTGTTCCATATGCCTCAGGATGACATCGGCTGTCTCCGGCTCGTACTTCTCATTTTCCCCGTCCCAGTCATACATAAAGCGAACGATCAGCTTCTTATCCACACTGTCGAGCGCCTGAAATAATCCCTCTATATTTTTTATTCCTGCCCTGCTGATCTCTTTATCCCGGTAATTCTGCAGATTGATCTCGATCAATGACAGGCCCGTCCTCTCATCTACGATATACAGATCACTGACAAGTCTCTCGTAATCCGTCTCCTCATCAGTGATCATAAAACGATACAGTCTGTAAAAACCTCTGCCGTAAGCAGGCAGTTCTCTTGCCGATTCCGTAAACTGACAGCTTTCCATTTTGATATTTCCCCGATAATAACGCAGCGCGGCAAGATATAAGATCACCGCCAGCGCGCTCAACAGTACAATGCGAATTTTTTTCCTGTTTGTCCTATGCATATCACCCTATCCTGTCTTTAAAACTTTTATCCTGAACGCAACAGCCAGTACACTTAAAAACATCCGCATCATATAGCATACAGGTTCGATCCCCGAGTGCATGCTCTTTCCGTCTGTCCTTACATGCATCACCGCAGGTATTTCCGCTATCTGAAATTTAAGAAGCAGCATCTGCATGACCATATTGGCATCCGGATACTGGTAATCAAAATGGCTGTATTCTGAATAATAGGTAAACGCATCTCTGCTCAATCCCTGCAAACCTGTGGTTGGATCCGCAATCTTTCTTCCAGCCAGAACGCAGATCATGAATCTGAACAGCCAGAACGCAAATTTTTTAAATACAGAAACCCGGAATTCCGAACTGCCCTCCATAAATCTGGATGCCAGCACGATATCCGGCGTTCTTCCGTCCTGTCCCCTCTCCCTCAGTTTTCTGTAGATCGCGGGAATATTACAGGGATCATGCTGTCCGTCCGCATCCATCTGGATCACATACTGATAGTCTTTCCTGACTGCGTATTTATATCCAAGCTGCAACGCGCTCCCGTATCCCAGTCCGAATACATTCGTGATCTGAGCGCACGGATACTCACTGATGATCCTGCCCGATGAATCTGAGGAAGCGTCATTGATGCACAGCACATCTGCTATCTCCCTTATCTCCGGTCCGGACAGCTGTTCCAGCACCTTTTGGATACTCTTCTCTTCATTCTTCACCGGCAGAATGATCAGCAGTTCTTTTCCGGCTTTCTGCGCTATTTTGTTATTTTCCTGCAAAAGCAGGGATACCTCTATCGCCAGCTCATGGTTTTTCATCGTCAGACGGGAGACAAGCAGACTGAACTGACAACAGACAAGCACGCCCGCGATTCCGATACAGCCCGCGAGCATCTCCTCCCCCCTGTCCATCATCTTCATCCATACAGATAACCCGGGAACCGCCCCCGCGACGATAAGCGCCGCTCCCGCGATCTCCCAGATGACCGAAAAATTTGCCGTCAGCTTTTTGACGGCAAGGAACCAGAAACCGGATAACATGATCGCAATGCCGACAGCCGCCATTATAATTCTTATAATGCTCTCCGCCTCCATCTTTTACCTCTTTCCTGTCCCCTTTATCCTCAGTTCGATCTCCGGTAGACTACATCAGAAGGTTTCTTTCCCCTGCCGCGCTTTAACAGCTGCCATTTACAGAATATATTCCTGTCCAGATTCTTTTCCACCCAGCGCAGCCTCGAATACGCGAGCGTCCATCCAACAAAAGCGCCAAGCAGCACGCCGAGGCCGTACCATATCTCCGACAGATACAGCATCGCAAAGACACTGCCCAGAAAAGTCGCCAGACAAAAGCCGAACGTGGTCATGACCGCTCCCGCCAGGTCACTGTAATAATACAGGAATATGATCGCCGAATACATCAAAAACAATACAAAATATCCTGCCGCCATACATGGATAGATCCGCATGACCATTCCTCCCATCCCGAACCGCGGCAGCAACACGATGCAGAGCAGATAGACCACCACGGATATGATGAACTGGATCCGCACAAGGCTCATCAGTTCATTGGATATCGCCCGGAACATCCGCCTCTTGGAGTTATTGATATCCGCTTTTTTTCCGCCGATCACAGATTCGGAATAAACTTTGTATTTGTCATGGAAATGCATCTCGATCCTGGCGATAAAGATGACCGTCGCCGAGATATTGGTAAACATCGCGATACAGGTCGCCATATCGTAGGGCTGATTGCACACAAAACTTCTGACCACTATGATCCTCATATCGCTGGTCCAGAATACGAAATTATGAATGTACAGCCCCAGGATATAAAAGAAGTTTGCCGCTACCAGCTGCCACCATTTCCCGAAGTATTTAAGCACTTCTTTATACCGGTTACTGTTCTTCACAAAGTATCTTTTTATCGTGGCAAATTCCATGACCGCGATCAGGAAGAATCCGATCATAAGGGAGAACAGCATGCTGATCGTGACTTCCCAGTGAAAAATAAAATTTAAAACCAGTGATAGGATAAACGTCACTATCATCCCGATCAGGAAGTACAGAGAAATCTTCTGGTAATCCTTACAGATGGAAAGATAGATCATCGAATAAAAAACCAGCACCAGGGAAATGTAACCGCAAAATCCTGTAAATACGTAAAACACACTCACTTCCCCGACAAAATGTTCCCAGAGGCAGAACGGAATGCCAAACAGGCAGCTGAACACAATATTGAACATCAGCCCCAGATAATAGCAGGGCAGAATATCCTGATAGCGTTCCTCGAAAATAGCATCCGACATATATTTCGACAGCACAGCGTTAAAGGGAGACACCGTCAGCAGCGCAAAGATAAAGATATATAACACCGTACAAAAAAACACTTCCCTCGACAGGTATGCCGCCCTGTTCAGTCCCAGGATCCATCCCATCAGTATGATCGCCGCTATGACCAGCACCATCGGCGCCACCGTGGCGATCGTACTGTAGGTAAAGCCGACCAGATTGGCAAAAACAGACTTTTTCTCAAATATTCGGTTTAACTTGACGCCGATACCAGCCATCGCCTACACCTCCCCGATCTCATCTTCCGGCTTCCCATCCATGTCACCTTCTGCACTCTGTTTTGGAACTTCTGCCTTATCCGCATTATCGTTACTCTCACTCCAGCCCGGAATCCTTTCTCCATCCGCGTTATCGCCATCCGTATCCAGATCCGGCAATTCCACCTCATTATCCGTCCACGGCAGCTGCATGCTCTCCGCAAACTCTCTGTAGATCATCCCGTACCGTTTCAGCATATGCTCCATCCGGTAGAACGCGCACACTCTCCTGTATCCGTTTTCACCCATCCGGATACGCATCTGCTCATCCTTCGCCAGAGTCAGGATAGCCTGTGTGATCTCTCCCACATTCATAATATGGGTGATGATCCCCGCCTCGCCGAAATCATCCTCCCCTTCGTTTCCAAGGATCAGCCCGCTGCAATCCCCCACATCGGTGGCGATCACCGGCTTATGCGCGGCAAAACTCTCCAGGATCGTAAGCGGCTGCCCTTCGCTGATACTGGTCAGTATCATCATATCCATCTTGCCGTAGTACTCCCGCACATCCACCTTGCCTGTGAATACAACGCCGGAAATCCCCATGACTCCTACCATGTCAAAACATTCCTGCGCATATTCGTCATCGGTATCCCATGGTCCCATGATCCAGAGTTTCAATCTCGGATCCTGTTCCTTGGCAAAACCGAACGCCTGGATCAACGTCTTCACATCTTTGATCGGCGTCACGCGGAATACCGCCCCGACATAGATCTCCTCTTTTTCCGCCTCGGTCTTTCCCAGAAGATCCTGAAACCTCTCCACCCGGATACCGTTGGGTACCACCATAGTCTTTTCCACCGGGCATTCCAGTTCCGCCTGCAGCCCCCTCGCCTTCTCATACAGGCTGGTGACCAGTTCACCTCTGTCATACGCCATCTTCGACATCTTGTGGAACTGTTCGATCCAGATGTTCTTATAAATACCTTTCACCCATTTGGACTGGATCAGCTCCTCTTCTCTCTCCCTCGTGTAGATACCATGTTCCGATACCAGAAGGCGCCCGCCGTGGATATGTTTCCCCATGCTGCCGAGCACTCCGGCATAGCCGGTACAAAGGCAGTGATAGACATCCGCCTTTGGCACCTTCATCTGCAGCGTGCGAAATAACGGCAGATAGATAGAACGCATCGTCCAAAGAAAATCCGTAAATACGATCTGGCTGTAATTCATCATATAAAAATCCGTGACCGCGTTCAGGAAATCTTCCCCCATCAACAGATCATTCAGCGAACGTTTTTTCTTCTGGAAGAAATCGATCAGCGCCTCCCACTCGATCTGATCCCCTATCATCAGGCTGCGCAGGGCCTGATATTCTTTCCTGCCCATCCGTTTTTTTCGTTTTCTCTGCCTGCACCAGTCCAGATCATCCAGATAGAGTTCATGTACTTCCACAACATTTTCCGGCAGTTCGTATACAAATTTTCCCCGCAGTTCTCTGTTTGCCACAATCGTCAGGATAATAAATTCCTGATGGGGAAAAGACTGTATCAGACCGTTCGCCCAGCTGGACATACCGCCTACCGTATATGGATAACATCCTTCCGCAATTATACAAATCCTCATTTTATCCTTTCCATCCCGGCCGTTTCTGAATTATTTACCGCTCCTGTTTCTCACCCGCAAAAATTACAGTCGCTCTCAGTCGAACGGGGAAGAACTGTCCTCCCCGCGAAGTCCTCAGTAAGCACTCTTCAGCGTGATCACCAGTTCCTGTTCCTGTGCCGTGATCAGATAAGCACCATCCTCCAGTTCCTTCCAGCTGCCGCCCTCTATACTGTCTATCTTTTCATGGTCTGTCCGAAGTACAAACCACACCGGTCCTCCTGTGTCGTTTAACTCCAGGCGGATCATGTTGAACTCTCTGCTGTCCTTATAATCCAGCGCAAGGAATCTGCGGATCCGCAGATCGCACTCTGAGACGGCTGTATTGTCGAATCCCTGTTTTCCGATCCGGTAATCCTGAATATTCTGCCGCAGCGTATTGGAGGCGAATACCCAGTCTGTCTCACTGTCTTCCGGATAGATGATATCCTTCAGATCCGCCAGGACACTGTTATATCCCAGCGCCGTCTCCAGGCACCTCACCCTGAAATCATTCTGCGCGGCGTCCTCAAATCCATCGATCAGGGCGCTCTGCCTTGTGATATAATCCGACAGGTACCCTATCACTTCCGTATTGTCACTGCAATCCTCGACGACCGTCCTCACTGAGTCAAGCAGTTCCTCATCCAGGGCGCTCCTCACCTCATCCTCCGTGAGGCCGTCCGCGTAAAAAGAGGTAAACCGGTAGGTGGGCAGTTCCTTCTGCATAAACTCCTGGTCCTTTTTGAGTTTCCTTTCAACCGGCGTCTTAAACACCCGCGCGCCCGACAGTCCTGTCTCCGCGCTCTGTTCATTCAGAAGCTTCATATACCGCTGAAACTGATCACCGTCAGGCTCCTTCTCATCCTCATAATCAAACTGAGGCGCGAGCATGCACGACAGTGACAGCCTGTTGTCCCGGCGCACAGCCACCATCTCCGGCCATACCACATTCTGGAATATCCCCTCCGAAGACTGACTGTAGCGCTCCATCAGGAATTCTTCATTCTCATTCGTCAGCCCCGGATAATTCGCATAGATCATATTCTGCGCATTGATCACCGGATAGATTTCATAAGGGCTTATTTTCGCCGATATCGCGGACAGGATCCCGATGCCCGCCGAATCCTCCATATAGTCACCGTTTACGGCAAAGACGGAGGCGGTCTCCGCATTCCTCTTCCAGATGACTGCCGGCAGCTCTGCGTCCGTAACAGGCTCCGTCCCCATGTCACTTTTTTCAGGCACGCCGTTCATATAGATCTCACTCTCACCAGACACCACATACCAGGGAAGCGTGAATGCAACCCCCCCGACCGGTCCCTCAGGCGAGTAGAAGGCTTCCCCGCCCAAAAGGAACCCCTCATGCAGATAAACTTCCGTCACAGCCATCCGCTCGGCTCTGGTCATCTCAATGCCCAGAAGCTCCCTCAGCCCCTCATTCTCCTTTATCACGGACACTTCCGGGAGATTCAAAAATACCAGATCGATTCCCGCCTTCACGCACCTCTCCAGCGCATCGCAGTTATTCTGCCGGCTCCAGTCGATCCCAGCGGCATCGACGGCTATCACGGCGATAGCGGGCGGCACGCCCTCCTGTGCGGCAGTCTCCTCATACTCCTCCGGCGACAGATAAGTCAGGAAGTTTCTCTTCGTATACGCGGCCCAGATGGAAACCGTCTCTCCGACAGCCTCCTCTTCTCCCCCGATATATACGACAGTCTCCCTCCCGTCAGCGACGAAGCGCTCCCTGTTATCCGCACTCTCTGCCCCGTAGGCGTCACTCCTGTCCGGGATTTCCGCGGTGTCAACTATATAGGAATTTTCCTCATAATGATTCCAGCTTTCGAGCGCAACGTTCGAAAACTGGAACAAAAAGAATATGATAAACATTACGATCGTAATTGTAAAATAATTCCGGCGTGATATCATGTTATACAGCCATGCCCTTTCCGATCTAACTGAAGATCCTGATCAGTTCCAGCGTCTCATTGTCGATCACGATATCCGACTTCTTCAGCGCCTCGAGCGTCTCGAAGAAAGCCTCTCTGTCTCTGGTGGTAAAATACAGTTTCAGCTTACAGGTGTAGGAGGAAAGTTCATTCGGATACTGCATCGCCTGCCGTATGCACCATTTCCCCGAATTTTCATAGTCCCTGATCTCAAGAAGCCTCAAGCAGACCCCCTCATACTGCTGACATGTCATTTTTGCCGGATCCTTCGCATAAAAAGATTCCGCCGCCTCCACCATCATCTTCACAAACCTGTTCTGTTCCAGTTCCGTAAAGACCTTTTGCTTCAGAACATTGTCCGTATAGCTGATCATCATATCTTCATACTCTGTCTGATCTTCCTCTTCTTCCCTGATCCCCAGATATAATTTCTGCACCTCCATACGGAAGTCGCTCAACTCGTGGCTCAAAACCGATGCCGCGTAATGGGATGACTCCGAGTCCCTGGTCTCAAGCGCTAAAGAGATCGCAGACAGAGAGTCCCTGATCTCTCCCTTCAGCACATTTAACATCGCCGTCCGCAGGCTCTTATAATCGCTGACCGCCACAGCCTCCTCCAGAGGCATTACGTTCATTTCCCTGTCCTCATCCGCCTTCAGCTGCGTTCTCACACGTTCCTTGCTGAACATGACATCGTCAAGCTCCACCTGAAAACGGAAGATCGTCAGATAAAACAGATGTACCATAAAGAAGAACAAAGGCCCCACGACCGGACATAATAACATCACGATAAAGCGAAGGAGGTAAGTCCTTCTGTTATCATGCAGGCGTTCGATTTCCCCCTCCCGCTTTCTGTTGCGGATCGGGACCATGATCAGTATGCCGATCAGAAGATAGAGGACTGCCACTATTGTATTGACCAAAACAACCATGAGAAAAATATACTCATGCCTTGACAAGTTCATCCTTTTCCCCCTCTCTGAGGCCGCAGCCATAGCCCGCACTGCGGAAGCGTTCCGCCACTCCTTTGGCATTTTCCTCATCCGTATTGGAAAGCAGAATATAAAACCTGCCGTCACTCATCATACCCATATAGTCTGTCTGACGTATATTCTTGCCCAATACTTCAGACGCCTGCCTGTAATCCTCCGCCTCGATCTCGAGCAGTGCGCACTCTGTCAGGCCGTTTTCCTTCGCCCTGAAAAAGGCACCCGTCAGTTCCTCAAATGCATCAGCCGCCATGATCCTGGTCTGATCCAGGTAACGGTCATGGGTGAGCGTTTCCAGATAGCGGTTCGCGTGTACTACCGCGTTCTGGATCAGCGCGCCGATGATCGTCAGCCTGTTTGCCTCTGAGAGTGTCATCCGCTGCCACGGGATACCCCAGATCATCAGGATCAGTTCCATCCTGTCCTCCGTATACACGGCGCCCGCCATCAGCGGAAGCTTTTCGTTCATCTTTTTATTGATAAATATACGGTGTTCCTTCAGTTCATTGTACATATCTTCCATACCCGTATATTTGATGGAATTTCCCAGTTTTCTCGCCTCCGGCGAGGTAAAGGAAAACAGTCTTGCATAATCGCCGTTCGCCACCATATAGACGGCAACATCCTTGCTGTCCATCAGCTGCCCCAGCACTTTCGCCGCGTAGAACAGCACCTCTTCCGGCTCATACGCCTCCAGGCTGGATGTGATCTCATAGATCTTCCCGAGGCTGTCCCTCTGATTGACAAGCTGCGTCTCAAAACTCTGCTTCATTCTGACATTGCTGTCATTAATATCCGCAATATCGTCCACCTTTCTGCTCAGATACCGGACCTCCTCCTCATTCTCATCCTTGATAAACTGGAGCTGATCCCGCATATATCCCACGACCATGCCGATAATGAATAACTGCGCCATCCACACATATATATTGTAGTCAAGAAGCACCTCGAACCCTGTCCTCCCGTACATCTGCTGGAGGAAATAGCCCGCCACGGCAAGCAGTGAGGAAAAGATAGCCTGCTGCTGCCCGTATACGATCGCGAACAATAAGACATACAGCAGGAAGAAATCCAGTCTGTTAAAATACTGGCTCTCCGCGGCCTTGCTGTTCAGAATATAGAACGGGATAAAGCAGATCAGATTCTCGACAAACGGAAGCAGCCGTCTGAAGACTACCTTAATACCGTGCCAGATCCTTCCAGCTCTGCTCCCGCCGACATCCTCATCGCCGATAAAGGATTCCGCGTTCCGCTTCATATACTTGACAACCTGTTCCGCGCCCTCCTCATAGTGGACAAAGATCCGCTGCTCATACTCCTGTGCAAAAACTTCCCCGTTCAGCACCAGACGGTATTTTTCGCCCACCGAGTTATTGACAAGCCTGATCCCGCCGCCCATCGCCTTGATCACGGCTTCCGCCAGCTGAACCTCATTGATCTCCTCCATCGATGAGATATGGTAACAGGACAGTGCCGGCTGCTCCTCCATCATCACCTTGTACGCCAGTTCCACCGCATCATTCAGAAAAAGCATGGAAAAAGACCTTCTGTCGCTGGCGGAAACCCTGCCTGTCTTCAGCGCCTCGAGGCACATCTGAAAACAGGGATTGGATTCCTCCTTCCCTTTGCGCGGAACGCCATAGAGATGGTCAAAACGCAGAACCATAATATCCATCCCCTGCGCCTTACGGTAATTTTCACAAATCTCCTCTCCCTGCGCCACCGCCATGGCTTTAAAACCTTTCGGCGACACGGTTTCCGTCTCCTGCACATCATCCGGATATGATCTGCCGTACACTTCATGGGAGGAAAAATAGACAAAACGCCCTTTCCCTGCCATGGAATATGTCGACAGAATATTCATCAGCGCCGCCGTATAGCGCACTGATTCCTGTCTCTCCCTGTGCCAGTCGAAGTTGGTATCGAAGGCTCCCATATATATGACCATCTCCGGCATGACGCTCTCAAAAATATCCTTAATGCTCTCGTCCTCATAGGGATAGTCATATCTCTCAAATACATGTTTATAGGAAGGCTGCCGGTCTCTCCGGCCTGTCAGCAGAAAGATCCGGTGTTTCCCCTTATTCAGCTTATCGATCACGGTGTCGGTCATTCTGCTGCTGCCACCAATTAACAATATGTTCATCGCCATATTTCCTTTTATGTATAATTTTCTTATATTATACTTAAATTTTTATAACGTGTCAATTTTTTAGGAGCCTCATTTTTTGCATAATACGCCATATAAGCCCGCCGGGCAGCTGTTACCACACTGTGCTGATCGAGCAGGGAGGCAGTTTTCTTCACTGCCCGCCGTGCATTTTATGCGTTATGCAGGCGGCACAGCCTCTCCTGCACCGCCTGCGCGTATAAAAAACCTTCGGCAGCTGCCGGGGCTCTTGTACATCGCTCTAATAATTTTCCGCGTAGATCTCAAAATAAGCCTGTGGATGCTCGCAGACAGGACAGATTTCCGGCGCCCTTTTCCCCACCACGATATGGCCGCAGTTTCTGCATTCCCATACCTTTATCTCACTCTTCTCAAACACCTTCGCCGTCTCCACATTCTTTAACAGGGCTCTGTAGCGTTCTTCATGGTGTTTCTCGATCTCGGCAACCATACGGAATCTGGCTGCCAGTTCCGTAAACCCCTCCTCTTCCGCCGTTTTCGCAAACCCCGCGTACATATCCGTCCATTCATAATTTTCACCCGCCGCCGCCGATGCCAGGTTATAGGCTGTATCACCGATGCCTTCCATCTCTTTAAACCATATCTTTGCATGCTCCCTCTCATTTTCGGCAGTCTCTAAAAACAGTTCCGCGATCTGTTCATAACCTTCTTTCTTAGCCACCGACGCAAAATAAGTGTATTTGCTTCTCGCCTGTGTCTCACCGGCAAACGCCGCCTCCAGATTCTTTCCGGTCTGTGTCCCTTCATATCTGCTCATTCGCAATATCCTCCTGTTAATTTATATTTTAAACTTTCCATGCCGGATTTGTCCATGATAGGACTCCCGGAACCGGCACATCGTATGGTACTGCTATAACATATCAATATGCCCGGTTTTGCAAAATTCATACTCTATATACCCGCACTTCTTTCATCCGTCATACCCGCCGGACTCATGCACAGGATATACTCCTCTTTCGCCGCCGCTCGCCTGCATTTAAAATGACCGCCCGGTCATCTTCCGGTCGGCCATACACCAATATCCTCATATTTCAGGCGATACGATACTCCCGTAGTTCGAAAGTATCTTCTGCATATTATAATTCATCCTGCGCGACAGTTCACGGTATATTTCCCGCTCCTCGTCTGTAAACCCGGAGAATCGCAGTTCTGCGTCTTCCGCTTCCGCCTGCTTCAGTTCCTGTATCGCCGGATCCGCCTCCGGCAAAAAAACCACGCTTATCCGCTTTGTCTTCCTGGATTCCCCCCGCTGTCTGCCCGGCATCGCCTCCTCACACTTCAGGTAGCCTTTCGCCGTCAGTTTCTGGATCCTCTTAGATATCCCCTGGGGCGTATCACCCAGCCTGTCCGCCAGATCCCGTTTACTGCAGACAGCAGCCGCGTCGCTCAGGCATAGCAGAAGGCGCGCATCCTGCAAAGACAGATCATACTTTACAGCGATCGGTTCCAGATAATAATCCAGAAGCTTATTGAAACGATATATCTCCGATAAAGTCCCCTCTCTGCTGATCCCCTCCAGCGATATATACAGCTGATTTTCCAGTTTTTTCGCTCTGATCGGAAGAATTCCGTCACCCGCCGCGTCTATCAGGAAACGATATACCTGAAAGCGGATCTTTTCATAATCTTCTTCCGAAAAAATATTCTTATAAAAATTATTGTAGCAGTCAAATACCTCGCGTTTCATCCTGACTGTCCTGGAAAAACTCATCCCCTGGGAAGCCAGAGAGCCCTTTGTCTTGACATAGTAATAGAGCGGGATCTGTATCGCACTGAACACCCTGGCGTGGCGGATATACTCCAGATTGAACATAAAATCCTCACACCAGCTCACGGAAGGATCCATACGGAGATGATACTGTTCCACGATCTCCCTGCGGAACAGTTTATTCCACAGAACGCCATAATAAAAATCGGCGGGATTTTCCATCATATACGCCGCATACTGTTCCCGCGAAAAGGGTTCAGCCGCATCGATATTTCCCTTCGGGGACAATCTCTCACCGATCACACGGTAAAAGTCCGCGATCACCAGATCGCACCCGCTCTCCTCCGCAGTCTTTACAAAACGTTTCGTGGCATCCGGCGTGATCCAGTCATCGCTGTCCACAAACTGCAGGTACACCCCGCGCGCTCTCGACAGCGCCAGATTCCTGCTGTCGGATACCCCGCTGTTCTCTTTATGGACCACCATGACGCGCTCATCCTGTGATGCGAATTCATCACAGATCGCGCCCGAGCCATCCGTGCTGCCATCGTCGATGAGCAGTAACTCCAAATCTGTGTACTCCTGATGGATGATACTGTTGATACAGCGGGAGAGTGTCGCCTGTGCATTGTGGACAGGCACGATAACACTGACCTTCGGAGACATAAAACCATTCCCTTCTATCACGCTTTTATCCTGTAACTCATCTCATGCCATACTTCTCCTCCCCACGCTGAGTCGGCAATCCCGTTGTCGATAAGTCCCATTTTCTGATACATTTCCACTTTTTCATCAAGGCATGTCAAAACCGCGAGACTCCTGCCCCGCTTTTCCTGTCTTCTCATATACTGTTCCACGATCTCCCGCGCGAGCCCCTGTCCGCGATATTCCGGCAGGACATCAAGCCCGAGCAGCATGACATTTTTTCCATCCGGCTTATGGAGCGTGATATCCGTAAAAAATTCATCCCGGAAAGAGGGCTCGTCCGTGGCAACTCCGTTCAGAAATCCCGCGATCCTTCCCGTCTCCTTGTCAACAGCCACCAGAAAAAGTTCCGGCGCGGCGGCGATCCGCTCTGTCATCGCCTTTGGCGAACACGCCTCATGTGGCGGAAAGCAGATCTGTTCTATGGCGACAGCCTGTTCTGTCTCTTCGGAATTAATGTCCCTGAATGCAAAGCGTTCCCTGATTTTTTTATTCATAATCCGATATACCCTTCCGTCAGATTCCCCGCAGACAACCGTCAAAGCCAAGCCGGAAGAGCCTGGCTCACCGCCTCCGCGGAAGTATAAATTCTCTCCCATCTGCCGCTATTTTGCAGGCGTCTCCTGGTCCTCCAGCGAGACCTTAACCTTCTTTCCCATAGCTGCCGCCATTTTCACAAGGAATTCCAGTGTCGGGTTGTAGTTCCCGCTCTCAAAGCGTGTGACGTTGGACTGCGGGATCCCGATCCTTCTGCCTAACTCCGTCTGCGTCAGGCCGATCTCCTTTCGCTGCTCCTTGAACATCCGCGCCGTTTCTTCGCGCATTTCCTTCTGCTGTGTCTCGATCAGAACTTCCAGTCCCTTGCAATCGGCAATATAATCCATCTTACTCATCTTAGGCTCCTGTCTGTTTTATTTTTCTTTTTGTGTGTTTTACCGCTTTTTTTAATCCGCCAAGGCTCTTTGCCCCGGCCTCATAAGAAATCTTATCCTCAACCATAAGGTCCTTCCCCCGCCCGGCTCTCACGAGCAGAACATCCACCGGCACGACCGGTTCCCTGATATCACAGATCCATCTGTAGCGCCTGTCGCTTTTGACGATGATCCCATTATCTTTGAGTGCGACATGCCTTCCGATCACGATTTTTTTACAGGGAACATCTCTCTCGATCTGAAAAATTTCCACGTCGTCAAAAATTTCTTTCTTCAGCTGATACTTCTGTGCCAGTAGATAAGAGATATATCCATCCGTCAGACGACGGTTTTCATCTACAAGTATACCATGCGGCAGGTGTTTTGTCTCTAAATAATATTTTTCATAATACGCCATTTTATCCTTCTCCGAAGGAGCCATACGCGAACAGTCGATCTCATCCCGTCTCTTCTTATCCTCAGGGAGATACATATTTCTGAAACCGCTGTATTTCAGACCGATCAGCAAAATCAATCCGCCCATCCTACGGATGAGTGTTTCCAGAAATAATCACCGTTTTCCTCTGTACTTCGAAAAAGTGTAAACAAAACCACCCCACGGAGTCAGACCTGTATCCCAAACATCGTCCTGTTCCGCATATGTACAGAAAGACAGTAATTTACTATCATCAATAAGAAGGAGCACTTTGGTTGAATCTCCGCATAATTCCTTCAACTTTTCATTCCGGAGCAGTTCAAAAAGGCACTTCCCCGCTCCCAGTCACTCTTTTGTATTTCGTTAAGCCAGTGATTTTTGTCATGTCCGGCAAAATCTTCAACCCGTTCCGCTCGGTCTTGAAACTTGTAGCATCCACCTTCTCATCCAATTTGTTCTTGATGAAAGCTACGAACCATTCATCGTGAACCATGTCATAGATTATACTTATTGCTTCGTCATCCGTCCCAATCTGGTTAAGCAACGGTTTGAAATCACACTTCTTACCATCTTCTTTCTTCGGATCGTTCCGGCAAGAGAAGCATCACAGATCGGACATCTCAGAATACCTGCCAGAAGATGTTTATGGTTAAGATCATGTACCTTGTTCCACTTCACGTTTGTCTCTTTTCGCTCTAGGCATACTTTGTTCCGGATCTTCCAAATCTCTTCATCTATAACGGCATCATGCCTGATATAAATGTGAAGATACATCCCAAGCTTACTGCGGTATAAATATTCTCTATTTTTCGACCAAGTAATACTCTGAATCTCTTCTGTGTACTCATCCTTTATAGATGCAAACGCCAAAAAATCCAATCAAGATGACTGATAGTGACTCAATTTCCATTTATCTCAAATTTGTTTTTACTCAATATACATTAACCTTTCAGCGAAATCGTCAGTTCCCCGCCAAACGTGCCTGTCGTAAATCTCTCATTCGTCAGCAAGGCTTCCTTACTGACCATATATTTGAACGGGAACAGATATACGGAATTCTCCAATTCCAACAAAGAATAATATCCGGCATTATCAATTTTCATCATTGCTAACAGCATGAAGTTTACAATCTCCGGTTTCGTATATTCATGCTTCTTCACTGAATACACGCCCGTCTTCTCGCTGTCCAAAGCTTCCAGTGCTTTCAGTGTCGCAATCAGCTTATCGCTGGAGTGAAAAAGGGTGGATCTCTCTCCCCATTCATCAAAGAGCTTCTGTTTCAGCTGCTTAGTCGTAATGGTCTCTTCAAATTCACTGATTTTCCCAATTAACCGGCACATATCCTGAAATACTGGATAGGCCGCCAGCATCATACACCAGTGAACCGGCAATGCATAATCAAAATCCTTCTGAAATAAACGCAACGCCTCATCCCTGATCGCCGCTGTATAGTCATTCTCATAAACCCAGATATTCATCAAGATCTCTCTGGTCTTCCTGATGTTCGTTGGGCTTGTTATCTCAAATCTCAAATACTCATTGAGCCGATCTTTTATTTCATTTTCATCTAAACCTTCCACATACAACCTGGCAACTTCATTCAGCCAGTGAAATTTCAGATTTCTTGATAGGCCTACCATCTTAGCCATTGTTATCCACCGCCTTTATCTTAATGAACGGCACGATCACTTCATCAATTGTGATGCCGCCGTGGTTCATAACCTCTTCACCCTTCGCATCGAAGGAACCTCCGATTCCGCAAATCAAATAATCAAACTGCTTGTCAAGGTAATACTTCGGATATTCTATCAGTCCCGGATACTTCTCCATAATAGCAGGCTTATCAGCAAAGTCCTTCAGCACCACCATTCTGTGGCTCTTTGTCTCTGTTTCCACACCGGATTTCATCAGCTTGCCTATTCCTGTACATGGAGTATTTCCATGATCAGCACTGATGTAGACATCAAATCCCGCCTTCAACATCCTCCGAACCATTCCGATCAATTTCCCCTGCTTCATCAACAGTGTGATATCGTTATACATTCCGGTTCGCCCCTGAAGCTGTCCATGAACCATATCGTCTACGTCATTTACGATAATGGCTGCACAGGAAACAGCCGCACCAAACTCTGTATCATATCCTCTCTCATATCCGATCTGAACATCTGCATACCCCATGCTTCTCGCACATTCAGTAAATTCCTTCTTTTCTTTGCTCTGGCTCCACGGATTTTCAAGTTCCCTCGGAAACTTATTAGAAAGCAGACACTGTCTTGATACAGATGTAACCGTTGGGATCATCGCCATCGCATGTGCGTGGTCATACTTGATATCATCAAATGATCTGGACAGAATCTTCCAGTCAAATTCAGACATTCCGTCCATGACGATGATCACAAACTTCTTGCTGTGATAATGCATATAATCCATCATACGGCTAACAAGCACCGGCGTATCTTCCGCCATCTCAGTAGACAGCTTTCCATAGTCCTTCAGTATGAAATCTATAAAGGGACGACAAATCTCTTCAATATCAACCGATAAACCATACTGTTCTGCCAATACATGGATGGAGGCCTTCAGTCTGGCAACAGCAAACCAATCGCGATATGTTTTTGCAGCACCTGCTGCCCTTTCAAGTTCATGACAGAGGTTATCAACAAATATCTTCACATTTGATTTTCCCCTGACTGTATCCCGGATAAAAGCTTCTGTGTCCTTATATCCGGTCAAATCCGAAAAATTCTTCCGATAAGCCATCGTAAGAAGATCCATATCCAGCTCCGGATCATTCTGAACAGACACTGCATTCAACTTAGGAAATAATCTTCCGATACTGATCTTTGTCGTTCTGAAAAGCTTCTGCACATCATACGGAATATAAACTCTGGGCTTTGCTATCATCAGGTATTTTCCTATTCCGTTCTTAACCTGCCCTTCAATCTTCGACCGATAGAGCAAATCATTTTCATAGCGTATAACCGTAAATCCATGCTCAGCAAAATATGTGCTATATTCAGTTTTCTCTTCCAGCCCGTCTTTATCAATCAGCAGCACATTCTTTTCGTATTCTGCTGAAGATATCTCATAAACGTAGGCTCCAAACATCTCCCTACGCCTCCAATCTGACAAGTAATGATAATCGGAAATCAGGATATACCTGCTTTCCCTTAGCAAAGCTTTTCTCAATTTCCTCCCGTTCTCTTTCCAATCTCAAAAGACGGGATTTTCTAATGTTATCAATGCCAATATGATCTGCCGCCTCTGTCCTCAGCTGTAAAGCATACATATATTTGTTATAGGATTCCTGATTCTTCTGCAACTGCTTCTCCCGCAGATCCACAAAAGTGTCATAAGCAAAATCCATACTAATCTTTTCCAGTGTTTCATAATCCTCAGCCGTCAGATTCGGGACTTCACTGACAGTCAACCTGGAATTTGCATCCAGAAATTGTTCCATGATCCGCTTCCCCGCCATCGGTCTAAGCACAAAATCCTTATTAACAAAAATCGGCACGAACCGCCTGCTGTTATCCTCATCGGAAATAGACAGTTCCCAAAGCATAAAGAAGCCTTCCTCATTCGGGAAGTTCTTTATCCCTACAGACAGAATCGGCGACATGCGATCCTGAATGATATCTGTTTTCAAGCGTTTGGTGATCTCCGAATTAGTCATCCCGATCCGGTCGATCAGAGTTGATTCCTGTCCCTGCCAGCCATTGTAATAAGCAAGCATCAGCCTTAGAGCAGCATCCACATCAAAATCGGATTCCTGACCAACCAATACCTGCAGATCCTTTTCCTCTCGAATGATCTCTTTATACTGATTGGAGTTTTTAAGCTGCTGTCGCATCTCAGATTCTATAGGTCTTAAACTCTCTTCCAACTTATATGGCTTAGCAATCGTATTCATGTAAGCATCGGTAAAGTCACATTCTGCCACTTCACTGTCCAGCACATCAGAATACTTATCAACACCCATCTCCGCCAGAATTACGGATAGTTTTTCTTCCAGCACTTCTCTGACACGATTCTCAACCGTATCGGTAATGATGAAATTGTATATATGTACATCCCTCTTCTGACCAATACGATCTGCACGACCACACCGTTGCTCAATCTTCATTGGATTCCACGGCAGGTCATAATTGATCATGATATTTGAAAACTGAAGGTTCAAACCTTCACCACCGGCATCAGTAGAAATGAAGATACTGGTTTTCTCGCGGAATTCTCGGAGAGCATCATTTCTTTCTTCAATGCTCATTCCTCCATTCAAAATAAATACGGTATAACCTTTGTTTTCAAGAAGTTTTTGCAGATATGCCTGTGTTGCCACAAACTCTGTAAAAACAATGATCTTCTGATCCGGTTCAGCATTCAGTATGGAATCGATCGTGTCTGTCAGCGCCTCTACCTTCACATCGGAATTGCGTCATCAAACCTGTCGGGCATACAACCAACACCCGCTTGACCAGCCCTCTGGTCCTAAATTCCGGCTTCAATTGTTTTTCCAAGACCGACCTCATCCGCCAAGATATAGCGGATCGTATTACTCTCCATTGCCCTGTTCAGCACATGGAGCTGATGCGGCAGAGGAATAACACCACTGGCCAAAGAAGACAACAACCCTCCGGCTGTCTCATTCTTAATCTTAGAAAGCAGCGTCACATACCGCAGATAATTCTCATCATAGGTATTTGTCCCACCGTCTTCCTTCAGCTGATCCGCAGTAACCTTGTACACGGTGCCGGTGGCAGGATTAAATACCCTGTAGGATGTGTATCCCCAAGCTTTTATTTTCTCTAATATCTGTACGCTTGCGCTGTTCGATGTATCAAACGCAAATTTACCTGTTTCCAGCACTATATCACCTCATGTCTACTGTACAATTACTCTCCAGCGACTCTCCAAAGTCCGTTTTTCTTCGCTCCCTCGCGATAAATCACATGACTATCAGATAGCTTTTTCATAATCCGCTGAACCTTTGACCTGGAAAAACCGGATCTCTCGGATATACTCTCTTGGCTTATACTTGGATCGACCTTTATAAGTTCAACAATGATTTTTTCATCCCCATTTAAAGCGTCATTTATAGCTTCATTTAAAGCCCCATGTGAAGCTTTATCTGATGTTTTATTTCTATGCGCTGTCCGTTCATCGATATTATTTCGCAGAATAAGCTTTACCGTGTTTGGCGTTTCAATGTATTCCGGAGCAGGCAAGCCCGCATCGGCCATGTCTGAATAAATCTTTTTAACGCCCTCATTCAGTTCGCGCACCCATTCAAACTCCGTCATAACTCTTGCAATCGTCTTATTCCGCGAGAATCGTGTGTATGAAATATTGTCAGCTGTCACAATATTCGGGAAGCGTCCAGGGCTCTCAATCTCCAGCCTGTCATCATACATACTGACCTTGATAAACTGCCCAGAAGCCGCGTAGTCACGATGTGCAACGGCATTGATAATACCCTCAAGCCAAGGGAATTCCGGGTATTCCGGACTCTCGACAAATTTACCACTACCATGTTCTTGTTTTGTAAACACGCGGAGCTGATCCGCAATAAAAGCCTTGGCCGCATCAACCAGCCGTAAGATAGGCTCATCAATGCTTTTATCCTTCACGACATTATAGTTCGCACCGACCTGCATCTCACGACCATCAATCCGAATAAACCTAATACGGCAGTTCATATTAAACCGCATGATGTTCTTCGCAAAGAGCAATACAGCAGCATTTGTCAGATATTCAATTCCGTCTCTTCTCTGTATGAAACCTCTAGCCCCAAGTACCTGATGCGTATCAATGCTTCCTGCTCCGATTCGCTCCTTATAGGCCTTAATCAATTCCTGATCCAGATCTTCAAGAGTCACACTCTGATTGATCTCATCCTCGAAATGACGGGATCCCTTTGCATATTCCAGATTGCGAAGGTTCTCTCCCAACATTTCTTTTGACTTATCGCCTATCCTCAGATATGTTCTGTCGTTCGATGTACGGATCACCTGGTCAATGCTTGGCTCAATATGAAGCAGAAGTATCCTATCCTGTTCGCCGTTCTCGTTGGTGATATCAAAAAATTCTTCCCGATATCGCGGCATCGGACGGCAACAATCCTTCGGAGTATTGATGAATTCATTAATTTTAACATCGCCGCAGGAATTGATTCCTTCCAATGTCCGTTTCTTATCACTGATACCAATCACCAGCGTCCCACCGTCAGCGTTTGCAAAGGCTGAAATATGCGGTGCAAGATCAGATACCTTGATCTGTCCGGATTTCCGGTCAAAATATTTATTTTCACTTTCCGTCTGCATATACTCCAAAGTGAGCAGCGGATTGATCTTTGAAACAATACTCATAATAGTACCCCGCTTTTACCTGTCATTATACGCGACTCAGACTGATGTCATAATACATCAGAATGTTCGGATCTTCCTGAACGGTCTGCTCCGGAAGACGTTCTGCCATATCCACAATTGCTTGATAATTTTTATCTTTCCAGAGTCGTGCAAGCCCTACACGAATAGCCTCTGAGCGGAAGAGTTTCAATTTGCCTTTTGATGCAAGATATCCTTCAAACTCTTTCCAAAGCTTCTTTTCACGAAGTTTTGCTACATCACCCTCCTTCTTTATATCCGGAATATACCATCTACCTTTTTCATCCTGCAAAAAATTTTCCTCTAACATAACTGCTAATTCTGGCATTGATTCATATTGATCAACTATCTTTACTTCCTGCATAAACCTAGGCTGCAAATCTGCATATGTCTGTGGATTGTCAAGTTTCTGATATAGCCAGGCTATCGCCGTTTTTTCGTTTGTAACAAATAAACTATACTGTATCGGCTCTACATCTGTTTTTATCCGGGCAATATCATATTCATTAACCTGATCCGGAAGGAAATACATTCCATCTCGCTTAAGAAATTTTTCGTCCAGCCCTCGATAGAAATCTATCGCATCAATCGGTACTGGCATTCCCTTCATAATGTGATATGCAACCATTCTGTCGAAAAGAAGGTAATCTTGCCTTTCGGAAATTATCTCTATCTTATCATTTTGTATAACAACAGTTGGTATATTTGATAAATGCTGTCTGACAAAAGCCCATGCAGTTTCTTCAGTTCCTGCATTTTTCTCAAAATCACGTTCAAACTGAACCATGGGTTTATAAGCAGAAATTACTAAATCCTGCTTTACCGCTCTATTGCTCATGACTTGCTTAAAACTTCCTTGTTTTTTGTCAAGCGTTCTTACATCTGCAATAATGAACCCGGCTCTCAATAATGCTTCTTGAATTGCATTCCATACGGAGTTTTTTGAATTGTGAAATTCAACCGTCATCCAACGATTTGGTTTCAATACCCTATAGTATTCGCGGAAGCATTTCGTCATCAGGTTCTGATATTCTACTAATCCCTTTTTTTGAATCACATTCATAATAGCTTCCGTCTTATTGTTTGTAAGTACACCATACCAAGCCTCCCACATAAAGCTCAATTCAGAGTAATTCAAGTTTGCTCCAAATGGCGGATCTGTGAAAATATAATCAATAGATAAATTTGGAACTGTTAATTCTGTTGTCGATCCCGTTGATATAATTATGCTTTCATCCCCTCTGGTTTCACCTTCATAGACATTATTCAGATGTTTTATTTTATTTTCCAGAATATAACGAGGCGTCACTTCTACTACTTGCGAAGCAATGTAAAGAGTTCCGCTAAGGTACTGATTCACCTGAGAATAATGTGATGGAACATACCGTGCGATTTTAGACATCCCCATCAAAATTTGCTCGAATGTAAATGTTAAAGTCTGTCTTTCTGGCGTGTCATATTTAGCCAAATTGTTATATACAACAGAAATAACATAAAGATTTCTCTTGGTATAAAACTGATGCAAATACTTAATCCCATGCGATTTTCGTGGTTGATTAGTATTGTAACCTTCAGGTAATTTGATAAAAGGAACTTTATAAGGCAATGACATACCCGCTATTTCTTCTATTTTCCTGATGTCCTCAGCATCCGGTTTTTTTTCGTATTTTTTCCCATTATAAGAGTAGTTTATTAAAACAGGGACTTGTTTTGCTATCTCCGTTGTCTGTCTTAATAGTTCATCATATACATACTCTTTTGCACGTTCACACTCTCCCTTTTTTAGTTTCCGCGAACAGCGAGAGCAAATAAACGCATCTCTTAAGTTTTCAGAAGATTTCTGCACCTCAGTGAAAATAATCTCCTCACCACAAGTAGGGCATATAAAAACATCCGACCAAACAGTATAATTTATAATGCCTTCTTTCTTCACAGTATCAAGAACTATCTGCCCCTCTGTTGAATTATTTGCATGATTTGTCTTATATACCCAGCCATACTCTTCTTCACTCTTTCTCAATACTTCTTTAGCATGTTTATCATACCATAACGAATCCACTTCAACATTATGCCCATACGTTATAAATGTTGCTGCCGGAGATAAATCGTTTAAAATTGCTTTTCTTTTTCCCCATCTAACCGATGGCATCTCGTGTTCTATCCGCAGTTTAAAAGCAACTTCTGGGTTTCCACAATTTCTTACTGCCACACCCGTCATTCCACTCCCACTGAAACCATCCAAAACAACATCTCCTGGATTTGTATAATGAAGAATATAGCGCATAATTGCCTTAGGCGGAACTTTGGTATGATAATTATGAGATCCATAAATAGGATCATTTTTACCTTCGCTAACATCCGCTGTGAATGGCTCCCGATGATAGTCATCGCTTTCTTCATCATAAGGAGTTCCATTCTCTACAATAAACTCTTCTATAAATAAATTAGGGCAAGCCGTATAATATGGCGCATCTGAAAGCGCAATAATATCCTCATCGTCTGCAATTGGAAATCCTTCTATATCTCGGACTTTATCAAGATCAGCTTTTGTTAATTTTCTTGATTCCATGATTATTCCTCATCTTCCCTGCGCTTCACAACGATACGAAGGTTACGGGTATCCTTGCCTTTAGTATACCCTGCAATGATATCATTTATCTTTGCCTTGAAAGAACTCTCCTCCATCGGTGGAAACTTCTCCAATTTGCACATTAATTCTTCTGTGTCAATGACTATTGGCTCAATTCCATTTATCAACGTATTGATACTATTTACAAAAAAATCATCCACCCTTTTCGGCAGCTTACCGGAAGAAACAAAATCATCAATCTCTTTCGCCTCCTGCGCCTTCAGGAACTTCTTCTGATCCAAAATAATCGGATCAGACAGCGTATCCAGCAGCATCTTGGTCCACTCATTTACCATAAGATCGATACGTTCTTCCATTTGCTCCATCTGACCGGCCACATTCTTTGCCTTATCCTCCAGACTAAAGCGACAGTGCGGGCAAATCGGACTACTCTTAAGATCCTGCGGAGTCAGGCTATAGCACACCCTCAGCTCAGCCATATTTTGCTCCAATTCAGAAAGCTTTGCACCAGAAAGAATCTCGATGCCTCTCAGCTTTCTAAGATTGCTGAGAGCCTGTCCCTCCTGAATCTTTCCGCGACGTTTCGCATCATCAATACCCAGTCTTTTTTTCTTATGCTCATTGAAGTATATGTCAATATATTTTTCCTTGATCTTACCCAGCTTCATCATAACCTTACCGGCAGCAACCTCACCGGCGATACCGTTCATAATACTGTCGCGGATCTCTCTGAAATCTGCCTTGCCGCCTTCAATAGCAGTCTTCATATCCGTACCCAGATTGATAAATTCAATAGAAGAAATGTATGTTACGACATCCTGACATTCCGTCTTAAAAGTAATATATTCCGGGATCCTTTTAAGGAGTTTGATCTGCCTATCCAGTTCCTCAATCTGCTCATAGGACAGCCCAAAGTTATTCAACTTTGCAGGCGTATTGAATTTAACCTGATAGTTGCTGAATTCATTTTTCACAGCGCCAGCAGCACTTCGCATCCTATTAATCTGTTGCTGACTGGCAAGCGGCTCTCCCCACAATTCAAATCCATCTGTCAGTTTTCTGTCTGCCAGAACAGCGCCATTTCTTATTTCCTGAGCCTTTTTCAAGAGCTCTGCCACACCCTTCTCACGGTCATTTGGATTATCAAGAAGCGCAGGATTAATATCCAGCACTTCAAACAGTTTCTTAAGTTCTGCCATAGACAGCTGTGCCGGTCTGGACAAATATTTGAACTCATAAAGTGCAGAAGCATAAATCTTCGGAACCTGATCCAAATTTGAGGCAGTAAGTGTACTTCCATCTTTCAGCGTGATAACCGCATAACCTGCGTATACCAAAGCCAAAAATATAATAGGTGTAAATATACTATTGATTTTAAACTCTTTATCTATAAAATCAATTTGACCATCAAAAGTTATCTCCTCAACAAAAATATCAGAATAATTTAGTACACCTTTCGGTTGCAGTTTCTTCAGCATATCGATATAATGAGATGCATACACGGAACCCTCCGGACAAATTCTATCTCCATCTAGAATTCCGAAACTCTGTAGCATCGCTGTTGCCTGCTGGTTCTTCCTGCCTGCAAAATAATCGAAAGCTGCTCTGACATTTTCCGCCTGATTCTTTCTGGTAATCTTTGTCTTCATAACAGGATATCCCGGATAAATGGTTTCAAAATATTCATCCAAACAGATGGAAGACACCAAATCAATGGTATCCTTGAATGTCATATCCCTGTTGTATTTGCCTTTCAAAACCTCAATCAACTGCTTCATATGACATTTATAAGTAACATTGAAACAGGTATTCTTATTTTCACCCAGATACTTCTCAAGCTTCTTCTTAAGAATCGCTGCCTTCCCCAGATAAGCATCCTTATCTTTGCCTTCGCTGATATCCGCCTGTGTATTCGCCGCCGCATATAACCGTAAATCTTCTTTAAAAACATCATTGCCCCGGAAATAAAAAAATACTTCATCCTCTCGATTTCGCACATCTCCGCTCACATCGCCAAATGGCGGCATAATGTAAATATAAAAATCCCGCCTCGGCTGAGCAGTACTTCTTTCTCCCGGAAGTCCCATAAATAAATATCCTTCACGAAAGATATTATGAGAATCCCAGTTGAGATCATACTGATAAATTTCAAAACCGGGCACATATTGACGGGCATCCCAGTCCAGACGGCCATAAACCACTTTATAGAAGTAACGATTCAACTCACTCTCCGCCATCATGGAGGCTCTCTGTTTAACCCTTTCATCATAATCAACGACCTTATCCACATCAATGTAATATTGATTATTTGCCTCATTATAGATGATGAACTGACCGGAAACCGTCTTCATAATTTCCCGCAATGCTGCATTGACCGCGCCCAAAAGGAAGTCCGCATCCTGCTCCGGCATCGGAAGATACAAACACAGATCGTCTTTCAAATTCTCAGCAGTCAAACCGAACTGTACATCCAGTCCGTTTGTCGTAAGGCGATGTACGCTCAGCGCATATATAATCTGCTTTGCCATCGGCTTATAGACAGCTTTTGCAAAGGACCTGTTGATGATCTCTTCCAACTGTCCGCTGGCATCAATCACACGACTGATAGTTACATCACTCTTTAGCAGACCGTTTGACTTAATAGCGGGCCAGTAATCGTCAAAAGAAATAACACCCGGCGCATCTTCCGGAACCTCCTCATCAAAAATATCTTTGATTGTCAAAGAGATATTTTTCAGAATATGCCTGTTTTCAATGGCATAAATCTTATTAAACACATCAATATAGGAAGGATGAATCGGAAACAAATTTACGAAATCCTCCATCTTCGAAGACATGCCGCCATACAATCCCGAAAACTTCTCCAGATGTTGCCGGATCATCGCCTTCTGTTCCGGAGTCTTCTTCAAAATACGCTCTGACACAACATAAGCTGTTGCTTCCTTTGTGATGATGATCTGCGTGAAACGATCCCCGACCTTTTTCAATGTCTCACTGACAAAGCTGAATCTCGGATTATCAAATACCTTTTCCTGTACGCCGCAGATCAGGCGGATTCTTGATTTAGAGCACATTTCCGCCATCGACTGGAGGAATGCCAGATCCAGAACGATCTGCCTCTCATCACGGGATTGCAGATAGGCAAGCAGTTCATCGATCACTATCATGTATCCCTTACCTGGATACTTTGACTGGAACACTTGCATTACTTCCTTGATCAAACGTGCATTATCACGGACATTATCCAGATTCGGAACAGTATAATCAATACCACGATTTGAGAAATCATCCTCGATCTCAGCCAGAATAATCTCTCTGAGCGGCATTGTCAAACCATCAACCTTAAGTCTAAGGACTTCAAACTTGCCTGCAACAATTTCCATATTGTTAGCAAACTGCTTATTCTGAGCAAATTCCAGATTCTCTGTATCAGCTGCGATTGCCGCAATTACAGACATAAGATGAGATTTACCGGTTCCGTAGTTACCGACGATCATAACCGCTTTGTTATCTACAACTTCCTCCATCTGCAACTGATCAATGATGGTTGCCTTAATATTCTCTGCCATCGTATCGGACATGACATAAGTCTGTACCATATCCCGAGCAACTTTCTTATCCATCGTTTCCAAAAGCTGAATTGTAGACTCAATCGGCTTAAAACTGATCAGTTCTGAATACTTCATTTGTATTTCCTCCTATCTCACACACGTAATATCATAATCTGCTATGTTATATACTTTATAATCCAAATAACCCTCTTCACCGTAAATCAGCTTTCCATCTTCAAATCGCCCCGGCCAGATCACACTGTAACGTTTCCTTTTTCTCGCTGCAATCAAGATTTTCAGCACATCAACTTTATACGCCGGATTAAACATCACATCGATATCCTTAATGGTCACGCCATCCGGATATTTATCCAAAACCGTATTAAAAATCTGTTCCAGCTTCATACTTCGCCGGTTTTCCTTGCAGGCCAATAGTCCATCCGCCAATTCTTTACTGACAGACATCGGTTCCATCATTTTCTGCAGTACCTTAAAATATACCAGCAATCTGGAGATCATTGATTCCTCATCACTCACCCGGCGATACTCTATAACTGTTCCCATATGCTCCTATTCTTTCAGCATCAATATACTGACAATGTACACTTCGGCATTTTAATTCTACTCAATATTTTAACAACACCGCCAACGTTTACTCAAGAGGCACACCGTCTCCACATGCACACTCTGACAAAACTGATCGCAGATCCTCCCTCTCCGCAGCTCATACCCTCCCCCGCACAGTATCTTCAGATCCCGCGCCAGTGTGGCGGAGTCACAGCTCACATATACGATCCTCTCCGGGCGCATTTTCAGAATTGTCTGCAGACAGGTTTCATCGCAGCCTTTTCTCGGCGGATCCACCACGATCACATCCGGGCAGAGCATATCCGGCTCTTCCCCTGCACGGTAAAATTCCGGCAGGACCTCCTCCGCCTTTCCCTCGAAAAATCTTACATTGCCGATACCATTCTTTCTGGCATTCTCTCTGGCATCCTCAACCGCCTCGGAGACCGCTTCCACGCCGCACACCTGTTTCGCCGCAAAGGAGAGAAACAGCGAGATCGTGCCGATGCCGCAGTACAGATCCCAGACCGTCTCCTTCCCTGTCAGTTCCGCATAGGCGAGCGCCGTGGAGTAAAGCTTCTCCGCCTGCACCGGGTTGACCTGATAGAAGGACGCGGGAGATATCTCATATATGACACTTTTGTCAGTTTTCATGAAGCCATCCCCGTCTGTCTGCAACAGGTGCATCTTATCGCGGATCTTACCCCTCCCCCAGACCGTATGCGTTTCTTTTCCCAGGATCACATTTGTCCTCTCGGGATTCAGATTCACGGATATACTCGTCATCCCCGGGAGCATCGCAAGCCTGTCCACCAGTTTGTCCTGCTCCGGAATCCATTTTTTCCGCTGACCGCACCACGTTATCTTTTCCTGACACGTTCCCGCAACGGCGTCCTCCTCATGGCACGTATGATATCCTTCGTCTGTTTTTGAAGTATCTTCCTCCTTTTTCACTCTCTCCATTTTCGCGTCGGCAGCACCCCCGCCGGTATTGAGCACGATACAGACCATCAGCTCCCCGGTAAAAAAGCCCTTGCGTATCAGCACATGGCGCACCAGCCCCTGTCCGTTTCCCTCATCGTAAGCCGGCACATCATACTGTTCCATATGTCGCAGCAAAATCTCCAGCACTTTCTTATTTTCCGGCGCCCCCAGCAGGCAGTCCGTGTTGGCGACTATGGAATGTGTCCTCCCGGCATAAAATCCCGTGACGGTCTTTCCCTCTTTTGAACGGCCGAAAGGGTACTGCGCCTTGTTCCGGTAACGCCACGGGTGCTCCATCCCTATGGCGGGCTCCATGATCCTTCGGATCTTTTCCGGCTCAAAGCCGCCGATCCTTATAAGATTATTCTCCACTTTAGACTGTTTAAACGCAAGCTGTTTCTCATATGCGAGCGCCTGGATCTGGCAGCCTCCGCACTGTCTGCTGACAGGGCAGGGCGGCTTGACCCTGTCGGGGGATGGTTCAACAACCTCCTCCAGTCTGGCATAGGCATAATTCTTCTTGACCTTCGTCAGACGCACCTTCGCCACATCTCCCGGCAGAGCATCCTTGACAAAAAGGGAAAAGCCCTCTATTTTGCCGATGCCTTCCCCTTCCGTTCCGATATCTTCTATTGTCACCGTATAAATCTGATTTTTACGGAAATCCACATCATTCCCCTTTCGAACTCAATCGTCAGTAATCCCCCTGCAAAACAACTCGGGCAGAAGCAGGCGGGCATGAAATTTGAAGTGCCTCACTCCATCTGCGTCGTCGTCACATTGGAATCCAACAGCCTGTTGAACCCGAGCCAGCTTTTATCGACAGCATTGTTCAACAACTCCGTAAAGGTTTCAAGCCTTGCATCCGTGTTATCAGCAAAATTGAGCGCCGCCGCCTCGATGATCGCCGGCTTTTTGGGGGAACCGAATTCAAATTCCCCGTGGTGGGACAGGATGCAGTGTTTCAATTCGGAGGAAAGCCGTGCCGGAAAACCGTCGATCTTTCTGATCTTTTCTCCCACCATCTCCACTCCTATCACGATATGCCCGAGAAAATTTCCGTCATCCGTATAGTCGTTCATCGGGAACGCCGAAAGTTCTCTGATCTTTCCGATATCATGGCAGAGCGCCGCCGTGATCAGCAGATCCCTGTTCAGCTTTTGATACCTTGTACAGTAAAAATCGCAAAGCTTTACAACACTCAGCGTATGTTCCAGAAGCCCTCCGACAAAACCGTGGTGCACCGTCTTCGCCGCGGAAGAACTTTTAAACTTTCTCACAAACTCCTTGTCTTCCACAAACAGTTTCTGGCAGAGCTTCTGCAGATAGGGATTGGTAATACTCTTTATGTACCTTATCACCTCTCCGTACATCTCATCGATATCATAAGCGCTCACCGGCAGATAATTTTTCGGATCAAACTCCCCTGTCTTCGCGCATCTGGTGCGTTTCACATTCAGTTGCAGCATCCCCTGAAAACTGTTTACATCCCCGTAAACCTCCACATAATCCATCGCCTCAAAATCGCTGATCCCCGCATTGTTCGGATCCCAGATCTTTGCCTCTATGGTCCCTGTCTTATCCTGCAAAGTCGCTGTCTCATAAGGCTTTCCATTCTTTGTCACTGCGGATGTCTTATGCTTGCAGAGATAAATGTCGAATATCTTTTCACCTTCCTTAAAATCTTTGATAAATTTCATAATATACCTCCTGATAATTTTTCTATATTTCAAATCTCGTCAGCAGCTATCTCACAGGCTGCTCCTGCAGTATCACGGCCACTGTCATCTCCTGATACTCTCCTTTTCCCTGGCTCTGCCTCGCCACTGTCAGCCTCAGGTTCTGCCCTGCCTGTGCTCTCATTAATATATTCACAAATTCGGCATAAGATACGATATCCTCATCGCCCACCTTTGTGATGATGTCCCCGTTCTGCAGGCCAGCCTGCATAGCCGGTGAATCCATATCGATATTTGTCACATAAGCCCCCCTCGGAAGCTGGTATTCCTGATAGATCATCGAATTGATCTCTCCTCCGTGGATACCCAGATATACCATTTTTTCTCCGTTGGAAAGCTTTTCTATCGTCCTTTTGAGTTCGGATATACCGATCCCGCACAATCCGTTCGGCATATCCTCGTTCCGGTATTCACTGTACAGGATTCCCACGACTTCTCCGCGCATATTGACAAGCGCGCCGCTGGCGGACTCACTGCCGTAAATATCTGTTGTCAGCAGCTTATAGTTGGAATCTAGAAGATCCATCGCTGTTCCCTGGGACGTCACCATCCCATAGCAGACAGAACCGCTGATCCCGATCGGAGAACCCACCGCCATGACCGGCTGCCCAACCAGAGTGCGCCCGGCAGAACTGCCCAGGGACGCATAGGTTATCTCTTCCAGTTCTTCCCTGTTCAGTTCCTGAAGCGGCACGGCAAGCACGGCAAGCCCGGTCGTCTGATCGACCTCCTTGACGCTCGCTTCCTTCTGGCTGTCCCCGAAGGAGACCGATATGCTGTCCGCATCTTTCAGCCCTCTGTAACCGGCAAGTATCAGGATCTCTTTCCCGTTATCCGCCACGATCAGTCCGGAAGTCACTCCTGTATTTTCCAATGTATCATTGATCCAGTTTACGTCGGACGTCACTGTTGTTATAGAAACTATACTCTTTTCTACTTCCGCCCTCAGTTCACCGAGAACACCGTACAACTCCTGATAATCCTCCAGTACCGCTCTCCCTGCTTCCTCCGCGGAGAGTTCCTCCGTTTCATCCCCGCCCGGTAATATTTCTTCGTCCGATATACTCTCACCAGCCGCAGGATCTTCCTGCGCTGTTCCGGTTTCCGGATCCTGCCTCTCCGGTTTCTCGGAAGTACCCTCCGGATTCTCCGCAGCCTCCTCCCGGATGATCTGCAGTTCCTCTTCATCAACCGCCATATCCTCCGGATTCACCTCCTGCTCCTCCTCCGGAAACCTGACGATCTCCGCCTTTTCCTCCGGATAGATCATCCTGTTGATCACCGGCTCCAAAAGCAGAAACGTCACGCACGCCACCAGTCCGAAAACCATCGCCATCACGACCGTGATCACGGTACGCCGCACCAGCTTTTTCCGGTTGACAGGGCGCTCCTTTATCTTTTCCTGCAAAAAAGTAATCTCGGAAGTGATCTCCGAATCCAGATCCGACTGCTGTACTTTATTTTCTGTTTCCCGGATTTCCTCTCTTTTCACACAGACTCCTCCGACCGACCTTACTATAACTTCAAAGACTAGTATAGTCTATTCCCAAAATCCTGTAAAGTTTTTCGCATAAACTTATAAGATGTGGTATAATATCCAAGAAAAGAATGGGCAGTGCAGAAAAAGACTGATAAAAAATGCGTTGTGCTTGCACATAAGCAGGTTTTTATCCGGCTTTTTTCATAGGGCTCATGCCCGTGAGCACGGAAAACCGCAGGCTTTTCGGACTCGCACTGCGGAGTATAGGAAACAGATATATGAATGACAGATCACTGAAAGTACTTGAATTCCATAAGATCATAGATCTGCTGGCAGAGCATGCCACATCCGAGCCGGGGCGCAGAATGTGCAGGGCTCTGCGTCCTTCTGTTGTGCTCTCCACGATCGAGCAGAGCCAGCAGGAGACCGGGGATGCCGTGGGAAGGCTTCTGCGCCGGGGTTCCACAAATTTCGGCAGCAATAAAGACCTGGGCTTTTCCCTCAAAAGCCTGAATGTGGGCAGCACTCTCTCCATCTCCGAACTGTTGAAGATCGCCATGCTGCTCGAAAACGTGGCGCGCGTAAAAAACTATGGCAGAGAAGGAAAAGATAACAGCCGCATCCCCGTTCAGGGTGAAGAGAACACCGCGGAGGCAGGCGATTCCCTCACACCGTATTTTGATGCCCTGGAACCCTTTTCCCCGCTTTCTTCCGAGATCAGGCGCTGCATTCTGTCGGAGGAGGATATCGCGGACGATGCCAGCAGCAATTTAAAAAGGATCCGGCGTGAAAAAATTTCCACAGGGGACAAGATCCACACACAGCTTCTCTCCATGGTAAACGGCTCCTGCCGCACTTATCTGCAGGACGCTGTGATCACCCAGCGGAACAACCGCTACTGTATTCCCGTCAAGGCAGAATACAAGGCGCAGGTTCCCGGGATGGTGCACGACCAGTCCTCCACCGGCTCCACCTATTTCATTGAACCCGCCGCTGTCGTGGCATTGAACAACCGGCTGAAGGAGCTGGACGCGGAGGAAAAGGATGAGATCGAAGTGATCCTCGCGGGTCTCAGCAGCCAGGCAGCCGAACATTCCTCCGAAATCCTGGAAGACTGCCGCCTGATGACGCTGCTCGATTTTATTTTTGCAAAGGCTTCCCTTGCCCTTGCCATGAACGGCTCCAGACCAGTATTCAACGAAGACCGCTTTATCAACATCCGAAAAGGACGTCATCCGCTGATCGATAAAAGGAACGCTGTCCCTATCGACATCCATCTGGGCAGGGACTTTGACCTGCTCATCATCACCGGTCCGAACACCGGCGGAAAGACAGTGTCCCTGAAGACCGTAGGGCTCTTTACACTGATGGGACAGGCGGGCTTACAGATTCCCGCCCTGGATCGGTCAGAACTCTCCGTATTTCGGGATGTCTATGCGGATATCGGAGACGAGCAGAGCATCGAACAGAGTCTCTCAACCTTCTCGTCACATATGACAAACATCGTGCAGATACTGAAAAATGCCAGGGAGCACTCTCTCTGCCTCTTTGACGAACTGGGAGCCGGCACGGATCCCACGGAGGGCGCCGCGCTCGCCATAGCCATCTTAAATTATCTGCACGAAAGAGGCATCCGCACTATGGCCACCACCCATTACAGTGAGCTGAAAGTTTACGCTCTGTCCACTGATTTTGTGGAAAACGCCTGCTGTGAATTCAATGTGGAGACACTCCGCCCCACCTACCGGCTTTTGATCGGCATTCCGGGCAAGAGCAACGCCTTTGCCATCTCCCGCAGGCTCGGGCTGCCGGAATATATCATTGACGCGGCGCGCGGACAGATCAGTGAAGAAAAGGAAAGCTTTGAGGATCTGATCGCCGACCTCGAGAATAGCAAGGTTACGATCGAAAAGGAGGAGGCTGAGATCCGTTCTTACAGGGAAGAAATAGAAACCCTGAAAAAGAAACTCGAGTCCAAACAGGAAAAACTGGACGCTTCCAGGGAAAAGATCCTGCAGGAAGCCCACGCTCAGGCGAGAGATATCCTGCAGGAAGCCAAGGACACGGCGGACGAGACCATACGCGCCTTCCAGAAGGCGGGACCCGGTGCCTCCATGAAAGAGCTCGAAGCCTCCAGGCAGAAGCTCCGCAGACAGATCGATGAAAAAAACAATAAAATCTCCATCAAAAACGATCCGAAGCCCCGGATCACAAAAAGCCTGAAGGCCTCAGACCTGAAACTGGGCGATTCCGTCAAGATCCTCTCCATGGGGTTAAAGGGAACCGTGAGTTCCCTTCCCGACCATAAAGGCAGCCTGTTTGTACAGTGCGGTATCATCCGCACCCAGACAAACATAAATGATCTGATCCTGCTGCAGGAAGACGATGTGACCGGACTGTCAAACCGGAGAGCAGGAAGGACAGGCACCGGCAGCATGAAGATGAGCAAATCCCTCTCTGTCTCCACAGAGATCAACCTGTTGGGAATGACCACGGACGAGGCGCTGGCACAGCTTGACAAATATCTGGACGACGCTTACCTCGCCCATCTGCCAAGTGTCCGCATCGTGCACGGAAAGGGAACCGGCGCCCTGAGGAATGCTGTTCAACGACATCTGAAGCAGATCCGCTATGTGGAAAGCTTCCGGCTCGGAGAATTTGGAGAAGGTGACGCTGGTGTCACAATAGCGACTTTTAAAAAATAGCAGACAGCGGAAGATTGCCGGTATGCACCCTAATAGCTGAAAAGATTCCGCAAAACTGAAATCACAGGAGGAATGCCATGGCAGTCAAACAAAAAATTCTGATCGTAGACGATGACAACAATATTGCTGAACTGATCTCCCTGTATCTGACAAAAGAGTGCTTCGAGACCATGATCGTAGGAGACGGCGAATCGGCTCTGACTGCCGTGGAAAGCTTTCGGCCAAACCTGATGCTGCTCGATCTGATGCTGCCGGGCATCGATGGATATCAGGTCTGCCGGGAGATACGCGCCAAGTCTTCCCTGCCCATTATCATGCTTTCGGCGAAAGGCGAGATCTTCGACAAAGTGCTGGGCCTGGAGATGGGCGCCGATGATTATATGGAGAAACCCTTTGATTCCAAGGAGCTGGTGGCGAGGGTGAAGGCTGTGCTTCGGCGCTATAAGCCCGTTATACAGACGGCCCCCGATCCGGACATCAAATGTGTGGAGTATCCCGACCTCGTGGTAAACCAGACCAACTATTCCGTCCTCTATAAAGGACATCCCGTGGAGATGCCGCCGAAGGAGTTAGAGCTTTTATATTTTCTCGCTTCCTCCCCAAACCACGTTTTCACAAGAGAACAGTTATTAGATCAGATCTGGGGATACGAGTATATCGGCGATACAAGGACTGTGGACGTACATATCAAACGCCTCAGAGAAAAGATCAATGACCACGAGAGCTGGAAACTGGCAACGATCTGGGGAATCGGCTACAAATTTGAGGTGAAAATTTAAAAATAATCACAATATATACATAAACACGACAGACGGCTAAGGAGGCCGGAGCATGAGAAAAACCCTCTATCTGAAATTCATACTCGCCTATCTGATCTTCGGCTTCTTCGGTTTTGTCGTCGTCGCCACCTTTGTGTCCAATATGACGCTGGACCACATCAAAAAAAATCATGCGGAGTCCCTGTACAAGGAGGCGATCCAGATCGCCAACACCTACGCGTCCGACCTTTACAAAAACCGCACTTCCCTGGACACCGTGAAAAATCAGATCGACGCCCTTGCCGTTTACATGAACAGCACCATCTGGATCATCAATCCTTCCGGGCGTATGGTGTTAGACTCCTCCAACCCTCTTGATATCGAAAAAGAGATTGTCATCGAAAATTTTGATTCCACGGCGGCCGCAGGTTCCTACTATACTGTGGGAACATTTTTCGGTCACTATCAGGAGGATATGCTCAGTGTATTCGCACCCATCACTTACAATTACAGAGTGCAGGGCTATGTGGTCATCCATATGTCCATGGCCTCGATCAAGCAGGAGGCAAACAGCTTTTTAAATATATCCTATATCATGCTGCTCATTCTGTTTGTGCTGTCGCTGATCATTCTGATCTTTTTCACGGAGATCGTCTACATCCCGTTAAAAAAGATCATTTCCGCCACGGAGCAGTACGCCTCCGGCAATATGCACTATGAATTCACCGTGGAAAGCGCGGACGAGATGGGATACCTCGCAGCTTCTCTGAATTATATGGCAAGCGAGATCGCCCGCGCCGAAGATAACCAGAAAAAATTTGTGGCAAATGTCTCCCACGACTTCCGCTCCCCGCTCACTTCTATCCGCGGATATCTGGAAGCCATGATCGACGGCACGGTTCCGCCCGAGTTGTATGAAAAGTACTTTAACATCGTGCTGAATGAGACCGACCGCCTGAAAAAGCTGACAGATTCCCTGCTGACACTGAACAATTTAAATACAAAGGGCGTATATCTGGAAAAATCCATCTTTGACCTGAACGCAACGATCAGAAACACCGCCGCTACCTTTGAGGGCGTCTGCAGAAATAAATCTGTCGCTATCGAACTGGTGCTGACCGGCGAAACCATGCCCGTGGACGCCGACATGGGAAAGATCCAGCAGGTGCTCTACAACATCCTGGACAATGCCATCAAATTCAGTCCGCAGGACTCCATCATCAAAATAGAGACGACCGAAAAGAAAAACAAGGTCTTCATCTCCATCAAGGACAGAGGTATCGGCATTCCCAAAGAAGATTTAAAGCTGATCTGGGATCGCTTTTACAAGTCCGATCTCTCCCGCGGCAAGGACAAAAAGGGCACAGGCCTTGGTCTGTCCATCACAAAGGAGATCATCATGGCGCACGGCGAACATATCAATGTGATCAGCACTGTCGGCGTCGGCACAGAGTTCATCTTTTCGCTCCCTGTGGCGGAAGAGGAGGAATGACTGTTACGGGTATTTTCGCGCCTCTGTCTCTTCTATAAAAAAACTGTCATATAAAAACTTCAGTCCTCTCACACCGGTGCAGATATCCAAAAACGCTTCCCTATGGCCTTTCAAGCTGTGGAAGAGACTGATTCCACCTCACAGCATTTGCTGAAAGATATCATTCTGAGGCGTCGCGATCCCGTGTTTTCTCCCCAACTCACACACCAGCCTGCCAAACAGATCCACCTCTGTCTTTCGCCCCGCTTTCGTATCCTGACGCATGGAGGGCTCCCCGTCCGGCGAGAGCGTATCGATGAGGTTTGTCCAGTCCTCCAGCTCCCGCTCCGTCAGAGCGATCCCTTCCGCATTCGCGACCGCCATCGCCTCCCGCATTGCGGCGAGAAACTCCTCCCGGCGCTCTCCCCCTTTCTGGATTCCGCGATATCCCGTGGAATATGCCGCACAAGTCTGATTCGCCCCCACATTCAACATCCATTTGCTCCACTGTCTATGCAGAATATCCTCCGGCACTTCACAGGCGATCCCTGCCCTGCCGCACAGTTCCTTCAGATCCTTTACGCTCTCACTATGTCTGTTATCCCTCTCTCCGAACACAAGGCATCCCGCTTTGGAGTAGCTGAGGCGATTGCCATCCCTGGTGGCGTCCATCCCCTGCGCCACGCAGTAGAGCAGATGTGCAGGATGCAGAAACTCCTCGATCAGCCCCTCCGAACTCACCCCGTTCAACAGGGAAATGACAACCGTATCTTTTCCGCAGGCGCCCGCCGTACTTTTCACCGCCTCCTCCAGGCTGTAGTATTTTGTGGCATAAATCAAAAGATCCACCACCGGCGCATCCTCCGCCTCCACATAAGTGAAGTCGCAGCGTTTCCCGTTGGAATACACCCCATCCTTCCGATACCGGTCAATCCGCTCCCCGTCGGCGAGCACATAGACATTCTCTCTGCCGAGCGCTTCCGACAATTTCTGCCCGAATAAGATTCCCAGAGCGCCGAGTCCTGCTATTCCTGCTGTTCGAATCATAGTTTTCTCCATTTCCTTTGTTTGTTTTGTTTATAGGTATGTTTTATCATATTTCTGAGAGATTTTCTATAAAATATTATTTTGTTATCGTTATTGATCCTCCCGCGAAATCTCTCTGCGATACCATATTCCCCCCACTGTCACCGTCGCCAGAAGCAAAATCCCGCCCAGCAGATAAAATGTCACATTCACGCCACAGCGGTCTCCCAAAATGCCTGTCACCGGACTCGCCGCCACCATCAGCACGGAGTAGAGCATACTGTCCACACTGACCAGCGTAGCCCTGTGGTCGCTGGTAAAGTCTCTGTTTACATTTTCACTGACCTTGATCTCAGAAAACCCTTCACAGCCGCGCGCAAGGCACGCTCCAAACAGTACGATGACAAGCGCATGACTCCCCACAAGACAGGTCCCGATACCGCTTATCACGCCGCAGACAAGCAATGCCTTCGCCAGTCTGTGCTCATTTTCAGCGGCGATCCTCGTCCCGACCGCTCCCGCCAGAGGAATCACCAGCATTGGAATACCGATAAAGCTCTTCGGCCAGCCGCAGTTTACAAGATGCTCCTGCAGATACATCATGATCAGGTAGCAGGGACAGGCGAGTGCCGCATTCGCAAGCAGTTTGCACATGGTTCCGGGATTCTTTTTTATAAAAACACCCGTCTCCCTGATATGCTGCCTCCAGCGCCTCCCGAGTTCCCGCTTTAGGTGATCCCCCCGTGTCCTCTGCTTCTGTGTCACCTGCGGCTCCTTTACCCCGGACACACAGAGGATCGTAAACAGATACAGGCCTGCCATGATATAATAAGTATACCGGTATCCGATCAGGATCGCAATCGGGCTGAATGCGCAGGAGAACGCGCTCGATACCCTGGCGATCATGCTGAAGTTCGCCCACACTTTTTTGTACCGCTCCTCACAACCCGCCTCCAGCAGACTGTCATAGACTAACGCTTCCTGCGTCCCGGACGCCATATTCAGGCTCAGTGCGGAAAAGATCATGCCACAGTAGACAAATCCGATGAAACCGTCGAGCGTCATAAAGACAGCCGAACAGATCCCAAGCGCGCCCGACAGCAGGATCGTGCGCTTTCTTCCGAAAAGATCCGCCGCCATACCGCTCGGCACCTCAAAGACCATGCTTGTGACATGGTAGATCCCCTCCGCAATGCCGACCTGCGCCAGAGAAAATCCTCGCTCCAGCAAAAAAATAACCCAGACAGCGTCCACCATGCGGAAAGCGAGCGCCGCCTCATAAAGGTACATCAGTACCGTCTGTCTCTTTATATTCATAATAAACCTCTTCTCATTCTGCCTGCAAAAACTTATAACCAGATGACAGAACCGGCCGATACAGGCAAAAACAGACTCCGACGAAACGGCAAGCCACTCTTGTTTTGTCAGTATCACCCATTTCCGCATATTGGAAAAAGTTTCGTTGTCATTATCAATTAACTAACGGAATAATCGCCCCGAAAAGGGCATAAAGATAGCCTGAAAGAATCAAATGTTTCCTTTGAATTTGAAAATTACACGATTTTTCCAGTTCATGATTTTTCATCTCCTGATACTAAGACTGAATTTATGATAGCACCAGGTCCTTGTCCTGTCAATACGGTTCAAATATTTGAAGGGAAAAATTAGCAAAAGTTAAGGCATCTTCCACTGCAGCCGGTGCAGTTCCCCTTCCCGCCGCATTCCCGCAAAATCATTCTGCCGGAGAGCCTCATACAGCACGATCGCCACCGAATTGGAGAGGTTCAGCGAGCGGATATCATTAAGCATCGGAATGCGGATACAGTCCTGTTCATGATCCACCAGGATCTCCTCCGGAATCCCTCCGCTCTCCTTTCCGAACATAATGTAATCATCCATACCGAAGTCCGCCTCCGTATAAACCCTTTTCGCCTTGGTAGTGGCAAACCATATCTTTACGCCCGGATGCTTTTCCAAAAATTCGTTGTAATTGATATACCTCGTCACATCAAGGCTGTCCCAGTAGTCCATCCCGGCGCGCTTAATGGATCTCTCATCCAGCCTGAAGCCAAGCGGCTCGATCAGATGCAGGCTGCTTCCCGAAGCCACACAGGTTCTGCCGATATTTCCTGTATTCGCCGGTATCTCCGGCTGGTGTAATATAATATGCATCGTCTATGCTCCTGTCTTTCTTTCCTTATCTCTGTCTTTATTCCTGTGGGCAATGAGCCGGGCGCTGTTGTTTGCGGGTGCGGGCTTTGACTGCAGGATAATAACCGGCATCTGTGCACTGTGTGACTGCTCTATGCCGGCTGATGCCATCTTACAGTCAAAAGAGCCGGATCCCGCACATTTTCAGGATCCCGGCTCCTTTGCATCTTTCTTCTGTACTTTAATAATATACAGCTTTTTACACAGTGATCCTGCAGCCGCTCACTGCTGTTCCTTTCTCAGCCTCTCCACAAAATCCCTGATCCGCCCGATCGCTATCTTCAGATTTTCCAGCGAGTACGCATAGGATATCCTCAAAAACCCTTCTCCGCACGCACCGAATGCCGTCCCCGGCACGACAGCCACCTTTTCTTCCCTCAGAAGCCTTGTGGCAAACTCATCGCTGGTCATGCCAAATTCTTTGATAGAAGGGAATATGTAGAACGCGCCGAAAGGCTCAAAGCACTCCAGCCCCATCTCCCGGAAAGCATGTACCAGATAACGGCGGCGCTGATTGTACGCCTCCCGCATCTCCTGCACATCCTCATCCCCGTTTTTAAGCGCTTCCACCGCCGCATACTGGCTGGTGGTCGGCGCGCACATGATCGCGTACTGGTGTACTTTCAGCATCTGTTCGATGATATCCGCAGGTCCGCAGGCATAGCCGAGACGCCACCCTGTCATCGCATATGCTTTGGAAAATCCGTTGATCAGGATCGTCCGCTCCTGCATGCCGGGCATCTGGGCGATGGAAATATGTTTCTCTTTATAAGTCAGCTCCGCGTATATCTCATCGGACATCACAAAAATATCCTTCTCAATGCAGACCCTTGCGATCTCCTGCAGATCTTTCTCCTCCAGGATCGCACCTGTCGGATTGTTCGGGAACGGCAGCACCAGGATCTTGGTTTTCTCGGTGATCGCGTCAAGCAGTTCCTGTGCCGTCAGACGGAACTCGTTCTCCTCCTTCAAGTTGATGATCACAGGTACACCGCCCGCCAGAATCACACAGGGTTCATAGGAGACATAACTCGGCTGAGGGATCAGCACTTCCTCCCCCGGGTTCAGCATAACGCGCATGCCGATATCGATCGCCTCGGAGCCCCCCACCGTGATCAGAACCTGCTTCATCGCGTCATATTCCAGATTCTGGCGCCGTTTCAGATAATTGGCGATCTCCTGCCTTAACTCCTTCAATCCCGAATTGGACGTATAAAAGGTCCGTCCCTTCTCCAGCGAATAGATGCCCTCATCGCGGATGTGCCAGGGCGTGTCAAAATCCGGCTCGCCCACGCCCAGAGAGATCGCATCCGGCATCTCGCTCACAATATCAAAAAATTTCCGGATACCCGAAAACGGGATATCCACTACCTTTTCAGCCAACGGATTTCTCATGGTGTCACCTTCTCTCTTGTATCTTCATATTTCTTTTCCAGGATCGTGCCATGGTCCTTATACTTTTTCAGAATGAAATGTGTAGCCGTACTGATCACTGTATCCAGTGTGGACAGTTTATCCGACACAAACGCTGACACCTCCCTGAGTGTTTTTCCCTCCAGGGATACCAGCAGGTCATAGCCGCCGGAGATCAGGTAAACCGCATTTACCTCGGGATATTTATAGATCCTCTCCGCAATATTGTCAAACCCCTGCCCTCTCTGAGGCGTTACACGAACCTCGATCAACGCGGACACCTTCTCGACGCCTACCTTGTCCCAGTCGATCATCGTATGATAACCGCAGATTACGCCCTCCTGCTCACATTTCTGCAGTTCCTCGATGATAACCGCCTCTTCCACACCCAAAATAACCGCCAGCTCTTTTAATTCAATACGGCTGTTCCTCTCAATGATCTTTAATAACTGCTCTCTCATATCCGTTCCTTTCCTCTCCTTTTTTAATCAATCTTTTTTCGCTGTTTATACACATAATGCATAATGACTGCCGCACAAAGTATCATGACGGTCCCGCATACGATCATATCTGTCACCGTTATGCTGTTTTTAATCCCTCTGTCTGACAGATACCAGATGCATCCGCCTAAAACGATCATTGCAATATGAAACAGTGTTCTCATTTTTTTTATCGCAGTCTTCCCCACGCAGCAGCGCGAGTGCATCCTCATAATGTTTCTCAAGGAATCTTCTTTCCTCCCCGTTTATGACAACTCTGTCATTATTTCCGGTCGTAACGCCGATGGCTTCCGAGGAAATTTCACACTCTGCAAGGCGGTCCTTCAATCTGCCTCCGTTTTCCGTAAGCAGCAGACAACATCCCCTCGAGTTCATCTGATAGGGATTCACATCAAAAAAATTACAGATCTCTATTGTCTCCTGCTTTACCGGTATCTTTTTTAAAGAAACCTCCAGTCCGATGCCCGCGGACTTTCCCATATTCCAGAGCCCCGCGAAAACACCTCCTTCTGAAAGAAGGTACATCCCCGCAATGCTTTTTTCGAAAAAATCCGAACTGAAATACGCGCCGCAGCCATCGGACTTTCCGGCCGGTGCAGCCTCCGGTATCTGCCAGATAAGCCTCTCCTGTTTTGCTGCTTCCTCCAGAAAAGACACCGGATATCTGCCTCGCAGTTCACCGTATTTCTCACGCGCCAGAATCACTGAACCATACAGCCCTGCAAACCCTGTCATAACAATATCCAGTTCTTTTCCTTTCAGGCTTTTCTCTCTCCTCTGCATAGCCCCGGGCCTCTCAAAACACTCAGAAATACTATTCGCAAAAAGGGCATGACTGTTTTTATGCCAGGCCCTTCTCTGTTACAAGAGAGCATCCCATCACGGCATGCTCCACCCCTATGTTTCTCGTCATATGCCGTTGCGGTTATCGGATCAGGCGGCGCACTTCTCTCCGGACTGCCTCCTCTGACTACTGCAGTATCCGATCAGCCGTCTGTCGCGCCTGTCCCCGGATCTTCTGTGATACCTGTCTGCTGCCCCGGATCGACTCCGGCCTGTCCGGCGGCGGCCGCCGCCTGCTGTGCCGCGATCGCCCCGGCGACGGATTTCACATAATCAATGCTTCCTGTGGCTATAGCCTGTTGAATCTGTGCCGCCGCATTGGGATCTGCCGTAGCCGTTCCAACGCTCGCTGTGCGGGGAACCGCCGCATAGTAGCTGCTGTTGACCTGCTCTCTGCTGACCTCCACACCGCCCTCCGTCACAACTTTCCACAGCCGCGCCTTATATCCGACATGGACGGACTGTACATTCACATAGCCTATCGGATCCGCCGTCGGTATGATCTTCTCCGTCGGCGGCACATTCTTCTCCAGCACCTCGCTGACATACTCCACCTTCCTGTCCGAGGGCCTGTCCTCCACACCGTAGATCGTAAAGGTGATCGTCTTTTCCGGACTTGTGGTGCCTTCTATATAGACAGGATACTCCTTGTTATTGGTAAATTTAAAATCCTTACCGCCAGATTCCGAAATCGCCGCGTCCTCCGAAGGCTCCACATACGATACGATCATGGAATGATTGCTTCTTTCGTCCACCTGCAGCTCTGCTGCCAGAACCGCTTTATAGAGCGTAGTGGAAACCTGGCAGATACCCCCGCCCAGGCTGTTCACGACCTGCCCGTTCAGATAGGAACCCGCCAGTTCGTATCCGTTGTCCACAGAGAACGGCGTGATCAGTTCCAGGACTGAGCATTGTTCGCCCGGAAAAAGTGTAATACCATTTATATGGCCGCAGCCTGTTTTTATATTCGTCACTCTGGACGGTCCGGAAGATTTGTAGGCTGTAGTACATGTGCCAAGCACATCCTTCACCTTTTCTAACGTCTCCGCATTCCCCTTCGGTTCTTCCGTTGTCACCACCAGATCGACAGACGCCTTCTCAAAATTCCAGCTGTTCTGCAGATAATTTAAAATGGCTTCTTTGGATCTTGCCACATCCAGTACGCGGCCCGTTCTGCCCTCTGTGATCTGGAATCCGCTCTCTGTCTTTGTCAGGGAAGCCTCCTCCGCCTCATGATCATAAGTCTCGCTGAGAGAATTCAGGATACTGTCCAACACATCCCCTTTGAAGGAGAGGTTCAGCGGATAATTCTGCCCGTTTTCCTTCAGATTTTCAAGCGCTTTGTAACGCTGGACAATATTGCCCCGCTTCCCGAGCATTGCGGCCTCTTCCAACGCTCCGTCATTTTCCCAGATGATCCCGAGTTCTCCCGCCGTTCCCACTGTATCCTGGCCGCCCTCTAAACGCAGGGTGATCGGTACATTCCGCAGAGATTCCACAAACGCCTCCACGGCGCTCTCCGCTTCTGAAATACTCATTCCCGATACATCGATATCTCCTATCGAAACACCGGCTTCAATTCTGCTGTCCTTTCCCGCCGCCTGCGCATCCAGCCCAAAACTCATAAAGCAGACCATACATGCCGCTGTTATTAAAAATTTTTTCCACCCTTTTTGCATCTCAGCCACCATCTTTAAATCGTTGAAGCACATAACTTCTCTTATCTTACTTCTATTCTATAATAAGAGATAACCTCTTCCAATAGATAATATTCATAAAGTTAATCCGCTATTTTCTCAAATATTATTGATTTTTTTAGCGGTTACGCCTTATACTATAGTGAGCTGACGCTCACTATTTACAACAGGTACAAAAGTATGGATGCGAGCATGGCAAGCACCAACAGTATTATGATAACTGACGAAATGATACGGACAGATTTTTTATTTCTGTGAAACATAGTCATTCACTCCTGTCTGGAAGACTGCCTTTCACCGTTTTTGTACTGTATTCCATAACACCGCATATCCGCCGGCTCCTGTCCGCGGAAATTTTGAGAAAGGATCTCCCGTATATTTATATTAGGGATAATTATATATGAAATACCCTTTTTTTGCAAGTTTTATCGTTTTTGGCTTTCTGTTCTCCTTTTCCATGAAACGAAGGACAAAAACAGAAAAAAAATATGTGGATCATTTCTGGGAGCGGGAACGGATGGCAGATTCCACCAGGCGGAAATCGCTGGAAAATCTGGATTATATCGCCATCCCACTGAATGAACTGCCGATGGATATTCTCGCGGATCTGCCGGAAATAAAAGAATGCCACGATAAGATCCGGGAACTTTCCAAAAAGAAAATTGTCAATTTTGCGGGATATTCCAATACCGATTTAAAGCTCACCTACGGCGCACCGAATATCAATCTGCTCTCCGAGTACGATAAAAATTTTGAGGAGCTGATCACTACCCTGCAGAACTGGGCATCCGTCCTGCTGCAAAACTGGGGTGAGGCAGCCCAGGCATGCCCGGAAGAAGAAAGAAAGCAGGCGGCAAAAACAATACTCACCTATGCCGTATCCGCCGGCTCCGATATCGCCGCCACCTACGAACGGTTGACAAAACTCTATCTGGAGTACGGAGAACAGGTCAAGATTCCGGACTTAAAAGAAAAAGCGGAAAAGATCCGTTCCCTCTCAAAGGGAAGAGTCCTTGCCATGCTGGAAGAGGCGGAGAGAAATGGAAAAATCTCCTGATCTGCGGGCAGTCGGTTTAGAAACCTGTCACTGCACCGGTTTCTAAACCGCTCACTGTCGATCCATCACCGCCTTATGTTCGCTCAGTATCCTGTCGATATGGCGGCTTGCCTCCGATTTTGTCAGCTTTTCCACATCATATTCCGGTACAATGCCATACTGCCTGTGCAGTTTATGCAACAGCCCTTTCTGTGGCGCTGTAGCCGGAGAGTCCTTTCTGACCTGACAGATCAAAGGCTTTGGCTCAAAGTATTTTTCCAGTTCCTTCTTTTCCCCGACATTTTCCATCAGTCTCTGATACAAAAGCCCGGCGGCTCTGGCGTCTCCCACCGCCCTGTGTGCTCTGAGCGGAATATTGTACAACGCGCATAAATCCCCGAGCCCCTTATGTTCCGTCTGCGGGAGGCAGGCGCGGGCGATCTTCAATGTATCGATCCCCGTCTTTTCAAACTTTCTCTTTTGATAAGAAAATGCCCTTTTCAGAAAAGAATAGTCGAAGAGCAGGTTATGCCCGAGTAAAATCTCCTCTCCCAGAAAAGCGTCCAGTTCCTCCAGAAGATCCTCCATATCCGGCGCGTCCTCCACATCCGCATCCGTAATCCCTGTCAGTTCTATGATGCGCTCCGGCAGTCTGATGCCGGGATTCACATACGAGGAAAAAACTGCTGTTTCCTCTCCCTCCGTAAATTTTACAGCTCCGATCTCTATGATCTTGTCAAGCTTTGCGCTGAGCCCTGTCGTCTCCAGGTCGATCGCGATATATGTATTTATCATCCATTTGTCTCCCGTTTAACTTTTTTCTCCACAGTTCAAACTCAAAAATATCCGAGTTTTCTTTGCGAATATTATATCTCTATCAGCATAAACTCCGCCTCATAAGTCAGTGGATTCCTTTTTTCATAATCAAACAATATAAACCTCTCCTGGCCCGGGTATATCTCATCCATCCTCAACCCGTCCAGCCACTCTTTATCCCAGACCGGATAGCGGAACACATCCACGTGCGTCATGCGCATCATCTGCCTGCCGTCATAGCCTTTCTCCACGTAATCCGGAAGCAGGTCAGATCCTTTCTCCTGCTGTCTGTAAAACAATATGATCTTCTGTGTAAAACTGCGGATATCTCTGGAAAATGCCGGCCTGCTCTTTGCCTTCTCCCGCAGATAGACATCAAATGTCAGCAGTTCCCCAAACAGTTCCTCCGCTCTCTCCCCCACTTTCAGGCTTTTCACAAATTCCAGCACGATCTCATAGCGATGATTCCTCGAGGGGCTGTTCACCGGAAATCCCCGTTTTTCATAATATTCCGCCAACGCAAGGAACATATCATATGGGCTCTCAAACAATGTCAGAAGCGCAGACATCGTATGGCAGAATTGACTGCTGTTGTAAAACAGTTCCACCATCTCCTCCACTCTCTTTAACTCCAGCACATCCTCGTAGGAAAGCCATTTCGTATAGAGCATTTCATAGGGCGGTTCCGACTGACAGACGATCCCGTATTCTTCTGCCCTCTCATATATCTCCGAACCTTTCAATACCTTTAAGAATCCGAGTTGGATCTGGTGCGGTGCCATGGCAAATACCTCGTTGAAGGAATTTCTGAAACTCTTCAGGTCCTCAAACGGAAGCCCGGCGATCAGATCCAGATGCTGATGAATATTTCCTGTCTCAGAAATCGCCCTGACTGTCCTCTTACATTTTTCCAGATCCCCGGGGCGATGGATCGCCCGCAGCGTTTCTCTATTTGTCGTCTGCACGCCGATTTCCAGCTGTATCAGTCCCCGCCTCATCTTAGAAAAAACTTCAAGTTCCTCCCGGGTGAGCAGTTCGGCCGCTATCTCAAAGTGAAAATTTGTGACACCATTGTCATTTTCTGACAGAAAGCGCCATATTGATAGAGCATGTTCTCTATCACAGTTAAAGGTTCTGTCAATAAATTTCACCTGCTTTACCTTTCTGTCCAGAAAATACAAAAGTTCTTTCTCTACCAGCGCCGCATCCCGCAGGCGCACCTGTTTTTCTATGGAGGAAAGACAGTAGCTGCACCTGAAGGGACAGCCTCTGCCCGACTCATAGTATATGATCTTATGCCTTCCCTGTTCCCTCTCATCCTCTCCCAGTTCCTCATAGTAAAAGGGAAGACTGTCCATATCAAGGGCGTTCCTGGCGCCGAAAAATCCTTCCCTTGTCGCCGTGCCGGGTATCTTCAGAGACAGGACGCGAAGGTTTTTTTGCCGGCCTGCCGCCTCGCCTGCTTTTGCGGCGCCTTTTTTGTCCTCTACTTCTCCCGAATTCTCTGCCGCACCTTCTTCCGCATTCCGGACAGCCCTTACTGCTCTCTCCTCTTCTGTGTCCTCCGCTTTTCTTTCCGCCTCCACATACGCCATAAGCAGTTCCCGAAAGGTCTCCTCCCCCTCTCCCACCATAACTCCCGTCACCTCGGGAATATCCTCAAAAATATTCTGATACTCATAGGAAACCTCAGGCCCGCCCAGCCAGACCGGAACATCCGGCAGCAGTTTTGAAAACTCCCTGATCAGTCTCTTTACCAGCGAAAAATTCCAGATATAGCAGGAGAATCCGATCACATCCGGCTTTCTCCTGTAAAGATCTGCAAGAATCTGTTCCATGCGCTGATTGATCGTATATTCCGCCAGTTCGATATGCCCCTGCAATTCCTTCCCCGCATAGCTCTTCAGACTGTAAACCGCAAGGCCTGTGTGGATATATTTCGCATCGATTGCTGTCAGTACAAATTTCATTTCTGCCCTCTCTTTTCATACCAATCCTCATTTCTGCGCACATCTTTTTGCGCATAACGAGTTTGTGTCAAGTGCGCGCAGACACAAATCTCGCGTGTGAAAAATCTATTTTTCACACTATTACTCCTGTCCCTGCACATTCAGATACACTTCATTTTTCTGGTGGTACTTCCCGATGATCACCTCATCCATATTTTCCTTTGTGACCGCCACAGGATCCAGCTTTTCGAACGGGACATCGTAGGTTCCGTCATTGAGTACAGACTCGGTCTCCGGCATCTCCCCTTTTGCCATAGCCACCGCCATCTCCGCAGCCCGCTGCGCAAGCAGCTCAAGCGGCTTATAGACCGTCATATACTGGGTGCCCTCCACGATCCTCTGACATGCCGCGAGATCTGCATCCTGTCCTGTCACATATATCTGCCCGGCAAGACGGTTTTCCGACAACGCCTTCACAACCTGGGACGCGATGTCATCATTGCCGCACATGATCGCATCGGGCACTTTTCCTTCCGCCAGATATTCGCTGACAAACTCAAACCCGATCTCTGCCAGCCAGTGGTCCGCATAGCCCGTCCTGTCAATGTCGATATCTGAACCCTGCAGCGCCTTCTGGAACCCTCCGAAAACTAACGTCACATTATTGTCGGTGGGGGATCCGTTGATACAGATGATCTCTCCCTCATCCCCCAGAGCCTCTCTGAGGCATTCGCCCATCAGTGTCCCGACTTTCTCATTGTCAAAACTGATATAGAGATCCACATCGGCATCCAGGATCAGCCTGTCGTAGGCGATCACCCTGATCCCAGCCTTTTTCGCTTTCTCCACAACCTCACTGAGCGCCCCTCCGTCAATGGCGACGATAACGATCACATCCATATCTTTCTCAATAAAATATTCGATCTGAGATATCTGCCTGCTGACCTCCCCGTTGGCGTTCTGCACATTTACCTCCGCTCCCAGCTCCTGTGCTTTTGACACAAAAATATCACGGTCCCTCTGCCACCTCTCGATCAGAAAGGAGTCCATCGAAAATCCGATCTGTATCGCGTCGCTCTCTTCCTCTACCGCGTCATTTTCCTTTACTGCCTGTCCGCAGCCTGTAATTGACACAAATGTCATAATCACGGTCAACATAACCAGAACGCTGTTTTTTATCTCCTTCATCATTTAACCCTCTCATAATCCGGATCATTTGAATTACTGTACAACAGTGAAACCTGTGGGCTGCACTGTCACATTACCGCTAATTTCCTCCCACATTCTCCTTGTACTCCGTGGGTGAGACCCCCTGATATTTCCTAAAGATCCTGCTGAAATAGTTCGGATCTGAATACCCCACCTCCGCGCAGATATCCTTGATGCTCCTGTCTGAATTTTTCAGAAGCGCCTTCGCCCGATCCATCCGTCTCCCGGTTACATATTCCACAAAGTTTTCCCCTGTCTCTTCCTTAAACAGTTTGCTGAAATAATAAGGGCTGATATTCAGTTCTCTCGAGATGTCATCCAGGGACATATCTCTATGGAAATGGCTGTCAATATACTCCTGCGCCTGCCGGATCAGATCGTTCGTATGATCCTCACTGCTTCTGGCCATCATCGTGACGACTCCCCGCATTTTATCCATAAACCATTTTTTCAGGGCGTCATACCCTTTGATGCCAAACACATCCTGCAAATAATCTTTTCTGCTGTCAAAGCGGTACAGATATCCGCCGTTGCGGTACATGATCGATTCCCCGGTCATCACGAACTCCAGCACTTTGAGTTTGATGCTCATCTCATCGCCGCCGTACTGGGCCACCATCCAGTCAAAAAATTTATCCGCCTGGGCAAGGCACTCCTCCATCTTGCCGTCCCGCAGTTTTTCAAAGATCGCCTCCTCTGTCTCCACCGGATAGTTCTCCTCATACTCCACCGCGATCGGCAGGTCATCCATATGCGCCACGCTTCCCTTTGTCGAATAAAGTGCTTTCAACGCCCCGTCATAGGACTGCAGGGTATCTTTCAGCTTACAGACCCCCCCGATGCCGATCCGGAAGGAAAGTCCCGTCGCCTTATTCATGCTCCGCACTGCCAGGCGGGATTTCTCGATCATCTCGATCCTCTTATTGTATGTCATTTTCAACCCGCCTGCCGGCATGAACACGGGAATCTTATTGGCGCTCACATTTCCCACGATCCCTTCCGGAAAGGTATCCTTCAAAATCTCCCGCACTTTGGGATAATAATCTATCTGCGCCCTGACGCTGGTTCCGACTGCATTTGTCATATAATTTCCCTGCTGCCTGTCTCCGAACACAACAGCCAGCATATAGCCGTAAGATGTTGTAATGCCAAGCAGGCTCATATAGTTCTCAACATCTTCCTCAAACCTCTCCTGAAACAGAATGGAATAAATAAAACCATTCTCAATGATCGGCATGACCGTCTCCATGCGCTCTTTTATCTGCAAATCGTTTTTACGCCTCTCACGCCTTGCGTCGATCATACCCATCGCCTTCTCGATGACTTCCACAACGACTTTACGGTTCACCGGTTTATTCAGGTAGTCCAAAACCCCGAGCCCTATCGCCTCCTTCGCGTAATCAAACTTGTCATAGGCGGTCAGCACCACAAAGATCACGTTCGAGGAAAATTTCCTGATCTCCCGCATCGCGTCGATCCCGTTGATACCCGGCATCTGGATATCCATAAATACGATATCCGGCCGGAAATGCTCCGCCGTCTCGATCGCCCCCAGGCCTGTCTTTGCGGTCTCCAGCTCATATCTGCCGCTGAAATTTTTTTCTATGATAAACTCCAATGCATTTAAAACGATCCCTTCATCGTCCGCCAGTAAGATTCTGTACATACCTCTCCCGCCTTTTCACTATGCTTTCATTGTGCTTTTCTCAGTGTTCACGCGCCCTATACCGCACATACTCAGGCACAGCAGATATATGTTCCGCCTAAATATGCGCCGGCACTTTTATGATGAACTCTGTCCCCGCATCTTTACCGGCACTTTTGATGTCCATCACATCCTCCCTGCTGGTATAGAGTTTCAGCCGTTCTATCACATTCCCCAGCCCGATCCCGTTGGAGTTGGAGCGAAGGTCAACCTCCTTCAGCTCTCCTCTCAGGATCTGGGATATCTTTTCCTCGCCCATGCCAATTCCGTTATCCCACACTGACAGATAGATAAAATCCCCCTCCCGGTACACTCTCAGCCGGATCTTTCCCTCTCTGTCGATATTTCTGATACCGTAATTCACCGCGTTCTCCACGATGGGCTGCAGGATCATGCTCGGCACCTTCACATCAAGCACCTGCCCGTCCACCTCTTTCTCAAAATGGATCTCCCCCGTAAAGCGCACATTCAGTATATAGATATAATTATCCACCAGCCGCACTTCCTCGCCGACGGTCGTGTCCTGATTCATCTTTTTGATGTTATAGCGGAAAAAATCCGCCATATTCTCAATGAACTCCGTGGTCTTGTCCGCACCCTCCATCATCGCGAGCTGGGCTCCCGCATTCAGTGTGTTGAACAGAAAATGAGGGTTGATCTGCGCCTGCAGCGTCATCAGCTGCGCTTCCCGCATGCGGCTCTCCATCAGCAGCTCCTTTTCCTTCATGCGGCTCTCCCGCTCCACGCTGTTTTTGATCTCCCGGATGTAGATCTGAATGCTTGCTACCATCTTTTGAAAGGCTCTCGACACGATCCCGACCTCGTCCCCGCTTCCCACATCCTCGATCACCACATTAAAATTGCCTTCTGCCACCTCGTTCGCCGCTCTGGAAAGCTTGATCAACGGACTGGTCATGCTTTTTGTGAGCATAAATATCATGACCATGTTGATACAGCCGACCATTGTGAGGATCAGAGTGCTGACGATCTCCATGTACCGCAGGGATGAGAGCAGCATTGTATAACTGTTGGTATTATTTTTAAACTGTTCATTGTTCAGAGAATAGATGCAGTTCTGGATATCCCCGTAGACTACTGTCGCCTCGTCATAGTAAAGCTTATATCGCTCCACATTCCTGCCGCGCTTCGCCTGCACAGTCTCATAAACCTTTTCAAGGTAGGTCTCCGACTGTGCTTTTATATTTTTCTCCATGATCTTCACCTGGTTATTGACCACACGTTCGTTCAGTCCTTCCAACAGTTCCCTGTATTCCTGGTCGGCGCGGTAATAGGTATCCAGTGCATCCGAACTTTTTGTGTCCAGGTATCCCCTCACAGATTCATGCAGCATCTGAAGGGCCTCTGAAAGTTCGTTCAAGTTCACATTGCTGACATACACTTCATCCACACGGGACATCATAGAGTTTGTATTCATATACATGAACAGGTTCACTGCCAGTATGATGACCAGCGTAAACGTAAATGCTGCTGTCAGTTTGATCTGTATCGAGGCGTTGTTCCATTTAGTTACCGGCATCTTCCACCTCCGACTTCTGCAGCAGCGCCGCCGCCTCCCTGCCGCCGATGATCATTGTACTGATCGGGACATAGGAACTCGTATATCCGCTTTCATGGTATTCCGTCAGCGCCCTGATGGACTGGATGCCCATCTCTTCGGTATCCACCTGTACCGTGGAATAGATGATCTGTTTTTCCACCGCGTCCAGGATCGCGTCTGTCGTGTAATAGCCCAGTATCTTGACTTCTCCCACGCGGTTATAGTCCACCGCAGCCTGATAGGCACACTGGGTATAGACACTGTTCAGGCAGACCATGATATCCGGCAGATTCCGGTTGTCAATAAAAATATCCCGGATCGCCTCCTCCGCGCTGAAGGCTTCTGCTGTATCAATTTTTCTGACCTCAATCTCCGGCAGGTCTTCCTCCCCCTGCCTGGCTTCGGAAAAGCTGTCCTGAATAGCGAAAGTGATCAGGTTCTGTTTCGATTCCGCCATCGTGTCATCCGCCAGAATGCATATCCTGGGATGTTGTATCTGCTCAAGCTCCGTCAGTTCCAGGATCTGTTTCCCGTATTCCAGTCCGAGGTCATAGCTGTTGACTCCCACGAAGCACTGTCTCTGCGAGTCTTCGATATCCTGCCGCAGGGAGACCACAGCTATGCCCTTTCCCACCGCCTCATTGATCAGGCTGACAGTCTCCTCATTATCCTCCCCGCAAAAAATGATTCCGTCCACCGAAGAGTTGTTGGCGATCCGCAAAAGGTCTTCCGTCTGGTAATTGACATTCAGATCCTCCCCCAGACGTTCCACATAGACATTTTCCTTTTTGCCCTCCTCCACAGCTGCCGCGTAGACCTCGTTCCAGAATTCCTTCTCCGCGTCATCCGTGATAAATACATAATGTCTGTCATATATCTCATAGGTTCTGGCATCCGCCTCACTCACCTGTTCCATCTTCACAGAAAAATAGACAGCGCAGAGAACTGCGACCAAAAGCATGACAACAAAGCCTGTCACCATAATGCGAAAGGCTCCTTTTATGGAAATGTTTTTATCATTTACGGTTTCTTTTTTCATAACATACAGTATAGCATAAAAGAACCGCCCCTGCATATTTTTTACGCAGAGGCGGTCCATGCCCGTAACAGCTCAAACCGGACTGTTTTGAACCTCAGCCTGTCTGATATGCTTTTCACATCTTATCCGGACCAAAATCATTTGCCTCTTCTCCATCAGCAGAACGGATTCTCCGTCGGATAAGGCAGGCTCTTCGGCTGATTGTAGTTGATGTCTTCCACCGGAACGCCCAGATATTTGAACACTTCAAACAGAGATTTCCCGTAGTGGCCGAACGCAACCGCGCCGTGATGAGGATAATTCTTCTCGATCAGCACATGACGGTAGAATCTGCCCATCTCCTTGATCGCAAATACGCCGATGCCGCCGAAGGACTTTGTCGCCACCGGAAGTACCTCGCCCTGTGCCACATAAGCGCGCAGCTTATTGTCCGCTGTGGACTGGAGACGATAGAACGTGATATCGCCCGGCATAATGTCGCCTTCCAGCGTTCCGTTGGTCACTTCGACCGGAAGATTTCTCGCCATGATCATCTGATATTTCATCTCGCAGGAAGCCAGCTTCTTCGAGCAGGTATTTCCGCAGTGGAAGCCCATGAAGGTATCTTTGTGCGTGTAGTCGAACTTGCCCTCGATCGCCTCTTTGTACATATCTGCCGGCACGGAATTGTTGATGTCGAGCAGAGTAACGATGTCGTTGCTGACACAGGTTCCGATAAACTCGGAAAGGCAGCCGTAAATATCCACTTCACAGGATACAGGGATACCCATGCCTGTCAGACGGCTGTTCACATAGCAGGGAACAAAGCCGAACTGTGTCTGGAATGCGGGCCAGCATTTCCCGGCGATAGCAACATACTTTCTGTAGCCTCTGTGCTCCTCAACCCAGTCGAGCAGTGTCAGTTCATACTGAGCCAGTTTTGCGAGCACTTCCGGCTTCTTGTTGCCTGCGCCAAGCTCCTCCTCCATCTCCTTCACCTTTGCAGGAATTCTTTCATCTCCCGCATGTTTATTGAAGGCTTCAAACAGATCCAGCTCGGAATTTTCCTCGATCTCAACGCCCAGATTGTAGAGCTGCTTAATGGGTGCGTTACATGCCAGGAAGTTAAGCGGCCTCGGACCGAAGCTGATGATCTTCAAATCGGAAAGCCCGACAAGCGCTCTCGCGATCGGCAGGAATTCATTCATCATATCCGCACAGTCTTCCGCTGTTCCCACCGGATATTCGGGAATGTAAGCGCCCACGTTGCGCAGTTTCAGGTTGTAGCTTGCATTTAACATACCGCAGTAAGCGTCGCCTCTGCCGCCCACCAGATCGTTCTGGCTCTCCTCAGCCGCCGCGCAGAACATCTTCGGACCGTCAAAGTGTTTCGCCAAAAGTGTCTCGGAAATTTCCGGACCGAAATTGCCAAGGTATACACAGAGTGCGTTACAGCCGGCTTTTCTGATGTCCTCCAGCGCCTGTACCATATGGATCTCACTCTCCACGATACAGATCGGGCATTCGTAGATGTCCTCTGCATCATATTTTGCCCTGTAAGCTTCCACAAGCGCTTTTCTCCTGTTTACGGAAAGGCTCTCCGGAAAGCAGTCACGGCTGACAGCCACGATACCCAGTTTGATTTTTGGAATGTTGTTCATGATAGTTGTTCCTCCTTATGATTAGTTCCGCAGATACTCTTCCAACACACTTTTGTGTCCGGGTATCTGCTGTTTTTAGTTCTATATTTTACACGGAGATATTCTCCCCGATCAGCCCGATGTGGGCTCCCGCGTCGAGGCCGCCCTCAGCGTGTCCGATCAGCCATTTGTTCTTTGCGGTGATCAGCGCGTCCTCATAGCCAGCATGTTTGTCATCCAAAGGCAGGTTCGTATCCTTCGGCAGTACAATCCCACAGCGGAATCCATTATCCCCCACACTGCAGGGCGCATAGTGGAGCGTCGTCGCGTACAGTTCCACCCCTGTTCCCTTCGGGCACAGAAACGCTTCGATCTTAGATGTCTCATAAGTATAATCATCCGTAATATCCTGTTGACTGCCGAGCAGTAAGATCAGATCATCCGCGGCGATATCCACCTCGGAAGAACGATGATATTCCACTGCGTTCAACAGATGGTTATGCCCGTTGCAGTAACCGATCTGTATCGGCAGTTCCCCGTAATACGCCGTTTCCAGCTTTCCCTTCACCGGGAGCGCCTCCAGGATGTCCACCGACGGCTCATAGACCACACCGTCGGGAAGCGGCGTCTCCGCCAGCTTTGCCACAAGTTCGGAAAAATCAAATTCAGAGATCACTCTGCCATATTTCCGAAAAGCGGCATCTGTTACTTTTTTGATTTCCATAGCCTTTCCTCCTATTATAAGTTGCTGCGCAACGGCACTAAAGAGTAAAGTCCCTTCGGCACACACTCATGAGAGGAACTTTCATTCGAAAGTGCACTCATGAAAGTTTCTCTCGTGCGCCTTCGCGACTTTACTGTCCGGGCAGTTACTGTTTTAATGTTTATTTTATTATTTCAAATATCGGTTTGCACGCCGGATAGATCTCCTTGAACTGTTGGTATCTTGCCTCATACTTCGCAGTCAGTTCTGGATCAGGCTCCACTGTATCTATGACTTTCACCAGCTTTTCAGCGGCCTCCTCCACGGAAGCAAACTCGCCGCAGCCCACCGCCGCCAGCATGCCGCCGCCGTAACCTGGACCTTCTTCACTTTCGATCACATCCACCTTGATGCCCAGTATGTTGGCGATCATCTTTTTCCATAACGGGCTCTTCGCGCCGCCGCCGCAGATCTTTGTCCGCTCGATCCTGATACCCAGGGATTTCGCCACTTCAAAGGAATCCCGCAGCGCAAACGCCACGCCCTCAAGCACCGCCTGTGTCATGTCTGCCCTTGTAGTGTCCATGGTCATCCCGATAAAGGTGCCTCTCGCATTGGGATTGTTGTGCGGGGAGCGTTCGCCCATCAGATAGGGCAGGAAGTACACATGGTTCTCGCCCAGCTTTTCGATCTGACCCTGTTCGCCTCCGAAATCCTCCGTCTTCAGGATATCCTCCATCCACCACTTATTGCAGGATGCCGCGCTGAGCATACAGCCCATCAGATGATAATGCCCGTCCGCATGCGCGAAAGCGTGCAGCGCATTGTATTTATCCACGCCGAATTCTCTGGAGGAGATAAAGATCGTTCCGCTCGTCCCCAGTGAAATATTACACATACCATCGCCGACCGTACCGGTACCCACTGCTGCCGCCGCATTATCCCCGGCACCCGCAATGATCTTTACTGTCTCAGGCAGTCCCAATTCCGCCGCGATTTCCGGCTTTAAGGTGCCCACCACCTCATAACTCTCAAAGATCTTCGCAAGCTGCTCTTCCCTCACGCCGCAGATCTCCATCATCTCTTTCGACCAGCAGCGGTTCTTCACATCGAACAGCAGCATCCCGGAAGCATCCGAGACATCTGTGCAGTGTACGCCGGAAAGCTTATAAGCCAGATAGTCCTTCGGCAGCATGATCTTCTCGATCTTCGCAAAGTTTTCCGGCTCCTTGTTCTTCACCCACAAGATCTTCGGCGCCGTAAATCCCGTAAAGGAGATATTTGCCGTGTACTCGGAAAGTTTATCCTTCCCGATCACATTATTCAGATAGTCACATTCCTCAAAAGTTCTTCCATCGTTCCATAAAAGCGCGGGACGGATCACATTGTCCTCTCTGTCCAATATCACCAGCCCATGCATCTGACCGCCGAAACTGATGCCCGCCACCTGGCTTTTATCGCACTCCGAGAGCAGTTCTTTCAGCCCCGCCATGCTCTGCTCATACCAGTCCTCTGGCTTCTGCTCCGACCAGCCCGGGTTCGGGAAATACAGTGGATATTCCTTCGAAACGATTTTATGTATCTTTCCCTCCCCGTCCATCAGCAACAGCTTTACCGCCGATGTCCCCAAATCAATTCCTACATACAGCATTCTCGGTTTAACCCTCCATTCCAGTTCCGCAGACACCCTCTCTGCACACCTGCCATGAAGAAGATCCGCAGCCGCTTCCCGTCTGCATATCTTCTTGTGCGCCTTCCGGGTGTCTGCTGTTTCCTGTTCCGCAGACACCCTCTCTGCACACCTGCCATGAAGAAGATCCGCAGCCGCTTCCCGTCTGCATATCTTCTTGTGTGCCTTCCGGGTGTCTGCTGTTTCCTGTTCCGCAGACATCATTTCATCTGCTGTTTCTCTGTGTGTGCCCGTGCACACTATGTGACTATTGTAACGCACATTTTTTGTTTTCGCAATTCTTTTTCTGAATAAATATTATTTTCAGTAATTATTCATGAAAATAGGGATAGATTTTTGGCTACTTTTACAGTAAGATAAGATAAATGAGGGGTAATATAGTATGGCAACTATCAGACAGATCGCAGAACTGGCAGGCGTCTCCAGAGGCACCGTAGACAGAGTAATCAACAACCGCGGCTCAGTGGGTAAAGAGGCTGAGGAAAAGATCCGTGCTATCATCAAACAGCTCGGCTATAAACCTAACCGCGCCGGGATCGCTCTCGCTGCCCAGAAAAACAAATATCTGATCGGCGTCATTCTGTTCAGCCGGAAAAATCCTTTTTTTGATGATGTGATGCAGGGATTTTCTGACAAGGCGGAAGAATTGTCCCTCTACGGGTGCGAAATTTCCGTAAAGCGGGTGGCATACCACCCCGAAGCACAGTTATCCGCGATCAGGGCCTGCCTGAAAGAGGGAATACAGGGACTTATCATCACGCCTTACAATGACGATTCGATACGGGAAGAACTGAATAAGCTGATCCGCAGCGGCATCCCTGTCATCACTGTCAATTCCGATGCGGAGGGCGTAAGGCGTCTCGCCTATGTGGGAAGCGATTACTATAATTCCGGGCAGGCCGCAGGCGCCCTGATAAAGCTTGTCACCTCCGGTCCTGTCAGGCTCGGCATCATAAACGGTGATAACAATATCCTCTGTCATACCCAGCGTGTCTCCGGTTTTGTCGACAAACTCTCGGACGACTCCCGCTTTAAAGTTGTCTCCCAGGGAGAGAGCCTTGATGATGATAAGAAAGCTTATGAACTGGTCTCTCAGATGCTCAAAAAGCACCCGGATATCAACGCCTTCTATTTTACCGCCGCAGGTGTTTATGGAGGGTGCCGCGCCATAGCAGAATTTGCACCAGACAGGGATATCAAGGTCATTACGTTCGACGAGGTTCCGTCCACTGTCGAAATGATGCAGAAGAATATCATCACTGCAACGATCTGCCAGGAGCCATACTGGCAGGGTTCCAGGTCACTGGAGCTGATGTTCTCTCACCTTACCGATGATGCCGCGGAAATCCGGGATTCCTATTATGCGGAACTATCGGTGAAGATCAGGGAGATCGTTTAAGCTGCGGATCAGGAAAGAAGTCTGTGTTCTTTCCTGATTTCTTTTGCCTGTTTCTCTGCACTCCCTCTCCGGCTTTCACAATTCTTCATCTCTGTATAACGTATAATAATCCGACTCCAGATTATCCATCATCCCTGAAAACCATCTGCGGGCGTCATCGAGAGCCTTATTGTAGATGATCGGCGCCAGTTTCTTCTCAAATAATTCCAACAGCTGCATCTGCTCGATAATACCGATCTCCTCCCCCCGCTCATCCAGGTAGAACGCCTTAATCTCATCGTTCAGTTTTTCCTTCTGCCTGTCTGATAATTTGATTTGTGACAGCAATTCTCTTTTTTTCATAAAGGCTCTCCCAGGATTTTATAAATACGTGATCTCTCAGCTGAAGATATTCTTTCTTCTTCATAAAATATTCTCTCACATGGCCTCACAGTTATCAATGTTCTTTTTTCAAATATTTATAAAGCAGCTCTGCCGCCCCGCTCTTCCCCTGGCCTCTGACCGAGACGATCTGTATGGAGCGTTTTGGCAAATCGCAGTTTATCAGTATCTGCACCGATCTCCTCTCTCTCAGCGACACTCTCGCCAGCTTCTCCGGTATAAACCCGATGCCAAGATTATTTTCGATCAGCGGCAGAATAAGATCCGAAGTTGCAACTTCCATATCAGGCTCCAAATCGATTCCATATTCCGCAAAAAAAGCTTTATACATATCATAAGTCGCCGTCCCCTCCCCCAAACCGACCAGAGGGTACTCTTTTATATCTCCCGGTTTCAACTCGGTTTTGCTCAAATCTCTGTAAGCTGTCCCACCCGCCAGTATATCCTCAAACTCCAGCAGTTCTTCGCTCCGGAGTGCATCCGGCATCCCAAAGGGCGCCGTGACTACAGCAAAATCCAGTTTTCCGCTGACAAGCTGTCTTATGATCTCCGGCGTTGTGTGATTATGGATCTTTATCCTGACCGCCGGATATTCTCTCTTAAAATCGCGCAGCGCATCCAGCAAAAACAGGTGTAACGCTGTCTCCGTCGCCCCTATCTTTACTGTGCCTCCCCTCTCCGGTTTGCCGCCTATCTCCTCCTGCGCCGTAAACAGATGACCGCAGGCAGCCTCCACATGGGAATAGAGGTGTTTTCCCTCTTCCGTCAGACTGATCCCTCTTGCTTCCCGCACTAACAGTCTGCAGCCCAGCTGGGATTCCAACAGTTTCATGACTCTTGTCACATTCGGCTGATTGCTGCCCAGCGCCTCGGCGGCCCTCGTGATATTTCCGTACCGCGCCACATAGTAAAATATTTTATAGTACTCAAAATTTATATCCATATATTATTTACATGCTTTCTATATTTTATATATATTTTTCATATTTGTTAAGATGCAGTATAATGCATATTCGGTGAATTGTAAATGACATATATTCGTAACAGGCACTGATTTATGTGAAATATTAAAATGAATGCAATACAGAAACGAGGATAGAAATGAACAGAGATCTTACCACCGGAAATCCCGCCAAAAGCTTATGGCTCTTCTGCCTGCCCATGTTCGGCAGCATCGTTTTTCAGCAGCTCTACAATATCGCTGACTCTCTGGTAGCGGGCAAATTTATCGGAGAGAATGCTCTCGCCGCCGTTGGCAACAGCTACAATATCACGCTGATCTTTATCGCCTTTGCCTTCGGCTGCAATATCGGCTGTTCTGTTATCGTGTCACAGCTCTTCGGCGCGAAAGACTATAAGACCATGAAAACCACCGTCTACACCGCGCTGACTGCCAGCGCCGCTTTGTGTGGTATTCTGATGATTGCAGGGCTCATATCCTGCGATACGCTGTTGCGCCTGATGAAGACACAGCCGGAGATCATGGCGGATTCCTCCTTATATTTAAAGATTTATATCTGGGGGCTTCCCTTTTTGTTTTTCTATAATATAGCCACCGGCATCTTTTCAGCACTGGGGGATTCCAAAACGCCTTTTATCTTTCTTGCCCTCTCCTCCAGCGCCAATATCCTGATCGATATCCTCTTTGTGAAATCTTTTTCCATGGGTATCGCGGGCGTCGCCTGGGCAACTTTTCTGTGTCAGGGTGTGAGCTGCATCCTCGCCATTGCCGTTGTATTAAAACGCCTTGCCGGCATAAAAACCAAAGGGACTGCCCCTGTCTTTTCCTTTAACCAGCTGAAAAAGATCGCTGTGGTCGCCATCCCGAGCATCCTCCAGCAATCCTTTATCTCCGTGGGAAATATGCTGATACAGGGACGGATCAACAGCTTTGGAGTCAGCGTCACCGCAGGATATTCCGCCGCTGTGAAGCTAAACAATCTGGTCATCACCTCTTTTACCACCATCGGCAACGGTATCTCCAACTTTGCCGCTCAGAATCTCGGCGCCCGCAGGCATGAACGGATCAGAGAAGGATTTTTTGCCGGACTGAGGCTGGTATGGTGTCTGTGTGTACCGTTTTGTGTGATCTATATTTTCTTTGGCAAATATTTACTGCTGCTTTTCCTGAATGAAAGCTCCTCCACCGCCCTTCTGACCGGCAGGCAGTTTTTGTGGATTCTCTCACCCTTTTATTTTGTAGTATCCGCCAAGCTGACAGCCGATGGAGTCCTGCGCGGCATCAGCGCCATGAAACAGTTTATGGCTGCCACCTTCACTGACCTGATCCTGCGGGTAATCCTCTCCTTCATACTTTCCGGCCTGTTGAACTCCGCGATCGGAATCTGGTCCTCCTGGCCCATCGGCTGGAGTATAGCTACGGTGCTCTCCCTGTTCTTTTACAAGAAAAAATGTCAGATATTAAGAAAGCAGATTTAAACTTTATCATATAACCTGTGATTAAAACGTGCGAAAATTGCAAAGGAAATGGCCTTTTCGTCGGTTATTTCCCTACAGCCATGAAACAAGCCGGATACAGAAATATCCGGCTTGAGCGATCATTTTTATATCGTTTTTATATTTTTACAGCTTCTCCACAAACCTCATAAACGCATCCTGCCCTTCCTCCGTCCGCTTATACACGCCCGCATCCTCCAGCACCTGCATAAACACAAGCCCGATCTCTTTTCTCAGTACATCGTGGATATTCTCTCCGTCTATCTTCTCATATTTCGGCAAAAATTCCTCCACCCAGTCCGCATGTTTCTCAAGAACCTCATCTCCGCGGATCTCCTTACCTGTTAGTATCGCTTCCGCGAGCTGCTCCATCTCCCCTTTCAGGCGGGCAGGCAGCACCGCAAGCCCCATCACCTCGATCAGTCCGATATTCTCCTTCTTGATATGGTGGAGCTTTGCGTGAGGATGGTAAACACCCAGCGGATGTTCTTCGGTGGTGATATTATTGCGCAGGACCAGATCGATCTCATACCTGTCCCCTCTTTTCCTGGCGATCGGCGTTATCGTATTGTGCGGCTCGCCATCCGTATAAGCATAGATGAAGGCGTCCTCATCCGTATATTCTCTCCACGCCTCCAGGATATGATCCGCCAGCGCAATGATCCGCTCCGTACTTTCACCGCTCAGACGGATCACCGACATCGGCCAGTTGACAATGCCCGCCTCCACATCTTCATAGCCCTTTACCGTGAACGTCCTCTCCACCGGCGCTTTTGCCATCGCAAATTCATAATTGCCGCCCTGGAAATGGTCATGGCTCAAAATAGAACCGCCCACGATCGGCAGATCCGCATTGGAACCGACAAAGTAATGCGGGAACTGCTTTACAAAATCAAACAGCTTGCAAAATGTGCCATGCTCTATCTTCATCGGCACATGCTCGCCGTTAAACACGATGCAGTGCTCATTATAATACACATAAGGCGAATACTGGAACCCCCACCCGCTCTCCTGGATCGTCACCGGGATAACGCGGTGGTTCTGTCTCGCCGGATGGTTCACCCGCCCCGCATAACCCACATTCTCCATGCACAAAAGACATTTCGGATAACCGCTCTGTTTTGCCAGCTTCGCCGCTGCGATCGCCTTCGGATCCTTCTCCGGCTTTGACAGATTGATCGTCACATCGAGATCACCGTATTTTGTAGGCGCCACCCACTTCTGATCCTTCACGATACGGTAACGTCTGATATAGTCTGAGTCCTGACTCAATTTATAGAAATAATCGGTAGCTTTCTTTGGCGACTCCTCATACAGCTTATGGAATTTTCGAACCACCTCATTCGGGCGCGGCATCAGCATACTCATGATCTTTGTATCAAACAGGTCCCTGTGAGTGATATCATTCTCAGGCATCAGTCCCGTCTCATGCGCATAATCCAGCATTTCCCCGAGAATTTTCTCAAGGCTCGCTCCATCCTTTTCGCCTGCCGCCCTCGGTATGCCTTCTCCGGCATCCTCTTCCATTTCATCCAGCTTAAATAACTCAAGCAGCCTGTTCACCGTATAGATCTCATCCTCTTTCTCAACCAGCCCGGTGTCCAGCCCGTATGTTACAAGTGCTCTGATATTACCGTAAATGCTCATACCTTTCTCCATTCTGCATATTCCACTAAATTTATACCGACACTCTCATCCCATGTGCACTATGCACACAGATTTACAATATATACGGTCCGTCTCCGATCTCCACAATATAAAACTCAGCCGTTTTTCCCGTCTTTTCCTCATAAGCTTTCTCAACCTGCTCTTTAAAGGTATCAATCGCCTCATCCTTCACGATACTCACCGTACAGCCGCCAAACCCGCCGCCGGTGATGCGGGAGCCGATCACACCCGGAATCTTCCACGCTTCGTCCACCAGGATATCGATCTCCTCACAGGACACCTCATAATCGTCCCGAAGGGAGACATGGGAAGCGTTCATCAGTTCCCCGAACAGCTTTATATCGTTATTCTTTAAAGCTTTTACCGCGCGGATGGTTCTCTGATTTTCATACACCGCATGTTTCGCGCGGCGAACCCGCACTTCATCCCCGATCGCGGATTTATGCTTTTCAAATTCTTCTTCGCTTAAGTCTCCAAGTCCCTTGATATCCACAACTTTCTGCAGTTCTGCGAGGGCGGTCTCACACTCGCTCCTTCTCTGATTATAAGCGGAATTGACAAGGCTGTGTTTCACCTTGCTGTTGGTCACCACAACCTTTGCCCCCTCTAAAACAAGCGGGGCATACTCGTAGGACAGATCTGCCGTATCCAGAAAGATCGCATTGTCCTTTTTCCCCATGGCGGACGCAAACTGATCCATGATCCCGCAGTTCATGCCGTTGTAGTTATTTTCGGCATACTGTCCGATCAGCGCCAGATCCACATTTGTCACATCAAAACCATACAGATCCCGCAGGATATAACCTGTAAGCACTTCAAGGGAAGCGGAAGAAGATAATCCTGATCCATTTGGAATATTACCGAAAATAACCATATCCATACCACAGGGCATCTCAAATCCCCTTTTCGCGAAAGCCCACATAACACCCTTCGGATAATTCGTCCAGTCAGATTCCTTTGCCTCGCCCAGATCATCCGCCGCAGATTCCAGCAACCCTGCCCGCTCAAAATTCAGGGAATAAAAATGCAGCTTGTTGTCCTGCCGTTTCCTCGCCGCTCCGTATGTACCGATCGTCAGCGCACAGGGAAATACATGTCCGCCGTTATAATCCGTATGCTCCCCGATCAGATTCACACGCCCGGGGGCAAAATAAACCTTAACGCCATCCGCATCCCCAAACAACTCTGCAAATTTCTTTAACAGTTTTTCTTTCATACCAGCTCTCCTTCTCTTTTTTCATCAGGTATCGTTCTTCCGTTTCCTCTTTATTTTAGTCTTTTCCGCTCTCTGTTACAATAAAAAATTTTTTGATTTTATATCCTAATTCTTTTCTTTTTCCTGATCAATCCTTTTGTCCTTCCCGCCGATATCCATCCTGTGTGTACTTTTTTCCTTCCTTTTCTTCTATCAGTTCCTCTATCCTGTCCATAAGCACCTGTTCCGCCGGGATCTTTTCCCTCCTGGCGATCTCACAGAGGGAGAGCAGCGCATCACCTAGCAGTTTTTCCACCTGTCCTTTTTCTGTCCCCTCCCCGCAGTCAGAAAGTTCTTTTACCGCCCTGAGCAGCTTCTCTGCCGTCTCCTCCCGGGACGGCGCTTTTTCATACAGCCTGTCTATCTTCTTCAGAACTTTCGGTCCCCTTGTAAGAGAAGGCAGTTCCTGCGGGATCTCCCGAAGAGGAGATATGATCCAGTCCTTTCCCTCCTTCTCCTTCTTCTTGATCTCATCCCAGTTCTGCAGTACCTTCTCCGAGGAATTTACCTGTGTGGTCCCAAAAATATGCGGATGCCGTCGGACCATCTTTTCCGAGACTTCATCCACCACATCTTCCAGTGTAAAAAGTCCCTCCTCTCGCGCTATCACACTGTGCATCACCACCTGAAGCAATATATCTCCGAGTTCTTCCCTCATATTTTCCGCGCTGCCGCTCTCATGAAAGATCCGGATCGAACTCACAAATTCCGCCGCCTCCTCCATCATGCACGGGCGCAGGCTGTCGTGGGTCTGCTCCCTGTCCCAGGGACACCCGTCCTTCGCCCGGAGTCTCTCTATTATCTTCACAAAATCTTCAAAGCTGTATTTATTCTCCATATCTTTCCCTCTGTTGTATTATTTCTATCGTTTTCCACTCCGCATTTCATGTCTCACATCTTATATGATATTATTGACTGCCGTCACATCTCTTTACTCGATCTTCACCAGATCCAGGAACGAATAGCTGATATTCTTAAGTTCTTCATCCACCTGGATCGTATAAGATTTTGCCATATACCCGGTCTTTCGCAGCGTCAATGTATGTGATCCCGCATCCTTTTTAAAACTGCAGGGTGTGATCCCGATATAATTTCCGTCTAGGTACACCTCCACGCCGATCGGCGCCTCCACCGTCACATAGTAAGAGAGTGTACTTGTCACCGGAGGGTTTGTCTGACTGCTGTTATCTGTATTGTCAGCCCCGGTGCCGTCAGTATTTGCAGAGTCCGTCCCGGTCCCTGTCTGTCCGCTCTGACCGGTGTTATTGCCTGCCAGTTCATCTGCCGTGATGCCGCTATAACCCTTCTCGTTCAGGATTCTGTTCACCTCATCTAAAAGTTCACTGTCATAAATCGGATCGTTACCCGAAATATCGTTGCCGGAGACATCCTCCTTCGCCTTCATCGTCACCTCTATACCGGCGGACGCCTGTCCGACCTTCAGGTACTGGCTTATCGTCTCATAACCGTCCGCCATCACGATCATCTGGTGGATGCCGTACTCCAGGCGCACCGGTGAACTGTAATCGGTTTTTTCCCCGTCCAGATACAGTGCGGCCTCCTCCGGCGTGATCGTAAATATGACATTGCCATACTTCGGTTCTTCTCCCTTCAGATCCCCCACATCCAGTTCCAGTTCCATATCCTTGCGGACTTCTATCTGCTTGACACCGCTTGTCCCCTTGTTGCTGATCAGAACCTGATGTTCTCCCTCCGGTACTGTCAGCATCATATTTTCCGCTACCTTCTGTATGATCTTATTGCCGATCTCGATCCATCCACCATAAAAATACTCCTCATTTTTCAGCCGCACATAACCGTGTCCTCTCTCCACCACAATACTGTAGACGTCCGTCCCGATTCCTCTGAAAGTCAGCACATCGACCGGATTGATATCTATCAGGTCTCCCTGCTTTCCGTCGGATATGACAACCGTATCCTCCGAATAGGCATAAATTGCAGAACCGATCTCCGCCTGGAACTTCTCCTCGTTCAATTTATACTCATCAATATATTTATGACTCCATGCGTCACCTGATATCTGCAGGGAATTCAAACGTTTCTTCAGTTTGAAAAACGTCACATCCACGATCTCGCCCTTCTGCAGCTGGGTGATGGAGATCACTTTTCCGTACTTATCATAAAAGAAAGTCGTCCCGTCGTAGGAGAGAGTATACTGCCGCTTCTTTATCATGTTTTTCAGTGTAACGGTCTTCTCATCCATATCGATCTTAGCGACAACAGCCGTATCAGCCGAATCAAACACGCCTGTATCAGCCGTCACAAAGCCGGTATCGCTTTTTTCCTCTTCCTCCGCCTGCCTGCCGCAGGATAATAGAGACAGCAGGCAGAATAACATTACTGTTCCTGTTACAATTCTTTTTTTCCTGTGTTTATTCACAAAAATTTCTCCTGTTCTTATTCCGCAGAATCCCTCTTATAATACCCTTTATGCCGAAAGCCTTTTTCCTATCACGTTTCTGATAAAATCCCTTCTGCGCCCCTCCTGTTCCAGGAGCACTTCCAGCTTCTCTCTGTTTTTATCAGGAATAAAGGCTTTTCCCCTGTTATAATAATAATTCACGATCTTCCAGAATTTTTCCGGATAACTGAAACGATAATAGAGTTGTCTGATATCCTCCGGCTCAAAAGGCAGTTCCTTTTCGTAGGCATTAAACAACGCTGCCCCGATCTCCGGTGACCAGTTGTTTTTTTCCAGCATCTTTCTGCTGAAATGATAGATGTCCCTGCTTCTGTCATCAAAAACACATTTCTCAAAGTTGACAAACCTGATGCCGCTCTCACAGAACATCACATTATGATACTGAAAATCCCCATGGCATAAAATAATACTTCCGCTTTTCGGCGCCTCTTCCCTTAACTTTTTTGAGACGGTCAACGCCTGCTCCAGGAATATATCATAATGCTGCTGCAAAAAATGTTCAAAATCACTTTTCTGTCCCTTTTCTTTCAGAAAGCGCCTTACTTTTTTCATCTCCCGGTCATGCTTTTCAAATTCTTTAGCGGTACATCCCGCCTGCCCTTTGTCCGCTTCCGTGTACGCATTAAATTCACTGCTCAGTTTATGGAGTCCTGCCAGCACACGCATCGCCGCACAACCGTCCGCCAGCACTTCCCTGCCGCTTCCCGCACTGCACTCCCTGCCTTCCTCGTAGGTCTTTACGATATAGCCTGTGCCCTCCGCATCCCGGGACAGAAGTTCTCCATCCCTGTTTCTTAAAATCTCCTCCGCCTGCAGAAAGCCCCGCTCTTTCACAAAGGTCAAAAATGCGTCCTGAAGCTGAAGCTTTTCTCCGCGCCCGCCGAATTCTTTTAAAATAAAAAGTCCTTTGTCACTCTCACAAAGAATAGCGCCCCGCACCTTCCAGGTACGAAGCACTTCCAGGTCATACCTCTCCAACACATTTACTGCCTTCGGTTTCACAATGCAAGCCTCCTGAAATTGTTCATAACCTATCTTATGAAACAAAAGGGCGAAGTATGTTATAAATATTGGTTCAAATTTTCTAATAGATACTTCTTTTTATTATGCGCCGGATTTTCCAGAACATCCGTCAGCATCCTCTGCAATATTTCTCCCAGTTCTCTTCCTGGCTTTAATCCCTGTTCCAGCAGATCCTTACCGCTGACAGCGAGATCCTTTAACGACAGACAGTCCTTCTTTTCCGTCATTTCCCGGTACATTGCCTCTAATCTCTCCTGCTTTGCCAGCTTTTCCTCACGGAGATAGCCGCTCTGCGCAAGAAGATCCGCCCGGTTTACTTCAAACATATCCGGAAAGGCATCCTCCCCGATCCCCGCGATCAGGCGCCGCACCACAGAAATTTTTACATGCTCCTCCAGGTCGATGGACCAGTCATGGAACTCCACCAGACGACAGACTTTCTTTATCGTATCGTTGTCAAACTTCAGCCTGCGCAAAATATCCTCCGCAAGCCTTGTACTCTCTTTCGCATGTTTCTTAAAGTGGTCTTTTCCCGTTTTATCCGTCGTTTTCGTCAGGGGCTTTCCGATATCATGCAACAGCATGGCAAGCCGCAGCACCTTATCGGCTCTGACAGCCTTCATCGCCTGCAATGTGTGCTCACCGACATTGTAACAGTGGTGGGGATTGTTCTGCATCGTCTCCATACAGACATCAAATTCCGGCAGAAAGATCTCTGTGATCCCCAGCTCATACGCCCTGCGCAGATAATCTGGATGAGGGGAAACCAGCAGCTTCACCAACTCCACCCTGATCCGTTCCGCGCTGACATTTCTCAAATTCCCCGCCAGCCTGCGGACTGCTTCTTTCGTTTCCTCCTCTATCTCATAGCCAAACTGCGCCGAGAAGCGCACGCCGCGCATCACACGCAGGGCATCCTCCGAAAATCTCTCCTGCGCATTCCCCACACAGCGGATGAGTTTCCTCTCCATATCGCCGATGCCGTCAAAGAGATCGATCAGCCCTTCCGACGGATGATATGCCATCGCATTCACCGTAAAATCCCGGCGTTTCAGATCTTCCTCCAGAGATTTAGTAAAGATGACCTCCTTCGGATGTCTGTTGTCCTCATATTCCCCATCGATCCGGTAGGTTGTCACTTCATATCCTGTTCTCTGTAACATCACAGTCACGGTCCCGTGTTGAATACCGGTATCTATGGTACGCCGAAACAGCTTTTTTACCTGCTGTGGATCGGCGGATGTGGTGATATCCCAGTCATCTGGCATCCGCCCCATGATCGAGTCCCGCACACAGCCACCCACCGCATAAGCTTCAAAGCCCGCTTCATTCAACGTATTGATAATAAATCCCACCTGTTCAGGCAATATAATATTTATTTCTTTCTCCTTATTACTCAACTGTTTACAGATTTATATATCCTCCAAATTTTATCCCCGCAGGTAATGCGTCAGGCGGCTTGGCTTAGTAAGCCCTCCCCCAGTAAACCATCTTCTTCGCGGGTTTTCCGCAGCAGACGCACACATCCGACAGCTGCTCCTGCTCAAAAGGCATACATCTGCTGGTCACAGACAGTTCTTCCTTGATCTTATCCTCGCAGTCCTGACAGCCGCACCACATCGCTTTCACAAAGCCTGTCTTCTCGCCAAAGATCCGCTTAAACTCCTCATAGTCCTTCGCAACGTAGGTGTGAGAATCCCTGTGAGCTCTGGCGCGCTCTAGCATTTCCGTCTGCATTCTCTCAAGCAGCTCTTTCACCTTTCCGACAAGCTCCGCAAACGGCACCTCCGTCTTCTCTCTTGTGTCACGGCGGCAGATCACACACTTTCCGGCTTCGATATCCTTCGGTCCGACCTCAATGCGCAGAGGGATCCCGCGCATCTCCTGCTCGGAGAACTTCCACCCCGGGCTCTTGTCGCTGTCATCCACCTTCACGCGGAAATCCTTCAACATCTCTTCCAGTTCCGCTGCCTTCTCCAGCACACCTTCCTTTCTCTGCTGGATCGGAATGATCATCACCTGAACCGGCGCAACCTTAGGCGGCAGCACCAGCCCGGAATTATCGCTGTGCACCATGATCAGTCCCCCGATCATACGGGTGGACACACCCCAGGATGTCTGATGTACATATTTTAATTTGTTATCTCTATCCGCAAACTGAATACCGAACGCTTTCGCAAAGCCGTCCCCGAAGTTATGGCTCGTCCCGGACTGCAGCGCCTTACCGTCGTGCATCAGCGCCTCCACCGTGTAGGTGGCAACCGCTCCCGCAAACCGTTCCTTCTCGGTCTTCTGCCCTTTGATCACAGGGATCGCCAGCACCTTCTCCAGAAACTCCGCATAGACATTCAGCATCTGCAGTGTCCTTGCCTCCGCGTCCTCCGCCGTCGCATGCGCCGTGTGTCCCTCCTGCCATAAAAACTCGCGGCTCCGGAGGAAAGGCCTTGTCTCCTTCTCCCAGCGCACAACGGAACACCACTGGTTCAGTACCTGCGGCAGATCCCGGTAGGACTGCACCACATTTTTATAGTAATCGCAGAACAATGTCTCGGATGTGGGGCGCACGCAGAGTCTTTCCTGCAGCTCCTGCTGCCCCCCGTGGGTCACCCACGCCACCTCCGGCGCAAATCCCTCCACGTGGTCCTTCTCCTTCTGCAGAAGGCTCTCCGGGATGAACATGGGCAGATAGGCGTTCTGCACTCCTGTCTCTTTGAACATATCGTCGAGCTGTTTCTGGATCAGCTCCCAGATCGCATACCCCGCCGGGCGGATCACCATACAGCCCTTGACGCTCGTATAATCGATCAACTCCGCCTTCTTCACGACGTCTGTATACCACTGCGCGAAATCCTCCTCCATGGAGGTGATCGCTTCCACTAATTTTTTTTCTGCCATCTTTTTCTCCTCTGTCTCTTTCTTTTTCTATATCTGCATTGTTTAGAGAAATTATACTTTAAAACAGAAAGTAAGACAAGAACTTTTCCAACAGGAAAAGCAAACCGCATATATAAATATGCAGCACCATATATACAAAAATGTGACTTCCAGTCAAATATCCCGACATCATGATCGAAATACAGGCAACAAGCTTCTCTATTATGCGGCTTTATGGCTTACAACGACGACCAGCTAGACTACTGGTCCTTCGCCTACCAGGCAGGCGGTTATATCCCGGCTTTTGCATTCCTTCTCATCAGGCTCTCCCCGACCCCCAGCATCATATAAATATAAGGTGTATTCAGCACCTGGGAAAAACTGAACTGGTTATGTATAAAGTATGACAAAAGTGCGGCTGCAAATACATAGCACAGCGGATCCTTTGCCGCCCTCTCCAAAAGCCGTTTAAAGCTGCTCCATAAAATACCGATAAAGGAGAGCATTCCGAAGATACCGACATTGACCAGATGAGTGATACATTCATTATGTGCATTGGTCAGCCTTGATCCCGGCCACTCCTCCTGCAGCCTCGCCGAGAGCTCCGGTATATTATAAGCATAGATGGAAAAACAGTCCTGCCCTGCCCCGAAAAGCCGCTCTCTCCATGAAAAAGACTGGTAAATAGCTAATCCGTCCCGCCAGGTGGCGCCTCTGGCACTGCCCCAGCGTCCATCAAATAAAAATATGGAATATTTCGATAAAAATCCCAGACTTCCGGGCGCTCTCGTATTGACAATAAGCAGTACGATATAAATGATCATGATACCGGTTATTATTCCGATCACTGTATACTGAAACCACTTATATTTCCAGATCCACTCACCTTTTGCTGTTTCTTTCTCCGCATATTCTTTTTCTCTCTTTCCTATAAACACCCTGACAGCACACAACACAATTAACGCAGACAGCGTCAGATTCCCGAGCATGATCCACATCATAGTAGTATCCATGCTCAGGCTCTCTCTGTCAAACTTTACGATAATACGCATTACCTGACATGCCGAACAGTAAAATATTCCCAGTTCCAGCAATCTCTTCATATAATCCGTCTTCTGAAAAGAGATCAAAAATAAAAATAAAAAAACTACGCCCATTGACAAAAAGGCGGAATCGCTTCCCTCCACAGCGGCAAGCCCGAGTGCTACAACACTGTAAATACCTGAAAAAATACGCATCCAGAACTTTTCTGTGATCACATAGAGCACTACCCCAGTCACAAAAAATACAGACCAGAAACCGCAGAACCAGTTCACATTCCCCAGGCTGGAGATAAACTGCTCATGTTTATAGTGCATATCCACCGGATATATTGAAAACCTGTTCAAAAGTCCCCAGAAAAACACAATAAATGATGCCGACATAAAAAAAGGCAATACATCTATCCCGCCGTCATAAAAGCGGGATATCAAAAAATAGATGCCTATAAAAAAAAGCTGCATGCCAAAACCCATATACCACCCGCTCGTACCCCAGAGCGCCTCTTCCCTGTAATCGGTATAATAAAAAGAGATAATATTGACAGACAGAAAAAGAATGATAAAAATATCCGTGACCGAAATACTCTGTATCAGATTTTTCAACCTCTTTTTAAACGGCGGCATCATATAATACAGAATGATAAGAGGTATCATCACCACTGCCGTGATAAGACACAATTTTCTGAAAAAAAGATATTTATTAGTGGCTATCTGAATATAACCTTCCGGTGCATACAGAGAATATACAAATACAAGAAAAAACAAAAAGATATAGACTCCGGCACTGCAAAAAAAACGCAGAATATTTTTTATATTCCACCGTTTTTCCGGCAATCCCACATTATTCCGTTTTTCAGCCAGTTCTGCCTCCATTTGTCTCTACTCCTTCTTAAAATCCTGAAAAACTTCTCCGGACGGTTTACTCACAAAAAGCATCTCTTCGCCTGTCTCTGGATGTATCAGTTTTAATTTATATGCACACAACGCCACATTTTTAATGCTGTGTGCCTCCGAATAGAGATTAATTGCCGCATCCGCATATTTCTTATCTCCCAAAAGCGGCATACCTGCATGTGCCATCTGTGCCCTGATCTGATGAAACCTCCCCGTCTCAAGACGTACTTCATAGAGTGCCCTGCCCTTTTTCATCGCTATCAGCCTGTAATGGAGCACCGCTTTTTTAGCGCCAGGTGTATCCGCTGTAACGATCTTTGCCCTTGAACCCTCCTTTACCATATAATCCTCCAGCATTCCCTCCTGTACCTCAGGCTGATTAAACGCCACAGCATAATAAACTTTGTCAAAAATACTTTTCTTTAACTGTTCACTCAGATTTCTTGCCGCCTTCTTATTTTTTGCAAAAACAAGAAGTCCCTCCACCGGCTGGTCCAGCCTGTGTATAACAGCCAGATAAGTCTCATTTTTCTCAGCCAGATAAGTCTTCAGCTCGCTGACAAGATCCGGCACGGAAACTTTTGCACTCTGTGTCGGAAGTCCCGCAGGTTTCCTGCAGACAAGTATATCCTTATCCTCATAGACGATCTTAATATCTGCTCTCAAATTTTTTCTTCCTCTAATCTTTTACTTTATTTCAAAATATATTTCATTTTACCAGCATTATATTTCTGTTTATACCCTGAAAAAATATAATCTTTACATTATTACAGATTCCTCTCTTATCCTGCAATAATCATGTTATCAAAAAATGCAGGCTGTTTCAAGAAATATAGTTTTTCCTTTCTGTAAATATTCGGTTTATCTGCCTGAATTTACATATATCTCAAAAAACGGTCATTTTTTATGTTTTAACTGAAACGATTTGTGCTACAATAGAGAAAACTATATGATCGGAGGAATATTATATGGAACGTCATACCTTTGCTATGGAAATAAAAAAAGGCCGCATGAATCTTTATCGAAAAAATCTCGGTGAGATATGGCATGAACTTGTCATGTTTCTGGATGAAAACGATGTCCGCAATTTTAGTATCTGGAACTGTTCTTCTCTTATCTTCGGTTATTGTGAGACGGAGGAAGAAAAAGATCTTTACAAAAAAGCCACAGAACAGATTGGCAAAATCATCAGCAAGATGGAGGACACATTTACCTGGATTTCCACACCCGGCCAGAAAATGCGCCTGATGTATCATAATTTTGGCATCGTAAGGGAAAACAAGGAACTGATCCGTCACAGAATGTTCATGACAAAGCTGAAACCAGGATGTGAGGATGAATATCAGGCACGCCATGATGCGCTGATAGCTGCCAGAGGGGATGCTCCCGATCCAGGACCGGACAGCAACTTCAGTATCTGGAGTGCGGGCGGATATATTTTCGGTTATGATGAGATCGATACTACCATGGAAGTGGAAGAGACTCCCGAAGCACATATGTCGACTGTATCCTGGGAGACCAGACAGCTTGAAATCATGGACTGGCTCACAAATGATGTGGACTGGCTCACGGAAAGCTATCATCCCTCCAGCGTGCGTCTGGCATGGCACGCCGGCAGACAATGCTGAAAATATTTTTGAATAATGGCATATCACTATACAGCAGGCAATAGAAAGGCACAAATAAACTATGAAAAAAAATACTGTTTTAGAAGATGTAAAAAGGACGGCGCTGATCGTAGCCGCTGCCTTTTTGATGGCTATGAATATCAAAAGCTTTGTCAGGGCAGGTGATCTTCTTCCGGGAGGTTTCAACGGCCTGACACTGTTGATCCAGCAGATTGCAAGACATTTCTGGAATCTCAATCTCTCCTATTCCCTGATCAATTTTTCTCTGAATGCCATTCCCGTCTTTATCAGCTTTAAATATATCGGAAAGAAATTCACAGGGTATTCCTGTCTGATGATCGTATTGACCGGTATCTTTACAGATATCCTGTCAGGTTTTCAGATGACAGACGACATTCTGCTCGTCGCTGTGTTCGGCGGCATTTTAAATGCCTGTGCTATCTCACTTTGTCTCTACGCAAATGCGACCAGCGGCGGAACGGATTTCATAGCTATTTTCTTCTCGGAAAAATACGGCATTGAGACATGGAACTATATTTTCGCCGGAAACTGTATCATTCTTCTTGTTGCCGGATATCTGTTTGGATGGAATGAGGCGCTGTATTCGATCATTTTCCAGTTCGCTTCAACGCAGGTACTGCACCTTCTGTATAAACGCTACCAGAAACAGACTCTGCTCATCATTACTTCCAAACCGGATGAAATTTATCAGGAAATCCGGGAGAAAACAAATCATGATGCAACCCTTTTTAAGGGGATCGGATGTTATAAAAAACATGAATGCAACATGCTCTATTCTGTTGTAGGAAGAGATGAGATAAAGCCGATCATTAAAAAAATACGGGAAATCGATAAAAATGCATTTATCAATACAATGAACACGCAACAACTGACAGGCCGATTTTATCAGAGGCCAAATGATTGAGGAATCTTATTTATCTGCCATTTGAAAATCTGTATAAAAATCTTCCCTGAATCCCTGTCAGATCAAATATATCACCGGAAATGACAAAGGATCAGGGAAGATTTTTTATATCACCAGAACACGATCAATGATCCGATATCTTTCTCATCTGCTCTTGATCAGTTCTTTCACTTCTTCTCTGCATGGCATAACCCTGAGAGCACCTTTTCTGGTAGTGATAATGGAAGCCGCCGCATTTGCGAAAGTAAGCATTTCTTTCAGAGCATCCGCTGAGAGATCCTCCAATCCTTTTTCCAGTATATAATTCAGTACACATCCGCCGAAAGTATCTCCGGCTCCTGTCGTCTCGATCGTATTTTCCTGCAAAAAAGGCTTTACTTCCACCATAATTTCCTCATCGTTACCAGGTTTCTTATAGTAAGCCCTGCTGCCCTCTTTTCCGAGTGAGACTAAAATAAGAGGAATATCATTTTCTTCCCTGATCTTCTTTACGCCTGCCGTATAATCTTCTTCCCCGGTGAGCCACTGGATCTCATTGTCGGAAATTTTTAAGATATCACATTTGGTGAGCCCGTAGAGCACCTGCTCTTTTGCGTCATCCAGGCTGTTCCAGAGAGGTTCTCTGAGATTTGGATCAAAGGAGATAAGAGCTCCGGCTTTTTTCGCTTCATCGATACCAAATTTTGTGGCTTCCCTCACTTCGGGGTGTGTCATGGAGAGTGTGCCAAAATGAAATATCTTTGTATCCTGTAACAGAGATACATTCACTTCCTCTTTTTTCAGCATCATATCCGCACCGGGATTTCTGTAAAAAGAAAAATCTCTGTCTCCGTCCTCAAAAGTCTGTACGAAAGCGAGCGTTGTCCTCGCCTCTCTGTCGATGATCAGATTGCCTGTATCGATTCCCACCTCATCCAACACTTTTTTCAGCCTGTTTCCGAAGATATCATCCCCGACCTTGCCGATAAACCCGACTTTACGCCCAAGCTTATTCAGCATTGCAAGTACATTACAGGGTGCGCCGCCCGGATTTGCTTCGAACAGTGTATTTCCCTGACCGGATACACCGTTATCCGTCATGTCGATCAACAATTCTCCGAGTGCGATCACATCAAATTTTTTTTCCATCTCAACCCTCCTGACTTTGCTTTATATTTTTTAAAATTGATCATCTGATGAATAGATATCAATCTATTTGTATATCTTTCAATCAGATATACTTTAGCATAAATCGTTATTATAATCCGACATCTACTCTTCCTTCTCTTCCCCATCTGCTTCCAGAGACATCTCTTCTTCCGCAGATTCCTCACCTTCTATTTTTTCCCGGACTTTCGCTATCTTGGCAACTTTCACACCGTTCTCCAGATTGATCAGTTTCACGCCGGATGTGATCCTGCCCAGTATGGAAACATCACTCATCCGGATCTGAATGATAATACCCTCCGTTGTGATCATCATGATCTCATGTTCTTCGTTCACAGCTTTCACACCGACCACATTGCCGGTCTTTTCCACGATCTTATAACATTTGATTCCCTTGCCGCCGCGGCGCTGTACCGTAAACTCATTGATGTTCGTCCTTTTTCCCATACCGTTCTCGGAGACGATCAGCAGTTCATCACCCTGGGTGTTGAGCTGCATGCCGATCACCTCATCCCTGTCGGCGAGATTCATTCCGATCACGCCCATGGAACTTCTGCCGGTACCCCTGACATCCGTCTCCTTAAACCGGATACACATGCCGAATTTCGTTACAAGAAGGATATCCGTATCCTTGTTGGTCGTCTTGACTTCGATCAGTTCATCATCATCCCGCAGATTGATCGCGATCAGCCCGTTTTTCCGCACATTGCTGTACTCTACAATGGAAGTCTTTTTTACAATACCTCTCTTAGTAACCATAAACAGATTCTGGTCATCATCATAAGTCATAACCGGAATCATGGCAGAAATCTTTTCCCCGGGATTGAGCTGAAGCAGGTTGATGATCGCCGTACCTCTCGCCGTTCTCCCGGCTTCCGGTATTTCATAAGCCTTCATCCTGTAAACTCTTCCAAGGTTTGTAAAGAACATCACATACTGATGGGTGTCCATCATCAGAAGATCCTCAATATAATCCTCCTCAATGGTCGTCATTCCCTTAATGCCTTTTCCGCCTCTGTTCTGTGTCTTAAAATTGTCCACAGTCATACGTTTGATATAGCCGAGGCTTGTCATGGCAATGACCGTATTTCCCCTGGGAATCAGATCTTCCATATTGATATCATACACATCATAACCGATCTTACTTCTTCTGTCGTCACCATATTTGTCAGCGATCACCTGGATCTCTGTTTTGATCACACCGAGAAGCAGCTTTTCATCGGCGAGGATCGCTTTTAACTCTTTGATCTTTGCCATCAGTTCCTTATGTTCATTTTCCAGCTTTTCCCTCTCTAAGCCTGTCAGAGCGCGCAGCCTCATATCCACGATAGCCTGCGCCTGCACATCGGTAAATTCAAATCTCTCTATTAAATTTAATTTTGCCTCGGCAGTGGAAGCGCTGGCTCTGATAATTCGGATCACTTCATCGATATGATCGAGAGCTTTCAAAAGCCCCTGCAAAATATGATCTCTCTCCTCCGCTTTATTCAGATCATACTTTGTCCTTCTTGTCACGACATCTTTCTGATGGTCCAGATAGTAATTCAGCATATCCAAAAGGTTCATAACCTTCGGCTGATTATCCACAAGCGCAAGCATGTTGACCCCAAAAGAATCCTGAAGCTGAGTATGCTTATAAAGCTGATTTAAGATAACATTGGCATTCACATCTTTTCTCAGCTCGATCACGATCCGCATGCCTTCCCTGCTGGACTCATCCCGCAGGTCCGTAATGCCGTCTATTCTCTTTGTCTTTACAAGATCGGCAATCTTCAAAACCAGATTTGCCTTGTTCACCATATAGGGAAGTTCCGTCACGATAATGCGGGTCTTACCGTTGCTCATCGTCTCCATATCCGTAACCGCGCGGACACGGACTTTACCCCTTCCGGTGCGATAAGCTTCCTCACTGCCCCTTGTCCCGAGAATCACGCCGCCGGTAGGAAAATCCGGTGCCTTCACAAGCTGCAGAATTTCATCTATCTCAGTCTTTCTGTCCTCCAAAACCTGATTGTCAATGATCTTTACCACAGCGCTGACAACTTCCCTCAGATTGTGGGGCGGAATATTCGTTGCCATACCAACCGCGATACCCGTAGTACCGTTTACCAGAAGATTCGGATAACGGCTCGGAAGAACCACAGGTTCCTTTTCCGTATTATCAAAGTTCGGCACAAAATCCACGGTATTTTTATTGATATCCGCAAGCAGTTCCATGGAAATCTTAGAGAGCCTTGCCTCCGTATAACGCATCGCGGCAGCGCCGTCGCCGTCCATGGAACCGAAATTTCCATGTCCATCTACGAGCGGATATCTCGTGGACCATTCCTGTGCCATATTGACAAGGGCACCATAGATGGAACTGTCCCCGTGAGGATGATATTTACCCATCGTATCACCGACAATACGGGCACTTTTTCTGTGCGGTTTATCAGGTCCGTTGTTCAGTTCGATCATGGAATAAAGCACACGCCTCTGCACAGGCTTTAATCCGTCCTTTACATCGGGAAGCGCACGAGCCGCAATAACGCTCATCGCGTAATCGATGTAGGAATCTTCCATTTTCTTCTTCAGGTCAACTTCTTCTATCTTGTCAAAATCGAAGATCTTGTCATCCATATTTCCTCACATTCTGCCGCAATCAGACGACATACAAACTTATCATTGTTTTACTTTCACTCACTATATATCCAGGTTTTTCACAAACTTCGCGTTTTCCTCGATGAAGATACGCCTCGGCTCCACCTTATCACCCATCAGCGTATTAAACGTCAGGTCTATCTCCGCCTCGTTCTCCTCATCCATATTGACACGGAGCAGAATTCTTCTCTCCGGGTCCATAGTCGTCTCCCAGAGCTGGTCCGCATCCATCTCGCCAAGTCCTTTATAACGCTGGATCTTGTTGCTCTGGTCTCTCCCCACCTCATCTAAGATCGCATTCAGCTCATCATCGCTGTAGGCATACCAGATCTTATTTCCTTTTTCCAGTTTATACAGAGGCGGTTTCGCCAGATACACATGTCCCTGCTTGATCAGATCCGGCATAAACCGGTAGATAAAGGTCAGCATCAAGGTGGCGATATGTGCGCCATCCACATCCGCATCCGTCATAATAATGATCTTATCATAGCGGAGTTTCGTGATATCAAAATCTTCGTGGATACCTGTCCCAAACGCCGTAATCATGGACTTGATCTCTTCATTCCCGTAAATCCTGTCAAGCCTTGCCTTCTCCACATTCAGGATCTTTCCGCGGAGCGGCAGGATCGCCTGTGTGGCACGGCTTCTCGCAGTTTTGGCGGAACCGCCAGCCGAATCTCCCTCCACAATATAAATCTCACAGTTTTTCGGATCCTTGTCGGAACAGTCCGCCAGTTTTCCGGGGAGAGTGCTTCCCTCAAGAGCAGTCTTACGCCTCGTCAGATCCCTCGCTTTTCTCGCCGCCTCCCTGGCGCGTTGCGCCATGATGGATTTCTCACAGATCACCTTTGCCACAGAGGGATTCTGTTCCAGAAAATAGGTGAGCTGCTCGCTGACAACACTGTCCACCGCACCTCTGGCTTCCGAATTGCCCAGTTTTTGTTTTGTCTGCCCCTCAAACTGGGGATCTTCTATTTTAACACTGATGATAGCCGTAAGCCCTTCCCTGATATCCTCACCGGAAAGATTTTGTTCCGAATCTTTCAGAAGTTTTGCACTTCTAGCATAATCGTTCATGGTCTTTGTCAGGGCATTTCTGAAACCTACCAGATGTGTTCCGCCTTCCGGCGTATTGATATTATTGACAAAAGTATAGACACTCTCATTGTAGGCGTCATTATGCTGCATCGCCACTTCCACATAGACGCCGTTCTTTTTGCCTTCAAAATACATAATATCATTATAGAGGACATCTTTACTGTTGTTCAGATACTGGACAAACTCCTTGATGCCGCCCTCATAATGAAATTCTCTCGTCTTTTCCGGCTCCTCCCTTTTATCTGTAAGCCTGATTTTTAAAGCCTTCGTCAGGAATGCAGTCTCCCTGAGCCTCGTCTTTAAGACGTCAAAATCATAGACCGTATCCTCAAATATAGTGCCATCCGGCTTGAAAGTTACTTTTGTACCTGTTTTCTCAGGTTCACATTCGCCCACAACCTTCAGGGGATAACATACCTTTCCCCTCTCATACCGCTGTCTGTAAACCTTTCCCTCACTGGAAATTTCCACCTCCAGCCAGTCAGAGAGCGCATTTACGACAGAAGCGCCCACACCGTGAAGGCCGCCGGATACCTTATATCCTCCACCGCCAAACTTTCCGCCGGCATGAAGGATCGTAAATACAACTTCCACAGCCGGTATTCCCGCTTTGTGATTGATTCCCACCGGAATACCGCGGCCGTTGTCAACAACTGTGATAGAATTATCTTCATTGATAAACACATCTATCACGCTGCAAAAACCCGCCAACGCCTCATCCACGGAGTTGTCCACGATCTCATAGACGAGATGATGAAGCCCTCTCAGAGAAGTGGTTCCAATATACATACCGGGCCTTTTTCTTACCGCTTCCAGCCCTTCCAGAATCTGAATCTGATCCGCGCCGTATTCTTCTTTATTCTTTTCAATGCCCATCTAAAATGTCCTTTCTTTCAAAAAAACAACTATATCTATCTCAATTTCATATATTACCAATATAATTAAAAATAAAATTATATCAATTATCTATAGTTCCGTTTACCACTCTGAAAACCTTATTGATCTCAAAGCGGTTCTTCACAAATTCATCAAGCCCCGTACAGGTAATGATCGTCTGAATATCACCGATACTGTTCAACAGATAGTTCTGCCTGTTGCTGTCAAGCTCCGACAACACATCATCCAACAACAGGACCGGCGCATCCTTTATGGATTTCTTTACAAGTTCTATCTCAGATAATTTCAGAGAAAGCGCCGCTGTGCGCTGTTGACCCTGGGAACCGAATTTCCGGATATCCACATCATTTACCATAAAACGAATATCATCTCTGTGAGGACCAGCCGTAGTCTGTTTTAAAATAATATCCCTCTCCTGATTTCTTCTTAATTTCTCTTCAAGATCATCTATCTCCGTATTCTTTTCATAAATGACAGTTATCTTTTCTTTTCCTCCTGACAACTTCGCATGCAGTTCACTGATGATCTCACTGAGCTGTGCTATAAAAATCTCACGCCTCTCTATCAGTTTGCCTCCAAAAGACGCAAGCTGTGAATCCCATATGGAAAGAGTTTCCCTGAGTCCCGGTTTCAAATAAAGATCTTTTAACAGTTTATTTCTCTGATTTATTATTTTATTATAATGATTTAAATTATACAGATAGAAAGAATCCAGCTGACACAATTCCATATCAATAAAACGCCGTCTTTCAGCAGGACCGTTTTTGATAATACTCAGATCCTCCGGAGAAAAAAATACAACATTCAAAAGCCCCATCAGTTCTGCGGCTTTTTTAATCCTCTGTGAATCTATCGCAATACCTTTTGTCTTTCCTTTTCTCAAATGCATATCGATCTGTCGGGTTATCTCTTCTTTAAACAGATAACTTCTGATATGAGCCTCCTCACATCCAAACCGAATGATATCCTGATCTTTGCTGCCCTTATGGGACTTTGTAGTAGCCATCATAAAAATAGCTTCCAGGATGTTTGTCTTTCCCTGGGCATTGTCGCCGTAAAATATATTGGTACGGCTGTCAAATTCAAGCTGCAGAGTATTATAATTTCTGAAATTTTGAAGTTCCAGAGATTTAATGATCATAATTTTTAATTTTTTTGAGTCCACTCAATCGGGAATAAAATATTCCTGCGTCGGATGGCTCTCGCTCCTGTTTTTTACAATAAACTCTTTGCCATTATAAGAAAATATATCGTCTTTGTAAAGTTTTCTTCCTCGGCGAAATTCTACCTCATCATTGACAGTTACTTCTCCATCCTGAATAATAGATTTTGCATCGATGCCAGAACCTGCTTCACCGGAGAGCTTTAATGCCTGACCTAATTTTATAAACTCATCTTTTATCCATACTTCTTCCATTTAAACCTGCTCCTTCACAAATTACATTCCTGACAAACTCACAAAAAATTTAAGTATAAAAAACCTTTTAAGAAACCGTCGTAAAATTAACCGGCAGTATCATATAAACATAACTGTCCTCGGAATCTTTGATAAAGCAAGGCGCCTTCGGATTGACAAGATAAATATCAACTTCCTCTCCATCGATAACCCTCAGAGCATCGATCAAAAATTTAGGATTAAATCCTATCATCAGATCTTTACCATTTTTGGTAATATCGATCAGTTCGCGCATGCTGCCGATCGTAGAGTTAATCTTTAACTCCATATTGCTGTCAGTGATATGGATGATGATCGGTTTTTTATCTCCCTCATTTACAAGCAGAGTTGCCCTGTCAATACTGTCCAGCAATTTTCTCTTATTGATCTTTACCTTTGTCTCATAATCGGAGGAAAGCATCTGGTCAATATTAAAATAATCTCCCTCTATCAGCCTGGAAACCACTGTAGTATTATCAAATTCAAAAACAATATGCTTGTTTGTAAAAAATATGACAACGTCCTTATCTGTATCTCCGGATAAAATTTTGCTGATCTCATTTAAAGTCTTACCTGGAACCACCACCTTTTTTTTCGGGTAAGAATTCTTCAGATAAACTTTTCTGATGGATATCCGATGGCCATCCAGAGAGGCAACTCTGAGTTTATCTTCATTCACTTCAAACAGTTCCCCTGTCATCAGCTTGTTTGTATCGTTATCCGCAATAGAAAAAATTGTCTGCCGGATCAGTTCTCTCAATGTAAACTGTGACAAAATAATAGAATCCAGTTTTTCAATATTGGGAAGATAAGAAAAATCTTCCCCGGATTTCCCTACTATCTTGATATATACATCTCCGTTTGTAATGATCGTCTCATAAGTATCATTTGTTTCTATCCTGATATCACCATCCGGATATTTACGCACGATCTCAAGAAATTTCTTTGCGTCCAGGGCAACAATACCGGGTTCTATAATGTCTCCTTCCACTATTGTCTCTATGCCCAGTTCCATATCGTTAGCTGTCAGCTTTATTTTATCGGAAGCATTTATCAGAACGCACTGCAGGATAGACATTGTAGTTTTATTTGGAACAGCCTTTGATACCGTCTGAACGCCGTTTAAGAGATTTGTTCTTGAACATACTAATTTCATTTGTGCATAATCCTTTCCTAAAAAATATGAGTGATGTGGTTTTTTGCGTACTGCGCAGTGACTGTATATTAATGATGAATTTCATAGTCCATCGTAATAATGGATGTTGAAATGTTTATAACCTTGAAATATTCCGTAAACAAGCCTTACAGCGGTATGTAAAAGAGTATGGATAACGGTTGAAAAACTTGTGATAAGTTCTCAGTTATACACTTTGTTTTCCCATACCTGATCCTTCATTTTTAGTCTATAGAGAATTATCCTTATCCATCCACACATGATGTTTATAATTTTGTGGAAACGTCAGGAAGGACTTAAAATATTTTTGATGATGCTTATTTTATTTTTCAGTTCCTCATTGACTTTCATTTCTTCTTCTATTTTTTTAATGCCGTGTATGATCGTAGTGTGATCCTTTTTACCGAGGGTTTTGGCTATATTGGTGAGCGGGGTATCGATCAGGTCTCTGCAGAGATACATGTAAACCTGTCTGGGAATGACAAATTCAGCGTTTCTCCGTTGAGATCTGATGTCATCCTGTGTCACATCAAAATGTTCCGCTACGATATTGAGAATAAGTTCGGTTGTGATCTCTTTTGATGCGGAAGGATATATCACATCTTTTAATGCATCTTTTGCATGCTCCATTGTGAGTTCATCCAGAGGTACTTTATTAATTTTGGAGAACGCTATTATTTTGTTGAAAGCGCCTTCAAGTTCCCTGATATTTGACTGGATATTGTTTGCTATATATTCAAAAATAGCGTTGTCTATCTTTTTTTCATAAATCTCTGCATTCTTACGGAGGATGGCAACCTTTGTCTCATAGTCCGGAGCCTGAATATCAGCAATCAGCCCCCATTCGAAACGGGATCTGAAACGTTCTTCCAAAGCCTCCATTTCTTTTGGAGGTTTATCGGAAGATATAACGATCTGCTTGCCGGTGCCGTGGAGCACGTTAAAAGTGTGGAAGAATTCTTCCTGTGTACTTTCTTTTCCGATAATAAATTGAATATCGTCAATCATCAGAACATCCACTGTCCTGTATTTTTCACGCAGTTTTGTCATCGTGGCAGCATTACCGCTTCTGATGGATTCAATTACTTCATTTGTGAACTGTTCCGATGTCACATAGAGAACTTTTGTTTCTGAGTTCTGTTCGAGGATGAAGCGGCCGATGGAATGGATCAGGTGAGTCTTTCCAAGTCCGGCTCCTCCGTAAATATAGAGTGGATTGTATGCACCGCCCGGCGTTTCTGCAACGGCGAGCGCAGCAGAATGTGCAAATCTGTTATTGCTGCCGACTACAAAAGTATCGAATTTATATTTAGGGTTCAGGTTGGCGCGTTCATATATAATATTATAGACAGATTTATTAGAATTGCTGTCTTTCCCGGAATCATTCTCAATGTCTTTCTCCAGGACAAAAGAAACACTGTAATTCTTGTCCATCATCTCCGTGATAGTAACCTGAAAAAAGCTTGTGTATTTATTGGATATATAATTGATGGCGTGAGCCTGGTTCATAGGAATCACAATGAAAACATTGTTGTCGTCTTCCTTATAAAATTTTAAAGGTTCGATCCATGTAGAATAAGAAATATTGGATAATTCATATTCTTTTTTGATAGTCTCTTTTATGAGATCCCATTTTTCTTCTATAGGATTTTGGGAGGAATGTTCCATTTTAATATCTCCGGTAAAATACTGTTTTTTTATGTGCTACAAAAAGTCAGAAGCCCATGGTAATGCCATTTTGTATCTGTCTTAAAAATGGAATTCTGATAAAAGGCGTTAGATTTCATTATAATATAAAAAGGCTTATTTTTCAAATCATTTATATCCACATTTATTGTAGCATAAAAGATATGAAAAGAAAATGTTATCCACATAATTTGCAGTTATAAATTGTGGATAGTAATAATTTAAATCAGTTAAATTTAGTGATAATAAATGGAAATAAATGAAAAAAAATCAGTATCATCAGTAAATAGGGTGGAAAACAAAGTATTTTAATAATATTATCCACATCTTATCCACAAATTGTGGATATATTTATGTAAAGTGAGTTGTCCACATCAGAAAAAATGTTGATATGTGTATATCTATATGTGGTAGTCAAAATCTGCGTTTATTAACTATATATTGATTTTGAGGTTCTATAAGTGAAATTCTTTGATTTACAAGGATTTTGTGGATAAATTTTGAGCAAAAAATTGCCATATCTGCTTGACGAAAAAGATAATTACTTATATAATTGAAACGATATTTTCCACACAAACAGAGTGAAAGATGAGTATAATACTGCCTTATATAGATTAAGGTTTTGAAAAGGAGGTGTATCTGATATGAAAATGACGTTTCAGCCTAAAAAGAGACAGAGATCCAAAGTGCATGGTTTCAGAGCGAGAATGAGTACTCCGGGCGGAAGAAAGGTTTTAGCTGCGAGAAGGAGAAAAGGAAGAAAAAGATTATCTGCATAAGGTATTTACATTGGGCCACAAAACAGAATTTGTGGCCTGTTTCTTTAAGATGCAGGATAATCTGTTATCTTTTATGTTAAAAAGCGGGAAATGCAGATGGAATTTTCGACATCATTAAAGAAAAATGAAGACTTCAGGTATGTTTATAGGAACGGAAGAGTAAAAGCAAATCGTTATCTTGTTATGTATGTTGTGGAAAATGGTCAGACTATAAACAGACTGGGGATTTCTGCCAGTAAAAAGATAGGGAACAGCGTTGTCAGACATCATTTTTACAGACTGGTAAGAGAAAGCTATCGGCTGCACGAAAAAATATTTAATAGTGGTTTAGATATTGTGGTCGTTGCGAAAAAAAGTGCGGCGGATGCCGGTTTTAGGGACATCGAAAGCGCACTGTTACATCTTGGAAAACTGCATCGTATCTGTGAATGGAAAGCAATATGAAACAGATGTGAAAAAAAGTATTAAAGATGCAGAAAAATCGTTATTGCTATGAAAAACATAATGATCCGGTTTATTAAAATTTATAGAAAGTACCTGTCTCCCCTGAAGAGTACAAAGTGTCCGTATTTTCCGAGTTGTTCGGAGTATGGCCTTGAGGCGATAGAAAAATACGGCGCGCTGAAAGGGGGGATGATGGCTTTATGGAGGATCCTGAGATGTAATCCTTTTTCCAAGGGAGGATATGATCCGGTTCCCTGAGGAGTAAAGTCATGGAAATAAGGAGGCTAAATGTCTAATATTTTATTAACACAGTATCAGGGCATGTTTATAGGTCCGGTTGCAAAAATACTTGGTTATCTGATGGAGGGGATTTTTTATGTTCTGAATATGATAGGTATTCAGAATTCCGGCCTTTCTATTATTCTATTTACCATAGTGATCTATCTCTGCCTGACACCGCTTACGATCAAGCAGCAGAAGTTTTCAAAGCTTCAGTCAAAGATGAGCCCTGAGATCCAGGCGATACAGGCAAAATATAAAAATAAAAAAGATAATGATTCTGTGATGGCTATGAATCAGGAAACGCAGGCTGTCTATGCAAAGTATGGAGTTTCTGCTTCCGGCAGTTGTATCCAGTTGTTGATTCAGATGCCTATCCTGCTCGCTCTGTATCGTGTTATCTATGCGATTCCTGCCTATGTTGCGTCTGTAAAAGAGGTATTTTTTCCTTTTGTGGACAAACTGATCGCACAGAAGGGCAGTGCGGAATTTATTCAGAATTTTTCAAATGCGGGTATGTATGCAAAGCAGTTTGAAAATGAAAGCTTTTTGAGCGGTGTCACTTCTTATATCCAGAATACTTATATCGATGTGCTCAACAGGGCAAGTACGGCTGACTGGCTGAGTCTTAAAACACAGTATCCGTCTCTGTCGTCAGATGTTGAAACGACAATGTCTATTCTCGATAAATATAATAATTTTCTGGGTATCAATATAGCAAACTCCCCGTCCTTTATTATTAAGGATGCTTTTGCGAGCGGAGCCTATCTGCTTGTTATAGGTGCTGTTATGATACCGGTCCTTGCTGCTGCCACACAGTGGATCAATACAAAACTGATGCCGACGCAGGCAAAGAGCGGTAACGAGCAGGCTGACCAGATGGCGGCTCAGATGAAGATGATGAATACGATGATGCCGCTTATGTCAGCAGTCTTCTGTTTTACGCTTCCTGCAGGTATGGGTATCTACTGGATCGCCGGTGCTGTGATCAGGAGTATTCAGCAGGTTGTTATCAATAAGCATATTGATAAGATGGATTTTGATATGATCATCGAGAAGAACAAGGATAAGGCTGCAAAGAAGATGGAGAAGAAAAAAGTCCAGACGGAAAAGATGCAGCAGTATGCCAATATAAATACCAGAAATATCAATGTCAACAAAAAGTCAAACATCAGCGAGGCGGAGAGAGAGGCGGCGTTGAAGAAAGCAAGTGAATACTACAGTAAAAATGCGAAACCGGGTTCCATGGCGGCGAAGGCGAATATGGTTCGGGAATATAATGAAAAGAATTTCAGAAAATGATCAGGGGGAATAAGTGATGGAATTTGTTGAATTTTCTGCGAAGACGGTAAATGATGCTATTATCGATGCATGTCAGAAGTTTACGGTGGCAAGTGATAAGCTGGAATATGAAGTGGTGGAGGAAGGTTCCTCAGGATTTTTGGGTATAGGTTCAAAACCTGCTGTTATAAGGGCGAGGGTAAAATCCTCTGTAAAAGATACTGTAAAAGATTTTCTGAACAATGTCTTTGACGCAATGAATATGGTTGTTGTCTCAGATATAAAATATGATGAAGATGAGAAAACCATGGATATTGAACTGAGTGGAGATGAGATGGGTGTTCTGATCGGCAAGAGAGGACAGACTCTTGATTCTCTGCAGTATCTTGTTTCCCTTGTGGTAAATAAGGATACGGAAGATTATATCAGAGTGAAGGTGGATACCGAAAATTACAGGCAGAGAAGAAGAGAAACGCTGGAAAATCTTGCAAAGAATATTTCTTTTAAGGTTAAGAGGACGAAAAGGGCTGTTTCTTTAGAGCCTATGAATCCTTATGAGAGAAGGATCATCCATTCTGCGCTTCAGAATGACAGATATGTTACAACTCACAGTGAAGGGAACGAACCTTTCAGGCATGTAGTGGTGACAATCAAGAGGGACAGATAAAAAATTATATTTTTCAGATCGTTCGGGCGTCAGAAAGGCGCCCGAATTATGTATGCGCAGGTATACATGTGGAACAGTAACAGATTTTAAACAGGGAATTGTTATGGGGACAGATACGATTGCGGCGATAGCTACAGCGTTTTCGGAATCCGGGATAGGAATCATCCGTATCAGCGGAGATGATGCTTTTCAGATCGCGGATAAAATTTTTTTGAGTAAAAAAGAAAAGGCCGGTGAACTTTTTTCTTTTGAGAATGAAAAGACATACACAATGCATTATGGCTATATTATAGACGGCAGATCAGTGATAGATGAGGTTTTAGTTTCTGTCATGAGAGCGCCGGGGAGTTATACTGCAGAAAATGTAGTAGAAATAAATTGTCATGGCGGTATTCTGATTTTGCAGAAGATTATGGAACTGGTCATCAAAAATGGTGCCAGAGTTGCGGAACCAGGAGAATTTACAAAACGGGCTTTTTTGAATGGAAGAATAGATCTGTCGGAAGCAGAAGCAGTGATGGATCTTATACAGTCTAAAAATGAATTTGCGCTTCAGGCTTCTGTTAACCAGTTAAAGGGTTCTGTTTCTTCTGTGATAAAAAAACTCAGAAGTGAAATAATTTATGAAATGGCATTTATAGAATCAGCTCTGGATGATCCGGAAAATTATAATACGGATGGATATGGAGAAAGGCTTTCTGTCGTTTTGGATGGGATAGATAAAAAGCTGGAGGAATTGATAGGCCATGCGAATGATGGCAGAATGTTAAAGGAGGGAATCCGGACAGTTATAGTAGGAAAGCCGAATGCAGGAAAGTCTTCTTTTTTAAACGAGCTGTTGGAGGAGGAAAAGGCTATCGTCACTGATGTCGCCGGAACAACAAGGGATATTCTGGAGGAAGATATCAGGCTTGGCGGTGTGAGCCTGCATATTATTGATACGGCAGGTATCAGAAAAACTGAGGATAAGGTTGAAAAAATAGGTGTTGATAAGGCGAGAAAGTATGCCGCCGAAGCTGATCTGATCATCTATATTGTGGATTCTTCGGTCGATCTGGATGAGAGTGACGAGGAAATCCTGGAGATTTTGAAGGACAAACGTTTTATTGTGCTTCTCAATAAATCTGATCTGAAAACAGCTGTAACGGAGGAAAAGATAAAACAAAAGCTTAAGAGTTTTTCTGATTATGAAATGATCAGGATATCCATTCTGCAGCATCAGGGAATAAAGGAGTTTGAAGAAACCTTAAAACAAATGTTTTTTAAAGGGAAAGTCTCATTTAATCATGAAGTGATCATCACAAGCATGCGCCATAAGGAAGCTCTGCTTCAGGCGAGGGAAAGTGTTTCAATGGTGAAACAGAGTATAGGATCAGGAATGTCTGAGGATTTTTATTCTGTGGATTTAATGAACGCGTACGCGGCTCTTGGCAGGATTATCGGGGAGGAAGTCGGAGATGATCTGGTGAATGAGATATTTGAAAAGTTTTGTATGGGAAAATAGATATAGCGGTTTTATTCAGATGAGCGGGAGATAAAGTATGCCGGAATTCAGAGAAAAAGCAGATGTTTGTGTGATTGGTGCGGGACATGCGGGATGTGAAGCAGCGCTTGCCTGTGCGAGGCTTGGACTTCAAACAGTGATTTTTACTGTCAATATAGAAAGTATAGCGATGATGCCCTGCAATCCTCATATAGGTGGTTCTTCGAAGGGACATCTTGTCAGGGAGATTGATGCGCTTGGCGGGGAGATGGGAAAAAATATCGATAAGACTTTTCTGCAATCAAAAATGCTGAACAGGTCAAAGGGACCGGCTGTGCATTCTCTGCGTTGTCAGGCTGATAAGGCCGAGTACAGCAGATGCATGAGAATGATATTGGAGAATCAGGATAATCTCACAATCAAGCAGACAGAAGTCTGTGATATTTTAATGGAGGATTATCAGAGGGAGCCGGATGAGGGCGGGAGGCCGGTTGAACATTTAAAAAGGAAAAAAGTAGCGGGCGTAAAAATTCTGACAGGTGGTATTTACGAATGTAAAGCTGTTATCTTATGTACCGGTACTTATCTGAATGCGAGATGTCTTTGTGGTGAGGCTATCACTTATACAGGGCCAAATGGGATGCAGTCTTCCACTCACCTTTCGTCAGCTCTGGAAAAAGCAGGTATCAGGCTCAGAAGGTTTAAGACCGGAACACCGGCAAGAATGGACAGGCGTTCCATTGATTTTTCAAAGATGGAAGAGCAGTTTGGTGACGAGAGGGTTATTCCTTTTTCTTATGAGACAGATCCTGAGGATGTTCAGATTAAACAGGAACTTTGTTATCTCACTTATACAAATGAGAAAACTCATGATATTATCCGTGCAAATCTGGACAGATCCCCGATTTATGCCGGAGTGATAGAAGGGACAGGACCCAGGTATTGTCCTTCCATAGAAGATAAGGTTGTGAAATTTTCGGATAAGAACAGGCATCAGGTTTTTATTGAACCGGAGGGAAAATATACAAACGAAATGTATGTGGATGGCATGTCTTCCTCTCTGCCGGAGGATGTACAGCTTGCTATGTACCGCACTGTGCCCGGGCTTGAACATTGTAGGATCGTTAGAAATGCTTATGCCATTGAGTACGATTGCATAGATCCGGGGCAGCTTAATCTGACATTGGAATTTAAACATATAGAAGGATTGTTCAGTGCAGGACAGTTTAACGGGAGCAGCGGTTATGAAGAAGCGGCAGCCCAGGGACTGATGGCGGGTATCAATGCCGCGAGGGAGATTCAGGGGAAAGATCAGATTATTCTGGATCGTTCTCAGGCTTATATAGGTGTCCTGATCGATGATCTTGTGACAAAGGAGAATACGGAACCTTACAGGATGATGACCTCCAGAGCGGAATACAGATTGTTACTGCGCCAGGATAATGCGGATTTGAGGCTTCGAAAGATGGGATATGAGGCAGGGTTGATATCAAAAAAACAGTATGACCGTGTCTGTGAAAAAGAAAAACAGATAGATATAGAAATAAAGAGATTGAAGCGGACAACAGTTGGAGCTTCTAAAGAAGTACAGGAATTTATGGTTTCTATGGGAAGCGCCCCACTTAGGACAGGGACAAGCCTTGCGGAGATTATATGCAGGCCGGAATTTACTTATGAGAGTGTGGCAGCTATTGATAAGGAGAGAAAGCCTTTGAGTGAAGCTGTTATCGAGCAGGTTAATATTTCCATAAAGTATGAGGGATATATCGAAAGACAGATAAGGCAGGTGGAACAGTTTAAAAAGATGGAAAAGAAACTGATCCCGGATCATATCTGTTATGAAGATATTTCAGGTATCCGTATCGAGGCGAGACAGAAGCTGGCAAAATACAGGCCTGTTTCGATCGGACAGGCTTCCAGAATATCCGGTGTTTCTCCTGCAGATATTTCAGTTCTTTTAGTTTATATCGAACAGATGAAGCGGAAGTAAAGAAAAAAGAAATGGTATAGTGTAATATGGATATCTATAATACAGAAGATTTTAAAAAAAAGTGCAGAGTGTTTGGTATTGATCTGTCTGAGGCACAGGTTGAAAAGTTTATGGTTTACTATGAACTTTTGACAGAATGGAATTCTTTTATGAATCTGACTGCCATTACTGAATTTGAGGAAGTGATCTTAAAGCATTTTGTTGACAGTCTCGCTGTCTGTCAGTCGGAGATATTTAGAAATATTGTGGAATCTTCCGGCAGAAAAAAAAGAATTTCGATGATTGATATAGGAACCGGAGCCGGATTTCCGGGGATACCTTTGAAAATTGTTTTTCCGGATTTCCGGATGACACTGTTGGACTCTTTAAATAAAAGAGTAAATTTTTTAAATGAGATAATTAATAAATTAAATTTGAAGGATATAGAGGCAATACATGGAAGAGCAGAAGATTTTGCCAGACAGCAGATATACAGAGAACAGTTTGATTTTTCTGTGTCAAGAGCTGTCGCCAATCTTTCCACACTGACCGAGCTTTGTATTCCATTTGTGAGAAAGGATGGATATTTTATCTCCTATAAATCGGAAAGAGTGAAGGAGGAATTGTCAGCGGGAATGAAAGCAATCGGGATACTTGGGGGGAATATGGCGGATCAGTTAGAATATGAACTGCCGGATACAGATATGAAAAGAAGCCTGCTCTTTATTCGAAAGGAAAAAAGTACGCCAAAGAGATATCCAAGGAAGGCCGGGACTCCGGCGAAGGAGCCGTTGTCTTAAAACAGAAAATAAAAGCGATAAAGGAATGATATAAGATATGAATGAAATAATAAAATCATTGTATGGCAGAAAATCAGTGAGAGTATTTGAGGAAAGTCCTATCCCGGAAGAGTGTAAGAAAGAAATTCTGATGGCTGCAATGCAGGCTCCGACTGCAGGAAATCAGCAGCTTTATACAATTCTTGATATTACAGAGCAGAAATTGAAGGATGAACTTGCAGTAAGTTGTGATAATCAGCTTTTCATTGCAAAGGCGCCCATGATACTTATATTTTGTGCAGATATTCTGAAGTGGATAGATGTATTCAGAGAGGGTGGTGCAAAACCCAGAAAACCGGGTTGTGGTGATCTTATTCTGGCAATAGATGATGCATTGATAGCAGCACAAAATTCTGTGATGGCGGCGGAAAGTATGGGCATTGGTTCCTGTTATATCGGAGATATTATGGAACAGTGCGAACTTCACCGTAATATGCTTCATCTTCCGGAGTATGTATTTCCGGCTGCCATGCTTGTTTTTGGTTATCCTACAAAACAGCAGAGAGAAAGGAATAAGCCAGAAAGATGCAGACTGGAAGATATGGTGCAGGAAAATTATTATCGGAGAAGGGATAGTGAACAGCTTCGCAGGATGTTTGACAAAGAAACTGAAAATAAAAGTTTTGAAGAGTGGAGTCAGGCATTTTGTAAGCGGAAATACAATTCTGATTTTTCAAGGGAGATGAGCAGATCTGTTCAGGAGTATCTGAAAGAATACATGGATTGATGAAAATTATTATTTAGATTAGATGCAAAGTTTTAAAATTATTTACATGGTGTGGAGGAAATAATTTATAGATGCCTTTTCTTATTGTCCGTAATGATATAACAAAAATGAAAGCAGATGCAGTTGTAAACCCTTCCAATATAAAACTGGCAGAAGGAAGAGGGACGAGCCGTGCAATTTTTTGTTCAGCCGGCGAAAGAAAACTGGCAAAGGCGTGCAGAAAGATAAAAAAATGCAAGATTGGAGAGTCTGTTATTACAGATGCTTTTGATATGCCTTTGGCGAGGTATATCATACATGCAGCAGGTCCTGTATGGATAAACGGAGAGCATGATGAGGAAAAGATTCTTTATCATACATATCAGTCTGCATTGAAACTGGCAGTAAAAAACAGATGTAAATCTGTGGCTTTTCCGCTTCTTTCTTCCGGTACTTATGGATTTCCAAAAGATAAAGCAATTAAAATTGCAGTTTCAGCATTCAGTGATTTTTTATTGAAGCATGATATGTTAATTTATCTGGTTTTGTATGATAGAAATTCCTTCTCTATTGGAAAAAAACTTTTTACAGCGATAGGAGAATATATTGATGATCATTATGTTGAAGAACATAATGATTATTTTCCTGAATGTAACAGAGTAGTAGAAAACTCAGATGTAAAAATATTGTGCAACAGGTCGAGTGAAAATGATGATTTACCTGATCATAGAGCAGTAACAGCTCAAATGCCAGTTGAAGAAGTAAAGAAAACTCTTCCATCTTCTGCTTTGTATATACCGCAAAGTATTCCGAAATCTTTTGTTGATGATAAAAAGTCAAAAAGTAAAAAAGGAAGAACTCTGGAAGATTTGATCAATAATCTTGATGAGACATTTTCACAGATGCTTTTGCGCCTGATTGATGAGAGAGGACTTAAGGATTCAATTGTTTACAAAAAAGCAAATATAGACCGCAGGCATTTTTCAAAAATCAGAAATAATACTAATTATATTCCAACAAAAAGAACGGTTTTTTCTTTTGCAATTGCTCTGGAGTTGTCATTGGATGAAACAAAGGATTTGTTGAATAAAGCAGGTTATTCAATTTCCAGAAGTTCAAAATTTGATATAATTATAAGTTATTTTTTAGAAAATAGAGATTATAATATTTTTGAGATAAATGAAGTTTTATTTGCGTATGAGCAACCAATTTTAGGAGAGTAATAAGAATGAATAAAAATGTGGAAGTTTTGGAAGAAGTTTTGGAAGTTTTGGAAGCAGAAAAGAAAAATTTTTATGATTTGGTAAATCAGAATCAGTTTAGAATAGAAGAAATTAATTCTTATTTAAAAGAATTATCAAAAAAAGAAGATGAAGATTATAAAGTATTTTCACCCAGGAATATTGAAAATATTCACAGAGAACAGATACAATCGGATGTAAATGAAAAGAAAAAATATGAAGATGAAAATATTGAATTTCAGAAGAAAATTGAATTTTTAAAAAGTTTGATTGATAAAGTTAATATTGTGATTGAAAATTTGCTGACTGTAGAGAATAGTGTAGAAAAATTTGAATCATCCAATTCTGTATCAGAACATTGTGATGAAACATATAAAGAACTTGAAAATATAAAATCGGAAAACAGACATTTGGCTCATCAGATTTTGAATTGCATCACTTATATAGTATCTGATACAGAGAGAGCAAAAGTAGAATTAAATACAATAGCAAAAAAAATGATAGAATGATTTTTAATGAGTCAGGTTGAAGTTACCTTACATAATATATCTCCATTAATAAAAAATAAAATTATAATACTATATATAGAATAATAATTTTTATATAAAAACATTTTATATAATAAGAAAGAAATGTTTCACGTGAAACATTTCTTTCTTATTATATTTTAACCACAATATAATGTTTCACGTGAAACATTATAACCACAATATATTGGAATATTATTGTGAAACATATTTATAAAATACTCATTATTTGTGAAACATAATTAATAATGTAAAATTATTTAATACAATATATAGTAGATAGGAAATTTTCACAAATACTTTTCAGTATCTTGTCTGTTACTAAATTTAATTTCCAAGAACAATGAGCCAAGTAGGGATGTTCACATCTACATTTGACAACTGCCGTGAGAATCACATACTCCTGCTTGATGCTCCGTTGATTGTAGAGGGATTATTGACTAAATTAACAGTTGACAAAATATGTTTTAAAGTTTATATTTAAAAACAGCCGGTGTGCTTAAATTATTATTGAAAGAATAAAAGAAAGAGGTGTGCGAGTGATTATTATTACCTGCTAAATTACTTAATTTAAAAAGGGCATGCTAAATTATTTGATAATAAATAAAATTTATGAGTTGGAGTTTGTGCCGATAAATAGATATTTGTTATCGTATATTTATCATGCAGCAGGAATATTTTCACCGTAGTTTCTCATTTATCAAAAAAACTGATCTGAATCATATGTACTGATATTATGATAAACAGAAACAGAGTTATAAGAAGTAAGAGATGCAGGAAAATATTTCTGCATCTTTTTTTTCTCCGGAATGCGTAAAAAGTGTAACAGTTTAGTTTTGCAATATGATTGACAGATGTTGCATAAGAAAGTGAGGAATGTCAATGTCATTAATTAGTGTAAATCATTTAACTTTTCACTATGAAGGAAGTTCTGATAATATTTTTGAGGATGTATCTTTTCAGATAGATACGGACTGGAAACTCGGATTTACAGCGAGAAATGGAAGAGGTAAGACAACATTCTTAAAACTTCTGATGGGAGAATATGAATACAGAGGAACTATCAGCTGCAGTGAAAATTTTGATTATTTTCCATTTGAAATAATAGATAAAGAAAAGACTTTTCTGGAAATAATAGAAGAATTATATCCAGAATATGAACTGTGGAAGATTTGTAGAGAATTGTCTTTACTGCAGACAGAGGAGGAGATTTTGTATCGTCCTTTCTATACGCTGAGCAATGGGGAACAGACAAAAGCAATGCTTGCAGTATTGTTTTCCCAGGAAAGCAGATTTCTTCTGATAGATGAGCCAACTAATCATCTGGATATAAAAGGCAGAGAAAGTATCAGAGAATATTTGAAGCAGAAAAAGGGTTTTATTTTAGTTTCACATGACAGAAATATTTTGGATGAGTGTGTGGATCATATTCTGGTCATCAATAAGATGAATATAGAAGTGTACAAAGGAAATTTTTCTGTATGGTGGGAAGAAAAAAAACGGCGGGATAACTGGGAGCAGGAAGAGAATGAACGATTGAAAAGAGATATTAAAAGATTGAAAGAATCCGCTCGTATAAAGGAGGAGTGGGCGGACAATATTGAATCAAGAAAGATAGGTAAAAAAGCTTCTGAGGAAGCAAAAAGGAAAGGGGCAACGACAAAAGGGAGAAGGGCTTATATCGGAGAAAAAACAAGAAGAATGGAAAAACGTCGAAAAAATCTGGAGAACCGCGAAGAAAGAGCAATAGAAGAAAAGTCTGGACTTCTCAAAAATCTGGAGACAACAGAAGATTTAAAACTATTTCCATTGAGGCATTATAAAGATGTTCTGGTAAGTTTATCGGATGTATGTATATATTATGAGCAGCCGGACGGAAAACAAAAAAATCTGGGAATGGTCAGCTTTGATATAAGGAACGGGGAATGCGTAGTCCTGCACGGAAAAAATGGTTGTGGAAAGTCCAGTATTTTGAAAGCAGTTATACAGGCTGCGGAAGAAAAAGCGGGTGTGGATCATGGACAAAGTATTTCATTGGCGGAGCCGATTCATTATACCGGAACGATCACTACAGCAGGAGGACTTAAAATTTCGTATGTGCCGCAGGATACAAGCCATCTGCGGGGGAGTCTCTCTGATTATGCCGAAGAGTATCATTTAAATCTGAGTTCTTTCCTGATGCTCCTTAGAAAATTGGATCTGGAAAGGAAACAATTTGAAAAAAATATGGAAGAATACAGCGGTGGACAGAAGAAAAAAGTGTTGATAGCCAGAAGCCTCTGCGAGCAGGCACATCTCTATATCTGGGATGAATCTTTGAATTTTATCGATGTATTTTCCAGAATTCAGATAGAAGAACTTCTGATGAAATATCGCCCTACAATGTTGTTGGTGGAACATGATAAAGCTTTTGTAGAAAAGGTGGGGAGTAAGATAATTGAAATTCGCAGGTAAAAAAGCGTATATTTACGGATAAATTATTTCGTGATAAAATAATAAATTAAAAGAACCCATTTTAATACAAATATTTATAAATTTGTGAAACAAGAAGGAGGGAATATAAAATGGGATTATTTGCAAAAAAACCAAAGGAATTAGAGTATGATGCCGCAGACTGTCAGCGGAAAAAAGAGATCATGCGCAGGATGTGGAATGAGGCGGTTGAGGACGGGGACAGCTATGAGATTCTTCGCTCAGGTCAAACTACATCCAAATTTGAGAAGGGTTTTGTGTTTGATACAAATACAACCACTTTTTATCACTACATTGTCGGATATAGAAAGAGCGACTGGAAGGTAGGTATGGTGCAGATAGACAGGGAACTGACGCAGCATTCGGAAGTATTTTTCGTAGATATGAGTGCGGTAGTTGGAGTGAGTTATTACGCAAAATTAAAACAGGCATGGCTTCTCTATCGGAAGGGTTATGGCAATTACGGCGAACAGTTTGACATCGGCGATACCGGAAGCAAGACAATGGCAGGCATCACAAATACAGTTCAGGCGGAGGAGAGAGAAAAATTCCTTGACTTTTTGGAGGAACTGCGCAGCCGTCTGGAACAACAGGGACATAAACAGGAGAAGTGGAGAAGGTCATGATTGGAAGATTGATTAGAAGTTTATCGGGATTTTCAGTAGTATTATTTATTTTTGGATGTATTTTTCTTGGGGCGATGATAAAAGCAGGTGATTTTCCTCAGATTTATTTTCCCTCGCATGATTTCGAGTATGTGATGGAAAATGGATTAAAAAAAGGACAGCATATTAAAGGAGAAATATATTACAGTCTGGGAACTTTTGCTTCAAAAGAAAGTTATACACAGTATGAGGACTCCAGAACGGCATCAAAGACTAACGGTTATTATTATATGATCCCGGTGGGAGAGGGTGGAATGGCAGCAGTTTATATCCGCAAGGATGACCTGGATGCCATGAATGTTCTGACAAATGAGACATACGATTATCTGATGGGAGGTGATATTCCACAGACAGAGGTTCACTTTGAGGGAGTGGCTGTAAAAATGGATAAAGAACTTGTCGGTCTGGAAAGCTCTTTCAGGGATGAACTGGAATATATGGGTTATACGGAAAGTGAAATAAATGAGATGCTTACATCCTATTCCGATGGGGAATGCCTTGTTCTCACAGGACCTGCAGAGATGTCTACCATGCATGTTATGACTGTCATTGTATTTGCCGTGCTTTTACTGTCGATTTTCCTGATCGTTCGCAGTTACAGAAAAGAAGCAGAGTATGACAGGCAGCGCGAGAGTGGCATGACATATACAAAGGACAGATCGGAAGGAATGTCTGGGACTTCTCAGACTACATATCATATCAACAGATAGTATTTCATTTAAATGTCTGATCAGAAAAAAATGATCTTTCGTTACCATGTCAGGTGAAATCAAATGCTCATTGCATTCGCGCTTGATTTCCTGCTGACATGGTATAATGTACTCAAGAATCCAGCCGCTGCGCGTCTGCCGCGCTTTGCGCTCAAAGATTCTTTCGTTACCATGTCAGGTGAAATCAAATGCTCATTGCATTCGCGCTTGATTTCCTGCTGACATGGTATAATGTTATCGCTAATGTTTTTCTTTCCAGAATAGATCTCTCTCCTGGCTGGATGCAACAGCTTTGGCAATCTGCATAACAATCTCACTGAAATACCGCTCAGGAAGTTCTCCGATTTTTTTATTGAACTTTACATCTAGTACGGTAACATCCTCATTTTGTCCGCCGACATAACTGCCGGAAAAGTTGAGTTCCGCCCGCAGTCCCTGTTCTCTGTCCTCGCGGTAATAATAGTAGAAAATGCCGGCGTCCTCCGCCTGCCCGCGGTACCATCCCATGTTCTGCATCTTTCCGTGCAGGGAGAGGTCGTTGAGGATGCAGCCGCCGAAGCGCTCCATGGATTTTTCTTCTGCCTCTTTCTCAGTCATATGGTAGACGGGACGGGAGAGCTGCTCGATGGGTTGGGTGATCTCGTAATCCTCCAACTGGGTTTTCCATGCCTCGATGGATTCCTCTGAGAGCTCCACCGGGTGGACGAGGCCGATCTTTTGGATGTAGTTCTGTTTTTCGGAGCTGTCTGCGTTTTGAGATATCGGCGTACTTTGTCCGGCACTGCTTTCCGGCATGGTCTGATTATTCTCGGGAAGTTCAAATTCCTTCTCATCCTCCGTATTGAAACTACCGTCCTCCATATAGCGGAAAGTCTGTACCAGCTTTTTATCCTCATAAATGCTCCAGATCAGTCCGATCGCAAACTGGTGCATGATCGGATTTTTCACAAAAAGTTTTTTCCATGCCTCGCAGGTCCACTGTCTCTCCGTGGAGAGCGCCAGTTCGAGGCGCATCCGCTGGCTGGCGACAGTTGTCTTCATCTGTTTTTTCATTTCTTTAAAAGCGGCATAACTTTCCGCGGCTTTTTCTGGATCGTCCTTTTTGCCCGGGGCGGGGATGTTTTTGAGTTTCTTTCCGTTCTCATCGAACACTTCCACTTCCAGAGCAGGGGTGATCGTTACGGTGAACGTACGTTCTCCATAGTCAAAACATCTTTCCATATTCTCATCGAAGCCGAGATTCGGGACAATGCGGTCCGCCAGTTCCTCCGTGGTGATGCAGAGCTGGTCGGCGGCAAACTTTAAGGCTTCACCGGCAGCAGCTTTTACCTGACGGAACTTGAATTTTCTGGAGATGCTGTCCACGATCAGGAGGGCTTCCGGTTTCGGGTTTAATGCCAGCGCCTGTACGGCGTCCGCGGCGATGGCTCCTCTGGAATGCTGAGGCCATTCATTTATCTGGTGCTGCAGTTTTTTGATGATATCGGTGCCGCCGTGGATGGAGGCGGCGTAGAGTACCCAGCGCTTTTTCGCCTCGGCACCCAGGGCGAGCCACTTGTCGAACAGTTCGTTCACATAGACGGCAAGTTCAGCCTCATCGAGTTCCGCCGCCAGAGTTACCGCATCCTTATTGACGCCGCAAGTTGTCATGGAGGCGTAGCAAAGCAGGATTGCCTGCAGGTATTCTTCATCGGCAGGTATTGGATCACAGATGTTTTGTCTGTTATCAGAATCACCGGGAATCTGCTTATTATTGCTATCACTGTTCCGGTCGCAGATAGCTTGTATATTACTTGCATTGTTTTGGATGCAATTATTTTGTGTATTATCCGTATCATCGGCGGTTTGTTTACAGGAATCCTGCGTGTTCTTTACAGTACTTTCAGCTATGGAGCTATTCATTGCTTTTTTGTGTACTATTGAGAAGGGTGTCTCATAAGCCCAGGAAAGGGTACGTTTTTTGCCGCCCTTATGCAATTGTTTTACAAGATCCTGCAAAGTGAGCGCATTGCCTGCCGAAACGGAATCTTCGTTTAGAAGTTCCTGTAAAAGTGTCCTTGTCTTGCTGTTCTTTTCTTTTTCAAGCGCGACAACGAGCTGTGGTTTGTATTTTTCCAGATCCCATTTTGCCAGTGTGCGGATTGCCAACTCTCTTTCTGCCGCTTTTTTAGAAGAAAGCAGAACCAGAACTTCGGGTTCCCAGCTTTTTTGTCCGCAGAGTACGGTCAAGAGGGCTTCTCTCACAATTTTTGAGCTGTCCTGCGTGTAGGATAGAATTTCTGCTTTGTTTTCTTCCGCGTTATTCTGTAGAAATGTTACGGCAAAAGTTCTGACCGTCACATCTGATTTTTGAAAGGCTGGTATAACTTCCTCTCTGTTTTCCTCCATATATCCGGTGAAAGCTTTTTGTGTTGCATCCTTCAGGATCTTCAGTTGTCTTTCGTTGTAAAGGAAGAACTGGTACATCAGAGAATAAAATTTCAACTGGTGTACCATATCAAGATGTTCTTCCCGAAAAGCGGCGTAGAGCTGCCTGATAGAGATAAGAGTAGACTGCAGTTCATTAAAAAAGAAAGAACTTGTGCCGCAGAGGAGTATATAGGAAACGACACGATTATAAAATGCCTGATCATGATAAGTGTAGGTGTAAGAGTGCAGCAGATTTCTTGCCTGCATGATATTGCCTCTGTACCCATATTGATTAAAGAGCTGATCTTCACAGGGGTAGAGGGTGGAAATGTCTGTCTCTCCCCGCAGGTATGCTTTTACTTCATTTGCGACAGCATTTTTATCCGCCAGGAGCTCGATCAGTTTATTCCGTTCCGCATCACCGCCGGTCTTTTGTCTCTTCAAAAAGAGAGTTCTGTCCTCCTGTCTCAGAATTTCCATCATGGCAAAGGAATCATGGGCGTTTGCAGTCTCCATAACCTGTAAGAACAGGTCCCTGTTTTTATGGAACTGGGTTTTCAGGACAGTATTCAAGTCCTTTGATGCCGCCTGCAGGATCAGGGCTTTGCTGTTGATGTCAAAAAGGGTATCGTAGTCTCCGCCCGCCTTCTCCGCATCGATTCGGAAGGATTTGCTGACTTGGATTGCCACAGAGAACATATTTTGAAGGTTTGCCGCAAAGCAGATTTTCGCATAATTCTTGAGGATATCCGACAACCCGGAGTTAAGAAGAGCCGATCCGCCGAAGAGGTGCAAAAAGTAGGAGGATATCCTGTATTTTTCTCCGGCAAGGTTCAATATTTTTCCGGTTACCTGATCTGTTTTGATCGCCCGGCTCAGTTCGTCAATAATATAGTCGGATACCGTGTTTGTATCATAGATATTTCTGAGATTGTCTGTGAGGGTATCTTCATAATATTGCATGACAGGTATGTCATCTTTTTCCAGAGGGCCTTTTCCGTCTGGATATTTTGTCAGGAAGTAGGCGGTGAGCAAATAAACCTGCCCGGCGCCGAAAGAGTGCATCATGGAATAGGTGACATCTTTTATGTTGTATGGATAACTCGAAAAAAGGTATGCCCTTTTTATCAGTTCAGGATCTTTGCCGCATTGATCTATAAACTGACGCAGGAGCGTCCCGCTGAACGTATAGGAGTTTGCAGCAAGCTGTTCGGCGGCGACTGCGACAAGCTGCGCCGGATCAATTCCGGGCAATGTCAACAGACGGCGAAAGACGTCCGCGTTTCCTGCATTGGAGATAAGACATTGGCAGCTTGTGCCGCCGATGGCAAACAGGATATTGAAAAGCCTGCCCGCCTGTTCGGGGTCATCCTGCCCGTAGGAGACAAGACAGGTGAGAGCGGGCATATAGGATTTTGGAGACACACCGAGATTGCGATAGGGGAGTTTTTCCAGTATGTCCTTTTCTTTTTTTCCCACCAGATAATCTTCCAGATCATGTAACTGATCCTGCGTCAGCCTGCATAGATCCAGCAGCGTCATGCACTTTTCAAGATAGGTTTCTTTCTGAACTCTCATAACAGATTTTGTCCTCCTTTATTTTAAATCTTTCCAGAGTTTGTTTCGCTCCTGGCTGGAGGCGGTTGCCCTTGCAGCCTGCATCACGATCTCACTGAAGTAGCGCTTCGGCAGTTCACTGATCTTTTTGTTGAACTTTACATCAAACATGGTGACATCTTCGTTTTCGCCGCCGACGTAACTGCCGGAAAAATTGAATTCCGCCCGCAGTCCCTGTTCTTTGTCCTCGCGGTAATAGAAATAAAATATGCCGCCGTCTTCAGCCTGCCCGCGGTACCACCCCATATTCTGCATTTTTCCCTGTAAAGAGAGGTCGTTGAGGATACAGCCGCCGAAGCGTTCCATCGATTTTTCTTCCGCTTCCTCCTCAGTCATATGATAGACAGGGCGGGAGAGCTGTTCAATGGGCTGGGTAATCTCATAATCTTCCAGCTGGGTTTTCCACGCCTCGATGGATTCCTCGGAGAGTTCCACCGGATGGACGAGACCGATTTTGCTGATTTTGTTTATCTTGCCGATATTATTTTGTTTTTCCGGAAGTTCAAATTCCTCCTCATCCTCCGTGTTGAAACTGCCATCCTCCATATAGCGGAAAGTCTGCACCAGCTTTTTGTCCTCGTAAACTCCCCAGATCAGTCCGATCGCAAACTGGTGCATGATCGGATTTTCCACAAAGAGTTTTTTCCATGCCTCGCAGGTCCACTGTCTCTGCGTGGAGAGAGCCAGCTCGAGGCGCATTTTCTGGCTGGTGACGGTTGCCTTCATCTGCTTTTTCATCTCTTTGAAAGCAGCATAATTTTCCGCGGCTTTTTCAGGATCGTCCTTTTTGCCTGGGGCGGGAAAATTTTTGAGTTTCTTTCCGTTATCATCGAACACTTCCACTTCGAGAGCAGGAGTGATCGTCACGGTAAACTTCCGGTCGCCATAGTCGAAATGTCTTTCCATATTCTCATTGAAGCCGAGATTCGGGACAATGCGGTCCGCCAGTTCCTCCGTGGTGATGCCGAGCTGGTCAGCGGCAAACTTTAAGGCTTCGCCGGCAGCGTTTTTTATCTGGCGGAATTTGAATTTTCTGGAGATACTGTCCACGATCAGAAGGGCTTCCGGCTTCGGATTTAATGCCAGAGCCTGCACGGCGTCCGCGGCGATGGCGCCTCTGGAATGTTTAGGCCATTCGTTTATCTGGTGCTGCAGTTTTTTGATGATATCAGTTCCGCCGTGGATGGAGGCGGCGTAGAGCACCCAGCGTTTTTTTGCCTCGGCGCCCGTGGCAAGCCATTTGTCGAACAGTTCATTCACATAGACGGCAAGTTCCGCTTCATCGAGTTCCGCCGCCAGAGCCGCCGCGTCCTTGTTGACGCCGCAGGTTGTCATGGAGGCGTAGCCAAGCAGGATCGCCTGCAGATATTCTTCGTCGGCGGGTACCGGTTCACAGATATTTTGTCTGTTTTCAGAATTATCAGGAATCTGCTTATTATTTATATCATGGTTGTCGCTCTGTTCATCACTTATGTTTTTGCCGGGGACAGAGGTGTCTGCCCTCTTTTTATGTACTGCTGAGAACGGCGTCTCATAAGCCCACGCCAGAGATCGTTTTTTGCCGCCTTTGTGAAGTGTTTTCACAAGATCCTGCAGGGTTACGATACTTCCTGACTGTCCTGCGTCCGTATTTAAGATATCCTGTAACAGAGTCCTCACCTTGCCGTTTTTCTCTTTTTCCAGAGCAGCTGTAAATTCCGGCTGATAGGCCTGAGCATCCCACTTTGCCAAAACGCGGACAGCGAGTTCCCTCTCTGCGGCTTTTTTGGAAGTGAGGAGAGCTAACACTTCCTTATCCCAGTCTTTCTGTTCGGAGAGAACTTTGTACAGCGCGTCCTTGACCAGTTTTGAACTGTCCTGAGAGAAGGCGAAGATTTCCGCTTTATTTTCGTCTGCATTTTTGCTTAAGGTTTCGACGGCGAGGACTCTGCCGAGGGCATCCGCCTCCCGGAAGGCGGAAAGGACTTCCTCCCGGTTTACGGTGAGATAGTTGCCGAATACTTCAATAGATATCTGTTTCAGCAGTTCTTTGTGTTTTTCATTATAAAAATACTGGTGCATTATGGAGTAAAACTTTAACTGATGCGCCATGTCAAGATGTTCCGCGTTAAATGCGGCATATATGCTTCTGGTTTTCTGCGCATCGATGTTTGTATTGACGAGCAGTACCCAGTAAAAGAAGTAGGTGGCTCCTTTCAGAAAATAGTATATGATAGCTCTGTTGTAAAAACTCTGATCGCTGTAATTTTCCGCATAGGATTCCAGCAGATTTTTGATCTGAGGAAGATTGCTGCCATAGCTGAATTTTGAGTAAATCTGGTTTTCATAGGGATAGAGGGAGGAAACTTCTGTTTCGCCCCGCAGATATTTTTTTACTTCTCCGATGACAGGATTTTTGTCAACGATCATGTCGATCAGTTTATCCCGCTCTTTATTGCCGTTTTTCCTCTGTTGCAGGAAGAGGGGTTTGTCTTCCTGCTGAAGGACATTCATCATAACAGAAGAGTCGTGAGCATTTGCCTTTTCCAGAGCATCCATAAAGACAGATTTGTTTTTGCGGAACTGGGTTTTGAGAACATCGCTCAGTTCTCTTGCCGCTGCCTGCAAAATAAGGGATCTGCTGTCAATATCAAAATACTCATCATAGTCGCCGCCCTTTTTCCGGATATCCATCCAAAATCCGTCGGTGATGGCAGCAGCGACTGTGAACATTTCAGAAAGGCTTATGGCAAAACATACTTTCACAAAATTTCTCAACACATCCGACAGGGTGAAGTTGAGAAGAGCTGTGGAACCTAAGAGATTCAGGGAATAGTTATTGATCTTGCATTTTCTCTGCGCCAGTTTCAGTGTATTGTCATTTACCTGGCCCTGCTGAATTGCCTGTTGGATTTCACGAATAGCGGAGGCAGGCATATTGTGGGGTTCATAAATATTTTCGATATTTTGGATAAGGATCGATTCATATTGCTGCATCAGAGATATATCTTCCTGTTTGACCAGTCTGTTTATCTCCGGCGCTTTGCCGAAGAATCTGCCCACGCCGGATAAAAGGGATGCATGTTTTTCCTCCTTCGGGAAAAGTTCCCCGGCGTTCGGATATTTGATCAGAAAGTAGGATGCGAGCAGCACCAGCTTTGCAGAGCCGCAGGAGTGCATCGATGAATTCGGTATATTTTTTATATTCTGAGGGTGATCGACGAGAAGGAATGCCTGTTTTATAGCATCTGCGTCATAGTTCATCAGTTTCATGAAGGGAGTGATACCTCTTGACATGCGAAACAGGTAGGAGGAAATGTCCGCGGCGTAGACAGCGCCGGCTTTCGCCTGATCCACGGGGAGTTTCCACAGATAGGCAAGCCCGCTGCCGCCGGCTATTCCCTGAGGGAGCAGTGAAGAACAGGATATGCCGCCGATGGCAAAAAGAATATTGAACAGTCTTCCGGCTTCTTCCATCATTCCATGTTTAAATAGGCTGTTGAAAACGGATGAATCACGTTTCTGGGACAGGGATAAATTTTTGTAGGGGAGACCTGCCAAAACTTCCTCTGCCTTTTCACCGGAGAGATAAGCTTCCAGATCATCCAGCTGATCCTGTGTCAGGTTTAACTGTTCCAACAGTTTCATTGCGCTCTCGAGGCGCGTTTCCTTTGGGCTTCTCATGGGGTGTCCTCCTGTTATATATTTTAATTTTGAATTTCTTTTATGTTATTCAGACGCACAATCCCGGGAAGAGTACCCGGACTTTCCACAGTAATACGGTCATCAAACTGGTAGTACACATTTCTTTAATTGTCATAGCTGTCAATTTCACTGGTAATCTCCCTTATACTATATGTTTTATACAGCCTTTTTCGCACTGTTCATTGCTTTTGTGGATATTATATCATAAACTCGCAAATCCGCGCATTCGCGCTCTATGTCCGATTTCATCGGACGTTTGCTCGTTAATAACCGCAGAAAAACAAATGACTGCTTCGCAGCCGCTTGTTTTTCTCCTGCGGTTATTATATCATAAAATATACGAAGAATATTGAATTGTACAATAAATTTTGAGAAATAGAATAAAGAGGTTTTAAGATGACAAAAGTTATTAATTATTCAGGTTCAGATAATAATCTCTTCCTCTGTCATAAGCGGTCTTTTCCCTGCCGAGTTCCATATAAGCCACCAGTTCCGTATAATATTTCGCACAGATGGAATCTTTATTTTTGTCAGTGGAAACTCTGTGCCTGTTTCCCGATAATTCTTCCTGCAGGGAGAGGAGCAGGCGGGAGAGATGCTGCATGCCGTATTCAGCGGCAGTTTCTCCTTTCTCCTTCAATTCCTGTAGAGTGCTGTCGTGAACGGTATGGAATCCGCTCTGACAGAGATCTTCCAGAATGGAGCTGATATCGGAAAAAAATTCTTCAAAATAATCTTCTTTCTTTTTTAAGTACATATAAATTATGGTCCTTTCAGATGTTCACTTAAATGTCTTACTTCCAGGCATCCACCGGAATCAGTCTGATCCTTCCATCCCTCAGATAAATTTTGCCGATAAAGCAGGGAGGATCGTCCTCTCTGATCTTTTCGAGATAGCGGATGCTTCGCGCCTCCTCTTTGGAGTAGGGGAGTTCCAGTATGATCTCCCGTTTTTTATTATCGTACAGAACCATCGAGAGCATCTGTTCCGAGCCGGAGAAGACGGCTTTCTCGCAGAAAGCAGGCTGTATAAAAACAAGATCCCAATTCAGGTTATTTTCTGTTGCTGCCGCCGGTTTATTTGTTGTATCCTGCGCGGAATTTACAGCAGAATCCGTGAATAATTTCGATTGCCCTGTGATCCGCTCTGAGAATAATTTAGCGAAATCCTCATAATACCACCCCGGAAATTCTTCCGGATCTGGTTCACGGTTTCCGAGAATTTCCCCCCTTGTCTCCTTGCTAGAGGAAAGGCGCCTTCTCTCGTCGCACTTTGCGTCTTTGAGATGAATGCGCAGCCTGATCAGGTTTTCCAGGGAGCAGGTAAGCCCCCAGGGAGCCTCTGCTTTCTGGGGTTTGCCCCATTTTTTACGTTTGTCATAGAAAACGGGGCGCGCCACGGTATAGGTGTACCACTTATCCGTATTTGTTTCCAGAAAATAGACGGTCTCTCCTTCATAACCGGAGACGTCTTCAAAATGTTCTATCGTAATACCGGTCAGGTCAAGGTCGCCGGCGGCAAGATAATCGGCATGAAATTCCCCGGCTTCCTTCACCAGCTGAGTGATATCCTCTGTCTCCAGAAGAATATTTACTCGAGAATATAATTTTGTAAGTTTTCTCATCAGATCAACGGTCAGGAAAGATGCCTGTCTGTTCAAATAGGACTGGTATAAAGTGCCAAGTCCGCGAAAAGCTCTCTCGAAATCAGCGAGCCCCGTATTGTGGCTGATGATCGCAAAACGTTCGAGCGAATCTGTCACATCGGGGGAGACTCTCGAAAGCCCGGTCGCCATCAGTTCTTCCAGATAGTCCTTCATCTGAGCGGCGGCGTTTTTTATCTGCACCGAATCGAGGGGAGAATCCTTCTTTTGAGATTCTTCCAGATCCTTCAGGGAGAAAACGCCGGCTTTCAGCTTGCACCAGAGGATTGCTTCGGCTTTGTGGATACAGAGTTCTTTTTTGTGGCAGCTGCAGGAAGAGTATTCCAAAGGCGATAATAATTTTACGGTGATATTCTCACCCGGGAGCCGTATGGTAAAAACGGAGGACTCCTCTATTTCCGGGCGGATCTCTTTTCCCGCCTTGTTCAAAAAGGAAGTGAGGCGGCGCGTCCCCATCACTTTAAACAGATCCTTTTCCGGAAAAGAGCGAATCTCGGTCCAGAGTGTCTCCCGTTTATCGCTGTTGCTGTCTGTGTTTTCTTTTGTGACATTTTCCCGGTCTGATTTCTCTTTCCCTGCGCCCTCGTCCGAACATGCTGTCTGTTCCTTTAAAAAGAGGATACCCAGAATAATATGTTTGCAGATACTTCTGGAAGGACAGCTGCATTTGCTGTCCCCGAGCGGAAGGCTTAAGATAACCGTCTCCCCGTCTATCTGCAGGGCGGCTTCCTCTTCCAGTTTCAAAATCTTTACAATGGCGGTCTCTTTATCCTTATGGGCTCTTTTTACGATGCCCTTATTGGTAAGTCCGATCAAATATTCGTCGTCGATTTCCGCAAGCTGCTTTTTCCAGTTGGTCATGTTGTATTCCTTTTATATATTGGTTGAATGCTTATTCCCGCGGGCAATGAGGAACAGATGCCCTGAGCTGTATTTTGGAGAGAATAGTACTGTAAATATTATATGATAAGACGCGAAGGCTTTGCAATGTTTATCTGTTTTGAATTATATATGCGGTTATGGATGAATATACAAAAATAGGATTGACATTTTTCTTCTACAGTTGTAGAATAAAAGAAATTCTACAACTGTAGAGAAAGAGGGATGATTCTATGGAAACTACAGTACGTCGTTTGCCGGATGCTGAATTGGAAGTTATGCAGGCTGTCTGGGCATGTGAGCCGCCGGTGTCCAGGACAGATATCAACGGAATACTGAAAGACAGCCACCCGATGGCACTGACCACGTTATTGACGGTGCTCACGCGCCTGTCGGAAAAGGGATTTATCTGGATTCAAAAGGAAGGACGCAGTGCCAGATATATTCCGTTGGTTGCAAAACAGGATTATCTTGCCCAGCAGAGTCGATGCTTTGTGCAGAAGGTCTGCGGCGGGAGCCTGCCTGCCTTTGCCACAGCCTTGTGCGACAGCGGGCTGACGAAAGAGGAGCTTAACTTGCTGCGGGAGCTTCTGGAGAGGGGGACGCTGTGACCAGAGAGGTTCTCATAAAGGGGATTTGCGCCCTGATCTTCAGCGGAGAGTTTGCCTGGGGGGTGATATTTTACAGAAATTCCGATGACAAAAGAAACGGCAGCCGTCAAAGATATCTGCCTTACGTTTCCGGCTTAGTGCTCCCGATGTGTATGCTGGCTCTTCTAATCTGTTCACTCATTTTTACTGATGTTGAAACAACTGTGCAGGTTACGCAGGCTTTCTGTTTTGGGGTGTTTCTCCATATTTGTCTGTACTATATTTTACTGATGCCTGCGCTGCCTTTTTTGCGGCGGCATATCAGTGCACGGGCCTGCGCTGTGCTGTGGATGATTCCCAATTATCTCTATCTGACGCAGATGGTCTTTATGCGTCTGCCTGAACCTTACTGGGTAATAGAAGCCCCTTTTATGCTGGTACAAATACTGTCTGCTGTGTGGTTGATTGGCTTTCTGGCAGTTTTCGGCTGGAAAATCTGCTCCCACCTGGTCTTCCGTGGGCGTATTCTGCGGGATGCCTTGGTGGTTACGGATGCGGCAGTTCTGGCGATATGGCATCAGGAAATGGAGGCAGCCCGGTTGCGCAAGCCGAAGATCGGGCCTGTGGTGTCCCCCAATATTCGAGTGCCTCTGTCCGTGGGTTTGTTTCAACATTCTATCCGGGTGGTGCTGCCGGAGCGGAATTATACATTTGAGGAGCTGGCACTTATTTTTCGGCATGAATTGATCCATATTGGCAGAGAAGATTCCTGGAATAAATTTTTTCTCGTATTTTGCACGGCTATGTGTTGGTTCAATCCTCTCATGTGGGCGGCGATGAAAAGAAGCTCTGAGGATCTGGAACTGAGCTGCGATGAAACCGTGCTGTTGGATTCCGGCGATGACGCCAGACGACAATATGCGGATTTACTTTTGAGGACCGCCGGGGAGGAGCAGGGCTTTACTACCTGTCTGTCCGCCTCCGCCGATGCGCTGCGATATCGGCTGAAAAGCGTGATCGCAGCAAAGAAGAAACGCTCCGGAGCGCTGACAGTCGGGCTTGTATTCTTTTTGCTGTGTATGAGCAGCGGCTATGTCGCCTTTGCCTGCGGCGAGAGCACAGGTGCGGAAGTGATTTACCGGTCTGCCCCTTCAGAGCAGTATGTTTTGCGCAATGTGGAAGGGGGAGATTTGATCTGCACCGATGAGATAGCTTTGCACCGTTATTTGTCTGCCCTGCGCATGGAACACATTGAGGGAAATTACTCTTTTGTTCAAGAGGAAACAGCACTGTCCCTGATGTTTGAAACCCCTGAGGGACCGTTGGCTGTCACCTTGTCAGACCGGTTTATCAAGCTGTTTCCGCTGTACGGTAAAGCAAATGCAAAATACTATTACCTGCCGGACGGCACAGACTGGGATGCGCTGAGTGAGTGCATTGTTGAGAGTCCGGAACCGAGGTATCAGTGAAACCATTTACCCGGCTGTGAGAAGCAGAAAATACTAAAGGAGTCGGTTAAAAAGCACAGGCACAACGCTCCTATATGATCTTCCCGATCCACTCCGCCAGCTCCTCCGGCGTCATCGCCCCAACATGGGCGCCGAGGGCCGCAAGCCTTGCGGCGGCGTTTCTGTCATAGCAGGGGTTGGCTTCCATGTCAAGAGCAGTCAGAGCGATCAGCTTTGCGCCGCTCTCGATGATTCCCTTACTGATGCTGTAGAGATTCTGATAACCGCCGCCCTCATAGAGATCGGAGATCAGGATCACCATTGTCCGGTAGGGAAAATCGATCAGTTTCTCACAGTAGGAGAGTGCGCCGGCGATATTTGTTCCGCCGCCGAGCTGGACGCTCATCAGTGTCTCCACCGGATCTTCCACATAACCGCTGAGATCCACCACGTTTGTATCAAAAATGACAAGCTTTACATCCAGCATCGGAAGCTTTGCGAAAATTCCCGCCATGACCGCGCTGTGGATCACGGAATCCAGCATGGAGCCGCTCTCGTCCACACAGAGGATCACCCGCCAGCTATTGTAACGCTTCATACGGGAGTTGAAATAGACCTGTTTTAAGACAAGCCTCTCCTGTTCCGTATCATAGTTTTTCAGGTTCTGACGGATGGTTTTTTTCATATCCAGATTCCGGGCGGACTTTACGGGAGAGCTGGTGGTTCGGTCCAGCTTGCCGAAGAGGGAGCGTTTCATCTCCTGCTCCATCTTTTTGGTCAGCTCCTCGGCAACCTTCCGCACGATCTGCTTCGCCATATTCAGCACTTCACCTTTCATCATGTGCTTTAAGGTCAGGATGGTCTTAAGGAGCTCCCGGTTGGGTTCAAGCTTTTTTAAGACTTCCGGATCGGTCAGAAGTTCTGTCATATTATATTTTTCCAGCGCATGGCGCTCCATCACTTCCACAGTCTGCTTCGGAAACAGTTTTTTGACCTTCTGCAGCCAGGACGGCACCGTGAGTTTACTGTCCTCCCTGCCGCCGGCGCGCTCTTCCTGCCGGATGCCCTGCTCCTCGCCGTACTCCCTGGAGTACAGAAAATCGAGTGCCTCTTCCATATCCATATAGTGCAGGGTATCCCCCGAAAAGGAGAGCTGCTGTGCGGCGTATTTGCCTAGAACAAGCCGCCATCGGTTTAAAAGTTCCTGTTCGTCTGTCATGGTCTGTCAGCCTTTCCTGGTCATGGTTTGTCATCATCCGAAATATTGCCTCAAAATTACTTTTATCTGAACTGATATTGATGTTTATATTAAAATTTTATTTGATAAGTCCTGCAATATAAATATCCAGTTTCTTCCCGTAAGCGTACCAGTCGGGCGGAACCTCTCTCAGGTTCATAATATCCTTTCCGCTTCTGCCATGGAGAGCTGCCGCCTTTTCCGCAATCTTATCGATCTCCCTGGGTGTAAAATAGGTGAACGCCATGCGCAGTTCCGGCAGAAGTTCCATAAAATCAGCGGTATCGGTCTGCTGCAGAAAAGTATCCAGCATATGCAGGATCTGTCCGCCGATAAAGATGAGATCCCTGGCGGAAAAGAACAGACCGCGGAAGAACAGCGCGGTTTTTTTCATCTGCTCCTTTGTGCCCTGCACATAACCGAGGCAGGCGCGCTCCACCACAGCGCCGTCCTCTCTGCCGCCGCCGTAGAGAATGCCGTGGATACAGCCGTCTAACCCCGCCTGGATCTGCGCATCCCGCTGCATCCGCAGCAGAATATCAAAAAACTCTTCCTGCGCTTCCTCTTTCGTGAGCTGATAGAGCAGTTTTATGGCATCCATACACCTGCCCAGATCCTCCTCCTTGACGATTGTCATGGATGGCAGCAGGGAGATCAGCTTTCTGATCGCAAGCTGCATCGGCAGATCGAGGTCCAGTTTCGACTGATAGAGAGAACTGAGCTCCCGCATCATTTTCAGATGAGAGAGAGCGTCCGCGAGAGAATAAAAATCCGTGTCCTGCTGTATCAGCATCTGCGCTATGTCGTAAACACTCTGAAGCTGTTCCTTCAGACCCATCTCAAAAACTTTGGTGAGAAGAATGGCGCATGCGCCGGCACCGATCTCCTTTTTCATCTCTTCCTTTACCAGACTGCCTGCCGCCTCTTCTATGGTGGCGCCGTAGACGGAGACATCGATCAGGGCGGCGTTTACCTGAGTATTCCACTTGTACCGCCAGATCTCGCGGATCAGATTGCGGTCCTTCTGTTGCTGCAGGTTCGGTCCTTTGACCCTTCTGGCATAGCAGGTATTTAAAAAGAGCATCCGGTGAAAAAAGCAGCTCTCCCTCCGATGCCTGTCGGAGGAGAACAGGGACAATGTGGCTTCCGTCTCCAGCGTGGAACCGGTTTTTAAGGAAAACTGTCTGCACTGGGCTTCAAAATCCTGAACAATGGGCGGGACCATAGCTTGATCACAGAGTTTCCCGATGGCATTGCCGGTCATGTTTTTGCGGAGAATCTGCATCGGCGTGTCCGTGGCGATCGTGTACTCCCCCTTGACATAGGAGGACAGTACTGCATCGAACAGTTCATAGGCGCCGGGCTGAGCCTTTCCCCGCAGAGAGGAGAGACCGTCCGCCATCTGAACGGCACAGATCTCATCGTAAGTGGAGAGACTGCCCTCTTTTCTCCGGACTTCCTTTCCACAACCGACGAGAAAATCAAGGACGGTCAGTCGATAGCAGTTATCCGTGTCCTCTGAAAAGCGCTCCCAGACTTTTTGATAGAAAGCGGGATAGGGCATGCCGCTGGCGTAACCGTTTAAAGCGTCCGCCGCCTCCATGGAATAGGGCATCAGATAGACGTTCTGTTCCTGGCTTTTTATTTTTTTCGGCGTTTTCTTTTTATCGGGCGCAGAATACATATCGGCGGAAAGACAGGATGTTTTCCCGTCGCTGTCTGTCAGTATAGGATCAGAATTTTCACGCAGTCGAACAGAGAGAGCAGGCGTGTGAAATCCGCCTGTCACTGCCAGAATGCGCAGAGGGGCATCGCTGCTTTTTTGGATTTCCGAAAGTTTTTCTTTCACACCGGAGGCGAACTCGGTTTTGAAAAAATTCCCCGCTGCTGTCTGCAGGATCGTTTCCGACATATGGGCTTCCCTTGCCAGAGAGCCCTCATCCCGGATCACATCTTCCGGCGTGTTCTCCCGAACCTGACTGCAGTAGAGCAGCAGATCGGAAAACCAGGCATCACTGTCCTTATAAATGCCGCCAATCTCGAAATATTTTTCCCAGAACTCATCAAAACTTCGCAAATTCGCCTTTTCACAGAGCCTTTTCACAAAAGCGTTCCGGGACAGAAGATGATCGTCGTTGTAATTATTTTTCTCCTCCTTTTTCCGAAGCCCCATCCCTTCCTCTGAGGCGGCAAGGATGTTGCCATAGGAGAGATCCATAAAGGAGGCGCAGATCCCCAGTTCATCCGCTGTCCGCAGGGCGGCCAGCTCCGGCGAATAATCCAGAAAAGGATAGTAACACTTGTAATGCTCCTTCTCCTCCGAGAGCTGCCCTGTCTTGTCGTAGTAGGAATAGTAGACGGCAAAGGGAGCCTGCGTGTCCCGGTGCACCATAACAGGGATCAGTTCATTGGCATTCTCAGGTCCTTCGATCAAAACCACCGAAGGGCGGTATGTCTCGATCACTTTTCTGACATGGTAAGAACAGGCGGGACTGTGATGTCTGACAGGGAGCAGGACTATTTCAGCCATTTCCTTGCTTCGTAATATTTTTTCCATAACCCACCTTCTTTACTGCTCTTGTCCTTGATAACCGTGGAGAAATATTCTTTTACTTTTTGGAGGTCATCTTTGTTTTCCTTGGAGACGGCGCCAACCAGATTCTGTACCAGACAGTCCATATCCATAGAGCTGTCACCATAGTAATACCCGGAGATCATGGTCTGATAGTAGACGGAGACCGCCTCTGCGGTACTCATGACGGCGGAGGGTTTATCGATCCGGTGACCGTAGGAAGAGATGCCCTCCCGCAGTTCATGGTAGGTGGAAGCGAGAAGCTCCGCCGCTTCCTCGTCCGGTGTCATATCGATACCGTTTTCTTTCGCAAGCTCGCCGACTTCGTTCAAAATGATCTGCTTTTCCAGGGAGACTTCCCGCACCGGCATAACCGTCTCAAAGTTAAAACGCCTCTTCAGAGCGCTGCTCATCTCGTTGACGCCCTTATCTCTGGTGTTCGCAGTGCCGATCACGTTGAAGCCGGGCTTTGCGAACAGAAATCCGTCATCCCCGAGTTCCGGCACATTGAGCACTTTATCGCTCAGCACACTGATCAGAGAGTCCTGAATTTCGGCGGGCGTTCTTGTGATCTCCTCAAACCGGGTCAAAATGCCCCGCTCCATCCCCACATAGAGAGGCGAAGGGACAAGGGCTTCCCGGCTGGGGCCCTTTGCCAGAAGCAGCGCGTAGTTCCAGGAATACTTGATCATGTCCTCAGTGGTGCCCGCGGTACCCTGGATCGTGTTGGTGCTGACGCCGCTGATGGCGGCGGACAGAAATTCGGAGAGCATGGTCTTGGCTGTCCCCGGTTCTCCCACCAACATCAGTCCTCTGTTCCCCGCCAGCGTGACGATACACCGCTCGATCAGCGCGTCGTTTCCGAAATATTTTTTGCGGATGGAGATGCTTTCACCCTGGTATGTAAGAGGCTTTGGGCTTCCCAGAATAAAGGTGCGGACTGCCTGGGGCGAAAGCCGCCAATTCCGCGGTTTCTTTGCCGTATCGGCGGCTTCGAGCGCCATAAGTTCTTTTTGGTAACGTATCTCTACAGGTGGTTTAATACTTTCCTTCAAGGCTTTTCCTCCATTGTCAGTGAATCAAAAATTGATGCCATATCATGATATAAGTATACACACAAAAGGATAAGATTTGAATAGTAAAGGAGAAATATTTATGCTATATTGAAAGAAGGAGAGTTCCTGTCTGCTTTGTGTTAAGAGACAGGAAAAAACAGAGGATACCGATTCAAAACAGGAGGAATTAATATGGGAAAAGATTACACACCTACACCGCACAATGAGGCAAGATTGGGGGATATCGCAAAGACGGTTCTGATGCCGGGCGATCCGCTCAGGGCGAAGTTTATCGCGGAGACATGGCTGGAGAATCCGGTCTGCTTTAACAAAGTGAGGAATATGCTTGGATATACCGGGACATATAAGGGAAAAGAGGTTTCCGTCATGGGGAGCGGCATGGGAATACCGTCCATAGCGATCTATTCTTATGAGCTGTACCATTTTTACGGAGTGGAAAATATCATAAGGGTCGGCAGTGCTGGGGCTTTGCAGGACGGCATGAAATTAAAGGATCTGGTGATTGCTATGGGCGCATGTACGGATTCCGCCTACGCGGGACAGCTTAACGTGCCGGGAAATTTTGCGCCGATCGCGGATTATGGACTGCTGGAAAAAGCGGTTCTCGCAGCGAGGGAGAAAAATATCAGCGTGAGGGTGGGAAATGTCCTCTCGGCGGATGCGTTCTATAATTTTGATACCGGGCGCACAAAGAGATGGGCGGATGCAGGCGTCCTCGCGGTGGAGATGGAGTCGGCGGCGCTCTATATCAACGCGGTGCAGGCTAAGAAAAAGGCGCTCAGTCTTCTGAGTATTTCCGATCATGTCTTTACGGGGGAGGAACTGACCGCGGAAGAGAGGCAGCTTGAATTCAGGAATATGATCGAGGTTGCGCTGGAACTTGCATAAAAGCTGGGATCGGCAAAGAAAATAACAAAATTTTGGAATTAAGAGGAGAGAGGCGGTATGGCAGCAGGTGTACAGCGTAATTTTATCTGGTTTGTGGCGGGGATGCTGCTGTTGGCGCTTTGCCTTGTTTTCTGCAAACCGGGACGAAAGTCCTCGTACCGCTTCATCCGTCTCTCCGCCGGAAACCTGTTGATCCATCTGGTGGACGGTCTGGTGACATATGTCAACACGCCGGATCTTGCCAGAGAATGGAATCCTCTTGTCAGGGTATTGGGTTTTGGCTGGGAGGCGCTTATTATCGCGAATCTGGTCGGTTTTGTCCTTATTGTGCTTGCCACATGGTATTTTGGAAGATATGAGCATGTCAGCATTCCCTCAAAGAATGTGTTTGACTATTATATGAAACTGTTTTATGGGGAAAACTATGAACCTGTCTGGGTGCTCTATAAACATTCCAAAAACTGGAAGTCCCAGTTTGCGTTGATCGGGTACGCCTGCTATTGGGGGCTGACCGTCGGGGCGGTGATCCCGGTGGTGGGATGGATCTGGTATATGCTGGACATCGATATCCCGTGGTGGCACAGCGCGTATCTGAGCGCAGGGATGGGCGCTGCCATCGCGCTCGTTCAGTGTTATGTCTGGGCGAGAGAAGGGTATCGGAAGGGGGAGGAAGAAAAATGGCAGGAGTGACAGAGATCGGAAAACGGGATTTTGGTGTGGTAATATATCTCTCATTTCTGACGGCATAGATCCGTCAATTTCTCCATATCACAGATCCGGTAGCCGGAATCTGTCTTTTCCAATATGCCGCTGCGGCACAATGCGCCCATCATACGGTACAGATGGCGGTAGCTGACACCGATGGAATATGCGACATCCGTCATGATATCCCGAAAATACCTGCCGTCTGAGGCATTGCGAATATAGCGGCAGAGTCTGACTTCAGCGCGGTAGAGCGTGTTTTCTACGATATTGTTTGTGCTCTGTATCAGTTTTTTTGCCAGTTCCGATGCGGCGATGCGGGTAAATTCCAGATTGCTGTTCAGATAGTTCCTGTTATCAGCGATGGGAATGGAGATGCACTCAAAATGATCCAACGCAGTTACCGAGGTACTTCCCGTCGCTGCATCTGTAAATAATTCCACCTCGCCCATCAGTCCGTCAGAGATATAAAAACACAGGATAAGGCTTTTTCCTATGGTACGCTATCGGTACAAAGCGGAAGGGAGAGTATCTTATGTATAGTTTTCTGGCATTTTTTTCGGGGGTCATTCTCGCTGTTATGATACAGATGAACGGGAATCTGGGCGCGCAGTTCGGCGTCTATCATGCGGCGCTGTATGTCCATATTGTGGGATCTGTGTTCGCCGCCAGTGTTCTGGCGGTCAGGAAAAAACGTCTTGCCTGTAAACGTCTGCCGCTGTGGATGTACTCGGGCGGAGCGATCGGCGTTGTGACGACGGTTTTTAATAACCTCGCGTTTACGCGTATCAGTCTGACGAGCATCATCGCCCTGGGGCTTTTTGCACAGCTTGTTTTTTCTTATCTGATCGATATGTTTGGGTGGTTTGGTATGGAGCGGCGCAGGCAGAAGGATATCAGTATTCCCGGCGTACTGCTCTCTGTTCTGGGAATCGCGCTGATGTTGGAGGCGCCGATGTCCGGCGGTTGGGGTTATATTGCGATATCTCTGGGCGCAGGAATTTCGGTGGTATTGTCCAGAACAGTCAATGCCCGTTTATCGAAGCACACCGGAGCACTGTGGGGATCACTGATCAATCATTTGGTCGGTCTGCCGTTCTGCCTGATCCTGGCTCTTGGCGTTTCGGAAGTATCCGCGCCGGGCAGGTTCAGGCTGTGGATTTGGGGCGGCGGTATTTTAGGTGTTATTACGGTTATGATATGCAATGTTATAGTCCCCAAAATTCCGGCATACAGGGTGACGGTTTTCAGTTTTGTCGGCCAGCTTTTTTGCGGGATCGCGCTGGATATTCTTGACGGCAGTGTCCTCAACAGGCGGGAGTTTTTTGCGGGACTTCTGGTGGCGGCGGGACTCGTGGTAAATCAGATTTTGGGGATCAGTCGAATGAAAAAACATGATTATGGAGAAGAGTGAGTTTTTGTCAGTCTTTTTTCTAAGACTGCTTCCAGCTTTTTGAAGTCAAGACAGCGTTTTCTGAGATTATGATTTATGTTGCCGGAGGAGGCCATTCGATAAAGCTTGTTCGCTTTTTTAATGATAGAATCCTGATTTTTTGTATCCAATCCAATTCTTTAGAACAGAGAATTTTATATGCTTTTTCCGGGGGAGAGTCATTTTTCATAGTATAGTGTTTTTCTTTGGGATGATCGAGCGGGATGCAGTATTTATGTTTTTCGCATATTACGACTACGCCGACAAAAGGGCGATTATTTTTATGTATTTGAGGTGAGACAGATTGCACTTTATCATCTGCATTATGCAAATCACGGATATATTTCATATCCATAGTATATAATTGTAGTTTTTCTTTTTTCATTTTCCTCCTGTAGTAATGAGGCTGCACTAAGTGCAGCCTCGAATAATTTCCACTTATGGTAGGATTCACCGCTTTTATAATTCCCACTCTCAGTAGGGTTCACTGCTTTTATGGTTCCCACTCTCAGTAGGGTTCACTGCTAATAATAGTGTATGGGAAAAATAGTAGAAAGTCAATGCAAATTTAAAATTTCTCCTCTTTTAACCTCTTCACAGGTTCCGGCAGATATAAAAACAGTTCAAATACTTGTCTGTCAGAATTTACTTCAAGGCTGCCCTGATAATGTTTCACAATTTCTTCCATACTGCGAAGTCCGAAGCCGTGGCTTTTGGCATCGGATTTTGTAGTAAAAGGCAGATGATTTCCTGCTTCCAGTGCCAGAGAGGCGGGATTTTTTACGGACAGCGCCAGCATGCCTTTCCGGTGGCGGGCGGCTATCTCAATGCGGCGCTTCTCAGGCGGAAAAGCCAGGCAGCTTTCGATGGCGTTGTCCAACGCGTTGGCAAACAGGACGCAGATATCGGCTTTCTCGAAGGGGAGTTCCTCCGGGATGTCCAGTTTCAGGCGCAGAGAGATATTCTGTTGCTGCATGAGCTGTTCTTTTACAGACAACACAGCATTCACCGTCTGGTCGCCGCAATAGTCTGTCCGCTGTGTCAGTCCGGGGCTTTCCAGAAGATGAGCGATATAGTTCTCTTTCTCCTCCGGGGGAAGGAGCAGGATCGTGTGCAGGTGGTTGGAGAGGTCGTGCTTCAGGCGTCTGACTTCAAAATGCTGCTGTTTCATGGATTCATAGTATTGTCTGTTCATCTCCGCGTAGAGGCTTTGCTGTTCCAGTTTTCTCTGTCTTGACAGGACGGCGATCGCCCACAGGAGGCCGATGAAGGAGAGCAGGGCGAGGAGGAGCAGGGCTGTGCATAGATGGGAAAGCCAGGGAGGACCCCACGCCCGCATCGGGGGAATGAGCACGATGCTGAGGATCGTGCCGATCGGGGCAAGCGTCAGAAGGAGCAGAAGATGCCACAGGGAATCTCCCAGCTCCGTATCCTTTTCCGGTCCCCAAAACTGCACAAGCAGGTAGAGCAGGGCGGAAAAGAGTGTGCGGAACAGTACCATCATCCAGAAATTGCCATAGTTTTCCAGGATATTATCCATAAAGATATTTCCTGCAAATACCGTGCTGGAGAGCATCAGGGCGAGGGTGAACTTTTTTGCCCGGCTGTCCGTGCAGGCGTATTGGATGCCCGCGAGGTAGAGCAGAAAGGTTGCGGGAAGGTTGTCCCAGTCGCCGACAAAAATGACCATGACGACGATCAGAGAACTGACAAAGAGAAGGACAAAATGGGCAAAGAGTGCTTTTTTTATGTGAAAAAGCCTTCTGATGATCAGATAATGGAAAAGGAAGGCAGGTAATTCAAGAAAAAGAAAGAGCATGTGTGTCATATCATTCTCCTATGCCGCGCAAAAGTGCTTTTGCCAGTTTTTCTGACGCCTCTTTCCTGCAGGCTCTGCTGACAGGGAGTTTCTCACAGGCAGGGTTGTCCACGGTCACATAGTCGCTGCCGAGGAAAGTCACCTTATCGCTGTTGACGAGATACCGCTGGTGGATGCGGATAAAGTTTTTCTTCATCTGTTGTTCGATGTCGTTCAGTCTGCCGTAGAAAGTGTAGGTTTTCACAGCGGTGACAAGATTGACGTATCTGCGGTCGCTGTAAAAGTACAGGATATCGTCATAGGGCAGGCGGTAGATGCCATCTGTGTTTTTCAGCACAAAAAATTGATCCGTCTGCGGTGAGAGCGCCTGTTTTGCCCGGGAGAGCACATTTTTCAACTTCTCCGGGGAAGCCGGTTTTACCAGATAGTCCAGTGCGTTCACCTGGTAGCCGTCGAATACGTAGTCGGTGTATCCTGTGACGAAGACAAGCAGAAGGCTGTCGTTTGAGTTCCGTATCTTTTTTGCCGCATCCATACCGTTTTCTTTTCCCATTTCCACATCCAGAAAGAGCAGGTCCACTTCGCCGGGATGGGCGGTGATCCAGCTTACACAGGTATGTCCGCTGGAAAATTCATAGACGATCTCATCCTCTGTCTCGTCCATGATCTTTTCGAGCTGTATTCTGAGCGCATCCCTTGCGCTTTCTTCATCGTCACAGATTGCGATACGGAGCATAAAAATTCCTTTCATTTATAGTACATCTGGTACAAATCGGGAATGCAACTCCCTTTTTGTATTAAGTATGCAATATTTCTGGCAGGTTTTGCAAGTGCGTGCATCAATTTTCAGCTACAAAAATTTACATGGAGACAGCAAAACTTTACATATTTTGCAGAAGGGCTCCAAAAGTTACACGGAGAGGGTAAAACTTGACAGGTCGAAATCCGCCTGCCGGGTTTTTTGCTAGGATAATATCAGAATATATACAAATGCAGAGCAGGAGGAAAGGAGAAAAATATGCTGCAAGTTAAAAATTTATACAAATCATATGAGACATCCAAAACCAGGTACCCGGTTTTAAAGGGGATCAGTTTTCATGTGGAGCCGGGGGAGTTTGTGGCTGTCATGGGATCATCGGGCTCCGGCAAGAGCACATTGTTAAATTGCATTTCCTGTTATATTCCCTATGAGAAGGGAAATATCCTGCTGGGTGAGCAGGATCTGGGTGAGCTTGATAAGGAGGGGCTGGCGAAAGTCAGAAATGAAAAACTGGGTTTTGTGTTTCAGGATTTTATGCTGCTCGACGGACTGTCTGTCAAGGAGAATATCCTGATTCCCAGGATCATCCGGGAAAATGCGGACAGAGAGGCGCAGGACTATGCGGACAAACTGATGGAGCTGTTCGGGATCACCCATATAAAGGATAAGTACCCTGCGGATATCTCCGGCGGGGAGAGGCAGAGAACCGCTGTGGCGAGAAGCCTGATCAACGATCCGCTGTTGATCTTAGCCGATGAACCTACCGGTAACCTGGACAGTAAATCGAGCCGGGCGGTGATTGAAGCTTTTGAGAAGGCGAAAGCGGAGATGAATTCTACTATTTTGATGGTAACACATGACAGCTTTTCTGCGTCCTTCTGTGACAGAGTTATCTTATTGAAGGACGGAGTCATTTATAAGCAGTTGAGCAGGATCGGAAGCCAGAACAGTTTCCAGGGCTATCTGCTGGATACGATCAAGGAGATGAGTGAAGCGGAGCAGGTATGAGAAGAGGGTGCAGTTTTTATCTGCGTCGATAGCAGGCATGTGAAATTTCATGACAGGAAAGAAAGTGAGACAGACAATATGACAATGAAAGAATTAGAAAAAAAATTGAGAAGGCAGGATTACCGTCAGGCGAAACTTTATCTGTTCTGCAATTTTGTTTCCCTGATGCTGATCACGGCTTACAGTATTATGATGCTGGCGCCCACAGTGCTGGATGTACTGCCCGAGGGCGGGGACTCCAGAAAACAGATGGTGGCGATCTTTGTTATGGCGGCGGTGGGCTGCGTGGCGTTTACAATCTACGCCACGGCTCTGTTTTTCCGCAGAAAATCCAGGCAGGTGGGAATTTTGATGGCGCTGGGCGCATCGAAAAGACAGCTTGCGCCGATGCTTTACCGGGAGGTCCTTGTGCTGGGACTTTTATCCTGCGCCTGCGGTGTGGCGGCAGGGTTTCCCTTTGTGGCGCTTATCTGGAACAGCTTTCGTCTGCTGATCGTGGACAGTGCGGAGATGGCGCTGCATATCAGGATGGAATGTCTGAAGATCCCGCTTGCGTTTCTTTTGCTGGTGATCGTTCTCGCCTGTGTGACGGCAAAGAGCTATCTGAAAAGGACGGATATCCTCGATACGATCAAGGAGGAGCACAGAAACGAGCCGATAAAGGAGCTTGGAAAGTGGTGCGGGCCGGCGGGCATTGTTATTTTGCTCGTGGGCGCTGTCACAGGGTATTATGCGCCGGAAGTCTATATGAATCTTACGCAGTCCTACGGGGGAGCGTGGTTAAATCTGTTCTATGTACCGGTATTTATCGGTTTATATATGATGCTGCTCCACACGGTGGTGCACGGCTGGCATGTTCGGAAAAAGACTTATGGTAAAAATCTGGTGTCCCGCAGCATGATGAAGTTTCAGGGAAAACAGACGGTGAACAATCTGTTGGTGTCCACGGTGCTGTTGGCGGGAGCGTGTTTTGCGGTCTTCTATGTGCCGGCGATGGCGACCGGAAATTTTCTGAATGTCAGAAACCGTACTTATGATTATCTGTACCATTACAGAGCGGATCAGGAAGTGCCGGGCAGGGAGGAGACGGAAAAGCTGGCGTCGGAGTACAGCGTATCCTTAAAGGACTGGCATGAGGCTCCCTATCTCTCTCTGGGGATGGACGGCATGAAGTACAAGGAGGACGGGAAGAGATTTTACTATGAGTATGAAAAGCTTAAGACGGAGGGAAACTTTTTTTCGGAGGAGGGTTTTCGGGAGCTGACCGGGATCAGCGTGACAGTGGAACCGGGCACTTACCTTGCCGTCAGCGATGAGGAGGGCAGTATCTATTCAAGGCAGCTTGCGACGGACAGCACGATTTTGACAAATATGGCAACAAGAGAAACGCTGGATGTCCGATTTGCGGATTATGTGTGTTATGATCTTCTGGTGGTGGTGGATACAGGATATTATGTGCTGAACGATGCGGACTATGGAAAGATAGCGGAAGGGATCACGGGAGAGTGGAGCGGAAGGATGGCGGCGTTTAACGCGGATGGTGAGGACAGCTATCCGTTTGCCGACAGATTCTTCCGCACACTGATATCTTCCTTTGATGAGAACTGTGAGGTGCCGAGTTATTATGACAGAGTACAGAAGATATCGGAGAACGAGAAGGGGGAAGTATACTGGGGAGACACGGAGGATATGGAGGAGGTAAGCTTTGAGAAGCCGGACAGTTCGGGCTTCCGGCAGTTCTGGAGGTATATGCCGAAATTCCGGGTCATGGATCAGAATGATTTCCTACGCACCTATGCGGTGTATCTGATGGTGTTTATTTTTATCTTCCTGATCTGTCTTACGGCGGCGTGCGTGATCTGCTATACCAGATGCCAGACGATCGCGGTCAGTAACCGCTATGTGTTTGACGATTTGAGAAAGCTCGGAGCGCCGCCCGCGTTTTTAAAACAGGAAGTAAAAAGACAGTGCCGCACAGTGATCCGCACGCCGTCAGTCATCGGGATCTGTATGATGACGCTTCTGTATATGATGATCATGTATGCCAACGACGGAAAGATCGGCACAAGTGAAGTAATTGCGCTGGGTGTCTGCGGCGTGTTGATCCTGTTGATCATTCTGCTGCTGTACATAATCTACCGCGGGACGGTGAGGATGTTGGTAAAAGAGCTTGAGATAGAAGAGTAAAAAGGATAATATTGTACTGTCAATGACCATGTTGAGAGGCGCGCATCTTTTTAAATAAATCTGACAACGACCTGTATAAAACCAACGTCATAACAAAGTTACCGCTGCAGTGCAGTAGATCGAAGGGAATTCCGTTTGTCCAGTAGGCGAACGCTGCGGCAGGACCGCCGGATATCAGGTAGGGAATGGCGCAGAGGGCGCCGAAAGACAGACCGAACGCCCCGGAGATAACCGCCCAGAGAAGAGCGGAATCTATCCGCTGAAAGGCAAGTACGATCAGGGCAAGAACAGCCCAGATATACAGGTAGCTCACCCACCATATATTGAAACCGAAGATGATCCCTTCCAACAGGACAAAGGCATAGATGATGGGAAAGACCTGCTTTTTATAGGACAGGGTATAGAGGATGATCAGGGTGGTGACCGGTTCGATATTGGGCAAAAAGGACATGCCGAGCTGCCCGACCAGTAAGATGGCGGTGAGAAGCCCCATTGTCACAATATCGATGATTTTTTCCGTATGTTCGTTTTGTTTTGCCATCGGTTTCCTCTGCTTGATGCTTGTATCGCTGTCTGGAAAACGGCAGTTCGACTCGCAACCGCTCTGCTTGTTGCTCGTATCGCCGCTCTTTTGGCGGCTCAGTACCCGATTGTGAGAGTCAGTTCGTATTTTTCTCCGTCTGTGATTGGCGTCTGGTCCGCAGAAGTGCCCAATTTTTCATTATCTTTTGTGATACACCACCACTCCTGGTTGGATTCATCGGCAGTTTCACCGTCTACTGATTTGATAAACATTCCGTAAGGCCCCTCCTCGCCGGAGACAAGCCCTTCGTCCTTGAGCACTTCTCCGAGGTATTCCCGGTCTGTGCTGTATGTAAAGGTATTTAAAGATGTATCCCTGTGAATGACTTCCACAGTGATATTTTTTGATCCTTCTGTTGCGGCTTGCCTTGTGAACCGGTAAATGCCGAAAAATACAACCGCCACAGAGAGCAGTGCGATCAGGGAAATAACGATTTTTTTTTGTGTTTTTCTGTTCTGTTTTCATATATGCCTCCTTATGTATACCGTAGATCTGATCGGGCAAAAACCCGTAGCAGACTGACAGGGCATCAGAGTTGCAACGCAACAGAGCTGCGGGGTATTTGACCTTTGCGATATTCGCCAGATGGATGTTTCTCATCCGCCTGACACGTTTCCTGTAGAAATAAAAAACTGCCGGGAAATTTCCGGGCAGCCTGAAAATTTTTGAGGACCGGCATTTTGGCACATCGCCTGTACCATAATAGTTCCGGGCAACTCAAATAATCATTCTTATCATGCATCATCCCTCGTAATGCATGATCTTACCCGAACAGGCAGGTCTTCTGACTAAGGCATCTCTGCGCAGAACCGCCTTCCCGGTTTTCCGGTGGCATATCGGCCTGCACTCCACCTATACAGCGGCGTGACCGTGAAGCGTAACTTACTTCCCTATTCTCCCTCGCGGGCACCTGTTCTTATGAAGCTGTATCATATGATAAATTATTTTGATAAAAAATACAAGATAAAAATTCCTGTTGACAATTTGATATCAAAATGATATCATACAAATATCAAATAGAAAATGCACACAGGAGGTGCCTTATGGAAGAGAAAGTTTTACAGAAGAAAAAGAACGGAATGGCGATGCTCATATTGTTTACACTGCTTTATATTGCAGCGAGCGCAGTGATCATATGGGGGGCAAGCGCGGGTAAAGGAATCTTGATCGCGGCGGGCGTTATCTATGCGGTGTTCGGCTGGATTCCCTTCTGCGGGCTTTGCGTGTTAAAGCCGCAGGAGGCGGTTGTACTGACGCTGTTCGGAAATTATATCGGCAGCCTGAAAGGAGAAGGATTTTACTGTGTCAATCCATTTTGTTCTGCGGTAAATCCGGCGGCGGATACCAGATTAAATCAGAGCGGGGATGTAAAAGCGGGAACCGGAAAAATGATGCAGTTGGGCTCGTTGGAAAGTTTCAATATGAATCGGAAGGGGGGCGCTGTCGATAAAAAGATATCCCTGAAGATCATGACATTGAACAACAACAGACAGAAGATCAACGACTGTCTGGGAAATCCGATCGAGATCGGCATCGCGGTCATGTGGCGTGTCACGGACACGGCGAAAGCGGTGTTTAATGTGGATAACTACAAGGAATATTTGTCTCTGCAGTGCGACAGCGCCCTGCGCAATATCGTCCGTATGTATCCCTATGATGTGGCTGAAAATGTGGATACCACGGGAGACGGCGTCGCGGATGACGGGAGCCTTCGGGGTTCCAGCGAAGTGGTGGCGGAGCGTATCAGGCAGGAGATCCAGAGCAAAGTCAGCGAGGCGGGGCTGGAAATTATCGAGGCGCGGATCACATATCTCGCGTATGCACCGGAGATCGCGGCGGCGATGCTGCAGAGGCAGCAGGCATCCGCAGTGATCGACGCCAGGAGGCTGATCGTGGATGGAGCCGTGGGCATGGTGGAGATGGCGCTGAACAGCCTGTCCGAAAAGGAGGTGGTTGAGCTTGACGAGGAGAGAAAAGCAGCGATGGTTTCCAACCTTCTCGTGGTACTCTGTGGAAATAAGGATGCCCAGCCTATCGTAAATTCAGGAAGCCTGTATTAACCTATGGCGGATAACAGTAAAAAACAGGTGCCGCTTAGACTGTCCGCAAAATTGTACGACGCCATTGCAGCCTGGGCAGAGGATGATTTTCGATCTGTAAATGGCCAGATAGAATATTTGCTGACAGAGTGTGTCAGACAGCGGAAGAAAAACGGAAGGCCCGTGCCCCATGAGCTGGATGTGCCGCCGGAGTTTGATATTTCATGACTTTCATGGCAAATGACTGTAGACGAAAGGAAACGGATAAGATGACAGAACAGAGTAAGGCAAAAAAGCAATTTATTATTTTTCTGTTTATAGCATATGGTGTGACCTGTATAACGGGAATCATGACCTGGTATGGAAGCACTATACCGACAGAACTCAGCATCTTTCCCAGCGCCCAAATGTTTTATCCGGCAGCCGGCGTTATGCTGGCGTACCTGCTTACACAGTGGAAGGACGAAAAACTGCCCAGGGCGTTTTACATATGTTTTCTGGCGGTGACATTTGTGATGATCATCGGCTGTGTGATGGCGATTGCCGCGCCGGGAGAGCTGATTTCTGTAGCCGGACAGGAACTTTCCAGATGGTCTTTGATCGGCCAGTATGTGATGATAGTGGGAACGATCCTGTGCTGGATCATGCTGCTGGTATGCGGAAGAGAACGGCGGGAGGCATATGGGCTCAGATGGAAAAACGGGAAAGCTTCTCTTTTCTGTATTCTGGTTTTTTTGGTACTTTATTTTGGCAGAGGAATTCTCAGTTATGTGCTGGACGGACAGGCGGACATGATAGCGGAGATTCTGAGAAACCCGGCAGCATTGGGTTATCTGATCGTTATGCCGATCAATTTTTTGCTCTCCTGCATGCCCTTTTTCGGGGAGGAATACGGGTGGAGATATTACTTACAGCCTCTGCTTCAGAAAAAGTTCGGTATGAGGCGGGGGGTTCTGCTCCTCGGCGTGGTGTGGGGCCTGTGGCATATTTTCCTGGACTTTTTCTTCTACACGACGCCGGACAGAGGGCTGATCATGACCGTGTCGCAGATCATTACCTGTCTGGGACTGGGCATCTTTTTCGGCTGGGCATACCTGAAGACAGAAAATATCTGGGTGCCGGTGATCCTGCATTATCTGAATAATAATCTGATCGTGGTGGTTGCCAATGAGTACACTGCGGGTGTGCTGCAGAATCAGGCGGTAACCTGGGGAATGATTCCGGCGGCGATCCTGCTCAACGGGTGTTTGTTCGGGGTGTTTATTCTGTCTAAAGAATTTCGGAAGAAAGAAGCATGAAAAATACAGTTTATCGATTCTGATATTGAATTTTTCTGTTCTGCATAGTACATTGATAGAAAATTATGACAGGGGGAAATAGAGAATGGAAAACGCATATGTGCTGCAATTGTCCGATTCAAAATTCAAGGATCTGTTTTTGTGCTTTTGCGGTTATGCGCAGTGTCAACCCGATCATTATTTCGGACCGGCAGTACGCCCTCACTATCTTTTGCATTTTGTTTTGAGCGGAAAAGGAATCTATCAGGTGGGGGAGAGAAAATACTGTCTGCGGGAAGGAGAAGGATTTCTGATCGAGCCGGATACGCTTACATACTATCAGGCAGATAAAGAAGAACCCTGGACATATCTATGGATAGGATTTGACGGGAAAAGGGCGAAAGAATATGTACAGGATATTGGTCTGGATAACAGCCGGCTGACGTTTTATTCTGAGTATGGCAGAGAATTAAAACGTATTGTATTGCAGATGATGAAAACCAATGCGCAGCAACGCAGCGGTCAATATCATCTGCAAAGCCTTTTATATGAATTTTTTTCCGTGCTCGGAAGAGATGCGGTGATCTATGCCGATGAACAGGATGCAAAGGGGCTTTTTTATATGGACAGAGCAATCGCCTATATCCGCACGCATTATGCCGAAGGGATACGTGTCAGAGACGTGGCGGAATATCTCTGTGTAGACCGCAGCTATCTGTACAAGCTGTTCGAAAGGAGCCTGCAGCTTTCACCGCAGGAGTTTCTCAGCCGTTTTCGTATTTCCAGAGCAAAAGAATTACTTACGGTATCAGAGATGTCTGTGGAAAATGTGGCTCTGTCCTGCGGCTACGGGGATGTGCTGGTCTTTTCTAAAACATTTAAGAAACGGATCGGCGTAACGCCCGGTGCATTCAGAAAAGAGCATAAAAAAGAAGTGAAAGAAAAATTGTCTCCCAGCCGGGAGAAACTGGAGGAATTGATGAATCAGGAAGAGATAAGTGAGAAATTACATGTAAAAAGGAATAAATAGTGTTTTTAAAAAAGGAAACATTTTGACTGTTTGGTGAAACAAAATCGTATCGCGGATACGGACGATCCCTGTGTATAATGTGCTCATAAACAAAAGAAGCTCGTGCCGGCCATACCGGCGGAAGGGGTGTAGTATGAATATCATATTTCATGAGAAAAGCAAAACATTTCATTTATTTAACAATGAAATAAGTTATATTATGACTGTACTGCGCAACGGCCATCTGGGGCAGCTGTACTGCGGGAAACGCATTCGGGACAGGGAGGATTTTTCTCATCTTCTGGAGATGTGCGAGCGTCCGATGGGATCCTATGTCTATGATACGGATCGGCTCTTCTCTCTGGATTATCTGAAACAGGAGATGCCGGTTTACGGTTCGACAGATTATCATGCGCCGGCACTGGAGATCGTACAAAAAAACGGAAGCCGGATCATGGATCTTCAGTTTGTTTCTTATTCCATAGAAGAGGGAAAGCCGGGGCTCGAGGGACTGCCCGCCACCTATACGGAATCGGGTGAAGAGGCTCTTACGCTGAGGATTGTTTTGAGGGATCCGCTGACAGAAATAAAAGTGGAACTGCTGTATACGGTTTTTGAAAAGTACAGCGCTGTCGCACGCAGCATGAGGGTCGTAAACGAGGGCGGGGAGGAAGTACATCTCGCCCGGGCTATGAGTTTTTGCCTTGATCTGCCGGACTGCGATTACGAATGGGTGCAGCTTTCGGGTTCCTGGGCGAGAGAACGGCACGTAAAAAAACGCCGGTTGGAGGAGGGCATACAGGCGATCGGGAGCATGCGGGGCAATTCTTCCCATGAGCACAATCCGTTTTTACTTTTAAGACGTTCCGGAGCAGATGAGTATCAGGGCGAAGTGCTGGGACTTTCATTGATCTACAGCGGAAATTTTCTGATGCAGGCGGAAGTGGACTGTCACAGACAGACCAGGATACTGGCGGGGATCCACCCGGATTGTTTTGACTGGAAGCTGGAAGCCGGGGAGTGTTTTCAGACGCCGGAGGCGGTTTTAGTTTATTCAGATCAGGGAATGAACGGTATGAGCCAGACATTTCATCGGTTGTACCAAAGCAGGCTGGCGCGGGGGTATTGGCGTGACAAAGTGCGTCCGATCCTAAACAACAACTGGGAGGCGACCTATTTTGATTTTACGGAAGATAAATTGGTGTCTATCGCTGAAAAAGCAAAGGAGTGCGGTGTAGAGCTCTTTGTGCTGGACGACGGGTGGTTTGGGAAGAGAAGTGACGACCATGCGGGGTTAGGTGACTGGCAGGCAAATCCGGAGCGGCTCGCAAACGGTATCACAGGGCTGGCGGAGCGGATCGAAGGACTGGGTTTAAAATTCGGGCTCTGGTTTGAACCGGAGATGGTCAACAGGGATTCGGATCTGTATCGGGCACATCCCGACTGGATCCTGCATGTGCCGGGGCGCAGGGAATCTCAGGGGAGATATCAGTATGTTCTGGACTTTTCCAGAAGAGAAGTTGTGGACTGTATTTATGAGATGATGGCAAAGATCCTGCGGGAAGCAAAAGTGTCCTATATCAAATGGGATATGAACCGCAGTATTACGGAATGCTATTCCGAAGGACTTCCGGCGGACAGGCAGGGGGAAGTATTCCATCGCTATATTTTAGGGGTATATGATCTGTATGAAAGGCTGACCGGGGAATTTCCACAGGTTCTGTTTGAGTCCTGTGCCAGCGGCGGCGGGCGGTTTGATGCGGGTATGCTTTATTATGCGCCCCAGGGCTGGGCGAGTGATAATTCGGACGCAGTGGAGAGATTGAAGATCCAGTACGGAACATCTTTCTGTTATCCGATCAGCTCTATCGGAAGTCATGTGTCGGCGGCGCCGAACCATCAGGTATTTCGCAATACGCCTCTGCACACGCGGGCGAATGTGGCTTATTTCGGTACATTTGGTTATGAACTTGACTTAAACAGTTTATCGGAGGAGGAGGTCTGTCAGGTAAAAGAACAGATCGCATTTATGAAAAAATACAGGCAGGTATTGCAATTTGGCAGATTTTACCGGCTGAAAAGTCCTTTTGAGGGAAATGAGACAGTGTGGATGGCAGTCAGTGAGGATAAAAGGACTGCTGTTGTGGGTTGGTATCGGGTTCTCAATGTGGTGAACGATGCCTACACCAGAGTGCGTCTGGCGGGGCTTGATCCGGCGCTGCGCTACAGGAATCTGCGGAGCGGGACGCTGCACTATGGGGATGAACTGATGAATCTGGGGTTGATCACTTCGGATGCGACGGCGGGGCAGGTTCCGGCGGGAGTGAAACCCTGCACGGACTACGAGTCCAGGATCTATGTGCTGGAAGCTGAGGAGGAGACTTTGTTATGAAAGGGACACATTTGAGCGCAAAGAGGATCCTTTTGATGCTGTGTGGTATTTTACTGATCGGAATGTGCGTGTCATCCTACCGCATAAGCTGTTTCGGTGTGGATCCGTTCAGCTGTATGAATCTGGGAATCAGCGGATTTATTCATATGAGCTTCGGTACATGGCAGTTGATTGTGAATGCCATGATTCTATGTGTTGTGTTTTTGACAGTGCGGCGCTATATAGGACTGGGAACTATAGTGAATATGGTGTGTGTCGGTTACATTGCGGATTTTCTCTGCTGGCTCCTTTTATCGGAGATGCGGCTGGAAGTGACGCTGCCGCTCAGAATCTTTCTGCTGGCACTGGGTACATTGTTTGCCTCGCTGGGGTGTTCTCTGTATATGATCGCGGATCTGGGGATCGCGCCTTACGACAGCGTGGCGTTTATCATTACGAAATATGCGGGGGAGAGGGTATCTTTTCGCATGGCGAGGGTGATTTCGGATGTATGCGTCATGCTGATCGGTGTTGGTTTTTGTCTGATGGCGAAGGGCGATCTGAGGGAGATCGTCGGTATCGGAACGGTGATCAACGCTTTTTGCAACGGGCCGCTGATTCAGTTTTTCAGGGGAAAGATTGAAAAGAGGGTGGGGAAATTTTAAAGTTAATGAACGAAAGAGCGGAGCGGGATCGTCTTCGCTTTTTTTGTATATTGCGGACGTGGCTATTCTGCCCGTCCATATAACAGTTGCAGTAAAAAGCTTCTGAATATATACTGGAAACAGGATAAATAATAACAGACGGATGCCGCGGAGAGGAGGAATTATTTATGGGAATAACAGCAGCTTTTATGGTACCTCACCCGCCCCTCATTGTGCCGGAGATCGGCGGGGGAGAAGAGAAAAAAATTCAGAGAACGATCGACGCTTACAGAGAGGCCGCGAGACGGATCGGGGAGCAGAAACCGGAGACGATCGTGATCCTCTCCCCGCATCAGACTATGTACGCGGACTATTTCCACATCTCTCCGGGGAGAGGAGCGAAAGGAGACTTCGGCAATTTCCGGGCAAAAGATGTGAGATTTGAGGTCTCCTACGACGAGAGGTTTGTAGAGGAGCTGTCCTTTTTGGCGGCGCGGCGTGACCTGCCCGCCGGAACGATGGGGGAGCGCGATAAAAAGCTGGATCACGGAACGATGGTGCCGTTATATTTTGTCAATCAATTTTACAGGCATTATCAGGTGGTGCGGATCGGGCTCTCCGGGCTGCCTCTGTCAAGGCACTATGAACTGGGAGAGTGTATCAGGGCGGCGGCGGAACGCCTTAACAGAAAGACTGTGATCATCGCCAGCGGCGATCTGTCCCACAGATTGAAGGAGGACGGCCCTTACGGATACAGGGAGGAAGGACCTGCGTACGACAGGCGGATCATGGATGTCATGGGAACAGGAAATTTTTCGGAGCTGTTTCACTTTTCGGAGAAATTCTGCGATAAGGCGGGGGAATGCGGGCATCGTTCCTTTGTGATCATGGCGGGGGCTTTTGACAGGGAAAAGGTGAGAGCGGAGAGGCTTTCCTATGAAGGACCTTTCGGGGTGGGCTATGGGGTGTGCGCTTATGAGCCCCTCGGGGCGGATGCCGGGAGGAATTTCAGGGAACAGTTTGAGGAGGAAGAGAGAATGCGTCTTGCCAGATTGCGGGAGAAGGAGGATATTTATGTAAAGCTTGCCCGCAGGACAATTGAGAAGTATATTATTTCGGGGAGAAAGCTGCGGCCTGCGGAGGATCTGCCAGAAGAAATGAAAAGGGAGATGCCGGAGGAAATGTTTGAGCGTCGGGCTGGAGTTTTTGTTTCTATTAAAAAGGACGGACAGCTCCGGGGATGTATCGGGACGATTCAGGCGGTGCAGAGCTGTATAGCGGAGGAGATCACAGAAAACGCGGTCAGCGCCGCGGTGCGGGATCCCAGATTTTCCCCGATAGAGCCGGAGGAACTGGAATCTCTGGTCATCAGCGTGGATGTGCTCGGAGAGACGGAGCGGATATCCTCACCGGAGGAACTGGACACGGAAAAGTACGGCGTGATCGTGACAAAAGGGCAAAAAAGAGGATTGCTTTTGCCGAATCTGGAGGGGATAGACACGGTGGAAGAACAGATTGCGATCGCGAAACAGAAAGCCCGGATCGGGGAGAGGGAAGAGGTGGAACTGGAGCGGTTTGAGGTGGTAAGACATTACTGATTTTGATATGGGGATAAAATATGGAAAAAATCTGTCAGACATGTATGCACCATTGCAGGTTAAAACCCGGACAGTGGGGGATCTGCAGGGCGAGAAAAAACGAAGGGGGAGAAATCGTCTGTAAAAATTACGGACGGATATCTTCCCTTGCGCTTGATCCGATCGAGAAAAAACCGCTGAGGCGGTTTTTTCCGGGAAGTAAAATACTTTCCGCGGGAAGCTTTGGCTGCAATCTGCGCTGCCCATTCTGCCAGAATTATGAGATATCTATGATAAAGCCGGAAATATCGGCGGACTCATACCTCTCCCCGCGGGAGCTTTCGGATATTGCAGTAAAATGTCGGGAAAAAGGAAATATCGGGGTGGCATTTACCTATAACGAGCCACTCGTCGGGTGGGAATATGTGCTGGATACGGCAAGGCTTGTAAGGAAGGCAGGCATGAAGAACGTGCTGGTGACCAACGGGACGGCTTCGCCGGAGATTCTGGAAGAACTTCTGCCATATATCGATGCGATGAATATTGACCTGAAAGGATTTCAGGAAGAATACTATAAAAAGCTGGGCGGAAGTTTTTCTGTTGTGAAAGAATTTATTATCCGGGCGGCGGCAGGGTGCCATGTGGAACTCACCACGCTGATCGTGCCGGGAGAAAACGACAGTGTGCGGGAGATGGAGGATGAGGCGCGCTGGATCGCTTCTGTAGACAGGGAGATCCCCCTGCATATCAGCCGCTTTTTTCCGCGCTATCAGATGGAGGATACCGCCGCGACGAAGGTTGAAAATGTTTATGAACTTGCGGATGCGGCGAGGAAATATTTGGAATATGTTTATACGGGGAATTGCTGATCGATTGCCGTACAGACGGGCGGCGTTTGTGTAATCTACATAGAAAAACCGCAAAAAATGCGCAAAAATAGAAGTATTTGTTATGGAATATAGAAAAAAAGAATGATATACTCTATGGTAGACACACAAGACGAAAGAGGAATGGAAAGGCTGTTTAAACGGCGGAATGAGAGGAAAGATGGCGAAAGTAATAGCAGTTGCAAACCAGAAGGGCGGCGTGGGAAAGACAACGACTTCGATCAATTTAACGGCGGCTCTTGCCGAACAGGGAAAGAAAGTTTTACTGATCGACGCCGACCCGCAGGGAAACGCCACCAGCGGATATGGCGTTAATAAAAATGAACTGGATAATACAATATATGAGTTAATGCTGGGTGAATGCTCTATCGGCGAGTGCCTGCTGACAGATGTGATCCCGGGGGTTTCTCTGATCCCGGCAAACGTCAATCTGGCGGCGGTTGAAATTGAATTGATCGATGCGGATAAAAAAGAATACATTTTGAGGAACGAGATCGATTACATCAGGGAACAGTACGATTATATCATTATAGACTGTCCGCCATCCCTGAGCACCCTTACCGTGAATGCGATGGTTACGGCGGACACTGTGCTTGTACCGATCCAGTGTGAATATTATGCGCTGGAAGGGCTCAGCCAGCTGATCTATACGGTGAATCTTGTCAGGGAGCGGTTAAACCCTGTATTGGATATCGAGGGCGTTGTGTTTACAATGTATGATTCCAGGACAAACCTGTCCATGCAGGTTGTGGAAAATGTGAAGAGCAATCTGACACAGCATATATTTGAGACTGCCATTCCGAGAAATATCCGGCTGGCAGAGGCGCCGAGCCACGGTGTTCCGATCAATAAGTACGATGAAAAGTCGGCGGGAGCGGAAGCCTACGCAAAACTGGCACAGGAGATCATAAAGAAAAGCTGAGCCGATCAGGCGAAGCTTTTCGCTACTTCTCGATAGGCGAAGCAAATCGAGAAGGTTCACGGAGAAAGCTGAGCCGATCAGGCGAAGCTTTTCGCTACTTCTCGATAGGCGAAGCAGGTCGAGAAGGTTCACGGAGAAAGCTGAGCCGATCAGGCGAAGTAAGCAGACAGCAGATAAGAATGGGGGCAATATGGCGGCAAAGGGAAGAGGATTGGGAAAAGGACTGGATGCACTGATACCGACGAGTGCACAGGTGCCGAAAAAGGTAAAAGAGGGAGCGGCGGAAAACGCCGGGGACAATGGGCAGGAGAAACTTGTAAAGATCACAAAAGTGGAGCCCAACAGGGAGCAGCCGAGGAAAAATTTTGACGAGGATGCCCTGCAGGAACTTGCGGATTCCATCAAGCAGTTTGGCCTGCTGCAGCCGATTTTAGTGCAGGACAGGCAGACCTACTATGAGATCATAGCAGGTGAGAGAAGATGGCGGGCGGCGAAACTCGCGGGATTGAAAGAAGTGCCGGTTATCATCAAAAGCTTTTCAGAACAGGAGATCGTTGAGATATCCCTGATCGAAAATATTCAGAGGGAAGACTTAAACCCGATCGAGGAAGCTCTCGCCTATAAACGCCTTCTGACAGAATTTCACCTGACACAGGATGAGGTGGCGGAGCGGGTGTCAAAGAGCAGGACAACGGTGACAAACTCCATGCGCCTTTTGAAGCTGGATGAAAAAGTACAGCAGATGATCATCGATGATATGATCACCACCGGACATGCCAGAGCACTGATCGGGATCGAAGATAAAAATATGCAGTATGAACTGGCGCAGAAGATCTTTGATGAAAAACTCAATGTGCGGGAAGTGGAAAAACTGGTCAAGAGTATTCAGAGCCCGAAGCCGAAAAAGGAACCGAAAAAGATAAATGAAAGCCTGGAACTTGTGTACAGAGATATCGAGGAAAAACTGAAACAGTCTCTTGGCACGAAAGTTTCCATCCAGCCAAAGGAAAACGGAGCCGGAAAAGTGGAGATTGAATTTTTCAGCCATGAAGAACTGGAACGGATCACAGAATTTTTTATGAAGATAAGATCTGACGGATAAATTTGACAGAAATGAAAGGACAAAGGAGAAGCGGATGAACAGTGATTTTTTGACAATGATCGGTTTAGGCGGCATAGATATTGGTTATATTTTAGTCGGCATTGCGGCGGTGCTGCTCATTCTCCTGATCATGCTGATCGTACTGACCGTAAAGTATTCCAGGATAAAAAAACGGTATGACAAATTTATGCAGGGAAAAAATGCAGCAAGCCTGGAGGATGATATGCATGGTGTTTTTGAGGACATGAAACTGTTGAAAAATAATGTGGATAAAAACAGAAAAGATATCCGTGCTATAAACAAAAATATGGAAAAAACCTTCCAGAAGCTTGGAATCGTGAAATATGATGCTTTTAACCAGATGGGTGGACAGCTTTCTTTCTCTCTCGCCCTTCTGGATGAGAACAATGATGGTTTTATCTTGAATTCCGTCCACAGCAGCGAAGGATGCTATTCCTATACAAAGGAGATCAAGAACGGCACAAGCAGGATCTCTCTGGGAGAAGAGGAGCAGCAGGCGCTGGATTCCGCTATGAGATAAGGCAGGGACCGGAGCAAGGCAGGTTATAATAAAATAGAAGGAAACGTTCATACTAAAAAAATGAAAAGAGGAGCAATATGATCGATATTAAATTTTTGAGGGAAAATCCGGAAGCAGTAAAAGAAAATATCAGAAAAAAATTTCAGGACAGTAAACTGCCGATGGTAGATGAGGTGATCGCCCTTGACGCGGACAGAAGAAAAGCCCAGCAGGAGGCCGATGAATTGAAGGCGGCGAAGAACAGGATCGCCAAACAGATCGGTGCGCTGATGGGACAGGGCAAAAAGGAGGAAGCCGAGGAGAAGAAAAAGGAAGTTGCCATAAATGCGGAGCGCCTTGCGGAACTCGAGAAAAAACAGGCGGAACTGGAAGAAAAAGTAAATAACATCATGATGGTGATCCCGAACATTATCGATCCTTCCGTGCCTGTCGGCAGAGATGATTCCGAGAATGTGGAAGTTCAGAAATACGGTGAGCCAGTTGTGCCTGAATTTGAGATTCCGTATCATACGGAGATTATGGAAAAAGTAAACGGGATCGATCTGGATGCGGCGAGAAAAGTGGCGGGGAATGGTTTTTATTACCTGATGGGCGACATCGCAAGGCTGCATTCCGCAGTGCTCTCCTACGCGAGAGACTTTATGATCGGCAGAGGTTTTACTTATTGTATTCCTCCTTATATGATTCACGGCAATGTGGTTTCCGGGGTCATGAGTTTTCCGGAGATGGATGCCATGATGTATAAGATTGAGGGCGAGGATCTGTACCTGATCGGAACATCGGAACATTCGATGATCGGAAAGTTTATTGATACGATGATACCAGAGGCCGATCTGCCGAAAACACTGACCAGCTACTCTCCCTGCTTCCGGAAGGAAAAAGGAGCACATGGCCTGGAGGAGCGCGGCGTATACAGAATCCATCAGTTTGAAAAACAGGAGATGATCGTTGTCTGCAGACCGGAGGAATCCCCGATGTGGTTTGAGAAACTCTGGCAGAATACAGTGGATCTGTTCAGATCCATGGATATTCCGGTGCGGACGATCGAATGCTGTTCCGGTGACCTGGCAGACCTGAAAGTAAAATCATTCGATGTGGAAGCATGGTCTCCGAGACAGAAAAAATATTTTGAGGTGGGAAGCTGTTCCAACCTCGGCGATGCCCAGGCGAGAAGACTGAAGATCCGCGTCAAAGGCAGTGACGGAAACAAGTATTTTGCACATACATTAAATAATACCGTAGTCGCTCCTCCCAGGATGCTGATCGCGTTCCTGGAGAATAATTTGCAGGCGGACGGCAGTATCAGGATACCGGAAGTTTTAAGGCCTTATATAGGGGGACAGGAAGTTATACGGTAATGACAGCGGACGCTGGGAGAAAAATATAATTCTCATGCCCTTGCTTCATGGCAACACAATATAAATATGAGTCGGTTGAAATTTTTTAATACTTCACAAATTTTATCTCTATGATAGTTGGTGGTTTGTGAGTAGGAATGAGACTTATACAGTAAATAATAGTGGAGATGAGTCATAAAGCACTGAAAGCGCGGACCAATAGTTATATATTTATAAAAACGTAGTCCGATGGAGGAAAAAAATATTCCCGCAGAGCCCTTTAAAAAACGTCGGCACTTAGTGAATGCGGAATTTTCATAGAAAATTCCACATGAACTTAGTGTCCGCTACGTTTTTTACGAGCGCGAGCGTGGCGATAAGGGACTATTTTTTTCCTCCATCGGACGGAAGGCGTACATCAACCAAAAAAGGAGGTGAAATCTTTGCACAAATATTTACGTGCCATCGGCTTCAGCAAAATACAGACGCCCAGACAGATGCATGAACTGATCATGGATATCATTCAGAGTGCGGATAAAAGAAGTTATACATCAAATTCCGAGACAACGATGCTGGCAGAATTCAGCAAGGATTTCGCTGACCGCGTCGGCGTTACCGTCTGTGGTGAATTTGATGAGAAGGATGAGTTTACTTTTGAGTACAGCTTTCCTTATTTCCGGGGAGAGGGGATTTCCACGGAGGAGGATATTTCTGTGGAGCGCCATGCGGAGAAAGAGTCCTATGCGGGAGTCTGCAATGATATGCGGGTCGGCGTCTCGCTGATCTTCTATCTGCAGAATATGATGGACTACGCGAAAATAAAATACGGGAACCGTCTGCCTATCCGCGGAACCAGCCTTTCACTGAGCGCGCTGTCCACAAGCGGAAAGATCCTTCTGCCGATCCTCAAAAATGAGGCGGATATGGCAAAGATCGAGAAAGAGACAACAAACCGCAATAAACTGATCGCGCAGGCGAGGGCGGGGGATGAGGAGGCGATAGAAACGCTGACTCTTGAGGATATGGACACTTACAACGCCATTTCCAGAAAAATCAGAAAAGAAGATATATTGAGCCTGGTGGATACTTACTTTATGCCGTACGGGGTAGAGTGCGACCAGTATTCCGTGTTGGGAGAGATCACAGAATGCAGCAGCACAAGGAACAGATTGACAGGTGAGGAACTCAATGTCATGACGATATCCTGCAATGATCTTGTATTTGATGTCTGCATCAACAGGAAAGATCTTTACGGCGAACCGATGCCGGGACGCCGCTTTAAAGGATCGATCTGGATGCAGGGCACGATCAATTTTCCTGAGGCTTACGGAGTTTCCTAGGGGTTTTTCTGTGATGCCTGCGCATTTCTTTTGCGTGCTGCAGGCGGTTCCTGATAGATTCCATTTCTTCAGAGGAAATGAATTTTTCAGTTTTTACAATGTAGACCGTATTATCTTCTGTCTTGCGGATGCGGATCTTACCTTTCATATAACCGTGTTTGTCGCAGTACGATACTGCAAAATAATGTTTTCCGTTGGGAGTGAACCATTTGATCTTCCGACGGATATTTTTATGGCAGATATAACAGCGGCAGCTTGTGACTTCCTTATCCGCCATAGCTTCCGCTTTGCCCGGGAATTCGCGGGAAATGTATTTGGCATAGTTGTCAAATATGATTTTGATTTCTTCTTTTCTGGTCTTTGGTTTGATAAAGGTGTCAAAGGAGTAGTGTTCCAATGCGCTCCGGTCGGTGATCGCTGCCAGCACCCGGGAGGTATAGTAGGCATCACTGAAAGCCCGATGAAAAGGTATGTCTTTTTCAATCTGTAAAAAGTCCACGGCATATTCCAGAGAGCGCCTTGTCTTTTTATCCTCATAGGCAATGCTGAACAGCTTCTGCACATCATAGAACTTTAAGGGCCTGTCGGAGAGGGGCTTCAGATCATAATATTTCATATTTTTCTGGAGTTCTTCCAGGTCCAGAGGTCCCCAGGTGCAGAACAGGAAATCTTCCCCGCACCATTCTCTGAATTCCTGAAAGACTTTCGGGAACGGCCTGCCGTGCTCAAGCTGCTTCATCTGCAGATGGATCAGCTTTCTGGTGATATGGTTCAACTCATGATAAAGCTGCGGCTTTACAAGCTGGTTGAACTCGCCGATCATCTTTTTTTCTTCATTCAGTTTTATGGCACCGATCTCCACGATCTCAAAAGGGACGCCGTATATTTCCGGTTCCCGCTGCGGATTGCCCTGGTTCCATTCCAGATCAAGTATGATATAATTCATATATTTCCTTTCTGTCAGGATGACAGAATATCATAATTCATATATTTTCAAAAAGGTTCTGTCTGTGGTAATCGTATCATAGTTTGAACACTTTGACAATGATGCGGGCAGAACTGTTACTTTGTGGATTCCCTCAGGATGACCTGATAATTCAGAGGCATCTGCTCATCTTCCGTGATTTCCCCAAGTATCTCCAGCATACGTCTGCAGGCATTTCTGCCGAGTTCTTTTGTGTCGAAACGGAGGCTTGTGACTGGGGGAAGATTGTTCTTCATCTGGGGGCTGTCATATAGGCTCGCCAGTTTCAGGGCTCCGGGGATATCGATATTCATCTCCCGCAGACAGCCCAGGGTAAGGGAACAGATCATATCGTCCATACAGAGAATACCGTCGGCGCCCGCGGTGAGGGCCCGTTCCACAGCCCGCCTGGTGCTCCGGTAGTCCTGTATATCCATAGAGATCTGATACTTTTCTAACAGGATATTCCTGTTCCGGTGGGCATCGAGAAAGCCCTGTCTGCGGCTTTCCGTCACATAGTGCAGAGGGTCTCCGCCAAAGAGCATAAGCCTGCGCAGGCCTTTCATCAGTAAAAGTTCTGTCAGTTCACGGCTGGCTTCCCGGTTTGGGTTGTCAATGGAATTGATCTCCGTATCATCGGAGGGACCGATCATAACAAATGGGATACCATATTTTTTCAGAAGTTTTACAGTGCCGGATTCCATAATGGATCTGGTCAGGATAAATCCATCCACTTTTTTGTTTAATATAAGCCTTTGGAGCTGCTCAAGGGAGTTATCTTTTGTTATGGTGATAATGATATCATAATTGTGGGTGGCTGCTTCCTCGCAGATACCATCCATACATTCTTTAAAAAACGAAACATCCGTATCCTCCAACGGAATGATCAGTCCCAGATTAAAGCTGCGGTTCTGAGTCAGTCCTTTGGCGAGTATATTGGGGCGGTAACCTTTTTCTTCCGCAAAACGGCATATTTTTTCGGCGGTTTCCCTGCCGATACGTCCTTTACCGGAGAGCGCCCGGGAAACAGTGCTCTCACTGACACCAAGTTCCCGCGCCATATCCTGAATAGTGTAATCTTTTCTTCCTGCTGATTCCTGCTTCATATTGTTCCCTGCTTTGTTCAATTTTTGCGCATAAACGGCTTTGCGCCTGACAGCCTGCTTACCTTAGCGGGCAAGGAGAGAAAACGCCTGCCTGCAGGCTGTCTGACTGACTGATCTTAGTATAGTACAGAACAGTGTATTTCTGCAACCAAAACCGGTACATTATGCCGGGCAGGCTGAGTAAAATCGTCCACGGCATTTTACAGATCGAAATGCGCAATATTGCGCAAAATTTTAAAAATTTCTAAACACTATGCACAAATCATAAGCGAAATTAATGGAATAGTTCCATAATTGACAAATATTTGATCAGATTTTATACTTAGAACAAGAGCAATCGATTGCGCAAATTGAGAAAATAATCGGCAATGAACCGATCAGTGCACGGAGAGGGACATTGCACAGGAAAAGGAGGGAAAAGTATGAAACGTAAACAGGTGAGGTCTGCCGCATTGGTGCTTGCCATGGCGGCGGCGCTGACGGGATGCGGATCTGCGGAGGATGCTCCATCGGATGTGGTCTCCATCAGGGTATGGGGCGCGGAGGAGGATCAGACGCTGCTGGCAGAGTTGATCGATGGATTTGAGGCGGAGCATCCCGATGTGAATTTCGATATTCAGCTCGGCGTGGAATCCGAGTCCACCGCGAAAGACACGATCCTGACGGATGTGGAGGCCGCCGCGGATGTCTTTGCCTTTGCCAGCGATCAGATCTATGATCTGGTCAATGCGGATGCGTTGGCAAATCTGGCGGACTATGAGGCGGCGTATGAGAGGTATTTGAATGAGCCGCTTGCCGATATCAAGGCGGCGAACAGCGAGTCTTCCGTGGAGGCGGCGACGGTAAACGATTGTTTTTACGCCTTTCCGATGGCGGGGGACAACAGTTATTTTCTGTTTTATGACTCCAATGTGATCTCCGAGGAGCAGGCGCAGTCCTGGGACGGTATTTTGGAAGCGGCGCAGGCGGCGGGAAATAAGGCGGGCATGGTATTTTCTTCCGGCTGGTATAATGCTTCGTTTTTCTACGGCGCGGGTTTCACGACGGACTTAAATGAGGACGGCACTACGGCGATCGACTGGAACGGCACCAGTCCGGAGGGTTATACCGGGGTGCAGGTCGTGCAGTCCATGTTGGATATCGCGGGGCATCCGGCGTTTATGTCGATCGCGGACGGCGATACATCCAACCAGATCGCGTCCGGGAATGTCTGCGCGATCGTGTCCGGTTCCTGGGACGCGGGTGCGGCGCAGGAGGCTTTCGGGGACGGTTATGCGGCTACAAAGCTTCCCACTTATACATTGGACGGGGAGCAGATACAGATGAATTCCGCTTTCGGCTACAAGTTTATTGGTGTGAACAACTACTCGGAGAATATCGGGTGGTCTGTCCTTCTGGCGGAATATCTGACAAACGAATCTTCCCAGATCACACGTTTTGAGGAGAGGCAGATCGGTCCGACAAACCTGAAGGCGGTGGCGACGGACGAAGTACAGGCGAACTATGCGATCGCGGCGGTGATCGCCCAGTCGGAGTTCGGCACGATTCAGAAAGTGGGCGGAAAGTACTGGGATCCGGCGCAGACCTTCGGGGAACTGATCGCGCAGGGTACCCTGGACAGGAATGATGAGGCGGGGATTCAGAGTACGCTGGATTCCTTTGTGGAAGGTGTGACGGCACCGATAGAATAGACGGAGAGGAGGGATTGTTTTGGAAGATCAAAGAAAAGTATCTTTTGCGGAGGCTTTGACAAAGGGTGATCTGTTCGTCAAATTGTCGCTTCTGTGGATGGGCGCGGGATATGCCCGCAGGAAGCAGTACGTCAAGGCGGCGATCATGACCGTGCTGGAACTGGCTGTGATTTTGTTTACCGTAAATTTTGCCATGCAGTACATACCGAAGTTTGGCACGCTGGGCACGGTGAGCCCGGTGCGCAGCTTCAATGTCGACACGATGAAGAACGAGTTTAACGACTATGATAATTCGTTCCAGATACTGCTGTTTTCTCTGTTCAGCTTTGTAGTGTGGGCGGCGTTTGTCGCAGTGTGGGTAAAAAACATCATGGATGTCTACAGACTGCAGCTGATGGAGGAAGCGGGGGAGCATATCAACAGCTTTAAGGAGGACCTGGTTTCCTTCAAAGAGGAAAAGTTTCATATCACGCTGCTGACGCTTCCGGTGCTGGGCGTGGTCGTTTTTACGGTGATTCCTATTTTGCTGCTGATCCTGGTGGCGTTTACGAACTATGACCAGAACCATATGCCGCCCAGCGGTCTGTTTAACTGGGTGGGCTTTAACAACTTTATCAGTCTGTTCGGTGGCGGCGGGCTGACGGTGTCTTTCGGCTATGCCTTTGTGCGGGTGTTGGGCTGGACGCTTGTGTGGTCGTTTTTTGCCACGATCACGACCTATGTGGGCGGTATTTTATTGTCGCTTCTGCTGAACAGCAAAAAGACTAGGCTGCCTAAATTGTGGAGAACTCTGTTTATCGCGACGATCGCGGTGCCGCAGTTTGTATCGCTTCTGCTCGTGAGAAACTTTTTCTCCAACGGCGGTATCGTCAATACGATCTGCGCAAACATCGGTCTGACGGGCTTTCTGCAGAAAATCGGGCTGGTGTCCACGAGCTATATTCCGTTTTTGTCGGCGCCCGGCTGGGCTCATGTGATGATCATTCTCATCAATATCTGGATCGGTGTGCCTTATCAGATGCTGATCGCCACAGGTGTGCTGATGAACCTGCCCACCGAACAGGTGGAGAGCGCGAAGGTGGACGGGGCAAAGCCGTTCCAGATTTTCAGAAAGATCACGATGCCCTATATGCTGTTTGTGACGGGATCGGCGCTGGTGACGGATTTTGTGAAAAATATCAACAACTTTAATGTCATCTATCTGTTGACGGAGAATGTCTATACGACGACAAATCAGGTGATGGCGAACTCTCAGGCGAAGGAAGTGGATCTGCTTGTGACATGGCTGTTCAGGCTGACGCAGGATTACTACAATTACAAGATGGCGTCGGTGATCGGTATCGTTGTGTTTGTCATCTGCGCGGTATTTACACTGATCGCCTTCAACCGCATGATCAGAGGAGATAAGGAGGGGACGTATCAATAATGAAAAAGATAAAAGAAAACAGGACTTCCACGATTGTTTTGCACAATATACTGATCGGGGTGCTGGCGTTTATCTGGCTGGTGCCGATCATCTGGCTCCTCTGTACTTCCTTCAGCACCTATGACGGAATGAACACGAGCACGTTTTTCCCGGAGCAGTGGAGTATCTCGCACTATGTGAGATTGTTTCAACCGGATTCGGTGGCGCAGTTCCCGCGGTGGTTCCTCAACACGTTTGTGATCGCCTGCGCCAACTGTGTGATCTCCACACTGTTTATCCTGATGGTGGCTTACGCCACTTCGGTCATGCGCTTTCCGATGCGGAAGCCGTTAATGAATATGGCGGTTATCTTAAATCTGTTTCCGGGGATGTTAGCAATGATCGCGGTGTATTTTACATTGAAGACTTTTAATCTGACAAACAATTATCTGGGGCTGATCCTCGTGTATTCGGCGTCCTCGGGGTTGGGGTATCTGATCGCGAAGGGATTTTTTGACACGGTGCCGCGGGCGCTGTGCGAGTCGGCGCGGATCGACGGGTGCAGCGAGGCGAGGATCTTTTTCCAGATGATCCTGCCGCTCAGCCGTCCCATCGTGGTCTATACGGTGATCAGCAGTTTCCTTGTGCCGTGGATGGATTTCGTCTATGCGAAGATGATCCTGAACGCGGGAATTTCTTCCCAGTACACGGTGGCCGTGGGGCTTTACAGAATGCTGGATAAGAGTCTGATCAATACTTACTTTACACAGTTCTGTGCAGGCGGCGTCCTGGTGTCCATACCGATCTCTGCTCTGTTTGTCATCATGCAGAAGTTCTATGTGGAAGGAGTGACAGGGGGTGCTGTGAAAGGGTAAAAAATCTTGGGTTAAGGTGTTGACTAAATGGTCTTAATGTCTTAATCGGAAAAAGAAAGGATTGAGAAGAAATATGGATCAGTTTATTGTGAATATTATCCATCGCCCTGAGATGGTGCCGGAGTATGCGGAGAAGGTAACGGGGCATGGGCAGGCGGAGGATATCGGCAGGAGCGATCTTTTGACGGAGAGCCTGGATATCTTTAAGATCCAGCAGGAGTGCGCTCATAAGAATGGGCTGAAGACGACGATAGAGATGACTTACGCGAGCCTGTTCAATGAGGAGGCGGTGGCTCTGGCGAAGGAACACCATGAGAAGTACGGGGATGAGATCGGGCTGACACTGCTGGGGCTTCCCTGTAAGGAGTTCCGGGAGAAGTACCACACGAAGGAGTTCTGTATCTGGATGTTCTCGATGGAGGACAAGAAGGCGATCGTGCAGGATGTGTTTGAGAAGTTTTATGAGTGTTTTGGTTTTTATCCGAAATCGACGGGCTCCTATTACATGGATGCTGAGTTAATAAATTATATTAAGGAAAGGTATCCGTCGGTGACATGCGCGGTGGCGACCTGCTGGGAGGAGGGGCCGAAGGCTTATCATACCTGCAATAACAGTTGGTACACTTTTATGGACGGGGGGCCCTGGGCTCCCTGGATACCCTCGAAACAGAACACGCACGCGCCGGCGGCGGATGAGGCGGAGGATTCTGGGATCGTTGCGATACCGCATCTCTCCAGGGATCTGATTGCCTGCTACGACGGAAACGGCTCCAACTTCGGTACGCATCCGCAGAATGTTCTTCGGGGCATGATCTATGAGAATGGGGAGTATCCGTATCTTTACAACCTGATCGATCAGTTCCGCTATCAGGCAAAGTTCAACAGCGGGTACGCTTACAATATGATGTTTGTGGGACCGGCGTGGATGAATAAAATGGGGCGCTGGGAAGCTCCCTTTGAACTTTTGAAAAAATCTTATGAGGACGGCTGCGCCTACTATGGGGAGCTGAAAAAAGAAGGAAAGCTTACGGATATGACCATGAGCGAATTCGCGGAGTATTACCGGCAGAAAAAATCCTATCGGGAGCCGGAGTGCGCGCTCTGGCGGGATATCCTCTACGGCAGCAAAAAGCAGGTGTTCTGGTACTGCGATCCCTATATGCGCGCCTGCGTCAATATGGATCAGGGCGGCGCCATCGTGGATCTTCGCCCCTATGTGGCAAAACTGGAGTGGCAGGTGGGCGTGGGTACGGCGCGCGTGCAGGATGCGAGCTATCCGTTCCTGATCCAGGAGAAATATCGTGCCGGGTACTTTACACATTACGCCGGGGAAGGTACGATAAGAAGCGCGAAGCTCTGTTATCAGGGCGAGGAGGTGGATCTGTGCCTGTGCAGGACAAAGGCGCATTTTTCCGAAGAAAAGGGAGAACGGAAACTGACGTTGGATCCGGTGGAGGTTGTATTTCGCGGATTGACGGTAAAGGTACAGACGGTCATCACATTCCCGGAGGGCAGCGGCGTTATCCGGACAGAACGAAAGGTGCTTGAAATGAACGATCCGAAGGCGGAGGTCACGATCAACGAATATATGACGGGCTGCTACGGCACAACGGAATATCCGGAGGATATGAGTTCCCTGACGCTCTGTGTGAAAAAGGGAGAAGAAAAGACAGAGATTTCCTATGAATACAGGTGCCGTGAAGCTGCGGTGCAGGGAGCCGATGAGGTGAGTTGTCTGATACCGCCGGTAAAGACGAGAGTTTTCATGAGCTGTGAGGGGAACGGGAAGGAAGGCTATATAAAAGAAGGTTACGCCTTCAGCCCCATGTACACGCTTGGATATACCGGAAAGTTGAGGGAAAAGGAGGATTTTACAACATGGCTCAGGCTGGAAAAGGCAGATTAAATTACCGTTGTCCGTCCTGTTTTATGCGGGATCTGGATCTGGATATGTTTTACGATAAGGAAAAGAAAGAGTACTATTGTATCAGGTGTCAGTATACGGGAACGGAGGAGGATGTGCTCGCAAAGAACCAGATGGCGCGGTTTCGCTATAAAGATATGATGCGGCGGTTTTCGGAGGAGGACTTTGAGAGGTTTTCGTAAGCTGTGGGTGGCGGACGCCGGGATGGAGATAGAATTCTCCGTCCCGGCTGGCTAAGGTGTTAGCGAAAAGAAAAAGATAGTATTGGTAAGAAAGGGATTTTGTTATGAAGTTTTATAAAGGGGCAGATATATCTTCTCTGGCGGAGGTAAGACGCTGCGGAGGAAAATTTTATGATGGAGGAAGAGAGAGGGAACTTCTCGATATTCTGAAGGACTATGGCATCAATTTAATACGTCTGCGCCTCTGGAATGATCCCTTTACGGAGGACGGCATTTCTTACGGCGGCGGCGGGAATGACCTGGAGACGACCCTGCATCTTGCCGGGGAGGCGAAAAAGAGGGGAATGTCCTGGATGCTGAATTTCCATTACAGCGATTGCTGGGTAGATCCGGGAAAACAGACGCTGCCGAAGGCGTGGCGCGGGATGGATGCGGAGGAGCTGGAGAAGGCGGTGTACTCCTACACGGAAGCTGTGTTGGAAAGGTGCGGGAAAGAAGGGCTTCTTCCGGAGATCGTGGCTGTGGGAAACGAGATCACAGCGGGGCTTTTGTGGCCATACGGGGAATACCCCGATTTTGGGAATATCGTGCGATTTACCGGCGCAGGTATCCGGGCGGTGCGAAAGGCTGCGCCTGAGGCACAGACAATGCTCCATCTGGACAACGGCGGAAAAAATGATCTGTACAGGGACTGGTTCGACTGTTATTTTGAGAATGGCGGGGAGGATTTCGACTATATCGGGCTGTCATTCTATCCATTCTGGCACGGGACTCTTGAGATGCTGCAGGAGAATATGAACGATCTGGCGCTGCGGTATGGAAAAAAGCTGCTTTTGACGGAGGTCTCCACTGCGCACACGATGGAGGATTACAGAGAGTATGAAAAACTGCCGGACAATCAAAGAAAAGGCATGGCGGCGACGCCGAGGCTGGCGGAGGGGATTCCCTTTACGATGACGCCGGAGGGACAGGCGGAGTTTATGAAAAGAATCATGGAAATCCTGCGGGAAGTACCAGGACAGAAAGGAAGTGGTTTTTGTTACTGGGAACCCGCATGGCTTCCGATTCCCGGCAGCGGCTGGGCATCGGATGCGGGGATCGAGTATATGAAAGAGAAAGGCCCGGGCGGCAATGAGTGGGCGAACCAGGGATTGTTTGACTATGACGGGAATGTTTTGCCGGCGCTCTTCACAATTCGGGATTTCGGGCAGGAAGAAAGAAAAGATGTCTGCATTGGCAACTGATATCGTTATGGCTAAATCGGGCACCCGGCAGGTTGGACAGCGCATCTGAAGACTGCGCGGAAAAGTGGTGGAGTATGAGTGAAAACAGGAGAAGGACGGTTATCTGGCGCACACCGAGTTTTTCGGCGGACCAATTAAAAAATTTCGCCTGCATTATGATGTTTTTGCAGACGGTGGGAATTGTGGTATTTGAGAAGGGACTGCTGCACACAGGACAGTATACACAGGAACAGTTCTCACAGGCGCTGGCGGAGAATGAGCGGATGATGATGCTCGCCGGGATCGGTTCGGTTTTACAGCTTCTCGGCGGACTGGCGGTTCCGATTTTTGCCTTTTTGCTGGTGGAGGGGTTTTTGAATACTTCCGGCTATAAAAAGTATCTGCTGTCCCTGACGGTGTCTGCGCTTGTCAGCGAGGTACCTTATGATCTGGTGAATTACGGAAAGCCCTTTGATCTGTCCGGGCAGAACGCCCTGTTTTCGATGGTGATAAGTCTTCTGATGCTGTACTTTTTGAAACGGTTTGCCCAGAGAGACGAGTTTGGAGGTATTTTGTTGAAAGGGTTGATCGTGGTGTGTGCTGTGATCTGGGTCTCCCTCCTCCGGGCAGGCTTCGGTCTCTGTATTGTGCTTCTTGCGGCGGTGTTTTATCTGGGGTATTCGAAGAATGTGTTGAAGACGCTTTTAGGGATCGCCGTCAGCCTTTTGTATGTGACGGGACCACTCGCTTTTTACGGGATCTGGTGTTATGACGGGAGCCGGAAAAACAGGATTCCGAAAATGGGCTATTATCTGTTTTATCCGCTGCATTTGCTGGTGTTGTGGGGGATTGGGAGGTTAGTATAAAATGATATTTTAATTACCATCCCCCATTTGAAATTGAACTCTGTATAATCCTTCTGATGAATTATTGTGTAGAGTATGGCGTATAAATAGCACATTAAGACTTTATCGGAAAACAGGGTAATAGCTATTCTGATTATCAGTACATTTATTGCTTGTTCATTAGTCAGGTTTCCATAAAATATATTTTTAATGGTACTCAGATGAGTAATGGTATTTGAATATTGCAATCATAAATTAAATATGGCAAACTAAGTACAGGGAAGGAAGTTCATGGGAGAAACGAGGCGGAGTTTATGGCAAAGGTTTTTAATGTAAACGGAGCATGCAGGCCGAGCAGGCACTATATGGTTGACATCAGGCGTAAACTGGAAGAGATTAAAACGATGGTAGATGCCGGAGATTATTTTGCCATCAACAGAGCGAGGCAGTACGGGAAGACGACAACGCTACGGGCGCTTTCGGGCTATTTGAAAGAAGATTATGAGGTGGTAAGCCTGGATTTTCAGAGGATGAGCTCCCTATCCTTTGAGAGCGAGCAGGCGTTTGTCGCGGCGTTTTCGGATGAGCTGTTGGATTTTGTGGAGAAATTTCCGGCGGAAGTGGAAGAGAGACTGAAGGAATTTGTGGATAAGACTGCCAGGATCAACTCTTTACAGGCGTTGTTTAGGGTTTTGAGATTATGGTGCAGGGAATCTGAAAAACCCATTGTTTTGATGATAGATGAAGTGGATACGGCGACGAATAATCAGGTGTTTCTGGATTTTCTGGCACAACTGCGGGCGGCATACCTTGACAGCGATGTGAATCCGGCGTTTCAGTCCGTGATTCTCGCAGGGGTTTATGATATCCGTAATCTGAAGCAAAAGATACGCCTGGATGCAGAGCATAAGGTGAATAGTCCGTGGAATATTGCGGCAAGATTTCAAGTGGATATGAGTTTTTCGATAGAAGAGATTTCTGCAATGCTTACGGAATACGAAGCAGATTATCATACAGGAATGGATATTGAAGAAATGTCAGGATTAATATATGGATATACTTTCGGCTATCCGTTTCTTGTTTCAAGTTTATGTAAATATATGGATGAGGAAATTGCCGGGACAGAAGATTATCCGGATAAAAGCAGCGCATGGACAAAACAGGGTTTTTTAGAAGCGCTGAAATTATTGCTCAACGATAATAACATGTTATTTCAATCGTTGACCGGAAAACTTGCGGATTATCCAGTACTTCGATCTGTTCTGTATGAACTTCTTTTTACAGGAAAAAGGATACCTTATGTTTCCCAGAATCAATATATTGATGTAGCAGCAATGTTTGGATTTATCAAAAATGAAAATGGAATGGCGGTTATAGCCAACCGGATTTTTGAGACAGTTCTCTATAATCTGTTTATGTCGGAGGAATTTGCCACAAGCAGGATATATGATGCGGGAGAGCAGGAGAAGAATCAATTTGTTGTGGGCGGGCATCTGAATGTAAGAAGGATACTTGAGAAATTTGTGGAGGCCTTTGATGATCTCTATGGGGACAGGGATGAGAGTTTTCTGGAGGATGCGGGCAGGCGGTACTTTATGTTGTTCCTGAAACCGATCATCAACGGCGTCGGCAACAGTTATGTGGAGGCGGAGACCAGAAATCATGAGAGAATGGATCTGGTGATTGATTACCGTGGGGAGCAGAGTGTTATCGAGATGAAGATATGGCGGGGAAACGCCTACCATGAACGCGGTGAAGAACAGCTTTCGAGTTACCTGGATCATTTTCATCTAAAAAAAGGTTACATGCTCAGCTTTAATTTCAACAAAAAGAAAGAGATCGGCGTAAAGGAGATCGTTTTAAAGGACAATAAAGTTCTGATCGAGGCGGTTGTATAGTTTGGGAGGATAAGATGGCAGCAGTCCTTACAGAAGATCTGATTTATGAAATTCTTTCGGTGGTGGAAGAGATACCGGAGGGAAAAGTCGCATCCTACGGGCAGATCGCGAAGCTGATCGGCAGGGAGAAGAACGCGAGGCTTGTGGGAAAGGTTTTGAGTATGGCGGAGTATTACGGGAAATATCCCTGCCACCGGGTGGTGGATCACTCGGGGAGGCTGGCGCCGCATTTTTATGACCAGAAGGCGCTTCTGCTGGAGGAGGATGTGGCGTTTAAGGATGATAACCATGTGGATATGAGAAAATGCCGGTGGGATTGCTGATGCACGGGCGTTTAGGTATCGGGCTGCCGCGATCGGGAGAGAGTGTAATACTATGGAGATCAAAACACTGCGGGTGGGAGGGCTTATGCTCTCCTCAAATGTACTTATGGCTCCGCTTGCCGGATATACCTGTTATCCCTTTCGGATGATGGCGTATGAGCTGGGAGCGGGGCTGTGTTTTACGGAGATGTCCAGCGCCAACGCTCTGAAATATCAGGACAGGGCTACCAGGCGCCTTCTTTTTACAACGGAGGAGGAACCGATCAGAGCTGTCCAGCTTTTGGGCGGGATTCCGGCTGTGATGGAGAAGATGGCATGTTCGGAGCTGCTGGAAGAATTTGATGTGATCGATATCAATATGGGCTGCCCGGTTCCCAATGTATTTAAGAGCGGTGAGGGGAGCGCCCTGATGCTGGATCAGCCCCGGGCTGCGGCTATTATCAGAGGCTGTAAAAAAAGCGGAAAGATCGTTACCGTCAAGTGTCGTACCGGGATACAGAGAGAAAATATGTTTGCCGCGGAATTTGCCCGTGTGTGCGAGGATGCGGGGGCGGATATGATCACCATTCACGGGAGAAGCCGCAGCATGATGTATGACGGGGAGTGCTGCTATGAGGAGATTGCGCAGGCGAAAGCGGCGGTCACCATACCGGTCATTGCCAACGGAGGTATTTTTTCCGCAAAAGACGCTGAAACCATGATGGAGCGGACCGGGGCGGATGGCGTGATGATCGCCCGCTATGCGCTGGAGAATCCGTTTATTTTCAGCGAGCTGACAGAGAAGCGTATTGAAAAATCTGTGTCAGAGCTTATCCTTGAGCAGATGGAACTTACTTCTGCCTGTTATGATGAGACATTTACGATGGCTTATATCCGCAAACTGGCTTCCTATGGAATGAAGAAACGGAAAGGTACGAAGAAATACAAGGAGCAGTTGTACCGGAGCGGCTCTATAGAGGAATTGAGGGAGGTTATCCTGCGGATATTCCCGTAGGTTTTTGGTTGTCGAAAAAGGCACCCGGATCAAAAAGTTATATAAGTCATATATTTTACAGGGTGAGTTACGGCGGGAGATTTGGGAATGGAGGTTTTGTTTCGTGTCAATGGATATTCGGGGTGATTTTTCGGACTATTACCGGATCGAAGACGGCGTTTTAATATCGTATATGGGCAGAGAAGAGGCGGCAGTAGTACCCGATGAGGTTCACACCATCGGGGAGGGCGCTTTTAAGGCATGCGTCTCCCTGAAAAAGATCGTTCTTCCGTCCGGGCTTACAGAGATTAGGGAAGGTGCTTTTAAAGGGTGTCGGAAATTGCGGGAAATACGGATACCGGCTGGTGTTTCTTCAATTGGCAGTTACGCTTTTCACAGGTGCCATGAACTGAAAAGTATTTCCCTTCCCGCCTCTGTGAAGGAACTGGGGGACTGTGTATTTCTCTATTGTGACAGCCTCACCCATGCGGAAATTCCCGGCGTGGAGCATCTCGGGAAACAGGTATTTGTCAATGATGTTCTTTTGAGGGAGCTGGAAATTTCCCCGAATCTGCGGGAGGAGGACATCTGTGACGTATTTACCGGCTGTATCAGGATCACGGATTTTTCTTTTCCTGACGGACAGAGAATCGTGATCCCCAATGCCGTGGAGGCGGTGGCAGGGAAAATGGAGATTCCGCCCATCGTCCGCGCTGTGGCGGTCGATATTTTGCGGATGATGGAATTGGATAACAGGTGTCTGGCAAAATTTCAGACCAATTTAAAACATGTTGAAATTCCGGAGGGTATTGAAAAGCTCGGAAAGAGCAGTTTTTTTGATAAACGGGGGATCATCTCCGTCAAATTTCCCGCTTCTCTGAAAGAGATCGACGGCCGGGCTTTCCGTAACTGCATCAGCCTGGAAAAAGTTGTTTTTCGGGAAGAGCAGATACAGATCCATGAGGATGCCTTTAAAAATTGCAGTTCTCTGAGAGAGATCGTTATGCCGGACGGGATATCTTATAAAGTGGAGGGGATTTTTGGCATCTCTGAAACCTCCGGCGGGAGAATACCGCATCTTGTCCGGGCTGTTCAGAGGCAGGTTCTCGGGAATTTTCGCCTCAGCGGTTCGGTGCTCTTACAATACCTTGGCAGTGAATCCAGGGTCGTCGTGCCTGACGGGGTTACTTCCATTGCGGAGGAAGCGTTTGCCGGAAATGAGGCGGTTGACAGGGTGATCCTGCCGGGGACTCTGCGGGAGATCGGCGCCGGGGCTTTTCGGGATTGTCTTCTTTTACAGGTCATAGAATTCCCGGTACACCTTAACCGTATCGGCGAGGGTGCTTTTGAAAACTGTGTGAAACTGCTCCGCGCCCGGCTGCCGGATGGGATTACAAGGGTGGAGGATCGGGCTTTTAAACACTGCCGCGAATTGAAAGAGATTCATTTTGGACAGGCTGTCTCCTCCATCGGGGAACAGGCTTTTTATGGTTGCATTTCCCTGAGAGAGATCTCTTTCCCGGATGCCCTGACTTTCGTTGGCAGGATGGCTTTTTACAGGTGTGGAGAGCTTGGGGAAGTTCATCTGATGCCGCAGCTCGAGTATGTGGAGAGTCTGGCGTTCGCGGAGAGCGGCGTGAAAAAGATTTGTGTGAGCGGGAACGGAAAATGGTATGGGACAGGTATTTTTTCCGGCTGCCGGCGCCTGCGGACAGTGGTATTGGAGGAGGGAGTATTCCATATCCCGGATAAATTTGCCTGGGGCTGCGGAAACCTGAGGCAGGTGGTCCTGCCGGGTTCTCTTAAGTCCGTGGGGAGGGATGTGTGGGAACACACGCCGTTTTTGGAGAGCGGGGCGGCGGATAGCTGTTCGGAGGGGATATTCTGGGATGGCAGGAACCTGAAAGGGGAAGTTATACTTCCGCCGCAGATAAGGATAGTGGCAGGCGGCGCTTTCTATGGAAATAAAGACATCACAGCGGTTCACTTTCCCGACAGTGTAGAATGGATCGGACCGGCAGCCCTGAAGGGGTGTTCCTCTCTCAGCCGTGTAGATTGGCCCGCGGGGATAAGCGTTGCGGAGGAGGAGATTTTTTCAGGCTGTATCAGCCTGGAAAGTGTCGGACGGCGGGAGGCTTTCGGGATAGTTCCCGTATTCTGGAGGCGGATAAAGGAGCGCGCCTTCTACAGATGTCAAAAACTGCACGATATTTCACTGGAAGAGGCAGAGGCTATCGGCAGAGAAGCCTTTTGGGGCTGCAGCCGCCTTGTGCCCGGGAAAGCGGAGAGACTTGATCAGGTCGGTGAAAGGGCATTTGAGGCTGCGGCAGGGTTGTCAGCGCCATCGCCTTTTTTGGTGATAGGAAGTATTCTGGTGTCCGGGCGGGATTGCTGTGGGGAAGCCAGGCTGCCCGACGGGATCACAGCGATCGCTCCTTTTGCGTTTTCTGGGAACAGGCGGATCACAAAATTGATTTTGCCGGAAGGAGTCTGTAATATCGGGGAGGGAGCTTTTTGGGGCTGCGGCGGGCTTGTAGATGTGTGTGCTTCTTCTTCCTGTGTGATCGGCAGGAGGGCTTTTGAAAAGTGTGTATCTCTGAAAAAGATCCGTTTTCATACGACGAAGACGGAAGCATCCGCTTTTGCATTCTGTCTGTCCCTTGAGGAGGCGCAGCTCATAGGATTAAAGGTTCTGGAACAGCGTCTGTTTGAGGGCTGTTCCCGGCTTCAGCGATGTGTCTGTGAGCAGGCGGAGCGGATCGATCCTTACTGCTTCAGCGGCTGTGGACAGTTGAAATCTTTTGACCTTCACCGGGTGAAGGAGATCGGGAGTTATGCGTTTCAGAACTGTGATGCGCTGGAAAAGATATCGCTCAGCGGGAATGCAGTGCTTAAGCCCCATGCTTTTGAGGATTGCGGAAGGCTCGGAGCGGTTGAGTTTATGGACGGTTTTGATTATCTCAGGCTGTACGAGTATGCGTTTTCCGGGTGCAGCGCCCTGCGCAGGGTAACCTGTGGAGATGCGGTGTGGGAACTGCGCGTTTACAGGGATATTCTGTCTGAAGATATCCCTGAGGCTGTGCGGATGATCTTCCACAGTGCACTCAGTTGCTTTGTGGTCGAAAAGGAGGAAGTGCTATGCGGTTACCGGGGACTTGGACGGATCGTTCGGATACCGGAAGGCATTCGACGGGTCGAGGCGGAGGTATTCAGGGATGTTCTCATGTTAGGCGAAATAACGATTCCGGATACGGTGGAATATATAGGAGCCCGGGCGTTTCACGGGACGGCGTGGATGGAAAAGCAGCGCAGTATTTCTCCGACGGTGGTGGTAAACCATATGCTTTTGGATGGTTCCGGGTGCGAGGGTGAGGTGGTGATCCCGGAGGATATCCGGCTGATCTGCGGTTGGGCGTTTGCCGGAGGAATGGGCATAGAGAGTATCCGGTTTTTGTCGGATCAGGTGAAGGTGGAGGCGTATGCCTTCCGGAACTGTATCTATTTAAAGCGTATGTTTTTCCGGGACGGTTCGTCTGTGGCATTTCAGGGTATCATGGACAGGGAGAGGGAGTTCCCCACAGCGTTCTCGGCGCTGGCAAAACAGGCTGTGACGGATGCCCTGAACTGATATGTAATGACTTTTGTCAATAGGTAAATTGAGTCACCACAAACTT
>CAJUDM010000003.1:0-148235 GCA_910584915.1 uncultured Lachnospiraceae bacterium
ATAAATCTACATTTTTTCTTCGGCGTTTTCTTACATTTTATCATTGGCGTTGACAGGAGCTGATGCCGTCTTTTACATATTGGCATCAGTTATGGAGATTTACGTAGGAAACTGATATAATTATAAAAAACGGGGAGGTAAAATATGGTTAATAACGTGTTTGTTCAGTGTAATGCTTGTAAAATGAAGATAAATCTTCGCACCCAGATGGGATTCTTTGATATTCCCTTTCATGTTCATTGCCCCAAGTGTCATTCGACAATATATGGAAAAGTATCTGTAGAAGATAACAATATCAATGTAGAAAACGCTGATATTATACAATGCGATGATGAGGAGTTTTATTCAGTTGAATTATCAGCAGAATTCCCAACCAGAAAAGCAGTTCACAAGAAAATGAACGAAATTGAGCTTTCTCCATTTATGAGAAATCAAATTTTTTACGGAAGTGATGAGAAAGCAATGGAGAAAACCCAAGAAACCATGTATTTCGCTAATTTTGTTAAATCTGGTTTGAGTGAGATGAAACAAAATTTTGAATTATTTTGGAATAGCCAAGATAAGATACTCTTTGCAAGGGTTACGGATACGATTAAACAGTACCCCTATATTCCCTTTTCAGAAGTGAATAATAACTTTGATGCGGCAGTAGCTTTGCACCAACTTTTGCTGACTACAACAGGCATTTCAATTATTATTGGCAAAGACACTTTAGAGGAGTATACGAAAATAGGGAAATTAGTGATTGGGGATAGAAATCATTTTACCCAGATTGGTGAATTTATCGCCAATGGCAATATAAATTTTAATAGCATTGAAATAAAAGGCTTTAAACTAATTGAGTTATTTGCTAAGGTATATGAGCAATTGATTCCCGTAGTAGCTCTTAAAAATGGAGATTGCCTTGGAAATGTTGACAAAAATCAATTTGGTATTATGACAGCTAATTTCGATGAGCTGACAGATTTCTACGCTAAGAGTTATGAATGGATATTTGATAATCTTAAAGTGATTTTGGGACTTAATAATATTTTTGTTCGGAATGATTCGACGAAGTGTGTTAATGGCAAGTCATATCAAGATTTTATCAAGGAATCTAATGGGAATAAAATGAAAAGTGGATATATAGACGAAAAAGAACCATTTAGTAAACCTATCAGTAGTTTAAACAATCGGGTTAGAAACGCCATTCAGCATTTTGATAGTGATATTGACTACGAAACGCAACTGATTACTTTTAATGACAGAAACAAGTCCGTGGATTTGTATTTAATTGATTTTGCAGATTTATGTATAGAAAATTTCCGTATTATGTTTTATATATTAGAGCTAATATATAACTTGAGGAAATTATCTTTTATACAAAAGGGGATTGTTCCGAGCTTTGTTACGGCTAAAATGAGGGTAGATGAGCAACAATACAAGAAAAAGAAAATCGGAAGAAATGAACCGTGTCCGTGCGGTAGTGGGAAAAAATACAAACGGTGTTGCGGTAAATAATTTGTCTTTACGTTACTACAGGAGGTGTCAGTGTGGATTATGATTTCAAATGGATACGCCCCAATATGTCATTATATCATATAGATAAAAACTGCCCATTTCCAATAACATTATTAAACAATGGTGACTTGGCAGATGACTTTAATAAATATGCACAGAATTTTTTTAATGCGGCAGAGAGCGTAATTCATTATTTGGATGAAGAAGCGGCTGAAAACGGTGACATAGCAAAACTTGATTTGTGGTATTTTGCTATGGTTTATTTGTATAGGCAGAGCATAGAACTCCTTTTGAAAGCAAATATTTTTAAGATTGTTATATCTGAGCATGATAGAAAGCAAATGATTGGCGATGTACGTCATGACCTCAAGCAAGGGTATGATAAACTATTGGAATTAAAAGGTTTAGAAGAAACAGATAACGCAAACGCTAATTGGTTATGGAAATATTTAACGGATATTTCTCGTATTGATAAAGAATCGGATATGTTTCGTTATCCTTTCAGTAATAACTTAAACATTCTATTTGATAAGCAGACTCATATTTCTTTAGCGGCAACTCATGATAATATGAACAAAGCTTATGATATTTTAAGTGAGATGTATAAAACAGGACACTTTACGGAGCAAGAATACGAGGCATACTCTCCACAGTTAATTATTGAGGGCGGACATTATTATCAGCAGAGTGTTGTAGGCTATAAATATGCCCAACGTTCTTTTTACCCTTACTATTCTTCATATGAAGAGGTGGGGAATTTTTTGAAAGAAAAAATTTTGAAGGACAATAAAAAAGATTTTTTTATGCCAATGTGTTATATGTATCGCAATGCAGTTGAACTTGGACTAAAAAGAATAATTATTGAAGACAGCCACATTGATAGGACAAGAGCACTAAAAATACTCCAACGGAAAAAGCATAGTATTCTCGGACTTTGGAATAGTATTGTTGATGAAGTTAACCAATATTCCAACGCACCAGACGATGATACTACATTAAATGATGCTACAAAGTATATTCAAATATTTCATGACTTTGATAAGAGTTCTGACTTGTTTCGGTATCCTTGTAATAAAAATATGGAACCATATTTTATTGAAGCAAAGAAATTTGATATTGAGAATGTAGCTTCGTGTTTTGAAGAACTATGCAATTTCTTGGATGCTGTTGATAGTATGCTAAGTCAAATTAAGGACTATGAAGCAGAAATGGCATCATATTACGATTATTATTAAACTGAAAAGTCATGTAAATGAGATTGCAGACGTGATTTTAACAACAAAGATTGGGGAGCATCTTATGGAGAGCATAGTTCAAATTTAATCTATTATTAGTGCATTTATAGGATTTGGAAGCGCTGCTATTGTGGCAATAATAGCGGGCATCTTTCAATTAAAAATAGCAAAGAGAAATAGAGAAATTCAAGAAAAACAACTTGAGGAATCAAGAAAACAATTTTTGGCACAGATGGAACAATCTCAAAAAGAGTATGTTGAAAAAATAGGACAATTACGAGAGGAACAGAGAAAAGCTAATTTAGAAAAAGCTAATGATAAATTGCAGGCAGAAAAAAATAGATTTTATGAAGAACTTATAAAAGAAATGGTGTTCTATGACAGATTGTTAAATGAATTACACTACCTCAATAATATCGCACGTCCAAATGGCAAAGAATTTCATATTAAAGGAGCATATCCGCATATTGATAATAATATTAAGGATTTGGTTGGGGATGTTTCTTTGCATCAAGATATAGCAAAACTCTTAGGGGCTTTAAGAGCCCAAATTTTTTTGTATAATGTTGCATTAGTGCATGGGGCATATTCCGATGTGTTGGAAGAAGCATTAAAAAGAGTATATGACTTAATTGATCCTATTAACACAGAACGCTTTGAGAATCATGCCAATGCTCAAACAGGTTTAAGAAAATTTGAAATTGATACAGCAAAACAGATTATACAAGAAAATAATAAATAAGAATATAAAGTATTATTATATAGCCGAGAGGTTTTCCCTACTGAAAGCCCCTCGGCTAAATTCATTTCTGGAGGTGATTCTATTTGAATGGGAATAACCGCTACCCAAATCAATCCCGTGATCTGGCTGACCAGTTAAACGGATTGGTGGAAGGGGATGATGAAGAGGAAGGAGATAATAAGAATGCCGGGAAAACATAAAGATTCTACGATTGCTTTCCGTCCCAGCTCATGGGCAAGAGCGATTATAGAGCAGAGAGCAGCGTTAAGTGGAATTTACAAAAAAGACTTTATTACAAGAAGCTGCGTGTATTCCAATATTGTTGTGGTCGGCAAGAAAGAGAATATACAGCGGATTGTAGATTCTTTACAGGAAATGCAGACAGTTATGAGAGAAATTGCCGGACAAATCCAGTCCGGCGATTTCTCGTTATCAGAGGAAGGCTATCAGGAGTTAAAGAGGGATTATCTGGCACTTGTGATAACGATTGTAGATATCGTGGATGGGGCGGCGTATCTGTTTGATAAAGAAGTGGCGACTAAGCGGAAAAATTGGAAGGCGGAATTGGAATTGGAGCAGTATCGCCGTGTGCTGGAAATGGATGGGAAGCAGAATGAGTAAAATTTCTGGTTGGGAAGGAGTGTAAAGACTCGATAATCTGATTGCATTTCGCTGATCCAATAGGTATAATATGAATATGAGGAAGGAAAATTCACATGCAGAAAAAAACACCGGACTATGATAATGTGTTTAAGACAATGAAAATGAAACATAAGAGATTATTTGTCCCTGTTATCAATGATGTTTTTGAACGGAATTACCCAAAGAATGTAAAAGTGGACATTTTACCTTCAGAGGGATATCTGACAGAAACTGAAACGACGGATGGCAGTAAGGACATAGAGGAGCAGATTTCGGACTTTCTGATTAGGATAGAAAACGAGGTATACCTTTTGGAATGTCAAAGTTATGATGACGGTTCTATGGCAATCAGGATAGCTGAATATGCTTTTATTGTTGCCAGACAGCTTGCATCATGGGATATGGGGCACGCAACCATACCAATGCCGAGATTTTCAATTATTTATGTTAAGAAAACGGAACGGACGCCCAAAACAACGATGATTACATTTACTTTTCCTGATGGGCAGAAGGTGGATTATAAATCAGAAAATGTGATTTTGGAAAATTTTACGAAGGAAAAACTTGTTGAAAAAAGATTATTTCCCTATATCCCATTCTATATTGCGAGGTATGAAAAGGAAGTTGCATCAGAAGGTAATATCGAAAATGTAATCGAGGAACTCATATATTTTAGGGAAGAAATGATACGTCTGCATCAAGCAGGCGAATTATCGGATGATGAACTAATAGATCTGAAAGGATTTGTAAACACTATCATTACACATATAACAAATGGAAATAAGAATGAAGAAAGGCTGGTGAATATAATGGGTGGGACTGTTATTGAAACGGAATCTGATAAGATTAAAATACGCACAATAATTGAAATGGGACAGGAAGTGGGCCTTGAAGATTCTGAAATTTTGAAGAAACTTCAGGAAAAAATTATTGGGCTACCTTTAACACGGGCAAAGGCATATTTAGAACAGTATGGGAAACAGCTTGTGTAATATTATGAAATTTGGGCAGGAATTTTAAGACGGCATAGGGAGAGCAATGGCCATGTGTGGGGTATTAGATCGTATAGAGAGCAGAGGGATTCAGAAGGGAGAAGATACCATTCTGACTTTGATGGATTATTTGTTGAGTAATGATCGAGCCGAGGATGCAAAAAAAGCGACGAAAGATAAAGAGTATAGAAATAAGCTGCTCACAGAAGTTTTTGGAAATAAACAATAAGTTCAAAACTCTGGTTCTATTGACATCCTTTGGTTCTACTCTGGTTCTAAAAGCAGTTGAAACGACATGGAAACTGTGTGTTTTGCAGATTTGAGAGATAAGAAAAGGCGGCAAAAGACTGGGATATAGCAGAAAAGACGTTCATGTGAGACGAGTTTGAATAGTACAAGCATGTATGTGCTATTTTATATGGCAAATGGCTTATGGGATTGTTTATAATATATTAATTTTTGGGGAATACGTTTAATAGGTTTTTGTTGTCATCTATATATTGGAGTATATGATTATTTACGCAGTATTCTATGAAAATGTTAAAATTTGACAAGATGAGGTTAAACAATGAATTTTGAAGAACGAACATTATTAGAAAAGGATTTGATTTCATTATTTGAAATAGAAGAAAATCATTTTAATGATTTCAAGGCAAAAGATATTGAAGGTAAAAAGTTGAGTCGGACAATCTCAGCATTTGCAAATGCAAGTGGAGGTGATATCTACTTAGGTATAAGAGAAGAAAATGATACTAAAATTAAACATTGGGAAGGATTCAATGCGATTGAGGATGCTAACGGATTTATACAGATGATATCAAACCTGTTGGTATTGACAAACAATTATGAAGTAACGTTTTTAAAACATCCAGTACTTGCAACATATGTATTACAAGTTACTATTTTTAAAACACAAGCCATAGTTTATTGTACAGATGGGAAAGTCCCATATGTTAGAAAAGGAGCTCAAAATCTTCCTTGTGATACTCCAGAGAAGATAAGACGTTTAGAATTAGACAAGGGAATATCTTCTTTTGAGAATGAAGTAGTTGCAGAATCGGATGTATTAGATGTAGATGGCTCTATGGTTTGGGAGAAGTTTAAAAATAGTATTATACCAGATATAAGTGCAGTAGCTTGGTTAAAAAAACAACGATTGCTTATTGGCGAGAAGTTAACTGTTGCGGCATTATTGCTATTTTCTGATGAGCCGCAGATATGTTTGCCTAAACGTTCATCAATAAAAATATTTCGGTATCAAACTAGTGGAGAAGCAGAAAGAGACACATTAGTTGGGAGTCCAATTACAGTTGAGGGATGTGCGTATAGTCAGATTTATGAGGCTGTCGGTAAAACAAAAGAGATTATTGAATCAATCAGAAAATTCGGGAAAGAGTTTGAAACGATAGAATATCCAGAAGAAACTTTGCATGAGATTATTACCAATGCTGTCTTACATAGAGACTATAGTATTGCAACGGATATTCAAATCCGAATATTTGATAATCGCGTAGAAGTTGAAAGCCCTGGTAAGCTACCAGGATATGTGACAGTTGATAATATATTATCAGCGCAGTCAGCTCGTAATCCTAAAATTGTGCGCCTTATAAATAAATTTCCAGAGGCTCCGAATAAAGATGTGGGTGAAGGATTAAATACAGCATTTGAAGCTATGGCTAAATTGAGATTGAAGGAACCTATAATTGAAGAAAATGATAATTCTGTTTTAGTAGTTATTAAACATGAGAAATTAGCGTCTCCTGAAGAATTAGTCGTCGATTATTTGTATAAAAATGATAGTATAACAAATCGGATAGGTAGAAACATTACTGGGATAAAGTCTGAGAATAGTATGAAAAGAATATTTTGGAAACTTAGAGATGCAGGAATGGTGTATATGGTCGGGGCCGGCTCCGCTGCGGCTTGGAAAAAGACAAATGATTTTGAGAGTAAAGCGAATAACTTGAATGCCAATAAGAATAATGAGGAGTGAATTTAATATTATAAATCAACTATGACATGGACCGTGGCAACATTTTGGCAACAGAAAATCAGCAAGCCATAATAAATGATGTAATTGATGTAAAAGTAGGCGTGTATTTGTATAAAACTTAAACAAATACAGTTAAGAACAACGAAGAACACGCCGAATTCGAATAGTACAAGGGTGTTTTATTTATTTTATATGGCAGGCAGTCTAAAGATTGCTTGCTATATTTGTTATTATTTTAGCTTGATATATTGGTAGAATTTTTGTTGCCATAAAAATTTAGGATGTAAATGTGGTGATATGAGTAGTGAATCTCTGAATGCGTTGAAATTAATTGTATTTGAATATAGAACCATAAATGCATACATATTCATGTAGCAAAGCGGTTTACAAATGTTATATTAGATGTTTGCCAGTAAACATTATGAAGGAAGGGAAAGGCGATTTGGATAAATAATATTCACTGGTCATGTTTTTATGGTAATAGACTGTATATATTTTGTTGTATAGATTCACTAAGCAATTAAGGGGAAATGAGGAAAAGATGTACGAAGTACATTGGTATATCTCGCGGATGAAAGGAGTTTATTTCCTTAATGAAGAAAATTGAAACAGATTGTCCAGATTCATGGATTTTTGAACAAGATATTAATAAGGTGATTCTTGATAATTGTAACCGAAAACGGAATAAGTTTTCTTTGGTTGTCATATTTGTTTTTGTGCCATTGGTTGTAGTTGTATACTATTTGCTTTCCAATTATTATGGAGATGTCCAAAAAGTAGGAAAAATAATTATAGGTTTTGAAATTGCCGGCATTTTGGTTTTATATTTGACAATATGGATTTTAAAGAAAAGAATAGTTAAAAAGTATTGGCCAATGATAATTATTCCGGTCATTGCTTTGTTGATTGTAATTGCTGTAATAGATATATTTACGGAGGGAAATATGTCATTACAAAGTTCTGATATTCTTTCTTTTTGTGGAGATTATCTTGCATTTTTAGGAACTTTTTGCTTGGGTTATTTTATTTATATTCAAGATCGTCTTAAAATGATTGAAGAAAAAAGAACAAAGGTTAGAATGTTGATTGCTTTGATGGAAAATGCAGATATAGGATTACTGAATTTAAGTTATTTAACAAGAAATGAAAAATTTATTAAATCTTCCGAAAAACAAAATCACGTAAAACTTATTCCATATAATTCTGATTGGCTTCTGTATTATTATGAGTATGAAGCTCTAAAAGGTGAAAATCCAGATTTGCGACGTACATTAAACTCCTTTTTTGGTAATATTATGAACGTGAATGCAGCAATCAAGCTTGGGCAAATAGAAAAGGCTGACCAAATTAATCATAATTATGTGGACAGAAAACATTATTCAACAGGTAAATATAATGAATTTGAAGCAATTACTTGTTTACGAGATGCATGTGATGATTATCATTTTTGTAATACAAAAAGTTGGATAGAAAGAAAGGAAACAGTGGATTTAATAAATGAACTATGTAAAAAGTATTATTTTATAATTGAGAATTATGTTTATGTATGGCTGCTTAGACATAATGTTGAAACAACAACTGAAAAAGACGATCTTAACCGTGAAATAGTAGATTGGTTACTATTAAACTCTTCGGAAATAAAGGAAAAGGTTAAATTTCCTAATGATAAAAGAATTATTAGTAAAGTGGTTTTTGATTGTAGTCTCAAATTTGAAAGTAAATCAGTAAAAGTTAGTTATATGTGGGGGGAGTATTCTTTGAAATAGATTTTATGAAACAAGTTGTTAATCTATAGAAACTTGCTATAATAAATGCGTGGCAACATTTTGGCAACAGAAAATTAGTAAGCCAGAATAAATAGTGTAATTGAAGTAAAAAAGAGCGTGTATTTGCATAAAACTTAAACAAATATAGTTAAGAACAATGAAGAACACGCCGAATTTGAGTAACGGATAAAATCCCGAAAATGCTGATAAAATGGGCGTTCCCAATATGGGGCATGGCGGTTGCTATGCCCTGTATTTTATAGTGGCAGATACAGAGAGAAAGTGCTATAATCGAAAGCATGATTTAAGATATGGGAGATGAAACGGCATGGAAATAAATATTGAGGATAATTTTTCGCTGTTATTTGATAAAAATAATAATACGGCATACAAAGCATTACAGATGTTGCAAAAAGAATGTGAGGAATCTGACAAGGTATATTGTTATATGGATAAGTTAGCCGATATGATTGACAATGATAATTCTTACATTCGGACAAGAGGGCTTACGCTGATTGCCTACAACGCTAAGTGGGATAAAGATAATAAAATTGATGAAATCATAGACGAATATTTGAAGCATATAGAAGATGTTAAGCCGATAACGGCAAGACAGTGTATAAAATTACTGCCTATGATAGCCAAAAATAAGCCGGAATTAAAAGAAGATATTGTATCGGCACTACAAAAAGCAGATATATCTATTTATGCAGACAGTATGCAACCATTGGTCTATAAGGATATTCAAAATTCTTTGGCAGAGATAGAAAAACTATAAATTCATTGGGATTTTAAGGAGCGTGGAGTAATGGATAACTGGTTTACAATAGATAAAATTGATGCAAATACATATATTATCAGTGAATACCGCCATTGGGAGGAAACGCATTGCTATCTGTTGAATGGAAATACCCGAAGTCTGCTTATTGATACGGGGCTTGGCATTTCCAATATCTATGAGGAAGTGCTGAAGCTTACCGATAAGCCAATTACGGCAGTAGCCACGCATATTCACTGGGATCATATTGGAGGGCATAAGTATTTCACGGATTTTTATGCTCATGCTGATGAATTGGATTGGCTGAATGGTAAATTCCCTTTATCAATCGAAACGATAAGAGAGATGGTCGTAGACCGCTGTGATTTACCCGAAGGTTTTTGCGTGAGCGATTATGAATTGTTTCAGGGTATGCCAACAAAAGTGCTGACAGACCATGACATCATTGATATTGGCGGCAGGGAAATTGAAGTGCTGCATACTCCCGGACACTCTCCGGGGCATTTGTGCTTTTGGGAAAAAAGCAGGGGATATTTATTTACTGGCGATTTGGTTTATAAAGATATTCTGTTTGCTTATTATCCGTCTACTGACCCGGAAGCATACCTTGATTCTTTGGAAAAAGTTGCGGCATTGCCTGCAAAGGAAGTATTTCCTGCACACCATTCACTGGATATAAAGCCGGAAATCCTAATTCGTATGCGGGAAGCGTTTAGAAATCTCAAGGCAGACGGAAAACTTCATCATGGAAGTGGGACATTTGATTATGGAGATTGGGGAGTGTGGTTATAGGAAATAAGCTGTGATAAAGGTAATGTTCCCTTTGATGATAGTCATCACATGGTACTAGCACTATGTAACTTAAAGCAGATAAGGAAAATGGTAAAATGGCAGTTTGCAGTTATAGGCGGATTGCCATATTTTTGTGGAAAAATGGGCGTTTATGTGGTAATATATGCTTATTGAAGTACTAATGTTCAATAAGATATAGAGGCAAAGATAAAAACACAACGCAAGACAATCTTGCAGAACTGGTAGGTAGTCCAGTCGCACCGATTCGGTGTAAGTAGCCCTCCCTCCTTAGGGTCGTCCATTCTTTGTTCATTACAATTATTTGCGCGAGTAATGAGGAAAATAGGACAGATGGGCCCGTAATTGCATTTATGCATATTACGGGGACAACTGGAATATTTGACGAATACCGCGACAGCCGTAAGGCATTAAGGAGGAATTGTCAATGGACAAAATCAACAAGTTGATTTCAGTATCAGGAAAATTGACAGTATTTTTTGAAGAACCCTTTTGGGTAGGAGTGTTTGAACGTGTATCAAATGGAAAGCTATCTGTATGTAAGGTTACGTTTGGGGCAGAACCAAAAGACTATGTGGTATATGATTTCGTTCTGAAAAATTACTATCGTTTAAAATTTAGTCCGGCTGTGGCAACTGATGTAAAAGAAGCTGGTCGCAATCCTAAACGGGTACAACGTGAAGTACGGAAACAGGTACAGAATACCGGGATAGGAACAAAATCACAACAGGCTTTGAAATTACAGCAGGAGCAGTTGAAAACTGAACGTAAGATTGTGAGCCGGGAACAGCGGGAAGCAGAGAAACAGCGACAGTTTGAACAGAAGCAGCAGAAAAGGAAAGAGAAGCATAAGGGACGATAAAATTGTAGTTTTTTGTGAAGCTAGTCGTTTAATGTTTTTTATTGATAAAGGACGAAAGGAAAATCATGATAAATTTACCAAGTAGATTAAAGAATAAATTGGAAAAAGCTGATATTTGGTATTCCAATATAAATATAGTGATAAAGAATGTAGAGGATTTATATATAACAACACCTTATTTTTTTGAAGAATATACAAATCATGGAATCAAGCATATAAACACCATTCTTGATATTCTCGATAAGTTAATATCTGATAGTTCTTTAGAGAATATAACAGAAAAAGAATTAGGTATATGTATTATTTCTTTGATTTTGCATGATATTGGCATGTTTGTGTCTTATAATGGTTTTAAACAATTACTAGAAGATGAGTATTCTTATGCAGACCTAGAAAAAAAGAAAAATTTTAAGGAAAATTGGCAGGAATATTTATTTGATTTAAAGTATTATTCGGAAAAACAATTATTAAGTAAATTTGGAACAACAGATATTTATTTTACTGAATTGAAAGATGAAGTGGAATTAGAAAATAAGGAAAGAATGGTTATAGGTGAATTTTTAAGACAAAATCATCATCATATTGCACATTATATAATGGTGAATGGAATTGAAAATATAGATTTTCTTAGTGGAACAATGATAGATACCGAAACGAGGGATTTAATAGGGTTAATTACTCGTAGCCATGGAATGAATATAAGAGATACTGAGATGTATTTGAAAAACAAATATAGCGATATCAGTAAACCGAAGAATATAAGTGTTTTTTATATTATGGCTTTATTAAGAATTGCGGATTATTTAGATGTAGGTGAGGAGAGAGCATCACATATTATTTGTGCTTTCTTTGTAAAAAAATCTGAGAATTCAAAGCAAGAGTTTTCTTGGAATCAATGTATTAAATACGAAGATTTTGTTTGGAATTATGATAGGGAATGTCTTTCAGTTGATGCGTCTCCTAAAAATGCGAAGCAATTTATAGACACAAAGAAATGGATTAAGGGAGTTCAATATGAACTTGATATGTGTTGGGCAATTATAGGAGAGCATTATGATGTAAATAAGTATAAAATGACAATTAGACGTTTGGAATCCAATATTCTAAAAAAAGAGGTTGTTTCAGAATATGAAAAAATTTTTTATACGCAAGAAGCATATTTAGATGCCAATGCAGACATTTTAAAGCTACTTATAGCCCCTTTGTATGGTGATGAGCCTAGTTATGGTGTTAGAGAAATTTTACAGAATGCGGTTGATGCATGTAGAGAAAGAGAAAAGATAGAAAAAGATAGAGATGGAAATTACAAGGGGGAAGTTGTAGTTTCGTTAGATACAGAACAAAAAATGATGGTTTTTACAGACAATGGGATAGGAATGAATATTGATATAATAAAAAGATACTATCTTATAGCAGGAGCATCATATAGGCGTAGTGAAGCATGGAGTAAAGAATTTGTTGGTTTAGATGGAAATGCTAAAGTATTAAGAAATGGCAAATTTGGAATAGGAGTGTTAGCAACTTTTTTACTAGGAGATAAGGCAGAAGTTATTACTCGAAGCTATAAGGAAAAAAAGGGATGGAAATTTTCTATACAATTGGATCAAGATAATATTGATATAGTAAGAATAGATACAGAAATAGGAACTAAAATTTCGATTAATGTAACGGATAAAACAATCAATAAACTGGAAAAAGACCATTCATGGAATTGTTGTAACTGGAAAGAGTGGTATGAAGGGAATAATCCGTCTGTTATATATAAGGTAGATGGAAAGATAAAGAATAGTAATAGTTTTAATTATTTAAGAAAATATTATGAATTGATGCAAAATGAATACAGCCAATATTTATGGACATATGATAAATTTTATAGTCAAAAAAGAGTTTGTTGTAATGGTATTGTAATTCCGAGCGGATACCATTTTTCTAGCGATACTAGATATCGTTTTAGTATATCTGTGCCATATCTGGAGATAGAAGATTTAAAGGGATGTTTGCCAGTTAATTTGGCTCGCTCAGCGTTGATTGCTGTGCCATGTGAAGAAGCGCTATATACAGAATGTTGTAAATATGTCTTGGCGAAATTTCTTACTTTAGAAGTAAAAGATTGTGGTGATAGAAATAAATTTACATGGGATTCTGGATGGGGAAAAGAAGGGGAGTATATTATTTTCTCTAAAAGTGGATATACGTTACTGGATCCAGCTTTTATAAAAATGGCAGGAATTCATTTTGTTAATTTTATGGCTATTGGAAATGAAGCAAAAAATGATAGAGTTACTATTATAGATACCGATTTTCCTATTATATTTCACAATTTAAACAGAAGAGGAGTGACAAAAGCACTTTTTGAAAGCATAATTTCGGAATATGTATTGGGTAACAACATAGTGTTGCGTTTGTGTTTTCTACATCTTAGCAAAAAGGCATATCAGTATATTTGCGATGAACTGCAAAAGGACAAATGGGAATATCTTATGGTGGATGAAAGAGAGGATAAATTCATTATTTCACCAGAAAACCTAAATCACATAGAAACCATAAAATTTGATGTTGAAAAGTTTCCTTTGGTTGCCGAGTTTGATATAAAAGCTAAGGACGTACAAAAAGATGATATTATGTTTAATTTGCTACAAAAATATTTGAAACCTAATTGCTTTATTCCGTATAATTTAAACGAAAGAAAGGAAATGTTTCCTGTTGCTTTTAAGGAATTAGAAAAGTATATGTAATTTATGGCTCTATTTTGGCTCTAAAAATTTTGACTGGCACAAATATAAGAGTGATTTTTAAAAAATATGGATAATAAACGCTTGAAAAATGAGGGAAAAACAGTCAGTTCAAGCTATCCGCTGAGGAGTTCGAATAGACGATAGGAACGCTGGAAGCCAGTATTTATGCGGGGTTCCGGCGTTTGTTTTATCAAATGATCCTAGTTTGGCTCTATTTGTGGGCGGAGTAACAGAGATAGAATAGGCAGAGGAAGATAAATATTATGTCAATTTTGTCAACAAGGGAATGGGCGACATTAATTTGGGGATTATTTTTACTAATATATATAATGTGCCACAGGGAAATAAGAAAAAGTTTTTGGAAGGTAATAGCAATATTTTTTGACAAGAAGTTGAGAATATTATGGGAAATAATACTGCTATATGTACTTATTGTCACTATGATGTTTTATCGTTCTTCCATTTGGGAAAATATTTATATTAAAGATATTATCATATGGTTTCTTTTTTCAGGACTTATATATTGTATGAACGCTGTTTCAAGTGAAGCTGATGAGAAATATATACAAAAAGTTCTTAAAGATAATTTGAAACTCACTTTGATTGTAGAATTTTTTATGAGTACATTTACCTTTAATATATGGATTGAACTTGCCATCATTCCAATTATCACAATTATTACAGTAATGAATGTTATAGCAGAAAGAAAAGAAGAATATAAGAATGTACATAAATTGTTAGATTTTGTATTGGCTATAGCTGGATTTTGGATATTGTATGAGACAATAAAGGTTGGAATAATTGAATATAAGGAATTAAATGTTATTAATACGTTGGTTAGTTTTATGATTCCGATTGCATATTTAGTATTGATAATTCCGCTGGAATATGCTTTGGAGTTGTATTCAAAATATGAATTACTATTTTTAAGAATGACTTTTAAAGAAGAGAGAGATAAAAAAACTAAAATTAGACACAGGATTGCTGTACTCTGTTCATGTAGAATTTCTGTTCGTAAGATATTGCTATTTCAAAGGGAATATATGGGAAGGATGTATGTTAGAATGAAAGATGATGAGTTTAAAAAGTTGATTCAAGAATTCAAAAAAGCATGCAAAAGATATACATCTCGAAAATAAAAAGATGAATGTATCATTATAAAGCGTGGTAGAAAAATTGATTGAGGAGATTATTAGTTTGATGTATAATAATCTAAAAGAAACAGCTTTCCTTATCATAAAATTACGAAATAAAATTTGATGGTAGATAAAAAGAAGATGTGTGCATGGAGGAGGTATGGTGTACGCCACAGACAATGCAGAACATGATAGAACAGTATATTTGTGAAATTAAGAAAATATATGGTCCGCATTTGCAGAAAGTGATTTTATATGGCTCTTATGCAAGAGGAGATTTTAAAACAAATTCAGATGTGGATATTATGATATTGCTTGATATGGGAGAGTTAGATTTAAAAGCATATAGCCAGAAACTTTTTTATATGACTTATGACTTTAACTTAGATCATGATCTCGAGATAAAACCAATTGCCAAGAGTGAAGCACATTTTAAAAAATGGGTTGAGAATTATCCATTTTATGCAAACATCCATAAAGAAGGAGTGATTTTATATGGAGCTGCCTAAAGGGGATATAGGGACACGAAAAGACTTATGTTTATATTGAATTCAGACTGCCAAGTCTAATTTGCGCTCTGCGGAGATATTGTTGAAAGCGGAAGAGTATAAAAGTGCTAATAACAGAGCTTATTATGCTAATTTCCAAGCTGTAAATGCAATTCATGCTTTGGATGGAAATATGTTTAAACGTCATAAAGATGCAATTGGAAATTTCAATAAAAGTTATGTGAAAACAGAAATCTTCTCGAGAGAGATTGGAAGAAAAATAGGTGAGGCAGAAGAGATACGCCATGCAAGTGATTATGATGACTTTTACATTGCCAGTCGGGAAGAATCTGAGGGACAAGTCGCGGCAGCTGGTGAATTTATATGGATGGTTGAAAAATATTGTTTAGAACAGATTGATTTAGCCGCTAAAACAGATTCTTGAATTTTTCTGGTTCTATTGATATCCTTTGGTTCTGCTCTGCTTCTAAAAGTTTCTAAAACGATATAGAAACTGTGTATTTCAGTAGATTTTAGAGATGAAAAAGGCGGAAAAAGACTGGAATTTAGGGAAAAGACTCTCATGTGAGACGAGTTTGAATAGTACAAGAGTATATTATTTATTTTATATGGCAGGTAGTCTATGAGATTGCCTGTCATATTTACAATCTATTGTTTCAGAAAAATTTAGGTGGTAAGTTGTTGCCAATAGAAGTGGGAATTTATATAAAATTGACGAATAGCTAATGAGGATAGTATATGAAAAGTACGAAAAAAGATTCAGTGAAAGCGGGAGAAAAAGCGCCGTTTGCTCAGAGACATCCCAGAATCAATTTTGTGATAGGGTTGGCTTTGCTGGTAATACTTGTGTTTGCGACAATATTATTTATATGGTTTATTTTTTCTTGCTTAGGGAACGGAATTGAACATTTGGCTGATTTCCTGAAAAAGTTTGTAAGTACCACAGATAAAGTGATTATTGTGGCAATGATAACAGGTATGGTGTCTATCGTTGGTGTGGTTTTTACGTCTGTAATAGCAAAAATCATTGATTATCGATATAATGTAAAAAAGTATTTATATGACAAAAGAGAGGCACCGTATGAACAATTTATAAGCATAATTTATACAGTCCCGGATACAGTGCAAATTTTTGTTGACAAAGGTACGTCAACCCGGTATAATATCTTTTACGTGGATTCATAGCATTTCGCGCAGAAAATTTTATATAGCTTGATTTAGAAGCGGATGTTAAATATTTGAAGGAGCAGCAAGAGTATCGCGGGGATACTCTGCCCTCTTGAAGGTATGGTACATCGGCTTTTTTGCTGTGCCGACATATTTCCGCAAGGGGAAACAGCCTGTACCTTGACAATTTAATCGCAGTCTCCGTCGGTCAGGGAAGCACTGCCATGACCTGCAGGATTATGGCTTTATGTGATGGTTCTGCAGCGAGCGTGCCAAGGAGAAACCGCTCAGACTGCGACGCGAAACAACATGGAAACTTATCAACTTTGTGCTTTTAGTAAGGAGGTACAGCTTATGTCAAACTATATATGGAAACCGGAAAATGAAACCATTGCGAATATCACATCTTTCACTATAGCGGAAGCCAAAGGCTGCTATGCGTCGGACAGAGCTTCGGCGGCAGTTGGGAGATTTATGCAGACAGCGCCGCTGCTTCCTGCGGGAGGATTCCTGGGGTGGCAGATGACTGCTGACAGGGAGGGGCATCTTCACACATTTGCGTTCTCAAGCGGGGATATTCCGATGACGCCGGCGGACTTTGGATGGATTTTTCAGAATTACGGGATTGCCGAGGCCGAGGATACAGATTCCTTTAAAGCCTTGCACAAAGATTTCCGCAAGATATACGCCCTGCGGCATATATCGGGGATTTCCGATGAGCTTCAGGCATTCGGAAGGGAGCATATCACCTCCGACGGCATGGTTTATTTCTCCGATGTCGTCAGTACCATGAAAGAGTCCGGGGCAGCCGTCAGGATCATGGCAGAGACCGGGCGTGACGGCCGGGGCGTGATCCTGTTGGGGCTGGCGGAAGAGATGAGCCTCAGGATGCGGGCAATGTTTTCCATGGCATTTCCGGATACCGTGGCGGTGGATATGGATGCGGCTATGGCGGAGGGAAATACGGACTTCAGGCTCCCGGGCAAATACCTGATGGAAAGCATGATGCGGCTGTTGGAGGTTCTCATATATGCAAATTCCGGAAAAGAAGCGGATGAGGGGTACAGGTGGCCTCCCTATCAAGAATACTGCGACGAGGATGATGGAGAGGGGGATTACCCTGATGATGATTTCTCAGACGACGGCCTTTCTGAAGCTGACAGGGATTTTGGCGGCAGGAGGACCAACGGCAGAGATTCCGGCGACAAGGGTTCCTGCGGCGGAGACACTGACCGGGAGTTTGACGATCTCACCATCGATGAGCTGGATCTGAGCGTGCGCTCCTTTAACTGCCTGAAGCGGGCAGGGATCAACACCGTGGGAGAGCTCCTGAAAATGACCGAAGAGGAGCTTGGGAACGTCCGGTGTATGAACAGGAAGGAGAAGGAGGAGATCATGGCGAGTCTAGCCTCCATGGGGCTGGCGCTTTCGGGCCAGGCGGCTCCCCCCAGGTATTCCGATATGCTGTGCGGCTTGATCGGTCTGAAGGAAGTGAAGGATCAGGTCCGGAAGATAGCGGCATTCGCCAGGATGAAGAAGGATATGGAGACGTCAGGCAAGGCATCTGTCCCGGTGGCGCTGAACATGGAGTTCGTCGGGAATCCCGGTACGGCGAAGACCACCGTGGCCCGGATCCTGGCAGGAATCTTCCGGGAGATCGGAATCCTTTCCAGCAGCCAGATCGTGGAGACCGGCCGGGCGGACCTGGTGGCAGGCTATATCGGGCAGACCGCCATCAATGTGAAGGCGGTGTTCGAGAGGGCCAGGGGAAAGCTCCTGTTTATCGATGAGGCCTATTCCCTTGCATCGGACTCCCCCAGGGACTTCGGCTATGAGGCGATCAACACCATCGTACAGGAGATGGAGAACAACCGCGGCGACACGGTCGTGGTCTTCGCCGGTTACCCGGATAAGATGGAAGCCTTCTTTTCCATGAATCCGGGCCTGCGGTCCCGCGTTCCCTTCCGCATCAGCTTCCCCGACTACTCCACCGATGAGATGGTACAGATCGTCAGCCTGGAGGCGCAGAAGCGGGGCTTCTCCATCTGCCCCCGGGCGTTAAAAAAGGCGGCCTCCCTCTGTGAGGAGGCAAAGAAATATTCCGACAGGGGAAATGGGCGGTTCTGCAGGAATCTGGTGGAAAATGCGATCCTCGGCTATGCCTTAAGGGTCTACGGGGAAGGGGCGGAAGCCGTCTGTGGCGCGGAAAAGGATTTCACCCTTGCGGAAGAGGATTTTTCCCTGCCGGATAATATGCAGGCCATACCGGAGACACGGGAAATCGGAAAGGCCGCAGCCATAGGCTTCCGATATTAGCTGCGGGTATTGGCAGCTGCCATGGAGGAGCGTCCGGCAGTATTTCACAGCCGTTTCGAACTTCAAATCAGCGACAACATTCTTTTGCGCTCTTTCAAAACAAGATACAGTGATAAGACAGTTGCAAGTATGTCACTGACTGGCTGTGCAAAAAATATGCCGTTTATCTTAAAAAATATCGGAAATATAATGATAAACGGCACTAAAAACACAGCCTGTCTTAATACAGTTATCAGAATAGAGGGCGCAGGGCGGTTAATGGATTGAAAGAAAGTGGTTGCCAGCATGACAAATCCTAAAACCGGGGTAATGCAGAAGTTTATCCGAAGTCCCGTAATTCCGATATGGAACATTTCTTCTGTCCCGCCGAACGCCGCAAGTATCTGTTTCGGGAAAAACAGGACAATAAGCCAAATAAAACAGGTAATTGATACGGAAAAGATTGTAGCTTGAAAAAGTGTCTGCATTACCCGATTATAATTTCCCCTACCATAATTATTCCCGATAATAGGCTGAATACCCTGGCTGATACCGCTTGCGGGCATAATGACGAAAGTCATAATACTGGAAACAACGGCATAAACGCTGATCGCAATGTCCCCGCCGTACTTTCCCAACTGGCTGTTGTAAACAAGGCTGATAAGGCCCATAGCCATTTGCGCAACAAAGAAGGAGAAGCCGCAGGAAGTGATTTGCAGGCATAGTCCCTTATCTAAACGGAATATATTTTTGGAAATCGCAACCTGTGTTTTCTTTCCAAAGACAAGATATGCGCCGAACAGGGCAGAGAAAATCTGTCCGATTACGGTCGCACTGGCAGCACCAGCCACGCCCCAGTCAAAAATAATAATGAAAACAGCATCCAAAACAATAAATGCAGCACTTTCCCCTGCGAACCGCTGAAATTCTCACGACTTGAAAAAGCGTCAATTTTTCTGCGTAATTTGTTTGATAACTTGCTGATAAAACGTGCGGCGTGTCTGTCCTGTTTCATAACCTGCCCCCAATTACTTAGTAAACTAAGAATGAGGGATGGAATCGGAATTGTCAAGCAGGTATTTTCCAGTTTGTTTATATAGTTTTTTTGTGGGAAACAGAATAGGCGATTTTTCCTTAATTGTTGTTTTTCAAATATTTATAATTATGTTATAGCTATAGGGAAGTTCAAGTAACGAATGAAATCCCGGAAACGATAAATGGGCGTTTCCGGGATCACTTCATGCCTGTTGGCGCTCATATTTTAATTTCGCTCTTTACTGCCCATAGCTTCATTTCTTTTTTTCCTTCTGAGCAGCACGATTCCGGCACCGGACAGACAGACAGATCATTCCTAAAAGGGCCGGCAGATTTAAGTGATCGCCGGTGTCTGCGAGCCCCGAGGAGGTACCCGGATCATCGGGATCCGGCTCAGAGCCGGGGGGCAGATCACCGTCGGGATCCGGGTGAGGATCAGAACCGGAGTGCGGATCAGATCCAGAAGGAGGATTTCCTCCGGGATCCGGACCGGGCGGAGTTGTCTGCTCTTTGCTGTTTGTGAAAGCGGCGGTATGGATCTCACCATCCTCGATAACGCCGGTTTCCCCTGTGGAACTGGTGGTATATCCGTCCTGGCCGGCCTCCTCCTCCACGACCGTGTAGAGGGTTCCTTTGGGCAGATCGGAGATCATGATATGCTGGTCGTGCTGCAGCGTCACGCTGCCGCCGCTGGAAATGGCGCCGGATTTGTCCCCGGTGTAAGGAAAAGATGCTCCCAGCGGGTCACCGTCGGCGTTGGTGAATGTGACCGTAAAGGTGAAATCCTGCTGTCTGTCGCCGCCGCCCGCAACGGTTTTGTGAAGGATAAGAGAACCGATGTCCGGCCACTCCTCTTTGCTGTTGCGGAAAGCAGCAAAGGAAGTTTTATCTTTGGAGATCACGCCTTCCGCTTTCCCGCTTTTTGGAAATACAAACCAGCCTGCAGCATTCGTCTCCTCAACCGTGTATCTGGTATCTGCAGGCAATCCGAGAATGGTAATGCTCTCGTCATGGTGCAGCGGGAAGGTTTCGCCGCTGGAAATATAGCCGGTTTTGTCTGTGCCATAAAAGTAATATTCTCCGGGAAGTGTATTTCCGTCCTGGTCGGTAAGCTTGATGGTAAACTCAAAATTGGTTTTGTGATCCTGCGCTGTAAGAGACAGCCCGCTGAGTTCTTTGCTCACGACCAGCCGGCCGGTGTCGGTATTTCGGACAGTCTGGTCCGTCACAACGACAATATTCAGCAGACTGAACAGATCGGTGAGGTCTGTGTCTCCCAGATCGTCCTTATTTGTGCCTGCATTTATGTCGCCATAGGGACTTGTATCCGTGTTCTGCTGTATCCGTGTTCGGATAAAACCGGTGTCCGTGACAAAGAAAGGCTTATAAAGCGCTCCGCCATCCTCGTCGTGAAGCCCGTAATCTACCACGGCGTTTTTCCCAAAGTGGAGATTCATGGCGCGCGATGCGGAGGAATTTTCCAGCTTTATGTCCTGCCAGGCGTCGTTGAGCACTTCGGTATTGGATGAAGGCTGGGACTGGGCAGTAGCGGTAATATCCTGAAGCGTAATGTCTACATCGCCTTCCATGGCGTACTGCCGCATGGTCTGGGTGAGACGCCCCACCCCGGCCATGACGGATACCCCATCCTGCTTTGTGCCTGCATCCGCATAGATGGAGCGTGTCCCCACCAAAACGGGAACGACCGCGGGGTTGAGCGTACAGCCGCCGGGAGCGGACAGCTCCTTGAGATAATAGTGCGTACGCTCGGAGGTGGCCCACAGGATCCGGGCATGTCCGGGGCTGGTGTCCGCTGAGGGGGAGAAGATCAGGGTGCCTTCCTGGCCGTTTACCGTGGCGGTAATACCCTGGGCAACCGGTGAACCCGCGCAGGCCGGATTGCTGTAAAGCCCAAAGCGTGCACCGTTGCGCGGAATGCCGTTCTGGTCGATCTTCATTACCCACAGCTCCCTCTGCTCGTTGGGAATATAGATCAGGGAACGGGTAGTGCGGTTGAAGCGGTCTACATTCAGGAAGTTGAAGCCGTTCCCGGTCGGGGTGTCTGTCGTCATTATGTTCAGGATGGCATCCAGTGTGTTATCCACGCCGTGGGCTTGTATATAGCGGCTCAGAGCTTCACAGCGGGCCTGGGCGGAATCTTCCCGGATTCCCAGCGCCTCTAAAGCTTCAGGGGCAATGATGCCGTACACCATCCGCATATCGCCGCCGGCATCATTGAGCTGGTATCGGTTGGCCAGCCCGGGAAGATCGCTGAGCGTTCCGGCCATATGCCGGTTCTCGTCGTCCCAGCTGAGATACCAGTTGGGCGTGCCGCTGTCCATGACCTGCTTCAGCATGGTGCGCAGGACCGCGTTCCTCCAGATCTCAGGATCAGCGACGGAGGTGACGTCGGATGTGCCAAAACCGCCCAGATTGCTGCCATAAAGCACTTCCCAGGAGTTATCGGGTTTTCGCAGGAGAGGAGCAGCTATGACCAGCCCTTCGCTCTGGGTCACCGTAGGAACAGATAAACCAGCGGGGTTGGTATTTCCGGTTTGAGGGTCAAATTCCCCGTAAGCCGGACTGCCTGTGCCGGTGATATGGGCCACAGAACAGGCGTAGGCGCCGGTAGTCCAGCGGTTGGCGACGGAGAGCATGGAGGTATCCGGGTCGTAATACAATACGATATCAATGGGCAGCGTGCGATATCCGGACGGTGTTTTCGTCTCCTTTAGAATGTAGTATTGTTTTCCCTGGTCAGCAAAGTTATAGTAGTTTCCGTTTTCATCCAGGAAACGGGCGCTGCCGTCGGAAGAGGTGACAAGGTGGACAAGCATGCTTCCTGCCGAGGGTTTCACATAGAATTCTTTGCCGCTGCTTACAGACAGATCCGTGTAGAGACAGCGGATGGCATCGGAAGAGGGAGCGCCTGTCACCAGCTCTGCCGGGCGAAGGTCGAATTCTACTCCCGAAATAGGCTGTCCGTCCTGATCGACCTTTCGGAGCTGCTGATAGAGCAGAGGCTGGAGGTTGAAACGCAGAGCGAGACTGGAGTCGTAATTGCCCCGCTCCAGGTAAAACATCTTTAAGGTATGGCTGGTATTGCTGGCGAAGGTATCCGGATTCCGGCTGTTCCATTGTGTGGCGTCCGCCTTGCCGGCAGCCTCAAACAGAGCCTTCAGAGTTGTTTCTGTAGTTGGGCGTGCATCCGCATAGAGTTTATCCAAATCCACAGTGCCATCGCTTTTATAAGGGAATCCGTTCGTCTTCCAGCTTTGTCCTATGGCGACTTTTCCGGTGGAGAAATCGATGGTGCCGTAGATCTCGCTGTGGATCCCGCCCAGATCCAGTACCAGTACGTCATCGATAAAGATCCATACATCGTCGTCTCCCGAGAACTGGAAGGTCATGGGGGTATTGCCGCCTGTTGAGCCCACGTTGACCTGACCGCCCAGGGGCTGGCGGAAATCAATGTCGACCGTCATGCCCAGGTGGTGATTGGGATGAAAGACGCCTTTTTGATTGTTGCTTTGGATGGAGGTGTCATTGATGAGCTTTCCGTTTTCGTCGACGCCCGTAAATACTTCGGAGCCTTTGTCAAAGGGAAAAAAGTTGCCGATGCTCCGGCCGCCCTGAAAGTCGCCGGTGCCGCCGGTGTTCGTGTATCTTTCATCCGTCCGGTCCACCGCCGGGGCGTCATATAGGATAAAGGAAGTACCGGAATCGTTGAGCTGGGCAAAATTCTGCCGCATATCATAGTAATAGTAGCCGTTGCTGTCAATCTGGAAAAGATTTTCGACATCCTCATAGGTGCGCTTGTTTTCATGACTGATGTCCGGGCTGAAGAGATAGTCCAGAGAGGCGTCGTTTCCGGAGTTTTTCCACAGGTCAGAAACTGTTTTGCTGATGTTTTTGGGGTCAAGGCTGGTGAGGGCATCGTAGCGATCCGGGTCATGATCTCCGCAGAGATTCCAGTCGGATATGCCCTCATAGTTGGATGTCTGTCGATCCATAGCCTCCGTATTGATGACGGGGTATCCATTGTCCCCCAGGGTGGAATTTATAATGCCGGACATTCCGGCATAGCTTTTACCGTAGTCAGAGCCTGCACCTGCGCCTTTATTCCAGAAGCCCGCGTGGATATTGCCGTCGCCAAAAAGCAGCAGGCGGCCTTTGTTGATACCTTTGTTCCAGTCGTCTATGCCTGTCCGGTCTACGCGTTCATTGGCGGCATTTACATGATAATCTGTCTTGGGCAGCAGGTCATCCCCGGATGCGCCGTCGGTGTCTACCCAGTAATCGAAGAGATTTACGGTGGTGTTGGGCGGGTTGATGCCGGGGACGGTGTGGTCCTCCAGGGGAAATTCGTGCAAAATGATGGTGAGGCTCAGGAGGTCAGGATCCTTTTCACTATTTACATTATTTGGGTCTGTGTTGGAATTTACTATGGCAGTATTTCCGGGCGTGACTTTCACGTCCGCATGGAGCGTGCATCCCGCCGGGTCAAATGTGAAAACAGCATCTGCCAGTTCGGAGTCTCTCCATGAAACAGGCATCCATCCCCATGCACGATGAGAATTGCCCACAAATTCATCTTTTTCATAAATAAATCCGATCTCTGTCAAACCAGAATAATTTGGATAGCCATCATAAGAGCCCCAGCATTTAATCTGAGCAGGAAGAGAGTTTATTATTTTTTCCTTTAATTCTGCCTGGGGCAGACCGCTTGCGAAAGAAAATTCTACGATGAATGAGCCGTCATCCCTTTCAGAAAAAACGCCCCCATTCGGAACGAAACTCCAGTCATTTAGATATTTTGTTCTTCCAGCATAGGCCGTTCCGCCTCCCAATGACACGAACACGGATAAAGCGTCAGCATTTTCGCCGGGGACATACCCCTCCGGCAAACAGGCGGTTAAGGTATAATCGCCCTCATAGGCGCCCTCCTCCGGGAAGGTCTCCAGATCCCAAGTCAGGGACAGCGTCTGTTCGGTATTGTCAGATAGAACGGCGGTGATCTCGCCGGGCAGGAAGTCAGCCAGAAGTTCCCGTGTGACAGGATTTTCGGCGGAGGCGCCGGGGAGCCCCAGGCCCCAGATGCCGGCTGCTTCATCCAGGATCAGATATTCGCTGGTCCAGGTCCAGGATGCCACGGTGAATGCGGTTTCGGGATCGGAGGATTCCCCGCTGCAGATCTCACAGACAAAGCCGCAGGGATTCTCTGTGGGGGGGCAGACGTAACCGCAGGATTCATCATGCTGGTGGGTGCAGGATCCTTCCTCGGAAGCTATGTAACCGCAGGTATCGTCATGCTGATGGGTGCAGGGGGCGCCTTCTTCGGCCGGCCTGTAGCCGCAGTCCTCCGTGTGTTTGGGGTGATGAGGGCAAAGGCCGGTTGGTTCTGACGCTGTGACGGGGACGACGCCGCCATACAGCGGAATGACGAGAACGAATACCAATATCCAGGAAAGCAGCTGAGAAAAGTAATTCCGGCGGGATCTATTTTTGGCAGATGATTTCCAATGTTTGCTGATCTGCTTCATCTGACTATCCTCCACAAACTTATATTTATGCTATGGGCAGAAGATAACGGACAGTAAGTTTGAAAAACTTCCATATTGTTACAATTCGAAAAATTCTGTCGATTTAATATTATACTATATAAAATTATCCGTAGCAATTATTTTATTAAAAAAATCCTGTAATAAAAATTCTGCAAAGCCGAGAAGATTAAGTGGTGATTTGGCGTTTGAAAATCACAATGGATGTGATAAACTAAAAAAATAAATGCAGTGCGGAGAGAACAGGACGGATTCAGGAGGAAGCGGATGTCGACAGCGATTCAACCGGTATTTTATACAGTGAGAGAAGAGCCGGGATTTTTGGACAATTTGAAAAATGATATGAAGAGACAGGCCGGGAAGGATCATGATATCCTGTTGGAACGCCCTGTGATCTATATCCATGTGTGGCAGAGTGCAGAGGATGCGGCTGACGGTAAGTGGAGCATTTATATAGGGGAGAGTACCAATATAATAGAGAGGACAAGACAGCACTACAGGGATGCGTTGGATCCTTCGCTGTGGCAGTATCGTATGGCGACAGATAAGGACAGACAGGGAAAGACGGTCGTACCGGTGATGTATGTGTTTGGACACAAGCACTTCAGTCTGTCCATGACCAGAGATATAGAAAACCGCCTGATCGCCTATAGTCTGGCGAATCCTCATGCGAATCCCCGGAATGGGCGGGGAAACCCGCAGAGGGATTATTACGGAATGGATGATACGGATGACATCTTTCGTATGATATGGAACAGGCTGCGCAGGGAGAATGGGGATCTGTTTCCAGCTGAAAGTAAGGTCATAAAGTCAGCCGTCTATAAGGCGTCGCCGAATCATCGCCTGACACAGGAGCAGGAGGATGCAAAGGAGAAGATCAAGGACAGAGCAGCTGACGCTGTCATCAACAATAAGAAAGGGCAGCTGATCTTTGTGGAGGGGGAAGCCGGTACCGGTAAGACGGTATTGACCAGCAGTACTTTTTATGAGCTGTTGGATTCGGACGTGATCAGGAATCGGAATCTCAAGTGCCATCTTCTGGTCAATCATGAGGAGCAGCTGAATGTATATAAAAATATGGCGGCGAAACTGGGATTTAAAGGTGATGTGGTGCTGAATCCGACAGAGTTTCTGAACACGCATACTGTGACGGACAGGGCGACAGGCAAAAGGATTCCCGACCCGCAGAGGCAGGCGGATGTGGTCTTTGTGGATGAAGCGCACTTACTGTGGACGCAGCCGAAACAGAGTTACAGCAGCAAGTATTCCGGCCTGCAGCTGGATGATATAATGAGCTGCGCCAGAGTGACGGTCATTATGTTCGATGAGAATCAGATCCTTCGGAAAGAGCAGTTCGATGATCTGGACCATATGGAGAAAAAACGGCTGCTGGCAAAGAGCCAGGGGCCTGATCCGGTAAATCCTGATCCGGCGCTTGTGCGCGACAACTATATCTGGCTGGAAAATCAGCTGAGAATGAACTGCAGCGCCAGGACGCTGGGATGGATCGATGGTTTATCGCATGAACTTATTGTAGGCGGACTGCGGCTTGACAGTAAAAGCCGGGACAGCGAAGGCTATGAGGTTGTGATCTTTGATGATCCGGCTTCCCTGCAGAGGGCGATCAGGAGGAAAGCGGCGAAAGCGGAGAGTGAACTGTCAAGACTGATAGCTACCTATGACTGGAAATATAAGAACGGAGAATGGGCGCCGGCAAAGCAGAAATACTGGAGAGTGAAGATAGGCGACTGGTGGCTGCCCTGGAATGGACAGCATTACTGGCTGGATATACGCCCTCACCTTAACAGGCGGGAGAGACGAAAGACAGAGGCTCTCGACTGGGCGGAGCAGGAGCATTCGATCGATGAGGTCGGATCCACTTTTACGATCCAGGGATTTGACCTGGCTTATGCGGGAGTGATACTCGGCCCTTCCGTCAGATACGATCCGGATACGGACAGGATATGGTTTGACGAGTCGAAAAGGGCGTGGGATAAAATGAAAGGGAACAGAACACTCTCAGACGGCACCAGCGTGAACGTCACAGAGGCCATATCGCGGCATGAACTCAGAGTCCTGCTCACCAGAGGAACCAGAGGGCTGTACATATATGCCTGCGATGACGACTTGAGGGATGCATTGAAAAATGCAGTATATACTTCTGAGTGAGATCTCAGTCTTCCTGATGACAGCAGGCCGGCGTATCATTATCATTGACGGCAGAAAATGTTCGGAGTTTTGTATTGACTTTTTGTGAAAGTCCGGTTAACATGAAAGTGAACACTTGCATACATGATGGCGAGATGAATTACCTGAGAGAACCCGTTGGGAAGCAGGAGAAGGAGGATCCGGTCATTTCCCGGTATGATCGGACTGTGGGCGGAGGAATGGATGAGACAAGCCGGAAGATCATAGACGCAACGATGACGCTGATCCGTGAGAAGGGCTACGTTGCCACGACAACAAAAGATATCGCGCGCCTTGCCGGAGTGAACGAGTGTACCCTGTTCAGGAAATTCCAAAGCAAGAAGGAAATTGTATTGCAGGGGGTGGCGCAGGAAAAGTGGCGTGCGAATGTCACACCGGATATTTTTGAGGACGTGAAGTGGGAACTAAAGCCGGATCTGGAGATGTTTATGAATGTCTATATGGACAGGATCACGCCGGATTTTGTAAAGCTCTCCATTGGACTGCGGGCGCCGCAGTTATACGAGGAGACGGCAGCGTTCATCATGAAAGTCCCGCAGGCGTTCGTGGCTTCGCTGACGGAATACCTTCGGAAGATGGAGGAACGCGGGAAGATAGGGCATTTTGACTTTGAGAGTCTGGCGATGACTGTTTTTTCCTCTACGTTCGGTTATACCTTCCTGAGTGCATCGTTCGGGAAGGAACTTGCGGGGACGGATAGAGAAGAGTACATAAAAAACAGTGTGAAGGTTTTTATAGAGGGAATATCGGGAATTTGAAAATGGCATTGCTTTGTTGATGCCATTTATAATGTTTTTGATGCAAGTAATTACTTGCATCCGGAAAGATAAAAGGGAGGGAGACCATGATGAAGATAACAGGAGCGGAATTGTTTGTGAAAGCACTCAGGAAGGAGCGGGTAGATACGATCTTTGCCTATCCGGGAGGACAGGCGATCGACCTGTTCAATGCGCTGTATGGTGTGGAGGATATCCGGGTGATCCTGCCCAGGCATGAGCAGGGGCTGATCCACGCGGCGGACGGGTATGCCAGGTCCACCGGAAGGGTGGGCGTCTGCCTGGTGACCAGCGGACCGGGTGCGACAAATCTGGTGACGGGGATCGCCACCGCAAACTATGACTGCGTTCCCCTTGTCTGTTTTATGGGGCAGGTGCCTACGGGGCTGATTGGAAACGACGCCTTTCAGGAGGTGGACATCGTCGGGATCACGAGGAGTATCTGCAAATATGCTGTGACTGTCCGCAGGAGGGAGGATCTGGCGGGGACGATCAAAAAGGCGTTTATTATTGCGCAGACCGGAAAACCGGGGGTTGTGGTGGTGGATCTGCCAAAGGATATCCAGCGGGAATGCGGGAGCGATATCTATCCGAACAGCGTTGAGATCCGGGGATATAAACCATGTGTTTCGGTGCATACGGGGCAGCTGAAAAGGGCTATGGAACTGCTGTACAGCGCAAAACGCCCTGTTTTTCTGGTGGGAGGCGGCGTCAATATCGGCCGGGCGGGAGTGGAAATGCAAAAGCTTGCGGAGATAACAGGGGCGCCGGTGGTGACGACGATCATGGGGAAAGGTGCTGTGCCTGCTTCCCATGCGTTATATGCGGGAAATATCGGTATCCATGGCAGTTATGCCGCCAATACGGCTGTCGGCAGATGCGATGTGCTTTTTTCCATCGGGACAAGGTTCAATGACCGTATAACAGGAAAGACCGGACAGTTTGCAAATGGAGCTTCGATCGTTCATATCGATATCGATGCGGCTTCCATTTCGAGAAATATTGCTGTGGACATTCCGATCGTTGCGGACGCGAAAGCGGCGATCACTGCATTGCTTGAGATGGCGGAGCCTTTGGATATAGAAGAGTGGAGAGGGCAGGTCAGCGCATGGAAGAAGAGATATCCGATCACAATGAAAAAGAAAGGGCTGACACCGGAGAAGATCATACACGCCATTAACCGGATCTTTGGCAGAGCGGTCATCACAACAGATGTGGGGCAGAATCAGCTCTGGGCGACACAGTTTTTAGATCTTGGGGCGGAGAGACGGATGCTGACTTCCGGCGGGCTTGGTACTATGGGATATGGCTTTCCGGCGGCGATCGGGGCAAAACTTGGGAATCCGGGGACAGATGTGGTGGTGATCACCGGGGACGGGGGAATGCAGATGAATAGCCAGGAGATGGCGACGGCTGTTGTGTATGAACTGCCGATCACGGTCTGTATTCTGAACAACGGTTATCTCGGAAATGTGAGACAGTGGCAGGAGATGTTTTATGACAGGCGCTATTCGAGTACCTGCATGAGATGGCGAAAAAGCTGTGAGGCGGGTTGTAATAAGCCGGGAAAAAAATGTCCGGCATATACGCCGGATTTTGTGAAACTGGCGGAGAGTTATGGGGCGAGGGGCATCCGGGTGACAGATGAAAAGGATATCGACAGAGCGTTGGAGGAGGCAAAGAGCAGACGGGATGTGCCGACGGTGATCGAGTTTATCATCGCCAGGGAGGAGAATGTGATGCCGATCGTTCCGCCGGGGAATGCGTTGGAAGATATGATTCTGGAGGTGGAGGAGGAGCGGGCTCAGCAAAGAAAAAGAGCAGGGAAAAGCATAATGGTGGAAAGAGAGTGAGCGAAAGGAAGGGGAATGTGTACAGTGACAAGAAGATACATGGCGGATCGAGGGAAGGGGGAATGAACAGTATGAAGAAAAGATGGCTTTGTCTGTATGTGGAAAATGAGATTGGCGTGCTTGCCAGGATCTCCGGGCTGTTTTCTGGAAAATCCTATAATCTGGACAGCCTTACCGTGGGTGTCACGGAGGATAAAAGCATTTCACGCATGACGATCGGGCTGACCGGAGACGATCGGACTTTTGAGCAGGTGAAGAAGCAGCTTAACAGATGCGTCGAGGTGATAAAAGTTGTTGATCACACGGATACTGCGGTTCACAGAAAGGAGCTGATGTTCGTTCGGATCGATGGCTGTTCTGAGAGGGAGAGGGAGGAGATTTTCAGGATAGCGCAGGTCTTCGATGCCCCGGTGATCGACTGCGGCAGGGATGCGGTGCTGATGGAGAGTGTGAAGCCGGAGCGGGATAATGATAGGCTGATCGCATTGCTGAGAGAATGTTATGTCAACCGAATTGAGATTGCCAGGGGAGGAAGTGTTGCACTGGAAGCGCTGTGAGATGGAAATTTTATTCTCGCGAACAATGAGCCAGCGCCGCACTTCATATTGCCGGGTCTGATTGACATGAATCTATTGGCAAATACCGCGAAGGTAAATGCCCCGCCCTCTGGGGCGTTTCAAATTCCATTTACATTATGTAAACCACTGATCCGGCGTTTCATTTGTTGGGGATCAACTCTTCCAGTTTCCCGCACCAGTCGTTGTATTCCCGGATCGGGAGTCCGGCAAAATTTCTTCTTTTATCTCAAAATAGTTGCAGATCGCTGGCCTGAAAAGATTACTGTTAAAATGTTATAAACTATAGTATAATTAATTTTTGAGAAGACACGCAGTATTTTCCGTAATATAATTTATATGGAAATGTCATAAAAACGAGAGGGGCTATGACAAATGAACAGATTTTCAGAAAAGGACTGGAAGCTTTTCAGGAGTAAGATTGCAGACTGGCAGGAAGCCTATATGGACCGGCTGAATAAGGAATATATCCGGCTGCTGGAGGGGGAGGGAAACCCGTCGGATAAATTCTGGGAATTGGAGAAACGGATACGGCAGGACAAAAAAGACTGCGGAGTCCAGTGCGAGAGGAGCAGATCCAATCTGTTTTTTAATATCATGTCGCTTTTGAGAGAAGGGGCTATCACACTGGAGGATCTGGATGATTTCAGCGAGGATCTGAGGGATACGGTGAAACATTTTGTTGAAATGGATAAATAACAGGCAGGTAACGCTATGAACACAGTATCCCGCGACATTTTCCGCGCGATCCATGAGGGAAAATGGCTGAGCATCGAATACCACAACAGAGAAAACCAGAATACAAAATACTGGATCGGAATCCGCGGTCTGGATGTGAGGAACCGCATGCTGGCGGTGGAGGGGCTCCATCTGGGACTTTATACGATAGAAAGCTATGACAGGATCAGGATAGATTCGATCCTGTCCTCACGGATCATCGAAGGTTCGTACTATCCTGTCAATGAATCTCTTGTGAAGGATATCTCTCTTCATCCCCACAAATATCATGGGTTGTTTGACAACACTGCCAATTTAAAGATACTGAACTATCTGGAGATGTGCAACCGGCTGGATACGGTGCCGTATATCTCAGATTTTGGCCTGATACAATATCTGGACCGGGACAAGCTGTGCGGGGAAGCCTATGAACTGGACAAAGAGCAGTTTCAGGCGATCGTAAACAGCTTTCAGTATCAGGCGGATGTGGATAAGCGCTCGGACGGCGGGCTCAGGATGAAACAGCTTGCGATGAATGTGCTGAGCATACACACGGCAAAGGGGCTGTATGTGCTGGCTTACCGCCGGCTGAACCTGGATGTGAAACAGCGGGTGCTGAAGCCGGACCAGGAGATCACGATCTGCACGGAATTTACGATAGACGGGACAAAGCAGAGCATTCGGCGTTTTATAGACGGCGATGAGTATGAACTGCTGAATGATTTTGAGGCAAATCAGGAAAAGATCAAGGACTGTATTGCAAACCGCCTGCCGCGGTATGGAAGCAGCGTGGATGATATGCCCTATGTGATCGGGCTGGAGAGCAATATAGCCCTGGATCTGCACAAGGAATATCAGTCTGTCATCAGACTGTATCAGGAGGAGAAGGCGCCTGTGCCCCTTCAGGCATTTTTCGGGGATCTGTTGGAGAGGCCGATAAGGAGGGCGGCTTACCCGATCGCGCTGATCGATCAGAAGATCAACATGGATCAGCTTCTTGCGATCCACAATGCCATGAAGTATCCGGTTGCGTATATCCAGGGGCCGCCCGGGACGGGGAAGACAAACACCATCATCGAGACGATCATCACAGCTTTTTTCAATGAGCGGACGGTGCTGTTTGCTTCCTATAATAATCATCCGATCAACGGTGTCTATGAGAAACTCTCCGCGATGACTTATGCCGGGCATGTGATCCCTTTTCCGGTTCTGCGCCTGGGCAACAATGATAAGATGCGAGAAGCGCTCCGCACGATGCGGCGGCTGTATGAGAGCGTACAGAATATCAATGTGTATGAGAGTACGCTGGACCGGAACAAGGACAACCGGAAAAACAGGGCGAAGCGCCTGTCCGAACTGCTGAGGCGCTATGAGGAGCTGCTGGATCTGAGAGAGAGGGATGAGACCATAGAGCGGCTTCTCGAGTATGAGAAGAAAAAGGGCGCATCCTTACAGATGGTTTCCTTTGAGGAGGATCTGAGGACAAGGCAACGCCGCCAGATAGAGAAGAGGATCGCGTCCCTGGGGGAGATCTCGGAGGCTGAGGCGCTCACTTTTCTGGACGACGACACGGAAGAGATGAAAAAATATCTCTATTATGTCTCTGCGGGGTTTATCAAGAAGCTGGGGAATGCCCAGAATGCGGAACTTCTGGATATTTTGAAGATGGAGGATGAGAAAAAACAGCTGGATGCGTTTGCAAAGTATCTCGGGAAAAAGGAAAATATCGCGAAGCTGCAAAAAATATTCCCGATCATCATCACCACCTGTATTTCCGCCCACAGGCTGGGAAAACCGGAGCCGATGTTCGACATGGTGATCATAGACGAGGCGAGCCAGTGCAATATCGCGGTGTCCCTGGTGCCGATCATCCGCGGGGAGAGCCTGATGCTGGTGGGCGATCCGCAGCAGCTCAGCCCGGTGATCCTTTTGGATGAGGTGGCAAATGAAAAGCTGAAAAAGCGCTATGGGGTGGCGGATGAGTATGACTACCGGAAAAATTCCATCTATAAGACATTTCTCGCCTGCGACGCGGTCAGCGATGAGACGCTCTTGCACAATCATTATCGCTGCCACAAAAAGATCATCGAGTTCAACAACAGGAAGTATTACAATTCCAGGCTCCATATCCTGTCAGAGAGCAGGGGAAATGCGCCCCTTGTCTATCTGGATATGGCGGAGGATCAGTCGGATCAGAAGAATACGGCGCCGGCGGAGGCGCGGGAGATCGCCAGATATGCCTCGATGAACAGGGACAAAAACATCGGCGTCATCACGCCGTTTGTCAATCAGAGGAGGATGATCGAAGATGAACTGGAACGGGCAAATGTGACAAATGTGTCATGTGGAACGATCCATGCCTTTCAGGGGGATGAGAAGGATGTGATATTGTTTTCCACCGCGGTGACGGAGCAGACCCAGGCGGGGACTTACGAATGGCTGAAAAACAACAGGGAGCTGATCAATGTCGCCACATCGAGAGCCAGGGAGCAGCTGATCCTGCTTTCGAGCCGGAAAAATCTCGAGCGGCTCCACCGGAAGGAGGGTGAGGATGACCTGTATGAACTGGCGCAGTATGTGTGGTCCAACGGGAGTACTTATGTCACACCGAAACAGGCGGCTTCGAGGGCGCTTGGCGTGAAGCCTTTCAGCACGGCGACGGAGGAGGCTTTTTTGGAGAACCTGACTCATGCGCTGGAGAATATATGGCTGACGCAGAGCCGTTATACGGTGCACAGGGAAGTGGCGATCTCCCACGTTTTTCAGGGGAACGAGAGCTATAATGATCTGTTTTACCGCGGCAGGTTTGATTTTGTGGTGTATGAGCGGCAGGGGAAGAGGGAGCTTCCGATCCTGGCGATCGAACTGGATGGGAAGGAGCATCTGGAGGATGAGGCGGTGCGGATCAGGGACAGAAAGAAGAACGAGATCTGCAGAGAGCATGATCTGCAGTTGATCCGGGTGGAAAATTCCTATGCGAGAAGGTATAACCATATCAAAGAGATATTGATCAGGTTTTTTTCGATTGGGCATTAGAAGACGGAGAATATACAAGGTTTCAGCTTGCAAACACCGGGCGCCTGTGTTATCATGTACCTGTTGACAAAGAGATCAGATTGTGGAAAGGAGGGGTTACCATGCGGAATAATGAGAATAGCAAAAACAGGAACAGCAGAATAGCAGAACAGAAAATCAAAGGCACGGCGCCCCTTACAGACTGAAATCAGGTTTGCGGACGATGCACCTTTGAGGTGCTTTTTTTGTGCCTTATTTTAGGGAGACAAAGACAATATGAAAACAGTAAAAGGTATTTGGGCTGAGGCGAAGATCTACACCGATGATGTGGAGGATCATGCCCTTTCGCAGGTAAAAATGATATGTGACAATGAGGTGTCAAAGGGGAGCAGAATCCGCCTGATGCCGGATATCCATCCCGGCAAGGTCGGTCCCATCGGACTTTCGATGACAGTGACGGATCGGGTGATCCCACAGCTTCTGGGAGTGGATATAGGTTGCGGCATGACCTGTGTCAAACTGAATACAGAGCGTGTGGAATTTCAGAAACTGGACAGGGTGATCCGGGAAAATGTGCCCTCGGGGTTTGCGATAAGAAAGGAGGCGCACTGCGCGGCGAAAGAATTTTCTTATGATGGGCTTTGCTGTATCGGACATATCGACAGAGGCAGGGCGGAGAGAAGCCTTGGCACGCTGGGAGGCGGCAATCATTTTATTGAGATTGACAGAGGAGAGGACGGCGGCATGTATCTTGTGGTGCATACGGGAAGCCGGCATCTCGGGGAGGAAGTGGCGGAATATTACACAAAGCTGGCGCACAGGAACCTCTCGGAGCAGGGGCTGGAGATACCCTATTATGTGAGTTATCTGGAACACGAACAGAAAGAGGCGTATCTTGAGGATGTGCGGATACTACAGAGATATGCGGAGCGGAACCGTCAGATCATTGTCAGGGAGATCCTGAAAGGGATGAAATGGAAGGCAAAGGAGCAGTTTTCTGCGGCGCATAATTACCTGGATGAAATCGGAATGCTCCGCAAAGGATGTATCTCAGCTAAAAAGGGAGAGAAGGTGATCATTCCCGCCAACATGAAGGAGGGGATACTTCTCGGCGTCGGAAAAGGCAATGAGGAGTGGAACTGTTCGGCGCCCCATGGCTCCGGCAGGAGATTAAAGCGGGAAGAGGTAAAAAATCAATATACGGTGTCGGCGTTTAAAAAGGAAATGAAGGGGATCTTCAGCACCTGCGTCGGGGCGGAAACGCTGGATGAGGCGCCGTTTGCCTACCGGTCCATAAGCGAGATCGCGGAGCAGATCAGAGATACTGTGGAAATAACGGAGAGGCTGGTTCCTGTCTACAACTATAAGGCGGGAGGCAGAAAATAGGAGATTAAGAACTGTCGCAAAACAGCAGATTCCTACAGGATATAGTACGGGCGAACGGGAGTTAATGTATAAGTGAGTTTATTACCTGCAAGTTTGTGCTTTTGTCCCGATTTGCAGGTTGTAGAAAGGGCATGGCTATTTTTATGATAATTCAGATCAGCGCAGGTCAGGGACCTGCGGAGTGCCAGCTTGCGGTTGCAAAGCTGTTTGAGGCGTTACAAAAAGAATATGGAGAAATGGAAATTTTATCGGATACCGCGGGCGCGGAGAAGGGGTGCTTTGACTCTGTTCTATTCCGGACGAAACAGGATCTGAGCGGGCTGGAAGGAACCGTATTGTGGATCAACAAAAGTCCGTTCCGGAAAAACTGTAAGAGGAAAAACTGGTATGTGGATGTGAGCATAATACCGGAAAGAGAGGAAATTGCGTCCGGACAGGTATACCGCATAGAAAAATTTCACTGCGGCGGCAAAGGCGGGCAGCATGTGAACAAGGTGGAAACCGGCGTGCGGATCATTCATATCCCGACTGGGCTTGTGGCGCAGTCCACTGAGGAGCGGAGTCAGTTTCAGAATAAGCAGAGAGCGATGGAGAAGCTTGAAAAGAAACTGGAGGATATGAGAGAGGAGCAGAGAAAGGAGCAGACCAACAGCGCATGGAGGGAACATAATCTCATCGTCAGGGGGAATCCGGTGCGCATTTATGAGGGGGAGAGATTCGTGCGGAGGAGGTAATTGCTGGTGCCGCGATGGAGCGACGGGCAGAGATGGAAGGGTGAACTGCTACCGTTCATATTTTCGAGTACAAGATCTGTGCTTGACATACATACCAGCGGTATGATAGTATAAACATACTGTTGGTATGTATCGAAGAACTGAAATTGCAATTGTGTTCCGAAAAATTTACGGTGAATACGTCTGGCAGCAGTGGGAGTGCTGAAGGCATGGAGCAGATGGCTTTTATCTATGGTGATATTGCTGTCAGACGGCATACCAGCTTGATTCTATACCGGCAACAATACAAATAGCCCGCAAGGAGTGACAGATATGGCGAGAAATAAACATCCGGAAGAGACGGTCAACCTGATATTGGAAACGGCTGCCCGTCTGTTTATGGAGAAGGGATATGAGCACACTTCCATTCAGGATATTATCAACAATCTGGGGGGGCTCAGCAAGGGGGCAATCTATCATCATTTCAGATCCAAAGAGGATATTCTGGAGGCTGTGACGAACAGGATGAACGAAGAGTCCAATAAGATGCTGGAAAGTATCCGGGACCGCACGGATCTCGCCGGGAAGGAAAAGCTGAAGATGATCTTTAAGGAGTCCGTGAACAGATCGGATATGGATGATCTGTTCACGCTCGCGCCGGATCTGAGCAATAATTCAAAGCTGCTGTTCAGTACATTTCGGGATACGGTGGACAATGTCGCCCCGGACTATATTTTGCCGATCATCGAGCAGGGGATCGCGGACGGTTCCATTCATACGGAGTATCCGGCGGAGCTGGCTGAACTGGTCATACTTGTGGCGAATATGTGGACCAATCCGATGATATTTAACAGCACGATAGAGGAATATTACCGGAGGCTCATGGTATTTCGGCAGATGATGCAGGGCTTCGGGCTGGATATTGTGGATGATGAGATAGTGGAGAGGATGAGGAAGCTGGCATCGCTCTATCTGGAGACAAAGAACAAGTGATGGGAGCGGCGATGAGAGTGGTCCTATGCTGAGAAAATGCCTGCCCTGAAATACGGGCAGATATATTTTAAAATAAATACATACCGTCATGCGGTATGAAACACTAAAATAATTTGCAAAAGTGAATAAGAAGGAGACTCGGAAAATGGAACAAAAATTATTTACAAGAGATTTTACACTGGTTGTGATCGGGCAGGTCATATCCCTGTTCGGCAATGCGGCGATCCGGTTTGCGCTGCCGCTGTACCTGCTCAACCAGACAGGCTCATCCGCTCTCTACGGCGCGGTCACGGCGTGCGCGTTCCTGCCGGCAATTTTGTTATCGCCGGTGGGCGGCATCATTGCGGACAGAGTGAATAAGAGGAACATCATGGTCGTGCTGGACTTTTTTACAGCGGGTCTCATCGCGGTATTTTCACTGCTGTTGGGCGGCGTGAATCTTGTATTGCTGATCACGGCGGCGCTGATGATCCTGTACGGCATCGCGGGGGCGTATCAGCCCTCGGTCCAGGCGAGCATTCCCGCCCTTGTCAGCAGAGAGAATTTTCTGGCGGCAAATTCGGTGGTTAACATAATCAATTCCTTTTCCGCTCTGCTGGGTCCGGTTCTGGGGGGAGTTCTGTACAGTATGTATGGATTGAAGTCCGTGTTGTGGGTTTGTATCGTCTGTTTCTTTTTGTCGGCAGTGATGGAGCTGTTTATCCGGATTCCTTTTACAAGGCGGGAGATGACAGGCGGCGTATGGAAGATGGTGAGAACGGATTTTGCGGAGAGTGTCCGTTTTATCTGGAAGGATAAGCCTGTCATCGGAAAAGCCTTGCTGGCGGTCTGCGGGATCAATCTGTTTTTGTCTGCCATGCTGACTGTGGGTTTGCCCTATCTGGTGACGGAGGTACTGCCGTTTGAGCCGGCATTGGCTAACAGGCTCTGCGGCTATGCGGAGGGAGCGCTGGCGGCGGGGGGACTGGCGGGCGGCATCTGTGCGGGGACGCTGGCAAAAAGGCTGACATTGCAGAAAACAGGATATCTTGTCGTAGCCGGAGCCGCGTTTGTATTTCCTATGGGCGCGTCACTGGTCGTGTTCGCTTCCGGCATGATCAATTATCTGGTGATCATGGTGTGCTGTTTTTTCATTATGGTGTGCGTGACGATTTTCGCGGTACAGATCATGGCGTTCGTGCAGGGTGAAACGCCGGGCGAACTGATCGGCAAAGTGATCGCGGTCATCCTTGCCGTCTCCATGTGCGCCCAGCCGCTGGGGAATGCGGTGTATGGCGTTTTGTTTGAGGTATGTGAAGGATTTGAGTTTGCTGTGATCCTGTTTGCGGGGGCGGTGTCGCTGGCAATTGCGGTTGGGATGAAGAATATATTCAGGGGCGGTATTCCGGAGATATTGTCAGAAAAGTAGATATTATGTAAACTGTTGAAATGGTTTGATGGTTTATTGACAGAAGTATGGGATAAAATCGGACACCAGCCGGAAGCGGGCATTGATTTCCGCGAGCAAAGAGCCAGGTGGGTATGCTCGCATGCACATTCGTCGACTGCCGCGAGGTATTGACTAAAAACGGATATCAACTGAAAAATAAATTGTAAATATATATTGTACGAGGCAGATAACTATTCTATAATCAGATGAGTAAATCATATATTCAAGGCTTATATACAGAATATATAAAATATGTACAGATGATTTATATCAGAAACAGGAGAAATGACTGTGGGGATATACAGAATTGACAGATCAAATGCCGACAGCGTTGCAAGACTTATGTCAACCATAAAACCCGACTGGTGGGATTTTGAGGGGGCGAGAGGGCAGCTGCTGGATGTCTCACTGCTTGCGAATCTGGTCGGCTGGTATATGGGGGATGCCGCAGATCCGCGGGGGTGGATTTTGTGTGCGGAATATGAAGGGTACTCTTATTTGAGTATAGAATGCCTGGGGTACGACGACAGCGGGACTTTTGTGATGGAGGAAAAGCTGGAGCCGCTGCTGCGGCAGGCTGAGGAACACGCGAGGGAAAAGAAATACCGCAATCTGAAATATGTGATCGGTTCCACCGGGATGTCATGCCATGGCAGACCGCTTCAGGACTATGCACTTGAATTGAGGGAGTTGAGATCGTATGGCAGAAAGCACTTTGATTATTTTGTGCAGTACGGATTTTCTCCCACGGGTTTTATACCGGATTGCTATGGAGAAAATTATCACGGTATTTTGATGATGAAGTCTCTTGTGAGATAAGTCATCGATTCAAGGAGTATTTTGCCGGGAAGAGGAATACTGAAAAGAGGCTGATGGTAAAGGGAATTGTGCAGTTATATGACAGTGACAGATGAAACATTGAAAGCGGGCGGGAGCGCGGAAAAAGGCGGGTGCAGGCTGTGCCCGAGAAATTGCGGCGTGAAAAGAGATGCCGGGGAAATCGGGATCTGCGGACAGACGGACAGGATAAAAGCGGCGCGGGCTGCGCTGCATCACTGGGAGGAGCCCTGTATTTCGGGGGAAGCCGGATCGGGGACGGTATTTTTTTCCGGCTGTGCCCTGCACTGTGTGTTCTGCCAGAATAAGAGCATTGCGAGCGGGACCGCGGGGAAGTATATCACGATCGAAAGGCTCTCGGAAATATTTCTGGAACTGCAGGCGAAAGGGGCGAATAATATCAATCTTGTGACGCCGGGGCATTTTGTGCCGCAGATCAGGAAAGCCCTGATCCGGGCGAAAGAGCGGGGGCTTTCTCTGCCGATAGTCTATAATACGGGAAGCTATGAATATGCGGATACCCTCAGGCAGATGGAGGGGCTGGTGGATATCTACCTGCCGGATTTTAAATATATGGATGCCGGACTTGCGAAGCGCTACTCCCGTGCGGCGGATTACAGCGATGTGGCGAAGACGGCGATCGCCGAGATGGTGCGCCAGACAGGGGAGGCAGTGTTTGAAGGTGGGAACGAGGACGGACTGATGAAAAGGGGGACGATCGTGCGCCATCTGGTGCTGCCCGGGTGCGCGGAGGATTCAAAGGCGGTGATACGGTATTTATATGAGACCTATGGAGATACCGTCTATATCAGTATCATGAACCAGTTTACGCCGATGCCGTATCTTGCCGAGTATCCTGAGATAAACCGCAGGGTGACGGAGGCGGAGTATGAAGAGGTGGTGGATTATGCGGTCTCTGTCGGCGTGGAATGCGGGTTTATTCAGGAGGGTGAGACCGCGGAGGAGAGTTTTATCCCGGCGTTTGACGGGGAGGGGATTTGAGTGCTTCGGAAAAAGAAAAGTGAAAATTCTGTCAGGGAGATATCATGTTTAAAAGAAGAATTGCCAAAATGGATTATGATAAAATAAACCAAAAGCCGATCATCCGCGCAAGTATCTGCAACGGCGAGCAGGTGGCGGGTTTTAAAAACATACACACCGGTAAATTTTCAGAAGTTATGCTCATTAAAAATGAGCGGGATTTAAGAGAATTTCTGGAAAAGTATGATATTTTGCCGGAGGAAGTAGGGAAAGAATATTAGTGGATGGAAAAGTGATGAATAAAACAGAAATATTAAAAACATTTTTCGGCTATGACTCTTTCAGGGAGGGGCAGGAGGACATCATCGACGGGCTTCTCGCCGGGAGGGACGTAGTCGCCATTATGCCGACCGGCGCGGGAAAATCCCTGTGTTATCAGGTGCCGGCGCTGATGCTTCCCGGTATCACACTTGTCATATCGCCTCTCATATCTCTGATGCAGGATCAGGTAAAGTCTTTAAATGAAGCCGGCATTCACGCGGCGTATATCAATTCATCCCTGACGGAAGTACAGATCACAAAAGCCCTTGCGCTGGCGGCGAAGGGAACTTACAAGATCATCTATGTGGCGCCGGAGAGGCTTGAGAGTGCCGGGTTTATGCGGTTTGTATCGCAGGTGGAGATTTCCATGGTGACGGTGGATGAGGCCCATTGTATCTCCCAGTGGGGGCAGGATTTCAGACCGAGTTATCTGAAGATCGTGGAGTTTATCGAGGGGCTCTCGGTAAAGCCTGTCGTGGGTGCTTTTACGGCGACGGCGACAAAGGAAGTGAGGAATGATATAGAATGCGTCCTGAAGCTGAGAAGCCCGAAGATTGTCATCACGGGGTTTGACCGGGAGAATCTGTATTACAGCGTGGAGCACATCGCGGGGAAGCGAAAGGATGCGTTTGTGGCGGATTATATGGAAAAGCATCCGAAGGAGAGCGGGATCATTTACTGCGCCACGAGAAAGAACGTGGATTCTCTGTATGAGACGCTGCTGAGACAGGGAGTTCCTGTTGCAAAATATCATGCGGGGATGAGCAATGAGGAGAGAAAGAGGAGCCAGGATGATTTTATCTACGACCGGGCGCCGGTCATTGTGGCAACCAACGCTTTCGGCATGGGGATCGATAAATCCAATGTCAGATTTGTGATCCACTACAATATGCCACAGAGCATGGAGAACTATTATCAGGAAGCCGGGCGCGCGGGGAGAGACGGGGAGAGTGCGAAGTGCATTCTGCTGTTTTCGGCGCAGGATATTATGATCGGGAAATTTCTGCTGGAAAAAAAGGAGTTTGAGGGGACGGATGACGAAGATATAGAGTTCCTGAGACAGAGGGATCTGTACAGGCTCCGCATCATGGAGGAATACTGCAAAGGTACGTCGTGCCTGAGAAATTACATATTAAAATATTTCGGGGAGAAGGTGGGAGCGCCCTGCGACAACTGCGGAAACTGTCATCATCAGTATGAAGAAGTGGATATGACGGAGGACGCGAAGCAGGTGATCAACTGCCTTGCGGAGACAAGGGGCAGATACGGCGCGGCGATCGTGGCAGGCACATTGCTCGGCGCAGACAGGGCGAGGCTCAAGGAGATCGGCGCGGATTCCTACAGGTCTTACGGGGTGCTTTCCCACAGAACGGAGCCGGATATCCGGCTGCTGATAGAGCAGATGATCCGGGAGGGCTATGTGATCCAGACGGACGGGGATTACAGTGTGCTCCGCATAGGGGATATCAGTGGGTTGAAAAGAGAAGGGGCGTATGTCGGGATCAGGAAGGCGGAGAAAAGCAATATACCGGTTTCCTCGCAGAAAAAGAAAAAGGCGAGGAGCACGGATGCGCTTACAAGTGCCGGATACAAGTTGTTCGAGAGGCTCAGGGAACTTCGCCTTGCGATCGCCAGGGAAGAGGGGATGCCGCCCTATATTGTGTTCAGCGATAAGACGCTGATCGATATGTGCGCAAAGCTGCCGAAAAAGGAGGAGGAGATGCTGGAAGTATCCGGCGTCGGGGAGAACAAGCTGCGCAAGTACGGAGAGAGGTTTCTGGGGGAGATTTCGGCGTTTCTTGAGGAAAATCCGGGAGCGTTGGTCAGCGTGGGTGAGGATGATGAAAGCATATAGAAAAAAGAGTTGTGTGCAGGGAAGAGGAGTATGAGATGAAAAAGGGGATCTGTTACGTCGTCGGGGCAGGTGAAAATTATGGGCTGGATTTTGAGCCGGAGAAAGAGGATTTTGTGATCGCGGCGGACGCGGGGCTTCGGTATCTGGAAGAGAGCGGAATCGCGGCGGATCTTATCGTGGGTGATTTTGATACCCTGCAATACATTCCGCAGAGGGAAAATGTGTTAGAACTGCCGGCGGAGAAGGATGATACGGATATGTCCATTGCGATAAAGGAGGGGATCAGGGCAGGATATACGGAGTTTCATATTTACTGCGGAACAGGCGGACGCCTCGATCATACCATCGCGAATTTGCAGATGCTGGCTTATTTATCGGAGCGGGGAATGCAAGGATTTCTGTTTGACAGGGAGAGCGTGTTTACGGCGGTCACGGACGGGGAGCTTTTTTTTGACAGGGTCGATGCGGGGTACGTGTCTGTATTCTCCTGGTCTGAGAAATCTGCGGGGGTATATCTGAGGAAGCTGAAATATGAATTGAATGATGCGGTGCTGACAAACAGTTTTCCGCTGGGCGTGAGCAATGAGTTTATCGGGGAGGAGAGCAGTATCGTTGTGGGGAAGGGGACGCTGCTTGTCAGTTTTCCGAGAGGGGCGGAGAAGAAAATAAAACGATGAGAATAAGACCATATATAGAAGGTAAAGATTATGTATATCTCTCAAAATGGACGGGGGACGAGCGGGCGCACGCTCTGTGGTGCGCAAATCTCATACCTTTTCCGATGACGAAAGAAAATCTGAGGCAGACGCTGGAAACAGGGGCGAGAGAATGGACCGACAGCGCCTATATTGCAACGCAGGATGACGGAACGCCGGTCGGTTTTTTCTGCTATTGTGTCGATGTGAGGGACAATACCGGGTTCTTTAAATTCGTTATCGTCGACAGCGAAAAGAGGGGGATGGGATACGGGGAGGAGATGCTGCGTCTGGCACTCAGATACGCGTTCACAATGACGGGCGCTGAGGCGGTGCAGTTGAATGTATTTTCCGGGAATCCCGCGGCAAGGCGGTGCTATGAGAAAGCCGGTTTTGCGGAGCGCGAGGTTGTAAAAGGAGCGTTTACCTGGCGGGATGAGGTGTGGGATAAGTGTAATATGGTTGCGCGAAAATCACCCCCACACAAAATTCGCCAGATAAAACAATAAAAACGTATGGGCGGGGTAGAACACATAAAAGAAATACTTGAAACTCCGCCCTCTTTCCCCGTTGTAGCGCAGCATGAAAGGCAGCGCCAGCGCCATAAACCATTGGATCGGAACGCCGCCCTCGCCGTTTAACATTTCGTCGCTGTACTGGGCGATACAGAAGAGCAGATAGACAATGGTGAAGGTTTCTTTCTGATTATACAGAAAATACATGGCAATCCCGAGAATGATAAACAGTAAGCCATATTCGTTTAAAGCCAGATTGGGAAAGATTCCGGTGCAGATATCTCCGTTGTAATTTCGGAGCACAGGAATATACCGGGGCGCGATACTAAACCAAAACTGCAATATAAAAATGCAGCCGGCCATGATAAGCCCTGTTTTTTTATCTTTCTGAAAAGCCTCAATCGTACTGATCAGGATTCCGACAAGGAACAGTGATAAAAAGATATTGTGGAATCCGTAGCCGAAACCTTCCACAGGAAAAACGGCATCCACAAAAAGAGCAAACCCGGTCATAAACAGGCTCCCGAGATAGAGCCTGAGCAGATATTTCTTTCTGCTGCGTGTATGTCTGTATCCCTGCGTCATACAGAACAAAAACAACGGATAACTGCACCGTCCTAAAATCCGAAGGAACAGATAGAGACCGTAGGGAATATAGTCTACAAAGTAAAACCCGACATGATCAAGAACCATCAGATACAATGCAATACATTTCAACGCGAATACACTCATAAAAGCCCCTCATTTCTGAAACAATGTTCTATATGATTTTAGCAATTATTATATGAAATGTCTTTTATGAAGTAATTAAGATTTTATGAAGAAAAAACACTTGACGAGTCTCTTTTTTAATTGATAAATATAGAATAATATAGAAATACATGATATAATGACTTCGTTACCGCCCCTAGACTGGTAAAGAAAGGGGGTGAACTGTATGGAAATTTTTACTTCTCTTATCATCGCCGTTACGGCTGGTGTAATTTGCCATTACATCATCAAATGGTTAGACGGCGAAAAATAGTCGGTAACTAGCCTTGGCGTTAAGCCCTGCCATTCCAAAATGGGAACAGAAAAGCCCTGGAGCGCCATCTCCGGGGCTTTTCGTTGTCGTCCTGTATGGACTTTTTACTTCTCTTTGCCTATTGGCATTATAGCATATGCAGATTTTAGACGCAAGATACATTTTTTGGTTTAGAGGGTTTAACGCTATTTATGCTGATTCCTCCACTCCCTCGGCGAAACTCCATAAACCCCTTTGAACGCCCGCGAAAAATGCAGCTGGTTCTCGTACCCGACCGCAGATCCGATATCCGCGATGGAGAGCGAAGTGAGTTTCAAAAGTTCCCTCGCCTTCACCATGCGGTAGTTCATCAGAAACTCCTGCGGGGAGCGGCCCACGGCTCCCCTGAAAATCTTTCCGAAATAGCTGCGGTTGATGCCGCATACGCCAGCAATCTCCTCGATCGAGATATTGTTTTGAAAATTCTGCTCAATAAAATTGATCGCTTCCTTAATGTAATAGTCGCTCATTTTACTGCTGTGGACCGGCGTCGTCCGCGTGGCGGAGCGGGCGAGATAGTCCAAAAACAGATGGAGATGTCCGATCAGGTGCATGGGAGGCTCCTTGGGATGATGGACGATGTAGTCCATCTCCTGTTTCATCAGCTCCCGCAGTTCTTTGGAGCGGGGATGATAGACGGGGGTATCCAAAGACAACTCTGTCAGATCGAGAGCTTCCTTTACCCGCAGACCGTCAAATTCGATCCACATGTATTCCCAGGGCAGGGCTTCGTCGGCAAAATAAGTGTTGATCTGACCGGGAAAGATTAGAAATCCCTGTTCGCTTTTTATGGAAAATGTCTGGGTTTCGCCCTTTGAGTTATCTGCCATCAGGGTTCCGGTGCCGGAGAGAATATAGTGGAACAGATAATGGTTTCTCGCCATGGGGCCGAAGGAATGACCGGGGGTACACTGTTCATAGCCGTGCTGGTACATGTCGAGGTCGATAAAATTCTCGTTGGGGAAGATATGGAAGAAAGTATTGCCCATGGAAAGCCTCCTTTGGTCCGCAGTGCTAATGTGTAGCTGTGCCTTTAGTCCGCAGTGCTAATGTGTAGCTGTGCCTTTAGTCTGCAGTGTTAATGCGGAACTGCGCCTTTATCCCGCAGTGCTAATGTGTAGCTGTGCCTTTAGTCTGCAGTGTTAATGCGGAACTGCGCCTTTAGTCCGCAGTGTTAATGTGTAACCGCGCTTTTGGTCCGTAGTGCTAATGTGTAACCGTGCCTTTAGTCTGCAGTGCCATTCGGAAAATCTGCGATTTTCCTCATGTCGGGCTGTCGCCCTATCCCGAAAGTCAGATATAAATTTTCTTACATGCAAGCATGACGAAAATTTATATCCGCCTTCCGGGGCACTGCTCATTGCCATCGCATATATCCAAATGCGTCATCGCTTGTCATTATAGCATAAAATATCGCATATTGATATAAAAAATGAAAAATCAGGCTATTTTTGATAGCATTAAGGCATGTTAAAATGAAAGCATCAATAGAAGTACCGAAAATAATACAGGAAGGAAGAGGGAAATATGTCAAAAAGAAAGATTGCCAAAAAAACAGCAGCAGCGTTTGGGCTTGTGCTCTGTGTGGCAGGTCTGACAGGCTGCGGACAGACAGCATCGGACGGTAAGATCGAGGTGGAACTGGTATTTTACAAACCGGAGGCGGTGGCGGCGATGGAGAAGATCGAGGCTCGTTTCAACGAGACACATGATGACATCCATTTGACGATCGACTCGCCCAACGAAGCAATGACGATTTTGAAAACAAGATTTATCAGGGAGAACTATCCCGATATCGTGGGAATCGGCGGCGATATCAACTATTCCAATTTCCTGGATGCGGAATTGTTTATGGACATCTCCGATCTGGATGTGACGGCGCAGGTGAAACCGGCGTATGCGGAGATGGAAAAGGAACTGGAATTTATTCCACAGGACGGCATTTACGCGCTTCCCTATGTGGCGAACGCGGCGGGCGTCCTCTACAACAAGGATATGTTTGAGGAGCACGGCTGGGAAGTTCCGGAGACATGGTCTGAGTTTACGGCGCTCTGTGAGCAGATCGAATCGGAGGGCATTCAGCCTCTGTATCTGGGCTACAAGGACACCTGGACCTGTCTTGCGCCCTGGAACGCTCTGGCAGTGGGACTCACACCGTCCGATACCTGCGCGCAGGTGAACCAGGGTAACACGACCTTCACGGACAATTACCGCGAGGTGGCGGAAAAGACGGAGGCTCTCCTTGAGTACGCGGAGCCGAATCCCTATGCTTACGGTTACAACGACGCCTGTACCGCTTTTGCGAGAGGAGAATCCGCAATGTATACGATCGGTAACTATGCGATCCCTCAGATCAAATCGGTAAATCCCGATATCAATATCGACTCGTTCACATTCCCGGCGAATGAATCGGAGGCGGACAATGTACTGAACTCCGGTGTTGACCTGCATTTCTGCGTGATGAAAGAGACCAGGAATAAAGAAGCGGTGTATGAGGTGCTGCGGTTCCTCTACGAGGATGAGACGATCAATATTTACCTGGAGGACCAGGGCGGTATCGCCTGCAAGGAGGGTGATTTTGAACTTCCAGCGGAGCTCGAAGGAATGAGGGCATACATAGAGGCGGGCAGGATGACGGACTATCAGGATCACCACTATCCGAGTGAGATGAGCGTGGACGCCATGATCCAGACGTTCCTGTTGGATGAGAGCGACAATGCCGTTGACACTTTCCTGGCACGGTTTGATTCCGACTGGATCAGATACAACAGGGATCTGATCTGGAAAGTGCAGCAGTATCAGAAAGAACACTAAATAAGAAAGGAAAGGGTTTTGCCATGAAAAGTAAAATGACCACCCGGGAAAAAACATTCTGGGCAATTACGATACCGGTAGTTTTATTGTTCTTCACCTTTAATACACTGCCCATGCTGAAGGGCTTTATGTACAGTTTTACCAATTACCGCGGCTACGGTGATTATGACTATGTCGGATTCAGGAACTATAAAGATCTGTTTACGGATCTCAGGGTAGGCAAGAGTTACCTGTTTACCTTCAAATACGCGCTGGTGGGTACGGTGCTTGTCAACATACTGAGCCTGATCATGGCGCTCGGTTTAAATAACCGCATCCGCTTTAAGAGTGCACTCAGAGGCATCTACTTTGTGCCGAACATTCTGGGGGGGCTCGTAATCGGTTATATCTTCAGCTTCTTCTTCACCTACATCGTTCCTGCGGTAGGAAACGCGCTGAATATCGGCTGGATCCAGAACAGTATTCTGGCGAGCGAGAAATACGCGTGGATCGGCGTTCTGATCGTCGGCGTATGGCAGGCGGTTGCGACGAACACGATCATCTACATATCCGGCCTTCAGACGGTGCCCGAGGATGTATACGAGGCAAGTAATCTGGACGGCGCGACAAAATGGCAGGAATTCTGGAAGGTGACGCTGCCGCTTGTGGTTCCCTTCCTGACCATCAACCTCGTGCTCAGCACAAAGAACCTGTTGATGGTATTTGACCAGATCATGTCTTTGACAAAGGGCGGCCCTGCGCAGAGCACGGAATCCATCTCTTACCTGATCTACAGAAACGGTATGGACGGCGGACAGTTCGGTTTCCAGAGCGCCAACGCAGTGATATTCTTCTTTGTGATAGTAGGGATCACCGTGGCTCAGCTGACGATAATGAATAAGAAGGAGGAACAGTTATAATGAAGGAAGAAAAAAGAACAAACTGGGTGCTGACGTTCGTCCTGATTTTAGGCACCATAACCGTATTCTTTCCCTTATATATGGCATTTATCATAGCTTTCAAGCAGCCCAGCGAAATGACAAACGATGTGGCAGGGGCGCTTGCGTTCCCGTCCACATGGAGCTTTGACAATTTCAGGCAGGCGATGGAAGTGACAGACTTCTGGCGCTCCCTCGGCAACAGCCTTCTGATCACAATCGCAACGATCGTCATCGCGATCGTCATCCACTCCGTTGCGGGGTATGCGATCGGAAGAGGCATGGCGGAGAGAAAAAGCTTTAAGCTGATCTATTTCTACATCGTGAGCGGTATGTTTGTGCCTTTCGCCATCCTGATGATGCCTCTGGTAAAGCAGACGGCGCAGATGGGACTCGGCAACAGGCTCGGCGTGATCCTGCTGTATGTGGTGTTCTATATGCCGATGAACGTGATGCTCTACACGGGATATTTAAAAAATATACCGTTGGCGCTGGAAGAGGCGGCGTACATAGACGGAGCTACCACATGGACCACCTACTGGAAGGTCATCTTCCCGATGATGTCGCCGATGCATGCGACGGTTGCGATCCTGACGGCTCTGGGCACATGGAACGATGTGATGACACCCCTCGTTATCATGTCCGGCACGGGCATCAACACACTGCCTCTGGCACAGCTCAATTTCCAGACGCAGTTCGGCACAAACTACAACCTGGCATTTGCATCCTATATTCTGGCGCTGATCCCGATCCTTCTGTTCTACATCGTATGCCAGAAGCAGATCTTAAACGGTGTGGCAAACGGTGCGGTCAAAGGGTGATGTGAGAGGAACAGTCATAAATGAGCAAAAGTCAGCTGCGCCAGCTGTGGGAAAGCATTGAACACACCCCCGGATGGCGCAGGCTGAACGATCAAATATCAATAGAAATCTTTCTGCTATCTGCTGGCAAAGTTGGATAAATATGCTAGAATGAGGATACTGAATAGCTGGTATTCCGGCTGTCTGCAGCGGAATATCGGCGCCAATAGAAATAGAAACAGACGGTGGAGGGACATTGCAGTATGGCAATAACGGTAGAGTATGGTGTATTTCACATAGAAACAGCAAATACCCTGTATCAGATGAAGGTCGATACTTTTGGGGTGTTGAATCACTTATGGTATGGCGCGAAGACAGGCTGCGTGATGGATTATCTTCTGGATTATCCGGATGTGGGATTTTCAGGCAATATATATGAGGCAGAGAATCAGAGGACCTACTCCCTGGATACACTTCCGCTTGAGTATGCCTCTGGCGGTGTGGGGGATTTCCGCGTTCCGGCAATTTCCGTCACTCACAAAAACGGAAGCTGTGCGTTAGACCTTCGGTTTCAGGAATACCATATCTTAAAAGGAAAATATCAGATTCCCGGACTGCCTGCGGTGTATGCGGCGGACGATAAGGCGGAAACACTGGAGATCATTTTGAAAGATACAGCAACAGATGTGAAAGTGATCTTAAAGTATGGTGTGTTGGAAGAGGAAGACGTTATCACAAGAAGCGTTGTCGTGCAGAACCAGGGAACGACGCCTGTGATCTTAAACAGGGTACACAGCCTGTGCATGGACATTCCCTGCGGGGAGTGGGAGTGGATCCATTTCCACGGCAGGCACACAAAGGAACGGCAGCCGGAGAGGGCTGTGCTGATCCATGGAATTCAGGAGAGCAGCAGCGGGAGGGGGATGTCAAGCCATCAACAGAATCCCACTGTCCTGCTCTGTGAGAAGGGAGCGGCTGAAAAAAGCGGATTCTGTGTTGGGGCGGCGCTGATGTACAGCGGTGGTTTCCAGACACAGATAGAGAGAGATCAGCTTGACCAGGTGCGGCTTGTGATGGGGATCCATCCGGATACCTTTGCGTGGCATCTGGAGGAGGGAGACAGTTTTTATGCGCCGGAGGTGATCCTGTCCTGCTCGGATAACGGTTTCGCAGAATTGTCCCACCGTTTCCATCATGTGATCAGGAATAATGTATGCAGAGGAAAATATAAGCTGTCCGGGCGTCCCGTTCTGATCAACAACTGGGAAGCGACATATTTTGATTTTAATGACACAAAGATAGAGGAGATAGCGAAACAGGCATCAGAGTTGGGTATCGATATGATGGTGCTGGATGACGGCTGGTTTGGGAAGCGGGATTCGGATGTTTCGGGGCTCGGTGACTGGGTGGTAAATGAGGATAAGCTGCAGGGCGGCCTCGGCAGACTGATAGAGCGGATCAACAGCCTCGGCATGAAGTTCGGTATCTGGATGGAGCCGGAGATGGTTTCCGAGGACAGCGAACTGTTCCGCGCCCATCCGGAATGGGCGATCCGCATACCGGGGAGAAATCCCATGCGGGGCAGATACCAGCTTGCACTCGACATGGCAAATCCTGAGGTGATCGAGTATCTCTATCAGGTGATCGGTAAGATCCTGAGGGAGAACAATATTGAGTATGTCAAGTGGGATGTAAACAGGAATATATGCGACTGGTATACGCCCACGCTCCCGGAAAAACGTCAGCTGGAACTGCCGCACAGGTATATCCTGGGGCTTTATGAACTGCTTGAGCGGCTGACGGGGGAATTTCCTGACATCCTGTTTGAAGGGTGCTGCGGCGGCGGCGGAAGGTTTGACGCGGGAATGCTCTATTACTGTCCGCAGATCTGGTGCAGCGATGATACGGATGCCCATGAGAGAACTGTGATCCAGTATGGCACAAGTTTCTTTTACCCGATCTCCACAGTGGGATCTCATGTGTCGGCGGTGCCGAATCATCAGACCGGCAGGGTGACGTCCATTCAGACCAGGGGGACAGTGGCGATGGCAGGCAGCTTTGGCTATGAACTGGATCTGAATAAGCTGGATGAAGAAGAGAAACGGGAAGTTTCGAGGCAGGTAAAAATCTATAAAAAGGATCAGGAACTGATCTATAACGGGCTTTATTACAGATTGTGCGATCCCGCGGAGAGCGGCTTATCGTTCTGGGAGTTCGCGGCGAAGGACGGATCGGAGGTGCTGGTGCAGGGAGTGGTGTATCGGGCAGAGCCCAATGCGCTGCGAAAAAGGATCCGGCTTGCCGGCCTTTCAGAGAAGGGAAAGTACCGGGTAGAAGGGGAAGAACATGTATACTCGGGAATGGCACTTATGGCGGGAGGCATCCTGCTTCCGGAGATCAAGGGGGACGATGTCGCTGTGCAGATTCATTTAAAAAGGTTATCCACTTTATAACTTTTATCCTTATAAAAATGGCAAGGCAATTGCCGCGTCAGGAAACTGACAGACAGGCAGGCTCTATGACGGGGCCTGCCTGTTACTTTTACGGATAAGTCTGCTGAAAGAGGGTATTTCTGTGAATGATCATAGATCATATCAGGATGAGAGGGGAGAGTTGCGCGGGGAGGAGGGTTTGTGCTAAAATAGCGTAGAGACAGCGGGAGTATTGATTGGAGAAAAAGTGGGGTGCGGGAGACAGACAATATGCAGGCGAGACTGACGGAATTGAATGAAAATGAGATACTGCTCTATCTGGGATACCGGGGGCAGGACTATCCGGCTGAACTGGAAGCGCAGATAAGGCGCTGCGAGGAGAAAGTCTCTGCGGCTGCGCAGCCCCGGCTTATCTGGAGGCGCATTCCCGTGGATGGAGCATATTTTGAGGCGCTTGCGCTGGAGGGGAAGGATATCCGGGAACTCCTTTCGGGCTGTCAGGAGGCCGTATTGATGGCAGTTACGCTGGGGCAGGGGATCGACCGGCTTCTAACAAGGAGCAGTGTGAGCAATATGGCGGATGCGGTGATCATGGATGCCTGCGCCAGCACGGCGATCGAAAATGTGGCGGACAATTTTGAGCAGGATCTTCGCCGGGAGGTGGAGGCGGAGGGAGCGTATCTGACGGACCGGTTCAGCCCGGGGTACGGGGATCTGCCGCTTTCCGCGCAGAAACAGTTGTGCGCCGCATTAGATACAGAGCGGAAGATAGGACTTTCGCTGAGTACATCGATGCTTATGATACCGGGGAAATCGGTGAGTGCCATCATGGGTATTTCGGATAAGCCGAAAGCTCTGAGAAAGAGAGGGTGTGAGAGCTGCAGCCTGTTCTGCAGCTGTATGTACAGGAAGGAGGGGAGAAACTGTCATGGAGGATAAATGATCTATTGCCATGACAGTTTCTCTTATGTGTTTTATTTTGGGACTAATGCGATGCCCGCACGGCTGTTTGGCGGATGCCGCCTTGTAGATCTGATGCGCGCCGGCATGCTGTATGGTGTTTAACTATTCAGATCAGATGAAAGTGAGTGAAGGCGTCCAGGATGCCGTCCTCTTCGCAGGCGGCGGCGATATAATCTGCCGCCCGCTTTACTTTTTCGGAGCCGTTTCCCATGGATACGGCGATTCCCGCCTCTTCCATCATGGAGAGGTCGTTGTCACTGTCACCGATTGCCATGGCCTCCTCCGGCGTGAGATGAAAATGGCGCATCATCGCCCGGATGCCTGCTTTTTTTCCGCCCTCTTTTCCACATACATCTGTGATACCGTTTATCCAGCTTATTGTCGTGGAATGGCAGAGTGCGGGGCGGAGAATATCGTGTTCCGTTTTTTCATCCACGTACAGAGTGATGGAGTAGACTTCCTGCGCGCAGTCCATTTCACGGATGGAGGGTATGGGAAGTCCGATGCTTTTATTGTGCGCCAACACCCGGTCATTGACCATATTGATAAATAATCTGTCTTCATAAGTATAGGTATACGGGATCTTATACCGGCCTGACAGTTCTTTTATTGCTCTGACATCCTCTGGATGCAGCGGGGATTTTAACACCACGGTCCCCTCCCTCGTGCAGCAGTAATGTCCGGTGAGTCCCACATATCCGTCAAAGCAATCCGGCAGCAGATCCAGTACATAGCCTTCCTCCGGTACCTTCAGATGCCTTCCTGTGGCGGGAAAGAGCAAAATACCGTTTTTCTTTGCGGAAAGAAGCGCCTGTTCTGTTCCCGGGGCGGGACGGTGGGTTTTTGTGCTGATCAGCGTTCCATCTATGTCTATAAATACCGCTTTTATCATCATCTTATAAGTGGCGGATCCTGGGCATGTATTTTTCCAGGATCTCTGCGTTGTACTGATCCGCGCCGACACAGTTGCCGCTGCGGAATACCTCGGGCTGTATGCCTTCGCCGCGCAGTTTTTCACAGGCGGTGAGGATGATCGAGTTGGCGATCGAGAGTGTGGCGATGGTCGATACCGGTCCGGCTTTCGTGCCGTTATCGCAGACCTGGATCACGGCATCGCCCACGGGAACGTGGTTGTCGATACAGAGGTCACATACGTCAGGCAGATGCCTTCCGGCCGCGTCGCGGGTCGCCTCTTCCCTGTAGGCAAAAGAGGAGATGCCTATTACCCGGGCGCCTTTTTTGCGGGCAATTTCAGCTACTTCTATAGAAAAAGGGTTGATGCCGGAGGTGGACGATATCAGCAGGCAGTCTTTTTCACCGATCGGGTATCTTGCCATGACATGGACGGCATAACCGCTCATGCGCTCGATCTGGCTGCTTTTTGCAGCGCCTTCATGAAGCATGGCAGCCGTCTCAAAGATCGGGTAGACCGGCGCCAGCCCGCCGGCACGGTAAAATAATTCTTCCGCAAGCATGTGGGAATGCCCGCAGCCGAATACATACAGGAAACCGTCCTGTTTCAGAGTCCGGCTGAGGATTTCTCCCGCCTCTTTAATGGATCCGCCTTCCTTGTCAAAGACTTCTCCGAGAATAGAACTCACTTTTTGATAATAATCCTGATAATACACTGCAGATTCCTCCTGCTTCTAAATTTTTTATTCGGTTTTAATGCTGATGTGATAAGAATACTGATCCCCGCGGTACTTTGACTCCACATATTCTATTGCCTGCTGTTTTTCATCAAAGGTCTGCCTGGTCATCTGCAGGGCATAGGGAGGGGCATCCTTTCCGAAGAGGGACATCTCCCAGGGCTCGAGCAGGCCGACACCGATGCTCTGTTCCGCACGGACCAGTTTGATCCCGCACTTGTCCTTCAGGAGCCCATACAGGGAAACATCATCCACAATGTGCTTTTTTATGATGCACCCGACCGGATATGCCAGGTAGCAGGTCTCTATTGCCATGGGAACACGGTTTGCCAGGCGCAGCCGCTTTAACAGGATGACGGGAGAACCTTCTTCTATATAGAGCTTTTCCGCTATCGTTGAAGATGCCGAGATGGTTTCCACGGCGAGCACTTTGGAGCCGCTGATCATCTGTCTGGCGCTCATATCCTCGGAAAAACTGCTTAAATGAAATAAGGTCTGTTGAATTTTTTTCTGACAGACGAAAGCGCCCTTTCCCTGAATACGATAGATATATCCAGCTTTTTCCAGTTCGTCCAGCGCTTTGCGCACCGTGACACGGCTGACGTCGTAACGCTCACACAACTCCCGCTCCGTCGGAAAGCAGTCAGATCCCGCGGTGTGGAGTTCCTCCACGAGCTCCTGAAGCTTTTTTACAAGATATAGATATTTTGGAGCATTTTCCTTTGGATTGGATGAAGCCATGATCACTCTCCTGATACACAGTATAATGGGGATAATACAATTGGTATTAAGGATTATAACAAAGAATATTTTGCTTTTCAATGGTAAATTTGAAAAAATATTTAAAAAAAATAGAAAATATCATAAATTTTAGTTGCATTTGAATAAAACAAGTGGTATATTGACAATATACAAGTTGTGAGGTGTGGATATGGAGACAATTATCAGGAAAGAGAATATGAGGGTGAAACTGCCTGCGGAGGACTGGCAGGAAGCTGTCAGACAGGTTGGATCTGTTCTGAAAGAAGCCGGCAGTATCACAGATGGTTATGTAAATGCCATGATAGAGGCTGTCAGGGAATTCGGACCTTATATCGTGATCATGCCCGGTTTTGCGCTTGCCCATGCTGCGCCTTCGGCGGAGGTGCTGCAGGAGGATATGGCGCTGATCACACTGGAGAAGCCAGTATGTTTCGGCAGTGCGAATGATCCGGTTTCTGTGATGCTCTGTGTGGCTTGTGTGGATCAGGATTCCCATATACGGGCGCTGCAGAAAGTGGCACTGGCACTGGGGGAAGAGGATATCTTCGGGAAAATGGCAGCGGCCGGGACGGTTGATGAGTTATATGATATCCTGCATCATGAGTGAGTGAAGACGGCGGTAAAAAATGATATCGGAGCGCCGGAAGGAGCGCTTGATATAAATGAACAGGAAATGGGGGATGCAAATGAAAGAAATTAAGATTCAGGCGGTATGTGGTTTCGGGTGTGGTTCATCGTTATTTCTTCGGATCAAGATCGATCAGATATTGAATGACAATAAGCTCACAGCCCGTACTTTTTGCGGGGACGTAGGTACGGCATGCTCTGCTGACTGTGATGTGATCTTCACATCTCCGGAACTTGCGGAGAGGATGATCGACAGGGCGAAGGTGCCTGTGATCGTCATCAACAATTTTATGGATGACAGGGAAGTCACGGAAAAAGTATTAGGTTTTTTTGAAACTATCAAAGAGTAAGCGGTTAATTTGTATTGAGGAGGTTATGCTATGCAGGTTGTTCTTGACTTTATTATTAATCAGATATTTGGCCAGGGAGCCATCTTTATTTCGATGATCGCCCTGATCGGCCTTCTTCTCCAGAAGAAGCCTTTCAGTGAAGTGCTCCGCGGCGTATTTATGACGGCTATCGGTTATTTTGTGTTAAATCAGGGCGTAAATATCATATCCGGTACAGTGGCGGATGTCAGCACGGCATTCTGTACGTTTATGCCGCAGGCGGTCCAGTCGGAATCAGTGGATATAGGCGGACAGTACGGCACCCAGATCGGTATCGTTATGATCATCGGTTTTGCCATCAATCTGATCTTTGCCCGTTTTTCAAAGAAGTGGAAATGTGTATTCCTGACAGGCCATATGTTGTACTGGTTTCCTTATGTATTCATCGCCGGCGGCGTTGATGCCGGATTGTCCGGGACAGGGCTGATCCTTTTGGCGGGTTTCTTTACGGCTGCTTATATGATCATTGCTCCGAACCTGATGCATCCGCTCGTAAAGAAGGTCACAGGGACCGACAACTTCTCCATTGCCCATCCGACAACGACTCTGTCTTTGGTTGCGGCAGGTGTTGCAAAGGTTACGGGAAATACGGAAAAGTCAACGGAAGATATCAAGTTCCCGAAAGGGCTTAACTTCCTCCGTGAGATTTCCATCACGGGTTCCATTGTGATCCTGATCACCTATCTGGCGATGGCTGTGATCCTGAAGATAAACGGCTATGCGCCCTCAGAAGTATTCGGCTATGAGCCGGCAGGCGCGTTTGCATATTACTTTACAAAATGTATGACCTTCGGCGTGGGTGTTACGATTCTGTTACTCGGTGTTCGTATGCTGATCGCGGAGATCGTTCCGGCTTTCCAGGGTATCGCGACAAAGGTTGTGCCAGGGGCTATCCCTTCTCTGGACTGCCCTGTACTGTTTAATATGGCTCCCAACGCTCTGATCATCGGGTTCCTTTGCGCGTTGGTTTCCTCTACGCTGACGATCCTGATCACGCTGCCGATGGGAATATTCCCCACCGTTGTTATCCCGCTCGCATTCACCTGCTTCTTTGAAGCCGGCTGTGCGGCGATCGTGGCAAACGCTTACGGCGGACTGAGAGGCTGTGTTATCGCTTCCATCGTAAACGGTATCCTGATGGTACTTCTGGTTGGTTTTGGGGCATACTTCTTCAACCACACGATCAACGACTGGATGCTCGTATACGGCGGACAGGACTTCTCTCTGTGGGGTATTCTGGAAGGGCTGGTTGCGAAGCTGTTTGCACTGTTCTGAGTTTTCCTGAGAAAGCTGTATTAATGACAGAGGAAGGTATTACATATATAAAAACACCCCGCTTCGCGGAACACCGTAAAGCGGGGTGTTTTGCGCGTGAAAAAACGGAGCTATGGTGCCGGCTAAATGATATTGGGGTTGAGCCGTTACGATAAAGAAAAGCTTTCAGGAAGGATGAATTGCGGGAAGATGGGAGGTGTGGTATACTGGGCGTGGGTGAAGAGGATAGCGCAACTTTGTGCCTGCGTCTCAAAGTATGCAGGTTGTAGAAAGGGCATGGATAATTTAATGAAAAATAATATGATACTGGACGGAGGCATGGGGACCATGCTGCAGGCGGCGGGGCTCGGGCTGGGGGAGCGCCCCGATCTGTTTGGATTAAAACACCCGGATGTGGTGGAGCGTGTGCAGCGCAGTTATGTGGAGGCGGGGAGCCAGATACTGTATGCCAATACTTTTGGCACGAACGCCCATAAGCTGGAGGGAACCGGCTATACGGTGGAGGAGGTTATCGCTGCCAATGTGGCTACAGCGAGAAGGGCTGCCGGGGGAGCGGCAAAGGTGGCGCTGGATGTGGGACCTATCGGAGAACTGTTAGAGCCCCTCGGGACGCTCTCTTTCGAGAAGGCGTATGAAATCTATGCGCAGGTTGTGAGAGCGGGGGCGTCATGCGGTGTGGACCTTGTTATATTTGAGACGATGACCGACCTGTATGAGGTGAGGGCGGCAGTGCTGGCGGCGAAGGAAAACAGTGATCTTCCGGTCTGGACGACCATGAGCTTTGAGGCCTCCGGGAGAACCTTTACCGGGACAACGGTGGCGGCTATGGCGCTGACGCTGACGGGGCTCGGCGTGGACGCGCTGGGGATCAACTGTTCCCTGGGGCCGAAGGAACTTGTGCCGCTTGTAAAAGAACTGCGTCAGTGGACGGATCTGCCTGTTATCGTGAAGCCCAATGCGGGTATGCCTGATCCCGCCACCGGGGAGTACAGCATGGGGGCGGAGGAATTCGGGCGGTATATGGCGGAATTTCCGAGACTCGGCGCATCCATTTTCGGCGGATGCTGCGGTACAAATCCGGATTTTATCAGGGCTCTGGCGAATCTGCCAAAGCAGGATCGTGGTGACTTTACCGGGAACAGAAGACTGCTCCGGGGTGTCTGCTCGGCAGGGCAGGTGGCACAGTTCGGCAAAGTCCGCGTGATCGGAGAGCGGATCAATCCCACGGGAAAGAAGAGATTCCAGCAGGCGCTGCGGGACGGGGATATGAATTACATCATGGAGCGCGCCATCGAGCAGGCGGATGCAGGCGCCGATATTCTGGATATCAATGTGGGGCTTCCCGGCATACAGGAGGCGGAGATGATGGCGAGGGTGGTCAAAGCCGTGCAGAGCGTGGTGACTCTGCCGCTGCAGATCGATTCTTCCGATCCCGAGGCGATCGAAGCGGGGCTTCGCGTCTGCAACGGACGGGCGATCGTGAATTCTGTAAACGGGGAGCCGGAGGTACTGGAAAAAATATTGCCCATTGTGAAGAAGTACGGTGCGGCAGTGGTGGGATTGACGATGGATAAAGGCGGTATTCCCGATACGGCGGAGGCGAGGATCGAGATCGCGGAGCGTATTTTGGCGGCGGCAAAACGTCATGGCATCCCCCGGGAGGATGTGCTGATAGACGCGCTGACGCTGACCATATCCGCACAGCAGAGCCAGGCGAAGGAGACACTTAAGGCGGTGCGGCACATTCACGAGAAGATGGGTCTGCACTGCGTCCTGGGCGTCAGTAATATTTCCTTCGGGCTGCCGGAGCGGATTCATATCACAGCGGGATTTCTGATGCAGGCGATGTGCTGCGGGCTGGATTTTCCGATCGTCAATCCCAACCAGAAGGAGATCATGGATATGATCTTTTCCCACCGTGCCCTTCTGGGCGAAGATGTGGACTGTGCGGCGTATATAGAGCGGTTTGCAGGCGCATCTTCGGAAAAGGCGGCGCCCGCCGCAGTACCGTCCGCGGAGATGAGTATCGAGAGAGCGGTCTTAAAGGGGCTCAAACAGGAGGTGGCATACCTGACAGAGCAGTATCTGGATACCATGTCCGAGCTGGATGTGATCAACCGAAAGCTGATCCCCGCATTGGATATCGTGGGTGAGAAGTATGAAAAACAGCAGATTTTCCTGCCTCAGCTCATCAATGCCGCAAATGCCGCCTGTGCGGGTTTTGATCTGATCAAGACAAGGATAGCGGGCAGAGGCGGAGAGACTCTCTCCAAAGGGAAGATCGTGATGGCGACGGTGGAGGGCGATATTCATGATATCGGTAAAAACATCGTCCGGGTGGTGTTGGAAAATTACGGCTACCAGGTGATCGATCTGGGGCGGGATGTCCCGGTAAATACTGTGGTGGAGACGGTCCTCAGGGAGAATGTATCTCTGGTGGGGCTTTCAGCCCTGATGACCACGACGGTCTCCTCCATGCAGAAAACGATAGCCGCCCTTCGGGCGAGCGGCCATCCATGCAGGATTTTTGTGGGAGGCGCGGTGCTGACGGAAAAGTATGCGATGGAGATCGGCGCGGATTATTACGCGAGGGATGCGAAGGCATCAGCGGATATCGCGAAGGAAGTATTAGGATAATTATAGATGCGGAACTGGAGACAGCATGAGAAGGCTCATGCGGAACTGGAATGGAGGCTTCTTAATATGAGGATTATGAGACAAAGGCAATTTACAGGGACAAGATCGCCTGAGATATCAGAACGGGAAATAAGAAACCGTGCGCTGGCGAGAAGGGCGGCGGCGGAGGGAATGGTGCTGCTGAAAAATGAAAATAATCTGCTCCCTCTGAAAAAGGGGACAAAGGTGGCGCTCTACGGTGTGGGCGCGTCCAGGACCATCAAGGGCGGCACGGGTTCCGGGGATGTAAATGAGCGGGAGAGCGTCAGCATCTGTCAGGGCATGAAGAATGCGGGCTTTCAGATCACGAACGAGAACTGGATCAGAGATTTTGAGGACTGTTATAGAGAAGCGAGAAATGCATGGCGGGATGATATTCTGGAGAGGGCGGCATCCATGGAGGGGATGCCCGAATTTTTCCAGGTTTACAGCACAACGCCCTTTATGGTGCCGGCGGGCGGTTCCGTGGATAAGACGGACGCGGATGTTGCATTTTATATCCTGAGCCGTGTGGCGGGAGAAGGGAAAGACAGAAGAAACAGCGAGGGGGATTACACGCTGACAGGGGCAGAGAGGCAGCAGTTATCCGATATCTGCGCAAATTATGCCCATGTGGCAGTGGCGGTCAACACCGGCGGTCCGGTTGATCTCTCGTTCCTGGATGAATATCCGAATATTGAGGCGCTGCTTTATATTGTACAGCCCGGTATGGAAGGGGGAAATGCTTTCGCAGATGTGGTCAGCGGTGCAGTGTCTCCTTCCGGAAAGCTTACCGGAAGTCTGGCTTATGAATATGAAGACTACCCGAACAGCGCCACTTTCTCCGGCAATAACGGGGATGTGGAGCAGGAGTTTTACACGGAGGGGATCTATGTAGGCTACCGCTATTTTGATACATTTGATGTGCCGGTGAGGTATGGCTTTGGTTTCGGCTTATCCTATACGGATTTTCTGACGGATTTTGTATCTGTGAGATGGGATGACGAAAAGAAAAGTTTTATTTTTACCGTTAAAATAACAAATGTTGGAAAGGTTTACAGCGGGCGGGAAGTGGCGGAGCTCTATGTGACGCCGCCCGCGGGGGAGATGGAGAAGGAATACCGGAGGCTTGTCGGCTTTGGAAAGTCAGAGCTGCTCGCGCCGGGGGAATGCCGGGAGATTACGCTGGAAGTACCTCTGGAGAGACTCTCTTCCTATTCTGAGAAAACGCCTGGCTGGGTTCTGGAAAAGGGAGAGTATACATTCTGGCTCGGAAATTCCCTTGCATCTTCCGTTCCGGTATCCGCGGCAGTGCTGTCCGAGGATATTGTCTTGACGAGGACAAAACATATCGCTCCGCTGCAGAAGGAACTGACCGAGTTAAAGCAGCCTGCGGAGGGGATGCGGATAAAGCGGGAGAAGCTTGCCGGGCTTGTGCGCGAAAAGGGACTGCCGATATTGGAACTGAACACGGCTGTTGCCAGGAAGGAGATCATTTATCGGGAAAACAGAGATTTTACAGCGAAGGAAGCGGCGGCTTTCGTGGATATGTTAACCACAGGACAGTTGATCGCCCTCGCCAGCGGGGATGCGGCAGGGAATGGGCAGGATGCGGGCGGAAATCTGGGGGCGGCGGGTATATCTGTGCCGGGTTCCGCGGGTGAGACAAGCGGATGCGCGCTGGCTGACGGGCTGGCTTCCATTGTGCTGGCTGACGGACCGGCAGGGCTGCGGCTGATGAAGCATTACAATGTGGAGAATGGAAAGATCCTGCCGAAACCTTCCTCTTTTGCGCTGGAAGGCGGTATTTTCTGTGCAGATATGGAGGAGGAGCCGGGAGAGCGGTACTATCAGTACTGTACGGCGATGCCTGTGGGGACGCTGCTCGCCCAGAGCTGGGACTGCGGCCTGCTCCGGGAGATCGGAGAGATGGTCGGCGGGGAGATGGAAGAGTTCGGGGTTACGCTGTGGCTTGCGCCGGGGATGAATATCCACAGGAATCCTCTGTGCGGCAGAAATTTTGAGTATTACGCGGAAGATCCGCTGCTCTCGGGAAAAATGGCGGCGGCTGTGACAGACGGTGTACAGTCCGTGCCGGGCTGCGGCACGACGATCAAGCATCTCACCTGCAACAACCAGGAGGACAACCGGATGGGCTCGGACAGCATCGTCTCTGAGCGGGCGCTGCGCGAGATCTATCTGAAAGGGTTTGAGATCGCGGTGAAGGAATCCCAGCCCATGTCTATCATGACCAGTTACAATCTGCTGAACGGCGTGCATGTGGCAAATAACCATGATATCTGTACGGATGTGATCCGCTCGGAGTGGGGATTTGCGGGAATGATCATGACGGACTGGACAACGACCGAGCAGGGGGAGGACTGCACGGCTTCCGGCTGTATGCGCGCGGGGAATGACCTGGTGATGCCCGGGGCAGCCTGCGACAGGGAGAATCTGGAGAGAGAACTGGCGGAGGGAACCTTGAAGAGGGAAGACCTGAAGGCGTGCATCAGCAGGCTGGTGGATATCATATGGCGGTCGAACCGGTATGAGGGAGCCGTGGCGTATAAGAGATAAAAGATGAAAGAACAGGGGGACAGTCATGTCCCCTGCCGTTCCTTCCTGTACTGTTCCGGAGAACATCCCATCTTCTTTTTAAAGATCCGGAAGAAATACTTTGGATTATCGTATCCTACCGCTTTGGATATCTGGTACATCTTCCGATCGGAATGCTCTAACAGTTCGGATGCTTTTTCAATACGGATATCATTGAGATAGTCGATAAATTTCATGCCGGTCTTCTGCTTGAAAAGCGTGCTCAGGTAACTCCTGTTCAGGTAAAACAGGGAGGCGATAAAGTCCTGCGTCAGGCTTTTCTGATAATTGTGCTTCATATAGATCCGTACATTTTCGATCACATCATCCTGCGCATAAATACTCTTCGGGCGCAGCATTTCCGCGATATTCAGGAAAAACTGAAGATAGTAGTCCCTCAGCTCTTCGATCCGGAAAAGGCGGCTGACAACATTCTGCACGCTGCCGGAAGATTTGGTGCTGTTCTGTTCCAGATAGTAGTCCAGAATGTCCCGGCACTGACTGGAAAGATAGTAGCAATAGTACTTCGCGTCGTGCAGGGTGAAGGAAGGGATAGAACAGAACCACTCGAAGAGCTGTCCTGTGAGTTTGCGGATCTCTTCCTGATTTCCCGCTTCCACATAAAAAAGAAATTTATCCTCCTGATCCCATACGACCTGTCTTGCGGGCGTATTGTCATTATAGGCATAACTGCACAGGGAGGGCCCGTTCAGCTTCTGCTGATTTAGGGCGTCGGAAGTCTCGCTGAAGGCGGCGTGCAGTTCCATCAGGTCAGAATGTGTGTGGCTGATGCCGATCAGCAGAGGGGATTCGTGCTGGCGGGCTAATGTAAGCAGCGCATCGGTGATCTGCCTGATCAGGTTTTCCGCCTTGACAGGTTTTTCAGGCGGCAGAAACAGGATCAGAAAACCGATCTGGGGCTGGGTGCTGTTGGAGAGATAGAGCCCCAGATCTCCGAAACCGCCGTCCTCGAGCCACTCCTGAATGTTCAGCTCGGAGAAATTTTTGTCACAGTAGAGCGTCAGCAGTACGAGCTGATGGGTATTGTTGATAAAGTTCAGTTTTTCGGAGGTGATGGCGCCGTCCCCGGTGTAAAAGCCCAGAATCAGATTGGTCAGATATTGAATGTCGTATTCATAGCGGGCGGCTTCCTTCTGCTCATGGCTGTCCATGATCTGCTGTGTGATGGTCTGGCTGTTTTTAAGCCGTTCGATCGCTTTTTCCACGCATGCGCCGATCGCCTCGCGGCTGAAAGGTTTTAACAGGTAATCTATGGCATCTGCGGAGAAAGCATGTTTTAAGTAATTGAAATCCCGGTAGCCGCTGATGACGATAAGCGGCATATCGGGGTAATGCTCCGCCAGATAGGGCAAAAGTTCCGTGCCGTTCATCCCCGGCATCTGCATGTCGAGGATGACAAAGTCGGGATGGAGTTTTTCGATCAGGGCGATGCCTTCCGCTCCTTCCGAAGCTTCCGCGATACAGTCCACTTCGTGGGCAGTGCGTTCCAGTTTTTTGATCGTACCTTTGCGGATCAGGGTTTCATCATCGATAATGATATAAGTATACATACTTTGTCTCCTTGCGGTGAGGATAAAATCCACTTCACTTCATAACGGGAAGTTTGATACGGATATTGGTCCAGTTCCCGAAATCGCTTGTGATGGAAAGCCCGTATCCGTGTCCGTAATACAATTCGATACGGGAGTGAATGTTTTTCAGCCCGATGCTCTGTTTGTTGCGGTGTCCGAGCTCCGTGAAGGAAGCTTCCTCGCTCAACGTTTTCTGCAGGGCGATGATCTGCGGCGTTTCCATACCCTGTCCGTTGTCCAGCACATCTATGTACAGATAGTTGCCCTCAGCCTTGCCCGTGATCGTGATCAGGTCGCCGCAGGTACAATATTTCAGACCGTGATAGAGTGCGTTTTCCACAAGGGGCTGGAGGATCAGCTTTAATACTTTCTGACATTTGAATTCTTCTGTCATATCTATAGCGAGCCGGAAACGGTAGTCGAAGCGGATCTGCTGGATGGATACATAATCTTGTACATTTCCGAGTTCCTCGTTTATTGTGACCAGTTCGCTCTGTGTTTTCAGGGTGTAGCGGAACATATTTCCGAGACAGAGCGACATGGTGGCGATCCGGTCATTGTCCTCGAGTTCCGCCATGCTGTTGATGGATTCTAAAGTGTTGAACAGGAAATGAGAGTTGATCCGTGCCTCCAGCGATTTCATCTGGGCGTCCAGCACGACGAGTTTGTCGTGATAATCCTGCTTGATGGCGGCGTTTAAGGATTCAGCCATCGTATTGTAGCCGTTATATAAGGTTCCGACTTCATCCATCCTGCTCAAGTAGCGGGTGGAAAGTTCCAGGGAATGTCCTTTCTGAGATGCCATCTGGCTGCTCAGCTCCTCCAGCGGCTTTACCAGCCGGTAGGAGACAAAGTAGGCGATGATCAGGAAATTGGCGATACAGACGAGAGCCACCAGGATCATCAGGATCAGCGTGAGATTGAATTCCTGAAACAGGCTGCCGTAGTCTACCACGGCAGTCAGGCGCAGCGGGGAGAGGGCGAGGTCGCACTGCATGACCTTGCGGTTGTCGTCGGTGAAGGTGCTCGTGATCTCGTCGTAGTTGGTGTAGAGTACGCCGTTTGTCGTTTTATCATCGATCGTGAGGAGGGTGATATCGGGCATGGAGTTGACGGCGCTTAAGTCAAACACCTCGGGATCGCAGTCGATCAGCAGAACGCCTAACGGCTCATGAGTGTATACATCGCTCAGATACTGGGCAAAGAACACAGAGTGTTTCTTCCCGGTGAAGAGGGTGTGTGTATCTACGGTACTGACATACAGGCGACCGTTCAGCTCTTTTGTTTTCTTATACCAGGGCATCCGCTCGAAATCGGTGTCTTTGTTGAGGATGCCGTTCTGCTCATTGGTGCAGGAAAAGATATAGCCGGAGGGCGTGATGACATAGATGCCGTAGAGATAGTCATCGGCGTACAGATGGCTTAAGCAGGCTCTGTTGAACTCCTGGGACGCCTGATAGTATTCGTAAATCTCGGGGCGTGCGTCGGGATCTGAAAACAGTTCCAGATTCGGAATGACGGTGGAGCCGTCGCTGTAGTAAAAATGAAACAGGCTGGTGGTGCGGGCGATGCCGTTCAGCGTGTTGTTGGCTGTCTCCGCGGCGTTTTCAAACAGGCGCGCCGAGAATTCATCCATGCGCTGATAGATGGACTGGGTATAGCGCATGTAGGAAAAGCCGGTGAGGATAAGCAGCGGCGTGATGGCGAGAATGCTGAAAACCAGAAATATTTTTACGCGAAGTTTCATGGATATACCTCGATCGATCTGAACCTGTACCGATCAATGTGTTCCCGCGGGGAATGAGCCGGACGGGAGTTGTATCGGGAAACCAAAAAAAGTATACATCGTAATCCAAAAAAAGTATACCATGCATGTGTTAGAATGTAAACAACGAAAAGAAAGGACACGGTCCTGACTGTGAAAAATGCGAAAAGCAAAGGAGGAACATATCATGAAGTGGAACAAGGCAGTATCGATGCTCTGCGCGGCGGCAATGACACTCAGCATGCTGACGGGATGCGGAGCGGGAGGAGGAAATGATGAACCCGCTGAGGCGGCAGGCGCGGACGAGGAGGTATCGGCGGAGGCGAAAGCGCCTGCGGACATCTATGATCATGAGGCGATCGAGAATGCGGGGGACATCACGCTGACCATGATGGTATCGGGGACGGCATATGAGAATGACTTTGAGACGGAACAGCTCCCGAATCTTGTGAAGGAGAAATGGCCCAACGTGACATTGGAGGTTACCAAGCTCCCGGACGATAATTATTATACTTCGCTGAAGACAAAACTGGCATCCGGCGAGTGCCCGGACATTATTCTGACGCAGCCCATGTACGCGGGGCAGAACTCCTGTTATTCCATGGCGGAAGCAGGTTATCTGACACCGTTAAATGATCTGGATGCGGTGGAGGGCAGGCAGGACCTTTCCTCTGTCACCTATAAGGGCGATATCGTGACATTGACGAACTCCATCTCCATTCTGGGCTGCTATTACAACAAAGATCTGTTTGCCCAGGCGGGTATTACGGCAGAACCCCAGAGCTGGGATGAATTTCTGGAGGATTGCAAGAAGCTGCAGGATGCGGGCATCCAGCCGATCGTGATGGGAGACAAGGATCAGTATGTGCTTCAGTTCGGTCTCTATCAGCTTGCGGCAAATGAGATCTACTCGAAAAACCCGGATTACGATACGCAGCTCAGAACGGGCGACACCAGCTTTACCGACGAGGGCACATGGGATACCGTCCTGGAAATGTACAAGACGCTGTATGACAATAACTATATCGACGCCAGCCAGTCTCTCGGCTATGGCGCATCCCAGGCGATCACGGACTTCATCGACGGGAAGGCGGCTATGACATTTGACGGCTCTTTCAACGCGACGGCGCTGACGGCGGAGGGCGCGGCAGGCGCTTTTGAGAGAGGCTATTTCCCGATTCCGGGTAAAGAGGGCGTATATACCGCAACCTGTCTCGGCGCGGGATACAGCATCTACAGCGGCTCCGATTATGTGGATGAATGCAAAGAACTGCTCGACTACTGGATGGACGGAAAATCGGACGTCTGGAAAGCTTATCTTTCCACAGGAAGAACGATCGCTACATATGGCGAGGGCGCAGATTCCACACCTAATTATGATCTTTTTAAGCCGTTTATCGATCTGCTTAACGAAGGCAAAGGCTTCTACTGGTGTAATCAGGCATGGCCGGCAGGAACGGAGACAGAGATGGAGGCGCTGTTCAGCGAAATGGTAGGCGGACAGGGCACTACGGTGGAAGATATCACCCAGGGCATGCAGGATAAGTTTGAGGATCTGCTGGACGATTGATAAGTTGTTAGGGAAGCGGGGCTGCGCCTGGCAGGGCTCAGGGCGGCTCCGTTTTGTGCACAGGACCGCACAGGGGAAGCTGTCATGCGGGCTGTGCGGCGGGCGGGGAGGATCGTGCCCGTCCGATCAAAATAGGAGGAGGCTGATCATGGCTAAGACATCCAAAAAAGGTGTAAAAAATTATACATCGCCGGTCTTTACGAGACGGATGTACTATTTCCTGATACCGGCACTGGCATTTTTCCTGATCTTCTGGATCTATCCGGTGCTGCAGTTATTTTATTACAGTGTCACAGATTTTAACGGCATCAATTATGATTTTGATTTTGTGGGCATGAAGAACTATGCCAGGGTATTGTCCAACGGCACGCTGACCAACTCGATGAAAAATACGCTGATCTATGCGGTGATGACTGTCTGCATCAGCAATATCATCGGCCTGGCTGTGGCGATGATCCTGAATACGAAAATAAAAATGAAGGGGCTGTTCCGGACCTGCGCCTATTTCCCGGCGCTGTTCAGCGCTATCGTGGTAGGCTTTATCTGGTCCTACGTGTATATGCCGGGAGCAGGTATGATCGCGAACCTGATCACCATGGTGGGCGGAGACGGCGCGGCGTTCAATCCGCTCGGCAACTATAAGACGGCATTGTTTGCCATAGCCATGGTGGAGATCTGGAAAGGGTTCGGTACGACGATGATCATTTATCTGGCGGGGCTGCAGACCGTGGATGAGAGCCTGCTGGAGGCGGCGAGCATAGACGGCTGTACGCAGTGGCAGCAGATCAAGTGGGTAAAGCTTCCGCTGATTTCCTCCACGATCACGATCAATGTGATATTGTCCGTTATTTCCGGGCTGAAGGCGTTCGACTATTCCTTTATCATGACAAACGGCGGGCCGGGGAAATCCACAAAGACTTTGATGTTTCAGGTATATGAAACGGCATTTACAGACCAGAAGATGGGGCGTGCGAGCGCGTTCTCGGTACTTGCCTTTGCGTTTATCATTCTGATCACTGTGCTGATGCTGCTTTATATGAATAAGAAGGAGGTAGAGCTGTGATGGGCAACAAGAATAATGAGACAGGCGGCGCTTCCAAACGAACCATGAAAAAAGCTCTGCTGTATGCGGCTGTCATTGTATTCTGCGTGATCGTGATATCGCCGTTAGTGATCGTGTTTTCCAGTTCTCTGAGAACACCGGGCAATCAGACATCGCCGCTGAATTTGTTTATTGAATTTTCCGGCGCCAGTTATGCGCAGGCTTTCAGCAATATGAATTATCCGATGGAACTGCTCAACAGTATCATGACAACTGCGGGTTCGGTGCTGTGCATCGTGATCTTTTCCACGATGGCGGCTTATCCGATCGGGCGTATCAAATCGAAGACGGCGAAGTTTTTATATTACTTTTTTATCTCCGGCCTGATCATTCCCTCACAGATGGTCATTGTGCCGATCGCACAGACTTTAAACCGTCTGGGGATCCCCAATACGAGATTTACGCCGATGATCATGTTTATCACCTGTTCCCTGCCTTTCTCGGTATTTCTGTTCTCCGGTTTTATGAAGGGCGTGCCGGTGGAGATCGAGGAGTCGGCGTATATGGACGGGGCGACGCTGCCGAGGCGCTTTTCAACCGTAGTGTTTCCGCTTTTGCAGCCGGCGATCGTATCCTGTGTGATCACGCAGGGACTCTGGATCTGGAACGATTATTTTTATCCGATGGTGTTTATCTCCAAAAAGGCACAGTATTCTCTGCCGGTGGGCATGCTGCAGTTCCTGGGGGATAAGGAGAATCCGGCACAGTGGAACGTTCTGTTTGCCGCCTGCGTGCTCTGCGCGCTGCCGCTGATCCTGGTATTTCTGGCGCTGCAGAAACAATTTGTAAACGGTATCGCGGCGGGAGCCGTAAAGGGGTAATGATAACGTCAGGGGATGATACAAAATATCATGAAGAAAAATGATATAGGCTATTTTTGGGAATTTTATAAATGGCAGATCATGGCGGCGCTTGTTGTTCTGGCAGCGGGGATATACCTGCTTGGCGCCGCCCTGACAAAAAGGGAATGCGTGCTCTCTGTCATACTGTTTGACTGCCACACGGATATTGCGCGGGAACAGATGGAGGGGCAGCTGCAGCAGGCGCTTGGGCTCGATGAGAAAAAGTATGCGGTTTCCGTGGAGAACAGCCTGATGATCGCGGACACGGAGTCGGGGAGCTACGCAATGACGAGCCTGTCCCGGTTTCTTGCGGATATCGGCAGTGAAAAGCTGGATGTGTGCGGCATGCTGGAAGCAGATTTTCATAAATATGACGATGCGGGGACGTTTCTGGATCTGAGGGAATGTCTGGATGAGAAAGCGTTGCGGGAGCTTGGTGATGCTCTGCTTGTCACAGAGGACGGACGAATCAGCGGCATCTATGCAGATCTTCTTCCGGGCATGCAGAGGGACGGCTGTTATGACAAAGCGGGCAGCAGAGGAGTGGTCGGCGTCATCTATAATACGAAGCACAGGGATGCGGCGGCGGAGTATCTGTTATATTTGGCGGAACTGGAATAGACCGAGCTGAAAGCGAGGGATACGAACAAAAAGCGAAGCGTTTGTGAGTTGGAGAACTGACCGAGCTGAAAGCGAGGGATACGAACAAAAAGCGAAGCGTTTGTGAGTTGGAGGATTGTAGTACTGGAATAAGAGGAACATTATGGCGATATTTGCGACAGACGGAAAACTGGTAAATTTTTTAAACAGGCTGGGATATCTGATGGTCCTGAATTTTTTGACGGTGCTGTGCTGCATTCCCATATTTACGGCGGGGGCGGCGGTCACAGCGCTGTATTCGGTGACGCTGCGGCTGGTGCGGAAAGAGGATGAAAAGATCATAGCGGGCTATTTCAGGGCTTTTTGTGATAATTTTAAGCAGGCGACGCTCATCTGGCTGGCGGGAGGAGGGCTTCTTTTGTTTCTGCTGTTTGATATCCGGTTGCTGCTGTCCGTGCCCGGAACTTTCGGGCAGATATACCGCACTGTCTTATTCGGCGCAGTGTTGTTGCTTGTCATGTTATTGATACATGTGTTCGCCGTACTTGCCAGGTTTGACAATACGATAAAAAATACGCTGAAGAACGCAGCGCTGTTCTGCGCGGGGCATATCATCCCGGCGGCCCTGATGTTGGTGACAGCGATGGTCCCGGTTATACTGCTTATGTTGTCCTATCGGTTTTTGTCGGTGGATATCCTGATCGGAATCTCCGGTCCGGCATATCTGACAAGTATATATTTTACACAATTGTTTAAAAAGTATGAGTAAACGGAGGCTATGGTCATGAGGATCAGAAAAGAGAGGCATTTTACAGGGACAAGATGTCAGGAGATCACGGAACGGGAGATAAGAAACCGTACGGTCGCCAGGAGGGCGGCGGCGGAAGGGATTGTATTACTGGAGAACAAAAACCATCTGCTTCCTCTGAAAAAGGGTGAGAGGGTGGCTCTTTACGGTGTGGGCGCATCGAGGACGATCAAAGGCGGTACAGGCTCCGGGGATGTGAACGAGCGGGAGAGCGTCAGCATTTTTCAGGGGATGAAAAATGCCGGATTTCAGATCACCACGGAGGAGTGGATCGGGGATTTTGACAGGCGCTACGAAGCGGCGAGAAATGCCTGGCGGGATGATATTTTAAAGAGGGCGGAGGATGTGGAAGGAACCTTAAAATTTTTCCAGATATACAGCGGGACGCCTTTTGTGATGCCGGCAGGCGCTCCTGCCGCAAAGACAGAGGCGGATATCGCCATCTATGTCCTGAGCCGTGTGGCGGGGGAGGGAAAAGACAGGAGCAGCGGCGCGGGGGACTATAAGCTGACGGAGGAAGAGAGAGGGCAGTTGGCGGATATCTGTGCGTACTATGCCCATGTGGTAGTGGCGGTCAATACCGGCGGCATTGTGGATCTCTCTTTTATGGAGGAGCATCCCAATATTGAAGCCCTGCTCTATATCGTGCAGCCCGGGATGGAAGGCGGAAACGCCTTTGCGGATGTAATAAGCGGTGCGGTGACACCCTCCGGGAAGCTGACCGACAGTTGGGCGTACCGGTATGAGGATTATCCGAACAGCGCCACATTCTCCGGCAACAACGGAAATGTGGAGGAGGAGTTTTATGAGGAGGGCATCTATGTCGGCTACCGCTATTTTGATACCTTTGATGTGCCGGTGAGATACAGTTTCGGCTACGGGCTGTCCTACACGGATTTTGAGACGGAGCTTGTCTCGGTCAGATGGGATGAGAAGAGAAAAAATATTGAAGTGACTGCAAAAGTGACAAACAGCGGGAGCGTCTTCAGCGGAAAGGAAGTTGTACAGCTCTATGTAACGCCGCCGGAGGGAGAGATGGAGAAGGAATTCAGACGGCTTGCGGGCTTTGCGAAGACGACATTGCTCGCTCCCGGCGAGAGCGGGGAGGTCACGATAGCGGTGTCTCCGGAAGGGCTTGCCTCCTACTGCGGGGAGATACCAGGCTGGGTCCTGGAAAAGGGAGAGTATATGTTCTGGCTCGGAAATTCTCTGGATTCTGCAGTTTTGGCAGCCACGGCGGTGCTTGAGAAGGGTGCTGTCCTGACAAAGACAAAACATATAGCTCCGCTTCGGAGAGAACTGAGAGAGCTGAGACAGGATGCCGGGATTACGCAGAAAAAGCGGAGAGCGATGGCTGCCGCGGCGGCGGAGAAATGCCTGCCGGCAGTGGTAATACCGGCAGATCCTGTACAGAGGGAGATCATTTATCGGAAAAATAAAGATTTTATATCGAGAGAAGCGGCAGCATTTGTGGACAGCCTCTCTGAGGAACAACTGATCGCTCTCGCGAGCGGAGATCCGGGGAAAGCCCAGGGCGGCAATCTGGGGGCGGCTGGTATCTCGGTTCCCGGTTCGGCGGGGGAGACGAACGGCTGTGCGCTCGATAAAAATCTGGCTTCGATCGTGCTGGCGGACGGACCGGCGGGGCTGCGGCTGATGAAATATTACAACGTGGAGGACGGGAAGATATTGTCAAAGCCCTTCTCTTTCAGCCTGGAAGGAGGAATTTTCTGCCCGGACACAGGGGAGGAGCCCGGGGAGCGGTATTATCAGTACTGTACGGCGATTCCGGTGGGAACACTGCTGGCGCAGACCTGGGACTGCGGCCTGATCAGGGAAGTGGGGCGTATGGTCGGCGGTGAGATGGAAGAATTCGGTGTGACGCTGTGGCTTGCGCCGGGGATGAACATTCACAGAAATCCTCTGTGCGGCAGGAATTTTGAGTATTATGCGGAAGACCCGCTGCTGGCAGGTAAAATCGCGGCGGCTATGACGGACGGCGTGCAGTCCGTACCCGGATGCGGCACGACGATCAAACATCTCACCTGCAACAACCAGGAGGACAACAGGATGGGCTCCGACAGCATCGTCTCGGAGCGGGCGCTCCGGGAGATCTATCTGAGAGGATTTGAGATCGCGGTGAAGGAATCCCAGCCTATGTCCATTATGACAAGCTACAACCTGCTGAACGGCGTGCATGTGGCAAATAACCATGATATCTGCACGGATGTGGTGCGCTCGGAGTGGGGCTTTGCGGGAGTGATCATGACAGACTGGACGACGACGGAACAGGGGGCGGACTGCACGGCTTCGGGTTGTATGCGCGCGGGAAATGACCTGGTGATGCCGGGGGCTTTCTGTGATAAGGAGAATCTGGAGAAGGAGCTGAGGGAAGGCACTTTGTGTAAAGAGGATCTGAAAGCCTGCATCAGCCGGCTGGTACATATTATCTGGCAGTCCAACCAGTATGAGGGTGCAGTGCCGTATAAAGCATAAGTGCAGAGCGATAAGAGCCCGGGAGGAAGGAGTCCTTCCGGGTTAGTCAACAACCCCGCTGCAGGCAACGGGGCATGTGATCCTCGCGGCAGTAGCCAAATGTGCATGCGAGCATGCCTGTCTGGCTCGTTGCCTGCGGGAATCAAATCAGACAGAAATCGTAAAGAGACAGGGAAGAAATGGTATGAGAACAGAGGGCAGAGTCAAAGAACAATATGATAACGAACAGTTTCAAATCATTAATATCCGGGTAAATGAGATCACAGAGCCTCTGGGACTGGATGAGGAGAGGCCGGTATTTTCCTGGCAGTTTGCTAGGGCGGGGGAAAATATGATCCAGAGAAAAGTGCGGATCGTGGTGAGGAACTGTACAGCCAGCGGGAACCGTGCGGACATAGGCAGTGATGCGGGAGGGAAGGACGAGGGCGTCTTAGTACCCGAAGGAAGCAGTGCCGGTGCGGATGCCGCAGTCTGCTGGGACAGCGGCGAACTGGAGACGGACCGCAGTATCGGCATAGCTTATGCGGGGAGAGCGCTGGAGCCGGAAAGCCGGTATGAGGTTGCGGTAAAAGCGTGGGATCAAAGTGGGAGAGAGGCGGTCGGATACACCTGGTTTGAGACAGGGTTTATGAATCCGCGGATGGAAGCCTGGGAGGGCGCGGAGTGGATCGGCGCGCCGGAATATGCTGTGGCGAGCGATACCATAGGCGTTTTTGTACTGCACAGTACCATACAGATGAAAAAGCCGGGGCGGGCGGGGATCGTCTTTGGGGCAAATGACAGACGGCTTCTGGAGAGGAGCAAAAATGAGTCTTTTCTGGAGGGGGAAAATGATATACGGTTTGTGCTGAACACGGAGAGGATTCCGGCGGCGGTGGAGGTTTACCGCGTGGGATATGCGAAGGAAGATCGGGCGGATAAACCACTCTATGTCCTGCCGGCGGTGAGTTTGGAGACGGGGAAGCCTGTGATCACGGAGGAAAACAGGTGTGAGCCCCATAAGCTGACGGTGGAAGTGGCGGGAAACGGCGCCTATACTTACCTGGATGATGTGAAGATCGATGAGACAGAGAGAGATTCCCCTGCGGGCAGGGTGAAGATGCCCAGACAGCTCAATCCTCTGGGGGCTTTCGATGTGACTACGTTTCCGAGGCTGTGTGAGATCGGCTATTATGCGGGGGAAGGGACAGAGGCGGAGTTTGAGGGACTGCATGTACATTTCAGGCGCACGCCCGCCAGAGAGTTTTACAGGATGGAGGGGAGAAAACTTACCGGGGAATGTCGGGTACTGATCGATCCTTCCTGCCACGCGCTGCCCATGCTCCGCAGGACCTTTTCTGTAAAAAAAGGGTTGGCGCGGGCAAGGCTTTATGCCACGGCGCGGGGCATCTACGAGTGCACCATCAACGGAAAGAGAGTCGGGGAGGAATATTTTGCGCCGGGGGCAAGCCAGTATGACAGGCATTTACTGTATCAGACTTACGATGTGACGGATCTGCTGACGGAGGGCGAAAACGGTATCGGCTGTATCCTGGCGTCGGGATGGTGGAGCGATTCATCTACGTTCCGGCTGGATAACTTTAACTACTGGGGGGATCAGGTGAGTTTCCTGGGAAAGCTGGTTGTCACCTACGGGGACGGGACCAGGGAGGTTTTTGTGACGGACCGGGAGAACTGGCAGTATTACGGCGAGGGACCTTATCTGTATGCGGGGTTTTTCAATGGGGAACAGTACGATGCGCGGAAAGCGGCACTGTATCGGGATTTCTCCAAAGCTGATTTCTCTGTGGAAGGACTGCAGAGGCCGGATGAGATCAGACCGGTCCCCATCGCGGAGAGCGAAGGCATTTTTCCCGGGGCGGCGGTGTGGCCCGGGGTAAACGAGACGGAGCCGAAGCTTGTGGGAAATTATCAGGCACCGGTCAGGGAGATAGAGACGATTACGGCAAAGTCTGTGAGTGAGCCGATGCCGGGTGTGTATATTTATGATCTGGGACAGGAGATAGCCGGCGTTCCTGTTTTGGCATTCCATGAAAAGCGAGGGTGCAGGGTGACGATCCGGTATGGGGAGATGCTGTACCCGGCGATGGAGCGATACGGAGAACTGGCGGGGTGTATGCTGCAGGCGAACCTGCGGGAGGCGTCGAACACAGACATCTATATTTGCAGCGGGGAGGACGGAGAGACCTATCAACCACGTTTTACCTTCCACGGCTATCGCTATATTGAAATCAGCGGGGTGGAGAATCCTCCCGCGCCAAAGGAGGTGCGGAGCGTACTGCTCTCCAGTGTGGAGAAGGTCACCGGGGCGTTTGTGTGTGACAATGAGCTGATCGATCGGTTTGTCAAAAATGTCGCCTACAGCCAGTATTGTAATTTTATCAGTATTCCGACAGACTGCCCGCAGAGGAACGAACGGATGGGCTGGATGGGAGACACCCATATTTTCTGCCGTACCGCCAACTACCAGAGCAATGTGAAAAATTTTTATCTGCGCAATCTGCAGGCGATGACGGATATGCAGAGGGCGGACGGCAGGCTGCCAAGCATTGCGCCTTTCGGAGGCGGATTCGGGGGACTGACCTATGAGAGCGCGCTGATCCTGATCGTATATGAATTATATCAGCAATATGGGGATGCGCAGATCATAGAGACTTATTACGGGGCGATGAAACGCTGGATGGAGGCGATAAAGAAGGAGGGACTGCCGGGGATACCTTCCGCGCAGCCGCCCGCATGGCTGGGAGACTGGCTGGCGCCGGAGCCGGCGGACGATGCCCTTCTCTGGAATGCTTTCCATTACCGCAACGCTAAATATATGCAGTTTTTCGCGGGAAAACTGGGGCTTTCGGAAGAGGAGAAAGCGTACAGGCAGGAGGCGGAGGTGACGAAGCGGTACTGGAATGAAACCTTTGTGGAAAAAGAGACCGGGAGGACAAAATGTGCGGATGGCAGCATCTGTGATGTGCAGGGGAGTTATTCGACAGGCTTAAGCTGTGATGTGTTTGACGAGAGATACACAGAGGCGGCATTCGGGCATCTGGCAAGGAAGACAAAAGAGGGGGATTTTACGATCCGGTCCGGCTTTTTCGGGACGGAACCGATCAATCCGATGCTGAGCCTGGGCGGTTTTAGCGATCTGGCGTACCGCATGATCACGCAGACAAAATATCCGAGCTGGCTCTATCCCGTGACGCAGGGGGCGACTACGATCTGGGAGCGCTGGAACAGCTTTACCGAGGAGGACGGATTCGGAGAAAACAATTCTATGAACAGTTTCAATCACTATTCTCTGGGAAGCGTAGTGAACTGGCTCTATGAGAATGTGCTTGGGATCAGGCGGGATGAGGCATATCCAGGTTATAAACATTTTATACTGAAGCCGGAGATCGGAGGCTTTGATTGGGCGAAGGGCGGCATCGATACTCCTCACGGCAGGATCGAGAGCGCGTGGGAGCGGCGCGGAGATAAGATTTCCTACACCTGCACGATTCCGCCCAACACGACGGCGGAGGTGATCGTGGAAGAGGCGTGCAGAGAAGTGGGGAGCGGGACATATACTTTTTATTTCCGCGGGCAACGAGCCAAGTAGCTGTGCTTAAAGTCAACCCTGGGTTGGCTTGGATATATTGGCGGTTGCCGCGAGGGTGAAATACTCCACAGCTTGTTGCGGGGTATTTTATTTCCACGGGCAATGAAAGAAATTGCAGGCAGAACAGAGGTCTGACTGTAATGGAGTGAAAGGAATACATTGAGATGACGAAACGGAAGGTTTACGGATATCTGCTTGCTACGTTCATGCTGTGGGGAAGCCTGTTTGTGGTGACCCAGTTTGTGCTGGGGAAGATTCCCACGTTTACGGTGGCAATGGTTCGGTATCTGCTGTCGTATATCGCCCTGTCCGCGGCGGCGCGGGGGAGGCAGAAGGAGACTGTAGAAAAAGGGGACCGCAAATATTTCTTTATCGTGGGCTTTATCGGGTACTTTGTGGCGGTGGACTTTCAGCTTTTGGGGACCAAATACGCGGGCTCCTCGATGGCGTCCCTGATCAATTCCCTGAATCCTGTCTTTATCAGCGTGATGGCGGTCTTTATCCTGAAGGAAAAGCTGACAAAGGAGAAGATCGCGGGACTGGCGTTGTCGATGACCGGTGTGTATCTGATCATCGGACATGGGGCGTCCGTCTCACTGCCCGGGATCTTATGTTCTTTTATCGCCGTGTCCGGGTGGGCGCTCATGTCGGTGATCTCGAGAAAGATCTCCGGCAAATACAGTTCCCTCACGATCACAAGGTACGCCATGCTGATCGCGGCGCTCTGCAATATCCCGACTTCCCTTCTGGAGATCGGACTGACGCATCCGGCGGTCAGAGTTGACCTGCCGGCAGCTTTGGGACTGCTCTACATGGGGCTGGTGTGTACGGCGTTTACCAATATGCTGTGGAACAAAAGCCTATCGGAGCTTCCTGCGAACACCTGCTCCGCCTTTTACCCGATTCAGACACTGACGTCCTCCCTGCTGGGAATTCTGGTGTTTCACGAGGTGCTGACAGTGTCCTTCGCGGCGGGCACGTTGTTTATCATTGCGGGTGTGCTGATCAGTCTTTTGTGGAAGGGACACAATCAGCAGTGAAACAGGCGGAGGTTTAGCCATCCGCCTGTGGTGAAGAAAACCCCGGTCCTCAGATGTGGTGAACCTCCACATGCCCGAAGGATACTTCTCCTTCCAGATAGAGCGTATTCACGCCGGCGGGGTTCCCGTAGCCGGATTCCTCCACGCTGCCGAACGCCTGCCTCACATTGATCACGACGTTCCAGCCGGCGGGGACATAAAGTTCCAGGTTGCCGAAGGAGCACTCCACCAGAGCGTGTGCTGCGTTATTTTTCAGCGAAGCGTCAGTAAAGTATACTTCCAGATTTCCGAAGGAACTTTTCAGAAAGATCCGGCTTATATTGCTGCCCACGACATATTTTACGACGTATCCAAAGGAGGCTTCATAACGGATCTCCTCCCCGCTCAGGATCTCCTCCTCCCTTCTTTCGGGACGGCGGCTGCTTCGTGGATAAGGGGGCACCGGGTGATCTTTATACTTCCAGCGCTTTGGAAAGAGGATATTCAGTCCGATGGTACCGAGCAGGGCGGCTCCCAGTACGGGCCAGGGAGTGATCATTTCCAGATGCAGGAGTTCATCGTTGAGGATGATCAGGCATGCCAGCGAGAACAGGATCTGTCCGAAGGACCTGCCGAGAACACCGTCCGCTAATAGCCCAAACAGGACGATGGAGAAGAAAACGGACCAGAAGTTCAACCCTTCCAGATACCCCAGCCTGCCCAGCAGCAGGGCGATCGCTCCGAGCAGGAACAGGATACCCCAGAATACTTTTTTAAACTGCTTTTTTTTCATGTTTATATCTCCTTTTGTTTTAGATGCTTTTATAGTGATGTCTTTTTGTACGGTTTTTTATGTTTTACATGCAGTTTTTGATCGCTTTCCTTGTGAGTTTTTGCATGCTTCTCTGTGCGGTTTTGTCTGCGTTTGTTTTGATTTATGTTTTGTCCGGCTTACTTCAGGCTGTGCTTATCCGGGTTCCAGCTTTCTCTCCCTCAGCCGCTCTATCAGCGCTTTGTAATAGATTCTGCTGACCATTGCCCTTTTAGGACTTCCAGCAAATTCCACGATGCTGGAAGCGGTCAGGTTTCTGGTGATGGAGTAGATCCGGTCCAGATTGGCGATGGAGGATTTGGATATCCTCATAAAATTGCCCGGCAGAAGTTCTTCGAGTTCGTACAGTTTGTAAGAACAGATAAACAGCTTATCTGCGGTATGGGCGCGTATTTCACGCCCTTCTGTCTCAAAGAAACAGATTTCACCGATCGGGATATAATAGTCTGTCTCCCCGCTGCGCAGTGCCAGATGGCGTTTCCCGCTGCTCAGTCTTGATATATGGTTTTGCAGGCTGATGATGTCATCATTCAGACGGGCGCAGCGGATAATGACTTCATCTTCCGGCAGTCCTTCTTCTATTTCTATCTTTACTTTCATAGCGAATCTCCGGCTGTATTGTTATGTATTATTTCCGCGGGCAACGAGCCAGGCAGCTGTGCCTGCAGGCGAACTTATTCGCCTTGGATATCCACTGGCGACTGCCGCGAGGGTGTAATACCAATGTGTCCTCCGGACACATTCAGCTTTGCTGCAGGGTATTTTACTATCTGATGGCAGTGATGCTTTGTATGAACTCTGTTGTTATGTAGTCCTGCATTACGTTACTCTTTCAGTATAGCGAAAAAAGGAAAACTGTAAACAGTTTTTGCGCAAGAGGTAAAAAAGAGGGGATAGGAGGTCAGATAAAAACAGCATTGCCTTTTTTTGCCTGTGAGTATAAAATAGAGAAGATGCAGTTTTAGAAAAAAGAATACCGGCCATATATATGAAAAAGAGGATGCCTGTCAGTGCGGGCGGAAAGGAGCGGCATGTTATGAAAAAGGAATATCTGATCACGGAAAAGCCATGGAAGGCGCTTCTTTTGTTTGCGATGCCGATGATCATCGGCAATTTATTCCAGCAGTTTTATACGATGGTGGATTCCATTGTGGTGGGAAGGTTTGTCAGCGAGAATGCGCTGGCGGCGGTGGGCGCCTCCTACGCGCTGACCACGGTGTTTATTTCCATCGCCATCGGCGGCGGCGTGGGAGCGTCCGTGATCACAAGCAGGTATTTCGGCGCGAGAGACTATCGGAAGATGATGCTGTCGATCCGCACGGCGCTGACGGTGTTTCTTGCGACAAGTGTTGTGCTGGGCGGTGTGGGGCTTCTGCTCGGAAAGCAGATCATGATCGCGTTAAATACGCCCGCCGATGTGCTGGGCGACGCCACGGTCTATCTGAATATCTATTTTCTGGGGCTGCCGTTTCTGTTTATGTATAATATTTTGTCAGCCATGTTCAATGCCCTGGGGCGTTCCCAGATACCGCTCTATCTGCTGATCTTTTCTTCGCTGTTCAATATCGTCCTGGATGTTTTTTTTGTGAAGGAACTGGCGATGGGGGTATCCGGCGTGGCGTGGGCGACGCTGATCGCACAGGGGATCTCGGCGGTGCTGTCCTTTATGATATTATTGCGGGAGCTGAGAGGATACAGGGTGGCGGAGAAGCTTCTGCTCTTTGACAAAGCGGAGTTTTCGCTGATGGCGAGGGTGGCGCTCCCCTCCATCTTACAGCAGTCCACGATCTCCATCGGTATGATGCTGGTGCAGTCTGTGGTCAACAGCTTCGGCGCCCAGGTGCTGGCTGGCTTTTCGGCTACGATGCGGGTGGAGAGCATCTGTATCGTGCCCATGTCTGCGATGGGAAATGTGATGAGTTCCTATACGGCGCAGAATATCGGCGCCGGGAAGATGGACCGTGTGAGGCAGGGGTATCGCACGGGTTACGGGATCGTGGCGGCTTTCGCGGTGATCCTCTGCCTGGTGGTGGAACTGACCTGTGATCCCCTTGTGCTTTTGTTTCTGGGCGAGGACGCTTCCGCGGCAGCCTATCAGACCGGAGTCGGTTATCTGCGGTTCATCGGCTGGTTCTTTGTGTTTATCGGGATCAAGATGATCACGGACGGACTTCTGCGGGGCGCCGGCGATATGCCGATGTTTACGGTGGCGAATATGGTGAATCTGGGTATCCGGGTATTTGCGTCTATGCTCTTTGCACCGAGGTTTGGGGTGGAAGTGGTCTGGATCGTGGTGCCCATCGGGTGGATCGCGAACTATCTGATCTCCTTTGCGGAATACCGCACGGGGAAGTGGGAGAGCATTCATGGTGGGAAGATGCAGGAGAGCGAGGTTTCCTGAGCCGGAGGAGGTTTGCGGATATGATTCCGGCTCAGAAGAGCTGACATATAGCCGAGATTCCGGGAACTGTCGCTGCATTGATATTGACTGGGCGGTTATGAATATCGGGGAAACATAAGCGAATGGGCAGGAAAGAGGGACGGGCGGATACGAAAAAGGATAAATTTAGGGAAATGAGTGTTGAAGTACAAAAAGGAAACGGATTCTGGTATAAAAAGGGATTGCGGGACGGCATTCCGATCGCAATGGGATACTTTGCTGTTGCCTTTACCCTCGGCATAACAGCAAAAAATATAGGGATGACGCCGGTGCAGGCGGCGGTCTCCTCAATGCTTCTGCACGCCTCGGCGGGGCAGTATGCGGCGATGACGGTGATCGCCTCGGGGACAGGCTATCTGGAGATGGTCATGACGACGCTGATCGTCAACCTGCGCTATCTGCTGATGTCCTGCGCTCTGTCCCAGAAGGCTGGGGCTGAGATGGGAGTCGGGCACAGAATGATCGTGTCCCAGTATATCACGGATGAGATATTCGGGATCGCCTCGGCGGTGGAAGGGAAGCTGAACCCGTTTTATAACTATGGCGCTGCCACTGTGGCGGGACCGGGATGGACCGCAGGGACTTTCCTGGGAGCCCTCCTGGGGACAGCCCTGCCGGACCGGATCGGGAGGGCGCTGGGGGTGGCGCTGTATGGGATGTTTATCGCGATCATCATTCCGCCGGCGAAAAAGAGCAGGATCATCTGCGGTATCGTTGTGCTCTCCATGCTGGCAAGTTACCTGTTTTCCATACTGCCGGGCGTCAGGGAGATATCGGAAGGCTTTAAGATCATTATCCTGACGGTCGCGATCGCCGGATTTGCGGCGTGGAAATTTCCGGTGCGGGAAGAGGCGGAAGGAAAGGCGGAGGAAAAAGAGAAATGACACAGAATGTATATCTCTATCTGATCGTGGCGGCGGTCACTTTATACGCGATCCGGGCGTTGCCGATGACATTGATACGGAAGGATATCAAAAGTCCCTTTATCCGTTCTTTCTTATATTATGTGCCCTATGTGACGCTGGCGGTTATGACATTTCCCGCGATCTTAAGCGCTACGGGCAGTCGGATCACGGCATGGGCGGGATTTGCGGCGGCGTTGGTGATCGCCTATATAGACGGAAATCTGTTCCGGGTGGCGATCGGGGCGTGCGTGGTGGTGTATGTGGCGGAATTGTTTTTGTGAGCAGTGTGTTTCAAGAAACAGGAGTATATGGTGACAGAACAGCAGGAGGTACGACATGGCAAAATTTGAACAGGTGAAAACAATCATTCTGGAAGCGGGTAATTTTCTGAAAAACAGGGAAGCGGCTGGGCACATTACGGTGAAAGGCGCTTCGGACTATGTGACGGAAGTGGATAAGCAGGTGCAGAATTTTATCCAGATGGCGCTTAAAGAGAAGTACCCGGAAATCCAGTTTCTGGGGGAGGAAAAGAACAATGAGGATATCGATTTTTCCGGTCTGGTCTGGGTGCTGGATCCGGTGGATGGCACGACGAACCTGATCCATGACTACAGAAGGAGCAGCATCTCTCTGGCGCTGATGGAAAACGCGGAGACAGTGTTTGGCATGGTGTATCAGCCTTATACGGAAGAGTTGTTTTACGCCGAAAAGGGAAAGGGCGCTTTTCTGAACGGGAGACAGATCCATGTCAGCCGGGCGGAGACGATGGAGGAGTGCATGTTTGCCTTCGGCACGGCTCCTTATGAGAAGGAGAAATACGGGGAGGAGAGTTTCCGGAAGCTCTATCGGGTGTTTATGGATTCCCAGGATATCCGCAGGAGCGGTTCCGCCGCGATCGACATGGCGGAGACGGCGGCGGGCAGGATCGATGGATTTTTTGAGAGAAGGCTGAGCATCTGGGACTATGCGGCGGGAAGGCTCCTTGTGGCGGAAGCGGGCGGCAGAGCCACGGATTTTGAGGGAAGAGAACTGAAAAACGCGATGAAGAGCAGCGTGGCCTGCGGGAATCCGGCGATCCATGAGCTGCTCATTCAGAAATATTTGAAATGATGGAATTTCTTTCAATGAAATGAGCTATACTATGATTTAAAGGAAGTATTTTTTGGAGAGACGGGAAAGGAGAAAGTATGAAAAACCAGGTACATTATGTGGACAGCAGAAAGGTGGCGGTCATCGGATGCGGGTTTGTGGGTTCCACGATAGCGTTCGCCCTGATGCAGAGCGGACTGTTTTCCGAGATGGTCCTGATCGATGTGGACAAAAAGAAGGCGGAGGGTGAGGCGCTGGATATCGGCCACGGTATTCTCTATGCCCGTCCGATGAAGATATGGGCAGGGGAGTATGAGGATATCGCGGATGCGGCAATCGTGATCATCACGGCGGGCGCCAACCAGAAGCCGGGAGAGACGAGGCTTGATCTGGTGCACAAAAACATCGGCATTTTAAGGCATATCATGCCGGAGGTGACAAAGTACAATAAGACCGGTATCATCCTGATGGTGGCAAACCCGGTGGATATTTTGACCTATGCGGCGTTGAAGATCAGCGGTTTACCGGAAAACAGAGTGATCGGTTCGGGGACGGTGCTTGACACCGCGAGATTAAAGTATGAGATGGGCGAACTGTTGGAGGTGGACAGCAGAGGCGTCCATGCGTTCATCGTGGGCGAGCATGGAGACAGCGAGATCGCGGCATGGAGCAGCGCCAATGTCTCAGGCGTGCCGCTAAAGGATTTCTGCAAGATCAGGAGCGATATCGACAGCAATAAACTGTTGAAGGAGACCACGGATGAGATTGCCGAGAGAGTGAAGAACAGCGCTTATGAGATCATCGAGCGCAAGCAGGCGACTTACTACGGGATCGCCATGGCTGTGAAGCGGATCTGCGAGGTGATCGTGCGGGATGAAAAGTCTGTGCTGCCGATCTCGAGTATGATGCACGGGGAGTACGGACTGACGGATGTGGTGCTCTCAATGCCTGCCATTGTAGGCGAAAACGGTGTGGAGCATGTGGTTCCTGTATCGCTCGATGAGGAGGAGCAGAAAAAACTCTGGAATTCGGCGCAGGTGCTGAAGGAGATCCAGAAGCAGGAAGGATTTTAGAAAAAGATCAGGGACTTAGGCAGCAGAAAAATTGTGAATATAAATAAACGGGCATATGATCTGATCGGGACAGGGTTTTCTGATCCTTATCAGTTATATGCCCGTTTCTGAATTCTAAAAGAAAACTGTTATGAACAGAGCGATCACTGTTCGGATGTACCGGAGACGGAGGACTCCAGAACGCCATTCACATAAGTATCGGTTCTTTCCAGAACTTCCTTGTTGTTTTCCGTATCATAGGAGTATACGTTTTCCGTATAGGAATTTGTCTCCACATCGACATTGGTAACGGAAGAATATTCTTTCAGATTGTTATTCTCATCATAGTATTCCACACGCCATAAAGTCTTACCGTCATCGTGATAGATGGAAGTCGTATGGTGGTAATTCCAGCCGTTAGAAGCAGCGCCGGTATTGCCGGCATTGGAAGCTGTGGCAGTAGTATTCAAGCCTGCAGAGATATTATTTGAGCCGGGAGCAGAAGGAGTGTTTACATAACTTCCGCCTCTGCCATAATTGCCTGCTGAAGATGTTCCGTTATCGCTGTAATTTACTGTGCTGGTATTATAAGAAACGATATTCTCTTTAGGAAGATAATATTGCTTTAAACCGGCGCTCTCCGCAGCTGCGATATCAGAATAGCCGTGGGCAGTGCCCATTGTACGGTTTTCTTTGCTTCCGTAGTTTACATAATGATTGACAATCGACGGAATATCATATCCGAACGCATTTTTAACGTCGCTGTACGCTTCCGCATAGGTCAGGGGATCGAAAAGGACACCCTTTGTCCTGCCCTCATAGACACCCATTGTCAGGTAGTGCTGCACATAAGCGTCCGTATTATCGCCAAACACCTGTACCAGATCGGGATAGGCGGCTTTATAAGCCTCCACATTGATGATAAGGCTGTCTGCATTATCAGGAGTTTTTTCTGCGGCAGACGCGGTGAGCCCACTGCACATAAGGAGCGCTGCTGACAGGCCTGCTGCAAGGATTTTCTTTGAATGCATAGTAATTCCTCTCTTTATTTGTATTTGGTTTTCTCATTATACAGGAGTCCCGGCTTTGGTGTCAATCTGAAATATTACATTTCATATGAGAAGCTTTCCTGCATCGCCCCATAATGTCCTGTTCCCTGCGGGGGCAAGGTAGTATTGAAGTGCGCGCGGTTCTGTGATCAAAAATGTTCCGGAGATCGATAGATTCTTCGGCGCGTCCTCCATCGAGAGGCTGGCTTCTGAGAGAGGCATGACAGCGCAGGCGGCGTTTAAGGCGATTGAGAAGTAAAAAAATAGAGAGCAGAAAATGATATGCGGTATTTGGGATCCTCTCGGGGCGGAAGGCTCTGAGAGGATCTTTTTCATCCGGGATTTTTTAAAAGATTCTCACATTCTCCTGTTGTGATACCACCTGCTAAATACATCCGGCTTACCAGATTCGGAGCGGAGTAAAAGGTGTGAGATGATCAGGCGGGATGTGCTGTATCAGATGCGGAAGATCCTGGCGGAGAAAAACCGGATCACTTCAGATAAATTGTATTGACGAACGCTAGGGAAATATATTACTATCCTGAAAGAGGAAAAAGTGAAACTTTTCCGGTTGAAGCCCTGTGTATATAAATAGGTGGGGGTAAATGATCCATAATAAAAGATAAAGGACAGAAGGGACAGTATATGGAAAACAGAACAAGACAATATCTGCTGGTGACGGCTACGGGAGTTACCCTGTTTGCGGCACTGATGAATTTTTCGGTAGTTTTAAGTGTGCTCGGAGGAGTATTTGAACTTGTGCTTCCGATCCTTGCGGGCAGCATTTTAGCGCTGTTTATCAATGTGCCGATGAACGGGATAGAAAAGCGTCTCAAACGGATCGGAAGTAAAATGAAGAGGAAGCCTTCGGACAATACGCTCCATATGGCAAGTTTTTTTGCGACTGTGATCTGCGTTCTGGCGGTGTTAGTGTTAGTTTTGACGCTGCTTGTGCCGGAGATCATGCGCTCCTCGAAGAGCCTTTATGCTCAGCTTGAACATGACATTCCGCAGTGGATCGCGTATCTGGACGCGCATCAGATCAACGCCGAATGGATGGAGGAACTGCTTTCTGATGTCAATTTTGACCAGATGATGGAGGGGCTTACCGACGGGATGGACACTTTGTTTTCCAACGTGGTAACCGCGCTTTCCTCCACGGTGAGCGTTGTGGTCACTGCGGCTTTTGCGGTCATTATCTCTATTTATATGGCGCTTGACAAGGAGAGGGTGTGCAGGCACGCAGGGAAGCTTTTGCGCGCCTATCTGAAACCGGCATGGGCGGAGAACGTTTTGCAGTTTTGCCGGATGTTTTATCAGTCCTTTGCGAATTTTCTGTCCGGACAGTGCTGTGAGGCGGTGATCCTCGGGATACTGGTATTTTTAGCGTTTCTGATCTTCCGCCTGCCCTACGGCAGCCTGGTCGGCGCGCTGACCGCGGTCTGTGCGATCATCCCGTATATCGGAGGATTTATCTCCTGCGCGGTCAGCATTTTTCTGACGTTGATCTATGATCCGACACTGGTGGTCCGGTGCGCTGTCGTGTATCTGGCAGTTCAGTTTGTGGAGAATCAGTTCATCTATCCGAAGGTTGTGGGAAAATCCGTGGGACTTCCCCCTTTTTATACGCTGATCGCGGCACTGATCGGCGGGAAGCTTCTGGGTATTATCGGCATGCTGTTTTCCATTCCGTTTATGGCGGTGGTGATGGAACTGGTAAAGGAAGATGCGGCAAGGCGGCTTGAGCGGAAGTAAGATATAGTAGAAACCGGGCATTTCCGACAGCACAGAAGCGGTTGAGATGCCTGGGACCTGAGGAGATGATTTAAGTGGAACTTCGCGTTTTGCAGTACTTTCTGGCTGTTGCAAGGGAGGAAAATATCACGAAAGCAGCGGCACTTTTACATATCACACAGCCGACCCTGTCCCGCCAGCTGATGCAGATGGAGGAAGAACTTGGCGTGAAATTATTCCGCAGGGGAAAGCATAATATCCTGTTGACTGAGGAGGGCATGCTGCTTCGCAGGCGGGCGCAGGAGATTGTCGACCTTGCTGAAAAGACAGAAAAAGAACTAAAGCGTGAGGAGGAGGCTGTCTCGGGGGAAATTGCCATTGGCTGCGGGGAGACGCAGAACATGAGGCCTCTTTCCGAAATGATAGCTACCTTTCAACAGAAATATCCGGATGTAAATTTCAATATTCATACGGCGATAGCGGATGATGTGAAAGAGCGCCTGGAGAATGGAACTCTGGATCTGGGGCTTTTGCTGGAACCGGTCGAGATCAGCAGGTACCATTATATGAGAATGCCGTTGAAAGAGAGGTGGCATGTACTCATGCGCAGGGATTCACATCTGGCAGAGAAACAAAAAATCATGCCGGGTGATCTGGCGGGCGTTCCGCTGATCGTAGCAGAACGCCAGTCAGTGCGGAATGCTCTGGAAAACTGGTTTGGTTATGACAAAGAAAAACTTCATGTTGTGTCAACCTGCAACATCTCCCACTATAACCAGTCTGTTATGGTGGAGAGCGGTATCGGTATGGCGCTGGTGATGGAATTTTTCTGTAGCCGGGATACTCTGTGCCTGCGGCCGCTGGAACCGGCGCTCCAGAGCGGCTGTGTCCTGGTCTGGAAAAAGAACCAGACACTTTCTCCGGTCATGCAGCGTTTTATCGATCACGTGAAGGAATATTTGGAGAGAACAGCGCAGGACAGATGAATCATTGACCTGAAAAGGCAGGCTGAATAATATTGAAATACAAAAAGCGGGGATAATTTCTTCAGGAAATTGTCCCCGCTTTTTTAAGACTGAGAAATAAAGGCGCTTTTATTGCCGGGGCTGATTTTTTATGCTGTCTTTTATATTTAATCAAGATATGCAAACCAGGCATTTTTCAAAATACAATATAGGTATTAGACATTTGTGGAAGACAGACATACAATGAATCTAATCTCCAAAGGAGGGGTGTCTGCACGCTGAGAAAGGAGCATATTTACAAAAATGACAATGAAGGAAGCGAGCGAACGGTATAAGATTCCCATTAAGGTACTGAAGGAATATGAAAAATGGGAGCTGTGCGGCGCGGTAAAGAAAGTTATGGGAGCATGGCAGTATGACGATCAGGACATAGAGAGGCTCGGCATGGTCATGACGCTGCATGACATGGGATTTAACAACAGCGAAGTGGAAACCTATATGCGTCTTACTCTGGAAGGGGATCATACAGAGCCTGAACGGATATCGATGTTGAACAGGAAAAGGGGCAAGACTCTGGACGAGATTCATTTTAAAGAAAAGCAGATAGCGCATATGGATTATCTGCGGTATGAAATGCAAAAAAGCAGGAAAGTGTAAGCAATTTTACAGCCGGAGGTTCCGGAATTTGGGAAAAACAGAATGATACGAGGAGCGATGAAAATGAAAAAATTGTTATCGATAATTATGGTTGGTATATTGATGTCTTCACTGGCGGGATGCGGCAGGAATGAGGCGGATGGCGGCAGAGACGCTGCAGCGAATGGAAATACGATAAGTCAGGAGTCGGCAGGGATAGGGGAAACAGATTCTGAATCAGTGCCGGAGAACAGGGCAGCCGAATCAGATCAGCAGGAACCGGAGAGCGGTATGACAGAACAGAGTACGGCAGGTCCGGAGAGCGGTGCAGCAGTTGAATCGGAGGCGGAACCCGGAGCGAAAGGCGGCAGCGCTCTGGTCGTTTATTTTTCATGGTCGGGAAATACGGAAAATGTCGCAAATGCCATTGTGGATCAGACGGGGGCGGATGTCTTTGAGATTGTGCCAGAGGAAGCTTACGTTGATGACTACAATGCGCTTTTAGATATTGCAGGCGAAGAAAAAGAAAACGGAACACGCCCGGCGATCGCAGGCAGTATTGATGATATTGCGCAGTATGACATCATTTATGTTGGCTATCCCAACTGGTGGAGCGATATGCCGATGATCCTGTATACCTTTTTTGACAGCTATGACCTTTCCGGTAAGACCATTGCACCGTTCTGCACCAGCGGAGGGAGCGGTTTGTCAGATACAGTGAACAGCATCAAAGAACTGGAGCCGGATGCCGATGTCCTTGAGGGGCTTCATATCGGCAGTTCGTCCGCATCCGACCCGGAGAATGCGGTAAGCGACTGGTTAAACAGACTGGGGCTTGCGGAGTAAGGAAGGAGCAGGTGCATTATTCCCGCGGCTCATCCTCTGGGATGATGTAAGTGTATGGCTTGTGGAAAACGCAATGATAGTAAATTGAATAAAAACAGGAAAAAGAAAAGGAGAGATTGATCATGAAGATTAACAACAAGGAAGAATTTGACAGACAGAACGTATTTGGGCTGGGACAGGAGAACACGGCATTTGCACAGTATTTTATCGGCAATTCCTGGCTGAACCCTCTTACGAATCCGAAGGAAACGGCAGTGTTTCTGGCAAATGTGACCTTTGAGCCGGGATGCCGGAACAACTGGCACATTCATCATGCAAAGAGCGGCGGCGGGCAGCTTTTAATCTGTACGGCAGGCAGCGGCTGGTATCAGGAGGAAGGAAAAGAGGCAGTCAGCCTGGAACCGGGTATGGTCATCACGATCCCGGCGGAGGTGAAACACTGGCACGGTGCGAAGGCGGACAGCTGGTTCTCCCACATTGCGGTGGAAATTCCCGGCGAGGAGACAAAGAATGAGTGGTGTGAGCCTGTGGATGATGAGGCGTATGGAAAATTGTGATTACGACAGAGATGGGGGAGGCGGCGCTCAGCAGCATCGTCGCTTTGCTGCAACCTGGCAGATCGCGGCAAACGGGATCGCGCTTGCCATGAGTCTGGACTGGTGTGTCCGGGCAGTGGTATTTTATATCCGCTTTAGGGGCGGAAAATGGAAGAACTATCAGTTGATCTGAGTATAGGAGAAAGATTAGCAATTTAACAGGATAAAAATGTTTGCAAAGAATGTATTCTATCGTTTGGAAAAGGAATGGTAAAAAGTATGAATATTTTAGTTATTGAGAGCAGTCCCCACAAAAAGGGTTCCTCGAACCTGCTGGCGGAGCATTTTATACGGGGGGCGGAGGAAGCGGGGCATCAGGTGACGGTTTTTGACGCTGCGCGTGCCAACCTTCACCCCTGCCTTGGGTGCGACGCCTGCGGGATGTCCGAGCCGTGCTGTCAGAAAGACGATATGGCGGGACTGCGGGAGCAGATAATGAAAACAGATATGCTGGTATTTGTGACGCCGCTGTATTATTTCGGAATGTCCACGCAGTTAAAGACTGTAATCGACCGGTTTTACAGTTTTAACGGGGCACTTACAAACAGAAAGCTGAAAACAGCGCTGATCGTGGCGGCTTGGGATGACAGGGATTGGACGATGAAGGATATTCAGTCCCATTATGAGACTCTGTGCAGGTATCTGAACTTTCAGGATCAGGGGCAGATTCTGGGAACAGGATGCGGTACGGTTTCCATGACGAGAGCAACGGAGTTTCCAAAGCGGGCGTATGAACTCGGAAAGTGCGTAAATATTTTCTAAGCTGTCTGCCGAATGATATTCAGCATAGTATGCCAGCTAAGAAAATCTTTACGCACAGAAGAATCCGCGAGCGGATTTTTCCAGATTGATAAATGATAGAAAAGATAGGAGAGTGGCTGAAAATATGCAGTATACAAAATTAGGAAATTCGGAATTAAATGTTTCCCGTATCTGTATGGGATGTATGGGATTTGGCGATGCAAAAAACGGTCAGCATTCCTGGACGGTGGATGAGGAACATTCCCGTGAGATCATAAAGCGGGGGCTTTCCCTTGGCATCAATTTCTTTGATACAGCGATCGGCTACCAGAGCGGCACCAGTGAGCAGTATCTCGGAAGGGCGTTGCGGGACTATGCCAAACGGGAGGAAGTTGTGGTGGCGACAAAATTCCTGCCGCGGACACAAGAGGACATCGAGAAGGGAATCACAGGACAGCGGCATATTGAGCGGATGATCAACAGAAGCCTTGAAAATCTGGGTATGGACCATGTGGATCTATATATTTATCATATGTGGGATTACCAGACACCGCTCTATGAAATTATGGAAGGGCTGAATAATGTGGTAAAGGCAGGAAAAGCCCGCTATATCGGTATATCGAACTGCTTTGCATGGCAGCTTGCGAAGGCAAATGCGCTTGCCGAAAAGGAAGGCTTTGCCAAGTTCGTATCAGTGCAGGGGCATTATAACCTGATCTTCCGGGAAGAGGAACGGGAGATGGTGGGGCTGTGCGCGGAAGATAATATTGCTATGACGCCCTACAGCGCACTGGCAGGGGGAAGACTGTCAAAGCTGCCCGGTGAGACCTCTAAGCGTCTTCTTGAGGACAGCTATGCGAAATTCAAATATGATGCTACAGCGAAGCAGGATAGTGTAATTATTTCACGGGTAGCTGAGCTTGCCGGACAAAAGGGGGTAAGCATGACGGAGATTTCCCTGGCATGGCTGCTCACGAAAGTGACATCCCCGGTGGTGGGAGCAACGAATCTGCACCATGTGGAGGGAGCGGCAAAGGCGGTTGATCTGACGTTGAGCGATGCGGAATTGGAATATCTGGAGGAGCCCTATGTTCCCCACGCTCTGGTAGGCGTCATGGCGCAGAATACGGAGGCAGCGGCGAAGGAAAAGCATGTGTGGACTACAGGAAATCAGAAGATTTAGGGTTAAAATCAATGACAGGGAAATGGAGGAAACCAAAACGATGAACAATCACGAAACAGATCCGGAATTTATGAAAATCATAGAGCATTTTACATTGGAAGAAGTGGTGCAGGAGCCTGGTCAGGAGCTACCGGAAGAGATACGTTATCTGGCGATTCTCGCTGTGCTGTTGGGCTGTCAGGGACTTGACGTTTATAAAGATATGCTGCCGAAAGCACTGGACGAGGGACTTACACCCGTCATGGTGAAGGAGCTGGTCTATCAGGCGGTGGATTATCTGGGGCTTGGCAGGGTTATGCCGTTTTTATCTGCTACCAATGATATTTTAACCGCCCGGGGCGTCAAACTGCCGCTGCCCGCACAGGCGACGACAACTGTGGAAAACAGGCTGGAAAAGGGAGCGGAAGCGCAGGCGGAGATTTTTGGGGAACATATGAAGGAAGCGTGGAAAGCAGGGCACATCAACCGATGGCTGGCGGCAAACTGCTTCGGCGACTATTATACAAGGGGCGGTCTGGATCTGAAACAGCGCGAGCTGATCACATTCTGCTTTCTGGCGGCGCAGGGCGGCTGTGAGCCGCAGCTTACCGCCCATGCAAAGGGAAATATAAACCTTGGAAATGACAAAGATTTCCTGATCCGGGTGGTGTCGCAGTGCCTGCCTTATATCGGTTATCCACGCAGCCTGAATGCGGTAAACTGCGTCAACAAAGCAGCGGAATCATAAGGATAAAAATTTGGGAAACGGAGGCGGTATGAAAATGAAAGCGAAAATAAAGTGGGCGCTGGATATCCTGATGACCATAGCGCTGCTTTTCCTGATGGGTTATCAATTCTGGGGCGAGGCAGTCCATGAATGGATCGGGGCAGGGATGTTTGTGCTGTTTATCGCCCATCAGGTCTGTAACCTGAGTTGGTATAAAAATCTGTTCCGGGGAAGATATACTCCTGTGCGCATCCTGCAGTGCATGATTAACGTCCTGACGCTTGCGGCGATGTTGGCGCTTATGTACAGCGGGATTACCATGTCCAGGCATGTGTTCGCATTTTTGCCAATCCGGGGCGGGATGGCATTTGCAAGGCGGCTGCATATTTTGGGCTCTTATTGGGGATATGTGTTGATGAGCCTGCATCTTGGCCTGCATTGGGGGATGGTTTTGAATATGGTTGGAAAAGGGCGTGCAGTGCGGCAGAAATATCGAACTGCAGGTTTTATCATAAGCCTGCTGATCGCAGTTTACGGAGCCTGTGTCTTTATCAAAAGAAATTTTTTGACTTATATGTTCCTGCGCAGTGAATTTGTCTTCCTGGATTATGAGGAGCCAAAGCTGTTATTCTTTCTGGATTACCTTGCGCTTATGGGGCTGTGCATTTTTACAGCGCATTACATTGCAAAACTGCTCAGAAGGGCAGGAACCGGACGAAAGGGGGGCGGGCGATGAAAGAAAAACGAAAAAAGCTGACCGCGCTTTTTCTCTGTGCGGCGCTGATTGCAGCCCTGACTGCGTGTGCAGGGAAGGATGAGGGACCGGCGCATTCGGGAGAACCTGCAGTGCAGTCTGAGGCAGAAAGTTCAAGTTCAGAAACTTCAGATTTAGAGACTTCAAAGACAGATAACAGACAGGAATCTTCGCTTTCAGGGGAGAATAAGGCGGGCGAAAATACAGAAGAAACCGAGGCGGAAGCTCCTGATACCAACATTTTGATTGCTTACTTTACGTGGGCGGAAAATACCCATGTGGAAAATCCGGAAGCAGTGGATGTGGATGCCACCACATCCGCAAGCGTCCTTCCGCCCGGCAACACGGCAAAGATGGCGAACTGGATCAGGGAGCGTGCAGGCGGCGACCTGTTTTCTATCGTGGTGGAGGAACCTTATTCGGACGATTATGACGGATGTCTTGACCGTGCGGCGGATGAGAAAGCGGAAAATGCGAGACCGGAACTTGTGGACCATGTGGAAAATATGCAGGAGTATGATGTTATTTTCCTGGGATACCCCAATTGGTGGTATACGGCACCCATGGCAATCTTCAGCTTTATCGAGGAATATGACTTCTCCGGCAAAACGATCATCCCGTTTTGTGTACATGGGACGGGCGGACTGGCAGGCAGTGTGAAAGACATTACGGATGCTCTCCCGGATTCTACGGAGGTTTTAGAGCCCATAGGGGTATACCGTCCGGATGTGGATTCGGCGCAGCCGGTTATCAATGAATGGCTGGATCGGCTTGGTTATACGGAGGAGACAACGGAAATGAAGATCAAAATTACAGTGGGTGACACAGAACTGACTGCAGTTATGGAGGACAATGCGACGACACAGGCGCTTATAGAACAGATGCCGATGACACTGCCAATGACGGACTTATATGGGAGGGAAATGTGTTACAGATACGGCGCTTATGCCCTCCCGACGGATGATCTGCAGTCGGACGGATATGAGGTCGGCGACCTTGCATACTGGGCGCCGGGCGGGAGTCTGGTCATTCTTTATAGACAGAATGGAGAGCAGTTTGAACGCCAGCATCTGGGGCACATTGAATCCGGTGTGGAAGTCTTTGAAGATACCGGCGATGTGGATGTTACGTTTGAACTGATGGAGTCAATACAGTGAAAAAGGTAATTGAGTTTTCGTGATGGAAGTGCAGGAATGGTTTTATCTGTAAAAGGAATGGTGGTAAATTTATGAGAAAAACAGCGGTTTGTCTGCTTGCGGCAGCGTTTATGTTAAGCGTTTCGGGCTGCGGAAACAGTGACAGCAGTAGTACGGCAGGGCAGGAGGCGGAATATCAGCAAAATGGGACGGCAGATAGCGTGGAACAGGAAAATATCGGATCAGAACAGAACGGAAATGATGTATCTATATCGGAAACTGTCGCTTCAGATGAGGATGCGTCCCTCGCTCAGAATGAGCAAAATGACAATGCCGTGCAGGATTCGGATGCACCGACCGTGTATATGACCACGGACATCAGCGCAGAGGGGCTTATGGCAGTCTATGAAGCGCTGGATGCATCGCCCTCCGGAAACATTGCCATAAAACTTTCCACCGGAGAGCCCGGAAGCAACTATCTGCGGACAGATTTGATCGGTACGCTGGTACAGTCCTTTGACGATCCGACGATCGTGGAGTGCAACACAGCCTATGGCGGTTCACGGGCGAATACGGCAATGCACTATCAGGTGGCGGAGGACCACGGATATACGGCAATCGCTGACGTGGATATTATGGATGAGGAGGGCTCCATGACGCTTCCGGTGGAGGGAGGGGATAACCTCACCGAAAACTATGTGGGAGCCAATTTTGCCAATTATGATTATTATGTGATATTGTCCCATTTTAAGGGGCACGCCATGGCGGGATTCGGGGGAGCCATCAAAAATATCTCGATTGGGATCGCTTCTGCAGACGGAAAGGCGCACATCCACAGCGGCGGTACCGGCGGCAGTATGTGGGGCGGCGATCAGGACGCCTTTCTGGAATCCATGGCGGAAGCAGGGAAGTCTGTTGTGGACTATCTGGACGGGAATATTCTGTATATCAATGTGATGAACCGCCTGTCCGTGGACTGCGACTGTGATGGAGATCCCACCGAGCCGGATATGCACGACATAGGCATTTTGGCTTCTTTTGATCCCGTGGCGCTGGATCAGGCATGTGTTGACCTTGTATATGCGGCTGAGGACGGACAGTCGTTGATAGACAGGATAGAATCCCGCAACGGGCTGCACACATTGGAGCAGGCGGAAAAAATCGGGCTTGGGAGCCAGGAGTATCAGTTGGTGAATATAGATGGTTAGTATGAAAAATAGATTTTTCACACGCGAGATTTGTGTCTGCGCGCACTTGACACAAACTCGTTATGCGCAAAAAGATGTGCGCAGAAATGAGGATTGATATGATCAGGCGGGAGGCGGTTTATCTCTGGTATTATTTCAGCATCCAGTTTGGGCAGATCTTTAAATACTGGGTGCTGGGAATGGTATTGGGAAGTGTGATCTCTGTATTTTTTAAGGACAGTATTCACAGGATGTTCCGCTCGCTGGGAGAAAAGAAACTGGGCATTGCAGGGATTTTTGCCGCAAGCGCACTGGGGATTGCCTCCCCCCTGTGTATGTACGGGACGATTCCCATTGCGGCTTCTTTTTCCAAAGGCGGAATAAAGGATGACTGGCTTGCGGCTTTTATGATGAGTTCTATTCTGTTAAATCCGCAGCTTATCATTTACAGTGCGGCATTGGGACAGACGGCGCTTGTCGTGCGCATTGTGAGCTGTTTTTTATGTGGAAGCCTTGCGGGGGTTCTGGTCCGCATTTTTCTAAGGCGCGGGAAAAGCCAAAAAACATTTTTCAATTTCAGCGGGTTTTCGGAGCGGGGGAGCCGGGATGTCGATCCCAGCTTTCTGATGCGTTTTCTGAAAAACCTTGGCAGAAATATCAAAGCAACAGGCGGATGGTTTTTTATCGGTATCGTATTGTCAGCCCTTTTCCAGAGATATGTCCCGGCGGAGGCGATGACGGCGGTTTTTGGCGGAAACAGAGCGTTCGGCGTGCTGATGGCGGCGACTATCGGCGTGCCGCTTTATGCCTGCGGGGGAGGGACGATTCCGCTCCTGCAGGGATGGCTCCTCGACGGGATGAGTCTGGGAAGCGCGGCGGCTTTTATGATCACGGGACCGGCGACGAAGATCACGAATCTGGGGGCCGTGAAGATCGTGCTGGGGGTCAGGCGGTTTGCGCTGTATCTTTCGTATGTGATGGCGTTTTCTTTTGCGGCAGGACTGCTGGTAAATATTGCGGTATGATTAAGTATTTTCATGTAACCTGCGATACTTGGAATTACATTATGTGTGCTGTTTGTCCTGCACCATTTTCTGAATATCAGGTGGTATGCCGTCCTGTTCAAAGGAGAGTATCACTTCCGCAGGATCATAATGACAGCTTCGGATCTCCTGCTGTTTTTTGCCATGCTGGCAATCATGGTCAGCTCTCTTATGATTTCCGGCCTGGCTTTTCCGATCTCTTTTTTGCCGGCAGCCTGCGAGATTATCAGGGATATCGAGGAGGGAAAGGACGAAATTGTGATAGGGAAGGAGAGCGTTCCGAAAAAGAAAGTGTGCTCATAGGGAAACGCAGGTGAAAGCGTTTCCCTATGGTCATTGAGCAGACAGCAGGGATTTTCGCGGGGGATGTGTTGAACCGTTGACTTAAAAGTGCGGGACGAATATAATGTAGCTTATATATATTGATAAAAGCGGACTGCTTCGGCACACAAACGGGAAACTGCTTACGAAGCAGCTGTTTATCTGTGTGAGCCGCCCCGGGAGATTCGGGAAATGCCGGCGGGAAAGGGCTTCGCGGATCTGGTTTTTGTGCCGGGAAGAAAGAAAGGGGATAACTGTTCTATGAAATATGATTTTGACACACAGATAAACCGCAGGGGTACGGGTTCCCTGAAATGGGATGTGAGTGAGAGCGAACTCCCGATGTGGGTGGCAGACATGGATTTTCAGGCGGCGCCCGAGATCCTGAAGGCGGTTCGGAGGCGGGCGGAGCATGGAATATTTGGCTACAGCGTGATCCCGGGAGAATGGAATAAAAGTTATGTAAACTGGTGGAAGAGGCGGTATGATTTTGCGATGGAGGAGGACTGGCTGATCTTCTGTACAGGGATCGTTCCGGCGCTTTCCAGCATCGTGCGAAAGCTGACGACACCGGGTGAAAAGGTGCTGATCCAGCCGCCGGTCTACAATATGTTCTTTCATTCCATTGCCAACAACGGCAGGATCATACTGGAAAACCCGCTGAAATATGATGGGGAGGCGTATGAGATGGACTTTGAGGATCTGGAGGAAAAACTTGCCGATCCACAGACGACATTGATGATATTATGTAACCCTCACAACCCGGTGGGCAGGATCTGGAGCAGGGAGGAACTGGCAAAAGTCGGGGAACTGTGCAAAAAATATCATGTGACGGTGGTCTCCGATGAGATTCACTGCGACCTGACGAGCCCGGGGCGCAGTTATGTTCCGTTTGCCTCTGTCTCCGATGAGTGCAGGGATAACTGTGTTATCTGTATGGCGCCGACCAAGACATTCAATCTGGCGGGCTTACAGACCGCGGCGGTGGCGGTCCCCGATCCTGTCCTCCGGCATAAGGTGCGGCGGGGACTTAATACGGATGAAGTGTCGGGGGCGAACTGCTTTGCCGTGGATGCCGCGATTGCGGCATATACGGAGGGCGGTCCGTGGCTGGATCAACTGAGGGAATATGTACAGGAAAACAAAAAAGTAACCGAACGGTTTCTGGAGAAGGAGATCCCGCAGATCAAGGCGGTTTGCTCCGAGGCGACTTATCTGATGTGGCTGGACTGCAGAGAGCTGCGAAACGGCGGAGCGGGATTTGCAGAATACCTGCGGGAGCAGACAGGACTGTTTGTGTCGAAGGGAGAACAGTACGGGAAGAGCGGGGAAGGTTTTCTGCGTGTGAATGCGGCGTGCCCGAGGAGCGTCCTGGAGGACGGGTTGAGGCGGCTTGCCGAAGGGGCGGCGGCTTATGAGAAAGAGTTTCAGTAAAAAATACAATAAAGCAAAAGGGGGGCGGCAAATGAGGGCGTTAGGACTGGATATTGGAACAACAACGATCAGCGCGGTGGTCGTAAAGGCGGATGAGAGAGAGATCGAGAAGGCGTATACCATCTCAAATGACAGTTTTATGCAGACTGATCTTTCGTGGGAGAAGGTTCAGGAGCCGGAGGCTATTATGCAGAAGGTATTCCGGCTTTTGGATGAGATTTTTGAGTGTTACGGGGATATCGGTATGATCGGGCTCACCGGACAGATGCACGGCATCGTCTATCTGGATCGGGACGGGAGACATATCAGCCCGCTCTACACCTGGCAGGACGGCAGGGGAAATATGCCGCTGGGAGATGTCTCACTCGGCAGTCCTCTTTCGGAAAAAATTCAGACAGAGCGCATCCGGCAAAAGGAACTTTTGTCAAAAGAGGAGAGAAGCGTCTGCGAGATACTGGAGAAGGAGTATGGCGTGAAAGCCCACACCGGCTACGGACTGATCACACATCTTTATAACAGCAGGAAGAATCTTGTGCCTGATGGGGCTGTCAGGGTGTGCACGATCATGGACTATCTGGGGATGCGGCTGACAGGGAGGAAGGCACCGCTTATGCACAGCAGCAATGCGGCAAGCCTGGGGCTGTATGATGCCGAGAAGGGCTGTTTTATGACAGATGTGCTGCGGGTGGCAGGGGCTGATCCCTCGATCCTGCCGGAAGTGACGGAAGGATTTACCGCTATCGGCAAGTACCGCGGCGTTTCGGTGAGTGTGGCGATCGGTGATAATCAGGCGAGCTTTCTGGGATCGGTGGAGAACGCGTCCGACTCGATCCTGGTGAATATGGGAACGGGCGGCCAGATATCGGTGCTGTCAGATACTTATTTTACGGCAAAAGGGATAGAGGCGAGGCCCTTTGCGGCGGGCCATTATCTTCTGGCGGGATCATCCCTCTGCGGCGGCAGGGCGTATGCGCTGCTGGAGGGCTTTTTCAGAAGTTATGCGGAGGCGGCAGGGATAAGCGGTGTGGATCACTATGCGGTGATGGCGAAGCTTCTTGGGGAAGAGCCATTGGGCGATGCGTTGAAAGTGAACACCGCATTCTCCGGCACGAGAGAGAAACCGGAAAAGAGGGGTTCCGTCAAAAACATCGGAACCGGGAATTTTACGCCGCAGGCGCTGATCAGAGGCGTGCTCGAGGGTATGGCGGATGAACTTTATAAGATGTATAAAAAAATTGAGAAGGGACTGACTTCTCCCAGGAGCAGAATGGTCGCCTCCGGCAACGGTATCCGGAAAAATGTGCATCTGCAGCGGATCATGAGTGAAAAGTTCGGTATGAGCCTGGAACTTGCGAAACGGGAAGAGGAGGCGGCATATGGCGCCGCGGTTTCCGGGATGATCGCGGCCGGGGAAGTGACGCTTGAGGAAGCTGTGGGTGTCTGAAAAAAAGCCTTTTACGGGCGTGGAAAATAAAGTTGTCATAATCTGGAAACCTGTGCTAAAATGAGAGAGAAAATGAGTAAAGGGTTACCCAGATATGAAGAACGAGAATTTATCAATCAAAGAAGTTGCAAGGCTGGCGGGGACTTCCGTCGCCACAGTGTCGAGAGTGATCAACCAGAACGGCAGGTTTTCCAAGGAGACGGAAAAGCGTGTCAGGGAAGTCATTGAAAAGTATAATTACCGCCCGAATGAGTTGGCAAGGAGCCTCAGGGTGGATAAGGCGCAGGTGGTAGGGGTGATCATACCGGATATCACACAGGAATTTTTTGCCCACATAGCGAGGGAGATAGAGGTGGATCTGCTGAAACAGGGCTATATGGCGATCATCTGTGACACGAATGAGAGCGTGGAACTGGAGAAGCAGTATATCGAGATGCTGAAAGCTATGCGGGTAGGCGGGATCATCTATGTCAGCGGTGACCAGAAGATAGAGCCGATCAGGGATATCCCGGCGGTCTACGTGGACAGGAAGCCGGAGTTTGTGGAGGAGGATAAGGGGTCCTGCTTTATCGGCTGCGATAATTACCAGGGAGGCTATCTTGCGACAGAGAGACTGATAAAGGCAGGCAGGAAGAACATCGCGGTCGTTCTGCACGCCAAAACGATCGCGACGCAGGACAGGCGTCTGCATGGTTACAGACAGGCGCTTCATGACAACGGCATTCTTTTTTCGGACAGGCTGGTTTATAAGGTGGAGACTGTCGGGATGGAGCAGGGGTATCAGATATCGCGGGAAATCTGGGAGAGTAAGGAGCGTGCGGACGGTATTTTTTACTCTTCGGATATTCTGGCGATCGGCGGCCTGCAGTATTTTCATGAACAGGGTGTGAATGTGCCGGAGGAAGTGTCGGTGATCGGAATAGACGATATTCCGCTGAGTGCGAGAGTCACACCGGCGCTTACAACAGTCAGGCAGGATTATTTAAAGTTCGGAAGCCTGGCGGCAGAAGCCATTATCAAGATGATGAGAGGAGATCAGGAGAAGAGGACTTATATATTGAGTATGGAGTTGATTGAGAGGGAGACGGTATAGAATAATTTTGAAGATGAGAAAAAAGCCATGGTGTGGTCTGGAAAAACAGATGATGCCATGGTTTTTAATTTTATGAAACAACCTGTAAAATTTGTTGTTTTCAGAGTGGGGATGCCAATTAAAATATATAACAACGAAACCAGATTAAATAAACTATAAACTGACAAAAGAAACAAAAACAAAAGTCATCTTTTGTATAGAATTAATAAAAATGGATAAAATTTAGAAATTATATTGACAAAATAATGGGTAATCGGTTACTCTATAAATGCAGTGAGCAATCGATTACTCAGATGGATAAGGTTAGGATCAGGAATAACACAGTCATATTTGAGAAAGGAAGAAAAAAATGAAAAAGTATTTGGCAGCGATATTGACATTTATTATGTTGGCGGGCGTGATGTCCGGTTGTGGCAGTGCAGACCAGCTTTCCGCTGAAGAGCCGGAAGTGCAGGAGGAAACAGAGGGAGTACAGGAAGAGCCTGCAGAAAGCAGTGAAGAGGCAGGGGGAGGCAGTATTAAAATTGGTATGACCACTATGGGACAGGCATCCTTCTGGGATGCAGTTGCATCGGGGGTACGTGAAGTGATGAAGGATGGCGATGAGCTGATCTTTGTTGAGGGGGAGCATGGAAATGCGGCAGGTCAGGTAAACATAGTGGAGGATTTTATCACTCAGGAATGTGATGTGGTTCTTTTCAACCCCGTAGATGCGGATGCGGCAAGTTCCTGCCTGGACTTACTTGAGGATGCGGGAATTCCGGTCATTGTATTTGATTCTCCCTGTACGGATATGTCTACAGTCGAAAGTTTTTGTGCTACAGATAATCATGCGGCAGGCGCATTGGTAGCCGACTTTATGATGGAAGAACATCCGGAAGGAGGAACAGTTGCAGTATTGGTATATGAGTCCGCTGCCGCATGCGTAGCAAGAGTGGAAGGCTTTAAAGAACGGCTTGCCTCTAATGACAAATGGACAATCGTTACGGAACTGGACGGCGGGAATACTACTGATGCTGCGCTTCCGGTAGCGGAGGATATTATTTCCGCGTATCCCGACCTGACCTGTATTTTCAGCGGAAACGATGAGATGGCGCTTGGCGCTTACAGTGCTATCACAGGTGCTGATCTGCAGATCGGGCTGTATAGTATAAACGGCGGACCGGAGGCAAAGGCGAAAATGATGGAGGATGGAGAAGAAGGCGTATGGCGTGCAACAGGTGCACAGTCTCCTATCGGTGTCGGAAGAAAGAGTATGGAACTGGCATATGATTATCTGGATGGCAAGGAAATTGAAGAGGAATATCTGATAGACGCTTTTATCATCTGTCCTGCCAATATAGAAGAGTATGGAAAAGAGGAATGGCAGTAAAGAGTGCGGTCAAAGAATTGCTTCAGACCGGAGATTGTTTATAGAGCGGAGTGAAGGGCGGTTTGTTTCTGCCGCCTTTCCGGATAATTTGGAGGCTGTGAGTATATGAACGCGCTTTTAGAAATGAAGAATATTTCCAAAAGTTTTTCAAAAAACAGGGTGTTGGAGGATGTTAATTTCCAGGTTCAGGCGGGGGAAGTACATGCTCTGCTTGGCGAAAATGGAGCGGGAAAATCTACTCTGATAAAGATTATGGGAGGTATTTACCCCTGTGATTCAGGGCAGATACTGATTGATGGAGAATTATGTACTTTTTCAAATGCACAGGAGGCTCAGGCGAAAGGGATCAGCATTATACATCAGGAGTTGATGTTGATGCCGCATTTGAGTATTGCGGAAAATATTTTTATGGGACGTGAATTACATACCAGAGCGGGTTTTCTGGATATCCGGGAGCAGGAGCGAAGGACACAGGAACTCTTAGATGATTTTGAAATGGGTTTCAGCGCCGGTACGCGTCTTGATAATCTGACGATCGCTCAGCAGCAGATGGTGGAGATCATCAGGGCAATATCATTTCAGGCAAAGATCATTGCAATGGATGAGCCTACTTCATCGTTGTCCGAACGGGAATCGGAAAGGCTTTTTGAATTGATCAGAAGCCTGAAGGAAAAAAATGTGGGAATTATCCTGATCAGCCACAGACTGAATGATATCTTTGCTCTTTCAGATCGTGTGACTGTACTGAGGGATGGTATTTGTACAGGTACACGTGAGATTCAGGGGACGAGCAATGATGAACTCATCCGTCTCATGGTAGGTAGGGATATCGCACAGTATTATGCTGCGGGACAGGGCAGAAAAAGAAGTGAAACTGTTGTAATGTCCGTTCGCAATCTGTCGGACGGGAGGTTGGCAAAAGATGTAAGTTTTGATCTGAAAAAAGGGGAGATTCTTGGAGTGTCCGGCCTTGTGGGAGCAGGCAGGAGCGAGATGCTGCAATGTATATTTGGCCTCAGTAAACGGAAAAGCGGAAGCGTCGTGATCAACGGGAGAGAGACGGTATTTCATACGCCGAAGGATGCGATAGAGGGCGGACTGGGGTATGTCTGCGAGGACAGAAAAAAGCAGGGATTATTTTTGAAACAGAGTGTCTGCTTTAATATAACTGTCAATGTGTTGGAGTCTTTTATGAAGCCAATGAGATATCTGAGCAGAGCGGAAAACGAACTGGCTGAAAGCTATGTAAAGAAGCTGGCGGCAAAAGTGACAGGAATATCACAGACCACCGGAACTCTGAGCGGAGGAAACCAACAGAAGGTATTGATCAGCCGCTGGCTGGCGAGTACAACGGATATTTTGCTTTTGGATGAACCCACCAGAGGTGTTGATGTGGCTACAAAACAGGATATCTATCAATTGATCGGAGAACTGGCTGTTCAGGGGATTTCAATTGTATTTGTATCTTCGGAGCTGACGGAGCTGTTAAATGTGTGTGATAGGATCATGGTAATGTCTAACGGCAAGACTACGGGAACATTGATGCGGGGTGAATTTTCACAGGAAGAGATCATGCGTCTGGCAACGAGGGAGTTTCGTGGTAATGGCTGAATAACAGAATGCCTGTAAGTGAGATTTTTCATATGAGTTTGTGTCCGGATGGAACGAAAGGAATAGATATAACATGGATGATAAAAGAAAAAAGGCAATCATGAAAAATTCAAATTTAAAGGATCTGCTGGGAGTCATAGTGGCATTTTTGGCGGTTTTTTTGCTGCTGTCGGTGCTGCCTCAGACATCAAGCAAATTTCTGACAACAACGAACCTGTTCAATGTGGCAAGGCAGATAACTGTAAATATCATACTGGCATGCGGCCTCACCATGGCGATCATAGTCGGCGGCATTGATCTGTCAGTGGGATCCATTATCGCGGTTGCGGGATGCCTTACAAGCGGATTGCTGACAAACAATGGAATGAGTGTCGGAATTTCCATACTGGCAGGACTTCTATCGGGAGTATTGTTGGGTGCTTTTAACGGAACTGTCATTGCAGGAACGACCATTCCGCCATTTATCACAACTCTGGGAACAATGTATATAGGAAGAGGGATTGCGAGGCTGTATACGGACTGTAAAACGATATTGGTAGATGACAAGATTTTTGCGTATATCGGAAAAGGGCAGATATTTGGTTTTATTCCGATTCAGATCATCTATATTGTGATCATCTGTCTGTTCGCCTGGCTGATCTTGAACAGGACACAGTTTGGGCGGCATATCTATGCGATCGGCGACAATGAGCAGGCGGCAGTCTATACAGGCATCAATGTGAAGAAAACAAAATTTCTGGTGTATACACTGACCGGATTTTTTGCGGCGACAGCCGGTATTCTTACAGCGGCGAGGACGGGATCAGGCCTGTTCAGCGCAGGTGAAGGGTATGAGATGGATGCCATTGCAGCTGTTGTGCTGGGAGGCACCAGCATGACAGGAGGGGTAGGGAGGCTTTCCGGTTCCATTATCGGAGCCATGATCATTGGCATTTTGAGTAATGGTATGAATCTGATGGGATTTAATTCATCATGGCAGTATGTAGTAAAGGGCGTTGTATTACTGTTGGCAGTGCTTCTTGATTATTTCAGAAAAAGGGAAGCAAATGTATAAAAATGATTCAGGAGGTTAAAGAGTATGAAGAAAAAAGTTTTGTTAGATTTTGATATTGGGACGGAGATCGATGATGCGATAGCGCTTGCGTATTTGCTGGCAAACCCGGACTGCGAACTTGTGGGAATCACTACATCCTGCGGAGAAGCTGTAAAAAGGGCGGAGATGGCAAGTATGCTGTGCAAGATGGCAGGAAAGGACATTCCGATCCATCCCGGATGTGAGGATCCCATCTTTATTCCCCAGATGGAAACGACGGCGCCGCAGACCCGGGTACTGGAACGCTGGGAACATGATACCGGATATGAGAGATACAGCGCAGTGCCATTCATGCAGAGGGTAATCCGGGAAAATCCGGGAGAGATCACATTGATAGCGACTGCCCCCATGACTAATCTGGGAGTATTGTTTACGATGGATCCGGAACTGCCGGAACTCCTGGAGGGATTGTTCCTGTTGTGTGGTTCACCTACACATCATCGATACGATGTGGTTACAGAGACGTTGAGCGCTATGGAGAGGGATGATATTGTCCGCGTTCTGGCGAGTCAGGGGATTTTGGAGAATAATTCAATTATTGATCCTCATGCGACAAGTATTGTCTATCGGGCGAAGTGCAGGAACCATGTGAACATTGGAAATAATGTTTCAAGCCGCGTAACTATGACACCCGAGCAGGCAGAGGCCGCTTTTAAACATCCGATCCTTCAGGCTGTTATGGCGATAGCGAAAGAGTGGTTTAAAGATGAGGCAAGAGTCTCGTTTCATGATGCGGTTGCTGCTGCATGCATTTTCCATGATGATATCTGCACATATAAAAGGGGATATCTGTCCTGTGAAATGGATAGTAAGCTGTTGGCAGGCATGACTGTATTCCGTGAAGATCCTGAGGGACCGCACAAAGTTGGCTGGACTATTGATGAGAATAAATTTTTTGAACATTTGTTTGAAGTGTTTGAATAAGGCTGCATCATATTTTATTATCCTGTTAAATGCTTTTGAAAGGAAAGGAATAATTATGCTGTATGGTATTTATAATGCATATTGGACCCATGAATGGTCTGCAAACTATGAATATTATATTCCCAAGGTGAAAAAATTGGGATTTGATATACTTGAGATTTCCTGCGCGGCGCTGACGAGGCATTATGCTGCAGATGAAAAGATCCGTGATCTAAAAAAATGCGCGGATGACAACGGCATTATCCTTACGGCGGGGTACGGACCTACAAAGGAGCAGAATCTGTGTTCTTCAGATCCGGAAGTGGTAAAAAAAGCAATGGCGTTTTTTGAGATGCTGCTGCCGAAATTGGAAATGATGGATATCAAGGTACTGGGGGGAGGGCTCTATTCCTACTGGCCCTTAGATCCATCGATGCCGATGGATAAGGAGAAAGACACAGAGCGTGCCATCGAGAATATGCGGAAGCTTTCCAAAGTGGCGGAGGACTGTGATGTGACGCTTGGGATGGAAGTGCTGAACCGTTATGAGGGGTATATGATGAATACCTGTGAGGAAGCACTGCGGTTTATTGACGCGGTGGGAAGTTCCCATGTGAAGGTTATGTTAGATACTTTTCATATGAATATCGAGGAGGACAACATGGCGGCGGCTATCCGCCTGGCGGGCGACAAGCTGGGACACCTGCATCTCGGCGAGCAGAACAGGCGTGTTCCGGGCAAGGGCAGTATGCCCTGGCAGGAGATCGGACAGGCGCTGAGGGATATCAACTATCAGGGCGCGGCAGTGATGGAGCCCTTTGTGATGACAGGCGGAACAATCGGTTCGGAGATCAGGGTCTGGAGAGATCTGATTCCCGATGTGACGGAAGAGATACTCGATAAAGAGGCGAAAGGTGCAGTGGAATTTGTCCGCCATGTATTTGGGATGTAAGAAAATTATTCCATGGATCGGGATTAAAATGAACCGTGAATAATACATATGAAATAAAAATATGAAGCGCTGATACCTGACACTTTTGTGCCAGGTATCATTTTTGACATGAGAAGGTTCACACATTGAATGCCCGTTGGTCTTGCGGGCAAAAAGGATAAAGGATAGATGGCCTCATGAATGGATTATTTCGTGTTGGAGAAAGAGAGGTTTGGCTTGATGCGGCGGAGACTTTCGTGCTAAAATAGATAACAAATGGAAGATGAAGCGGACAGTGTAGAAAGTTGTTTACAGAAGTATTGTGGTCAATTGCCTAAAGACAGGCTTTCAGGCTGTAGACAAAGTCCGGTGAAAACCGGACTTTTCTGTATTTATAACCGTTTTTATGATAGAGGAGCAAAAGAAAACAGATGAAAAAGGAGGAGCATATGAAACAGATCAAACTTGGCACGATCGGCTCAGGAGCCATTGTTCAGTCTATTCTGGACGGTGTGCAGGTGACGGACGGCATTTCTCTGGAGGCTGTCTATTCAAGGACAGAGGAAAAGGGCAGGGAGCTGGCGGAAAAGTATGGTGCGGGGAAGGCGTACACCGATCTGGAGGCATTTTTGTGCGATGGGGAGGTAGACTATATCTATGTGGCATCCCCCAATAATCTGCACTATGAGCAGGTGAAGGCAGCGCTCCTGCATGGGAAGAATGTGATCTGCGAAAAACCCATGTGTCCCCGGAAAGAGCAGGTGGATGAGCTGATCGCCCTGGCGGATGAGAGGGGGCTTGTGCTGGTGGATGCGACGCCCACAGCCTTTCTGCCGAATCTGGATATTATAAAGGAGAAGCTTCCTGAGGTCGGGAGGATCCGTCTTGTTATGTCCTCCTACAGTCAGTATTCCAGCAGATACGATAAGCTCCTCGCGGGGGAGGTGACAAATGTGTTCAGCCCGGACTTTGCGGGAGGATGCCTGCAGGATATCGGCTACTATAACGTGTATCTGAATGTGGCTCTGTTTGGAAAGCCGGAGAAAGCCGTGTATTTTCCGAATATCTGCAGCACCGGCGTGGACACTTCGGGCATCGCGGTCTTCAGGTATGCCGACTTTGTCAGTGAATGTGCGGGGGCGAAGGACACCTGGGGAGAGAATTGTGTCCAGATCGAGGGCGAAAAGGGGTATCTCTATGTGGAGGGAGGACCGAACGGATTAAACAGTGTCCGGCTCTGCACGAAGGAGGGGGAGTCATCCTATGATCTGCAGGAAAATCCGGACAGGTGGTTTTACGAGGTGCAGAATATGACAAAGCTTCTGATAAATGAGGACTATGAGACGATCCGGAGAGGACTGGAGATCACCCGCGATGTGATCGGGATCATGGAGGCGATGCGGAAGGAGGCGGGGATCGTTTTTCCCGGGGAGGCGTAAACGCCGGTCCCCGCTGTCCACGCAGAAGGTTGCATACATACATGAAGGATAAAGAATAGAAGATAAAAGGAGAGGGAAATGCTTACGATTGCTTACATCGGGTTTGGCGTCAGCGCAAGAGAATATCATATCCCCTATGTGGAAAACAGGGAGGATATCAAAGTAAAATATGTATACCGCCGGGAGGAGGATATCGCACAGAATGCGGCGTATGAGGCGTTTTATCCGGAGATCATTTTCACGGCGGATCTGGATCAGGTGCTTGGTGACGGCGAGGTGGACCTGATAGTGGTTTGCTCGCCGGACGCTTTCCATGTTCCCTACGCAAAGCAGATACTGAACGCCGGAAAACACGCGCTGATCGAAAAGCCTTTCGCACCGACGGCGCAGGAGGCGCGGGAGGTTTTTGCGCTGGCAAAGGAAAAAGGGCTTATCTGCATGCCGAATCAGAACAGGCGGTTTGACGCGGATGTGCTCGCCGTGAAGGAAGTGCTTGAGAGCGGGAAGCTGGGAGAAATGGTAAAATTTGAGAGCCATTACGACTATTTCAGGGAGAATGGCTGGTACGACTATTTCGGCACGCTGTACAATCTCGCGGTACATACTATCGACCAGGTGATCAGTATGTTCGGGATGCCGGATAAAACACATTTTGATGTGCGCAGCATCCATCATCCGGGCAGGGCGGACGATTACTATGACTTGGAATTTTATTACGGTAACGCCAAGGCGACGGTCAATACCAGTATGTGCGTGATGATCGATTATCCCAGGTTTACGGTGCATGGGACGAGAGGAAGCCTTACGCTGCCGCCGGTAGTGCACAATTCGGGAAAGAAGAAAGTGGTGGGACGTCACACCATAAATACAGCGCCTGCACCCAGGGACAGATGGGGCACTCTCGTCTATATGGATGAAAACGGGGAGAAGAGGGAGGAGAAGGTGCCGGTTGGATGTGCGCATTATGAGCGGATCTACGACAATCTGGCGGCGGCGATCGAACAGGGCGCGGGGAAGTGCATAAAGGATGAGGAAGTCATCCGGGTGCTGGAGGTTTTGGAGGAGGCGACGGAGGTTGCGAGATCTCACGGCAGCCTGGCTTAAAGATGGTTGGATATCCGGCTGCAGGCGGAAGTGAAAGGATTCTGGATCAATGTCATTTTGTTAAGTCCCTCACGGTGTTAGGTATCTTTAATTAAATAACATTGGTTCTATATTTGTATAACAGGAGGCACGAACCGGTATGCAGGAAAACTATGTGGCAGGAATCGATATAGGAGGCACGCATTTCAGGATCGGCGCCGTGGATGCGGACTGTCTGGTACATGCTTTCCGAAAGGTAAAGGCGGCGGAGATATTCCTTTCCGGGAATCCTCTGGAAGACCTGAAGGGTTATCTGGGGGCGTATCTGGAAGAAGAGGGATTGACCAAAAAAGTCAAAGCTTTTTCCATCGGTTTCCCGGCGACATTAAACAGGGAGCGCACGGTGGTGCTGCAGGCGCCCAATGTGAGTTATATGGAAAATCTGCCGGTGGTGGAGCATCTGCGTGAATATTTTGGAATCCCTGTCTTTATCGACAGGGATGTCTGTATGACGCTGTGCTATGATCTGCGGCGGCTCGGCATTTCAAAGGAGGGCATTCTGATAGGCTGTTACTTCGGCACAGGGATCGGCAATGTGATCTGTATCGATGGAAAGCCGCTGATCGGGAAAGACGGCGTCGCCGGGGAACTGGGGCATATTCCGGTGCCGGACAGCCGGGAAGCCTGCGGCTGCGGCAATGTCGGCTGCATGGAGAATATTGCGGGCGGAAAGTATCTGGCGAGACTGTGCCGGGAAACCTATACGGATACGCGGATCGAGGACATTTTTGTAAAACACGGCGGCGAGAGGCTGCTGCGGGATTTTGTGGACAGGATGGCGATAGCGGTGGCGACGGAAGTGAATATTTTAAACCCTGATCATATCCTGGTAGGGGGCGGCGTCCCGAATATGAAGGGCTTTCCGTTAAGCCTTTTTGAGGAGCTGATCCGCAGGCATACCAGGAAGCCTTATCCTGAGCGGGCTCTGAGGCTGCATTTTGTGAAAGATGACAATATGAAGAGTGTGATCGGTGCGGGAATCTGGGGAATGGAGCAGATGGTAACAGTTGGCAACAGTTGTACGGTGATTGCCCCTGCATATTGACGTTTGCGGGAAGGGAATATATACTATATCTGTTGAGTCGGAAGCCGTTAAGGGAGTTTTCAGAATGCTATTTAACACAGTTCAGTATATATTATTTTTACCGTTTGTTGTTTTGCTTTATTATATGCTGCCGACGAAGGCGCGTCCGGCCTGGCTGCTCGGAGTGAGTTATTATTTCTATATGCAGTGGGACGCAGGATATGCGGTACTTTTGTTTTCCTGCACGCTGATCACCTATGCGGGCGGGCTGTTTCTGGAACGTTTAAGGGGCGGGCAGGAAAGCCGGGGAGGCGGCGGGAATGATCAGAGGAGGAACAGCAGAAAGAGGAAGTTTTGCTTTGCGGTATGCCTGTTGTTAAACCTGGGCATTCTGGCATTCTTTAAGTATGCCGCTTTTGGCATTTCTCTATGGAACCAGATCATGTCTTTTTTCCATGTCAGTGCGATTCCGTGGAATATGAATATCATACTGCCGGTGGGGATATCCTTCTATACATTGCAGGCGCTGGGCTACCTGATCGATGTATACAGAGGGGATATCTATGCGGAGAAAAATTTTATCCATTACGCATTGTTTGTATCCTTTTTTCCTCAACTGGTGGCGGGACCGATCGAACGGTCGAAAAATTTGCTGGTGCAGCTGCATAAACCGCATGGCTTTGCGTACGGAAATATGCGGAGGGGGCTGCTCCTTATCCTGTACGGCCTTTTTTTGAAGATGGTGATCGCGGACAGGGCGGCGATCCTTGTGGATAAAGTATACGGAAATCCCGCGGAATACCCGGGGGTTTATATCATCGTGGCGACTGTCTTTTTTTCCATACAGATCTACTGTGATTTTTACGGTTATTCCACCATTGCAAGAGGTTCCGCGCTGCTGATGGGGATCCGTCTGATGGACAACTTTGACGCGCCGTATTTTTCGAGGAGTGTGCGGGAATTCTGGCGCAGGTGGCATATTTCACTCTCGGGGTGGTTCCGCGATTATCTCTATATTCCGCTGGGAGGCAATAAAAAGGGCGGCCTGCGCAAAGAGGGCAACCGCATGATCGTGTTTGCGGTGAGCGGCCTCTGGCATGGGGCTTCTCTGAGTTTTGTATTCTGGGGTGTATTAAACGGGATCTATCAGGCGGCGGAGGATCTGGCAGGGCTGCTGAGAGAAAAATTTTCAGGGGCTGACGGGCAGAAAAGCCCCGGCAGAGCGGCCTGTTTCAGCAAAAGGCTGTTTCAGACAGTGTTTACTTTCACGCTCATCACTTTTGCGTGGCTGTTTTTCAGGGCCGGCAGCGTGGAGGACTCCGTGGAGATCCTCAGAAATATGGGAGATTTGAGCAACTGGCTGATCCTTCTGGACGGTTCGCTCTATGAACTTGGGGTGGGAAGGCATTATATGGGTGTTTTGCTGTTGTCCGTACTGGTGCTTTTTCTGGTGGATCATCAGAAATATAAAGGGCGGGATGTGGCAGGCATGTTTTTGAAGCAGAGCTGGTGGTTCCGCACGGCTGCCATCATGGGGATGATGTATGTGATCCTTTTATACGGGATCTACGGTAAGATATATGATATAAAGCAGTTCATCTATTTTCAGTTTTAGCTGGAAACAGATTGTAACGGGAAGAGATGAGGTTTGCTGCCGGATGAAAGAAATAAAGGGGATCGCAAAGACTGTGACGGGAGTCATAGCGGGGATTTTTGTATTTTGCATGATCACAAAAGGATTGAATTATATTTATGTGCCCGATTCGGAATGGGAGCGTATTGTCATGCATCATTTTTATGATGACAGGGGGAAGATCGATAATCTGTTTCTGGGTTCCTCCCACCTGCACAATGATATCGATCCTTTTTTGCTGGATGAGTTGAACGGGCAGTATAATTTTAACCTGGCGACGCCTGCACAGCTGATGAACGGGACTTATTATCTTCTGAAAGAGGCGGATAAGACAAATGATCTGTCGCATGTCTATATAGAGATGTACTATTATTATCATGTGGAGCGGGAGGACGGTACGGAACCGATCGCGGCGGAGCCTTTCAGGAACTGGCAGGTTACGGACTATATGAAATTTTCGCCCAACAAGCTGGCGTATATGTCCTCCATCACGGATGCGGAAGAGTATCCGGGTATTTTGTTCCCGTTCAGCAGATACCGGTCGGAACTTGACAATTGGGACCATATCAGGGCGACGATGGAAAACAAAAAGGGGGAGGATTATGTTCACTTCATGTCTTCCCATGTGTTTGAGGATGGAAACGGGTATGAGGAGTGCAGGGGAAAGGGATACCGGTATTCTACGCGGATACTGCCGGACCAGAACAGGCTGTGGTATCAGGGATGCATATTGACGGAAAAACCTGTGGCGGAGACGAGTGAATATTATCTCCGCAAAGTGATCGGCTATTGTCGGAAGAAGGATATCCCTGTCACGCTGTTTGTATCTCCCATGTATATGCTGCAGCCTGTCAGCACGGAAAATTATGACAACTATGTCAGTCAGGTGCGGGAGATCGCAGCGGAATACGATGTGGATTTCTATGATTTCAATCTTGCAAAGGCGGAGTATTTTCCGATACAGCAGACAGAGTATTATATGGATGTGGAGCATCTGAACGCGGACGGCTCCCGGCTGTTTACGGATTTCTTCTGGCGGATCGTCTCCGCCGGCAGAGAGGAGACTGAGAAATATTTTTTTGATACCTACAGGGAAAAGCTGGAGAGTGAAGACGGGGAACTGTACGGGATCTATTACAGGGAGGACGATCAGGGGAAGCATATGCATATCGCGTCAAACAGGGAGGCGGGGATGGAGTACAAAATAGTGATGACGCCCACAGAGCCTGCGGATAAAGGAGAATACCTGGTGCAGGATTTCAGTGAAAATAAAGAGTTTACAGTGGACGGCGGGGAGCACGGGATCTGTACGGTAACCTGCAGGGAAGGGAATCCGCTCAATGAGGTACAGATGATGCAGATAGAATATTAGCAACAGCCGGACAGCACGGCTGAACTGTTACAAAACACTTGCTTTTTGAGAGAAGTATGGTAAGATAAAGCTTGAAAATTTCATATATAAATGATTCAAATAGGAAAGGAAGGAAGACACAATGAAACAGAAGATGTTAAAGAACATCCTTTCAGTGGTTGTGTTGGCAGCACTCACTATTGCACTGGGCGGATGCGCAGGCGGTAAGGCAGGTGACGGTTCTTCTTTGGATTCCGGCATTGTGATCGGTATACCTCAGGATATTGAGGACAGTCTTGACCCCCATGAGGCGGTGGCGGCAGGAACAAAAGAGGTATTGTTCAACATGTATGAAGGGCTGTTAAAGCCTGACAGTGAAGGGAATCTGAATCCTGCTCTGGCCGGTGAATATTCGATCTCGGAGGATGGAAAAACCTACACATTCAAGCTCAGAGAGGGCGTTCTGTTCCACGACGGGACAGCGGTGACGGCGGGAGACGTAAAGTATTCGATCGAAAAATGTGCCGATGCCGGCAACGGGGATGCCCTGAATCTGGCAGCGGCATTTTCCAATATCAAAGAATTGAATACACCGGATGATAAGACAGTGGAGATCGTACTGAAGGAGAAAGATACAGACTTTCTGAGTTATATGACAGTGGCGGTGATCCCGGAGGCGAATAAAGAGCCAAGGACGGATCCGATCGGCACAGGCCCCTATAAGTTTGTGTCCCGCTCTCCGCAGGAGAGCATTGTGATGGAAAAGTTTGAACAGTACTGGGGCGAGCCCGCCCATATTCAGAATGTGACGTTCAAGATATCGCCTGTGGATACGGCGGTGATGGATCTGGAGGGCGGCTCCATCGATATGTACGCCCGGATCTCCTCCGCGCAGGCGGCGCAGCTGGGCGACAACTTCAATATAGAAGAGGGCACCATGAACCTGGTGCAGGCGATGTACTTAAACCATGACTGTGAGTACTTTAGGGATAAGAGAGTCAGACAGGCGCTCTGCTACGGGATCGATGAACAGGGTATCCTGGATCTGACATCGGAGGGAAAAGGAACCGTGATCGGAAGCAGCATGTTCCCGGCGTTCGGCAAATATTATATGGACGAGCTGAAGGACACCTACCCCCGCGATGTGGAGAGGGCGAAGGAGCTGCTTGCGGAGGCTGGGTATCCCGACGGATTTTCGTTCACCGTAAAAGTGCCCTCGAATTATCAGCCTCATATCGATACGGCGCAGGTGCTGGCGGAGCAGTTGAAGGAGATCGGCGTGACGGCGGATATCGAACTGATCGAGTGGGACAGCTGGCTCAGCGATGTCTACACTGACAGGAATTATGAGGCGACGGTAGTGGGCGTGGATGCGGCAAGCCTGACGGCGCGGGCTCTGCTCGAGCGTTTTGATTCGGAAGCGGGCAATAACTTTATTAATTATAAGAACGCGGAGTACGACGCGGCTTTTGAGAGCGCCGTGAATACGACGGATGACGGGGAGCAGACAAAGTTCTATAAGGAATGTGAGAAGATCCTGGCGGAGGATGCGGCGAATGTATATATCCAGGATATGGCATCTTTTGTGGCACTGAATAAGAGATATGCGGGCTATGAGTTCTATCCGCTGTATGTGCAGGATGTGGCAAAGCTGTATATTTTGGAGTGAAGAATGACTGAGCTGTGCTCAGTCATTCGCTGCGGTGTGATCTGCGAAGCAGATTACACCGGTTCCCGTATAGAACATGCGGATGTATGCGGAACTGGAATGAAAGGCGGGGATATGAAGTATATCATAAAAAAGTTGACTACCACGGCGGCGACGGTTCTGATCGTTTCATTCCTCGTCTTTCTGGCGTTCAGCGTCATTCCGGGGGATCCGGCGCTGTCCAGGCTGGGGACGCAGGCGACGCCGGAAGCGCTCTCGGCGCTGCGGGAGGAGATGGGATTAAACCGGCCGCTTATCGTGCGTTACGGGGACTGGCTTATTTCGTTTGTGAGGGGAGATATGGGGGAGTCCTACAGTTATCATATGCCGGTGCAGTCCATGATCCTTGAAAAGATCCCGATCACGCTGACCCTGACGGTAATGTCATTTCTGATGATGGCACTGATATCTGTTCCGCTGGGCATTTATTGTGCAAAGCACAGAGATCAATTTGCAGACAGGTTCATTTATACGCTGAATCAGGTCATTATGGCGGTGCCGCCCTTCTTTATGGGGCTTCTGATCACCTGGCTGTTCGGGCTGATATTCAGGCTGTTTACGCCGGGCGGCTATATCTCCTATACAAAAAGCGTTTCCGGTTTTTTGTATTATCTGATCTTTCCGGCTGTTGCGATCGCGCTGCCGAAGTGCGCCATGACGGCGAAGCTTCTGCGCACATCCCTGCTGGATGAGATGAAAAAAGACTATGTGCGGACAGCCTACAGCAGAGGAAACCACACAAATGGCGTGCTGTACAGGCATGTCCTGAAAAACGCACTGATCCCGGTAGTCACCTTTATGGGAATGGCGCTCGGGGACATGCTGGCGGGCAGCATCATCGTGGAGCAGGTGTTCAAGATACCGGGGCTTGGAAGGATCCTTCTGACAAGTATCAGCAATCGGGACTATCCGGTGGTGCAGGCAGTGATCGTGCTGATCGCCGCGTGGGTGATCGCGATCAACTGTCTGGTGGATATCATCTATAAGATCGTGGATCCGCGGATAGAGGAGTAGGGATATGAAAAAGAAAAACTGGAATCTGCTGATCGGTGGTTTATTGAGCGGTATCATGCTGCTTTTTATAGTCGTCGGCTTTTTTTACACTCCCTGTTCGCCGGAGGCGATGGACAATGCCGCCAAATTCGCGGGAGTATCGGCAAAGCATCTGATGGGCTGTGACCATTTCGGCAGGGATATATTCAGCAGGATTTTAAAGGGCTGCGGCAATACGTTTATCGTGGCGTTTGGGACTGTGTTGATCGGAACGCTGTGCGGTATTTTTCTCGGGGCGTTTACGGGATATTACGGCGGTGTGCTGGATGAGATCCTGATGCGTGTCAATGACGCGGTGTTCGCGTTTCCGTCCATTCTGCTGGCGCTTGTCTTTGTGAGCCTTTTCGGGGGCGGGAAATACAATATCATACTTGCGCTGGGAATCGCTTTTGTACCCAGTTTTGCACGGATCGTGAGAAGTGAGTTTATCCGCTGCAAAAATATGGATTATGTGAAGAGCGCCAGGCTGATGGGAGCGGGCGATCTCAGGATCATGTTTGTGCATATCCTGCCGAATGTGATGCCGGTGCTGGTATCGTCCGTGTTGATCGGTTTTAACAATGCGGTGCTGGCGGAGGCGGGAATGAGCTATCTAGGGATCGGTGTGCAGCCGCCGGAGGCGAGCCTCGGGAGGATGCTTTCGGAGGCGCAGAGTTATCTGTTCTCCAAGCCTTCCATGGCGTTTCTGCCGGGGCTGATGATCGTGCTGCTGGTACTCGGATTTTCGCTGATGAGCGAAGGGTTGAAGAGGGAGAGATAGGTGCTTGAAGTGGTTGGAACGGTCGGGCATCCGTGCCCCGAAATCACCGGGATCGAACGAAACATTAAGAAAATCTCATCCGACTGCGCTGAGGCTTCGGCAGAGTACTTTGTGCCGGACGCCCCGGGGGCTGGCTGACAGGATAGTGAGGGCGGTTATGCTTCTTGAAGTGAAAAATCTCAATATAGAATTTCATGACCACGACAGGCCGGAGCGGGCGGTCTGCGGGCTTAACCTGCGGATGGAAGCGGGGGAGATCGTGGGGATCGTGGGGGAGTCGGGATCCGGAAAGTCTATGTCCGCGCTGGCGATAGCGGGGCTTTTGTCGAGGAAGGATATCACAAAACAGGGGGAGATACTGTTTGAGGGAAAGGATATCCTGAACTGCTCCAGGAGTGAGTTGAGAAAGCTTCAGGGGGATGACATTGCCATGATCTTTCAGGAGCCGGAGACATCTCTGAATCCGTTAAAAAAGGTCGGCTGGCAGGTGGAGGAGGCGCTGCGCCTTCATACGGACCTGACGAAGGAGGGACGGCGGGCGCGGGCGCTCGAGGTACTTCGAAAGGCAGAGCTGCAGGATGCGGAGAAAGTGTATGACTCCTATCCGCATCATCTGTCCGGCGGGATGCGCCAGAGGGTGATGATCGCCGCGGCGATGGCGTGCAGGCCGAAGCTTCTGATCGCGGATGAACCGACAACGGCGTTAGATGTGACGATTCAGGCGCAGATCGTGAAGCTGCTTAAAAAAATCAGGGAGGAACAGCATACGGCGGTGTTATTCATCTCCCATGACCTGTCGCTGATCAGGCAGCTCTGCGAGCGTGTGCTTGTAATGCAGGCGGGACATCTGATCGAGGAGGGAGCTGTGGAGGAAGTTTTCAGGTCTCCGGGGCAGGAGTATACGAAAAAGCTGATCGGGGCGATTCCTGAGATTCCCGCTGCGTGTGAAACACGGGGGAAATTTGAGCGCTGATCCAGGTGAATGCGGAATTGTCAACAGAGGGGTGGTGGAGCGATGAGCGATCTTGTACTGGAAGTAAAGAATGTCAGCAGTTATTACAGGGAAAACAGGAGGCTGTCCGGCAAAAGAGCAGAGAGGAAACAGGTGCTGAAAAATGTGTCTTTTTCCATGGAGGCCGGGGAGATACTGGGGCTTGTCGGGGAGAGCGGATGCGGCAAGACTACCCTCTCCCGGGCGATACTTGGATTCCTGAAGGATTACGAGGGAGAGATCATACATTACTCGACAAAGCCCCAGATGATCTTTCAGGATCCCTACGGTTCCCTGAATCCGTCGAAGAAACTGGGGTGGATCCTGGAGGAGCCGCTAAAAAATGCGGGTGGCTTTACGGCTGAGGAGAGAAGAAAAAGAGTGTTCGGGATGTTGAGGCAGACAGGGCTTACGGAGGACTTCGCGGAGCGCTATCCAAGCCAGCTTTCCGGAGGACAGCGGCAGAGGGCCTGCATCGGAGCGGCGCTGATGTCAGCCCCCGCCCTTCTGATCGCGGATGAGCCGGTATCGGCGCTCGATGTGACGATCCAGGCACAGGTGATGGAACTTTTGAAAAGACTTCACGGGGAGAGAAACATTGCAATTCTGTTTATCTCCCATGATCTCAGAGTGGTCTATCAGATGTGCGACAGGATCATGATCATGAAGGACGGAGAGATTGTGGAGAGCGGGACGAGGGAGGAGATTTATTTTTCTCCGCGGCATGAATATACGAAACTGTTGCTGCAGGCGGCGGGGATCTGAAAAGATCCATTATATATTAAAAAATCAGGAAAGAGAGGTTATTGTATGGAAAACTTTACTTTTTACAGCCCGACCTATTTTGTGTTCGGGAAGGATGAGGAGAACAATACGGGGAAATACGTGAAACGCTTTGGCGGGAGCAGGGTGTTGATTCACTACGGCGGCGGGAGCGCGGTGCGCTCGGGGCTTCTTGACAGGGTGAAGGTTTCCCTGGAGGCGGAGGGCATCTCCTGGGTGGAACTCGGCGGCGTCAAGCCGAATCCGAGGAGCGGCCTTGTGTATGAAGGCATTGAACTGTGCAGAAAAGAAAAGGTGGACTTTGTGCTGGCGGTGGGCGGCGGCAGCAGTATCGACTCCTCGAAGGCGATCGCTGCCGGAGCAGTGTATGACGGAGACTTCTGGGATTATTATCAGGGAAAGATGGTGGAAAAGGCGCTTCCCATCGGAACAGTGCTTACAATAGCTGCGGCGGGCAGTGAGGGAAGCCCCGACTCCGTGATCACAAAGGAAGATGGAATGCTCAAGCGCGGCGGGCACGGTGAGGCGCTGCGGCCGGCATTTTCCATCCTGAATCCGGCGCTGACGCAGACGCTGCCCGCCTATCAGACAGCCTGCGGTATTACGGATATCATGGCGCACCTGTTTGAACGCTATTTTACAAATACACAGGATGTGGAAGTGACGGACCGTGTGATAGAGGGGCTGTTGTCCACAATGATCCATGAGGCGCCCAGGGTGATGGAAAACCCGGATGATTATCAGGCGAGGGCAAATATCATGTGGGCTGGCATGATGGCGCACAATAACTGCTGCGGCGTGGGGCGCGTGCAGGACTGGGCGAGCCATGACATGGAGCATGAACTGTCCGCCATATATGACTGTGCCCACGGCGCCGGGCTTGCTGTGGTATTTCCGGCGTGGATGTCCTACACGATGGAGCATGATGTGATGCGCTTCGCGCAGCTGGCGGTGAGAGTGTGGGGGTGTCCCATGGATTTCGCGCACCCTGAAGTGACTGCGAGGGCCGGCATAGAAGCCCTCAGACGGTTCCTCAGATCGATCGGCATGCCGGAAAATTTTGCAGGACTCGGCGCGAGGGAGGAGGATATTGAGAAGATGGCGCATACGACGTGCTACGGGAACGGAAGAGACGGGCATATCGGAGGGTTTGTACCGCTCGGGGAAGAAGAACTGAAAGAGATATACCGGCTGATGGTATAGAGGGTATGCAGGATGTACGCGGACAAGGCACACCTTTAATTGAGTGTGCCTTGTCACGCCGCATTCCGGATGTGGTCAAACATGAAAAAAGTTCATGATGCGTGTCGTCCGTATTTTCCATCAAATGAAAATTTTTCGGGATTTACTTCATCCCGCATCCGCAGAAGAGGCTGCGCACATGTTTTACCTCTTCCGCGTCCGCTTTTGCCGCGGGAACGTAGAAAGAGCGTTCGCGGGCCAGCTGATAAAGTTCCTCCTGCGACTGCTCACAGGCATTTCTGAACTGCTTCAGAGTCTGTTTTAATTCTTTGTTTTCGGTCTGGGGAATCATTTCGCCAAATCTTACAAGTTCACCGTTGATGCCGGTGAGAGTATCGTTTACCATTGTCTTGTCCTGCATAGGGCACCTCCTTTTTTGTTTTGTTTTCAGATGCTTCTTTTGATAGCGGTTTCGCAATGCGCCGGGGCATCAGCTTAAGAACTGCATCAGCTGTTCCTTATTCTGCTGTGCGCCCTTTGCGCCCTGCTCAAAGAACTGTCTGAGCTGTGCATCCTGTGTGCTGGAAGCATATTCCTGCATCTTACACTTTGTTGTATCGTAGCCTCCGATCAAATGTCTCAGATTCTGAAGCTCCAATTCTGATAAATTAGCCATTCTCACACCTCCTGTTTTTTCCGGGTCGCAGAAATCCCCGCAGTGCGGATCCGGCAAAAACAGCACCCGGCTGTTCTGTGCGGATGGATCAATTGTGTCTGTGCGGATGTCTGCTGATTTCAGTATGTGGTTTTAGTGAAAAAATATGTCTGAGAAAAATTGCTATTTTTATAAAAGGACATCCGGGTATTTTTGCTTGAGACCTACTATAAATTATGGTATGATGGGAAAAGATAATGACAGCACAGTCTGTGGGATGACAGCAAAAAGTCTGAGTAAAGGAGTAGAAAAGATGACGGAAGATATAAAGCGGAAGTTGGAGGAAGGCGGCATAAATGTGGACGAGGCGATGCAGCGTTTCATGAATAACGAGAAACTGCTGGAGCGCTTTTTAAAAAAATTTGCGTCGGACGTCAGCTACGATGATCTGGTAAAGGCGATGGAAGAGAAAGACTGCGAGAAGGCCTTTACGGAAGCTCATACATTGAAGGGGGTCACCGGGAATCTGGCGTTGACGCAGCTGCATGATCTGGTCAACGAGCAGACAGATTATCTGCGCGGAAAAGATTTTGACCCGGCGGCGGCAATGATGCCTGATGTTGCGAAAGCATATGAAAAGGTAATCGGGGCGATCGGAGAGGTGTACGGAACATGACATATCAGGATGCTTATAAAAAACTGGAGGCGGCAGGCCAGCTCCATGTCCTTAAGCATTATGATTCCCTGAGCGAACCGCAGAAAAAAGGACTTTTGGAGGACATTGCCCTGACAGATTTCTCAGTGCTTTCTTATCTGGAGAAGCGGGAAGAACTGATGAAAAAGGGGGTGATCACGCCCCTTGCGGCGATGGAGATCCCGGAGATAGAGAAGAGCCGTGCATGGTTTGAGGAATTGGGTTATCGCGCCATCAGACAGGGACATGTGGGGACAGTGCTCCTCGCAGGAGGGATGGGCACGCGGCTGGGCTATGATGAACCGAAGGGAATGTATGACATCGGCATTACGAAGTCTGTCTATATCTTTGAGAGGATCATCTCCAACCTGCTGGATGTTGTGCAGAAAGCTTCCGCGTGGATACATTTGTTTATTATGACCAGCGATAAAAATCACGAGAGAACGGTGGCGTTTCTGGCTGAGCACGACTATTTCGGATATAAACCGGGCTATATCCACTTTTTTCGACAGGAGATGGCGCCGGCGAGCGATTACACCGGGAAAGTGTATATGGAGAGGCCGGACAAGATCGCCAATTCTCCCAACGGAAACGGCGGCTGGTATTCCTCCATGGCGAACGGCAGGATCCTGGAGATCGTAAAAAACAGGGGGATCGAATGGCTGAATGTGTTCGCGGTGGACAATGTACTGCAGAGAATGGCGGATCCCTGCTTTGTCGGCGCGGTGATAGCGAGAGGCTGTTCCTGCGGAGCGAAAGTGGTAAAGAAGAACGCGCCGGATGAGAAAGTGGGTGTCATGTGCCTGGAGGACGGCAGGCCGTCCATCGTGGAGTACTATGATCTGACGGACGAGTTGATGAACGCGAAAAATGAGAAGGGAGAACCGGCTTATAATTTCGGCGCGATCTTAAACTATCTGTTTCAGGTGAAGGCGTTAGAGCAGACGATCTCGAAAAAACTTCCGCTGCATATTGTGGAGAAAAAGATTCCCTATATGGACGAAGACGGAAATTATGTGAAGCCGGAAAAGCCGAATGGCTATAAGTATGAGACACTGGTGCTCGACATGGTGCATATGATGGACAGCTGCCTGCCCTACGAGGTGGACAGAGAACATGAATTTGCACCGATCAAGAATATGACGGGTATCGATTCGGTGGAGACAGCACGGGTCCTGTGCGGGAAAAACGGGATCATATTATAGATTGGAACTGAAAACAGTATATATCCGACTGCCGCATGAGGCTTTTTGAGCGGGGACAGAATATCGCCGCGGAAGGTGTGCGGAGAATGGCAGGATATGCAAAAAGGAAACAGGAGGAAAAGAGAAAGATGGCAATTTTAGTGACAGGCGGCGCAGGGTATATCGGCAGCCATACGGTGGTTGAACTGCAGAATGCGGGCTATGATGTGGTGGTAGTGGACAATCTGTCCAACTCCAGCGAGAAATCTTTAAAGAGAGTGGAGGCGATCACAGGCAAGCCGGTGAAGTTTTACAAGGCGGATATCCTGGACCGCGAAGCATTGGAAGAGATCTTTGAGAAGGAGGATCTGGGTTCCTGTATCCACTTTGCCGGCCTGAAAGCGGTGGGCGAGTCCGTACAGAAGCCCTGGGAGTACTATCAGAACAATATCGCAGGTACCCTGACACTGGTGGATGTGATGAGAAAACATAACTGCAAGAATATCATCTTTTCCTCCTCCGCGACAGTGTACGGCGATCCCGCATTTATCCCGATCACCGAGGAATGTCCGAAAGGGCAGTGCACCAACCCTTACGGCTGGACAAAATCCATGCTGGAGCAGGTGCTGACGGATATGCAGAAGGCGGATCCTGAGTGGAACGTGATCCTGCTTCGCTACTTTAACCCGATCGGCGCTCACAAGAGCGGCACCATCGGCGAGAACCCCAACGGCATTCCGAACAATCTGATGCCCTATGTGACGCAGGTGGCAGTGGGCAAGCTGAAAGAACTGGGTGTTTTCGGAAATGACTACGATACACACGACGGCACGGGCGTCAGGGATTATATCCATGTGGTGGACCTGGCGATCGGCCATGTGAAGGCGCTCAAGAAGATCGAGGAGAAAGCCGGACTCTGCATTTACAACCTCGGGACGGGCCAGGGGTATTCCGTGCTGGATATTGTGAAAAACTTTGAGGCGGCAACCGGCGTGAAGATCCCTTATCAGATCAAGCCGAGGCGCGCAGGCGATATTGCGACCTGCTACGCGGATGCGGCGAAGGCGAAAGCGGAACTCGGCTGGGTAGCCGAGAGAGGGATCAAGGAGATGTGCGAGGATTCCTGGAGATGGCAGAGTAATAATCCGAACGGGTATGAGGATTGATGTGACAGTATAATAAAATATGTGGAACATAAAAAGTGCCTGCTTGAGAGTGGGCACTTTTGCTGTCTGTGTTTTCTAATCCTCCTCAATGATATGGATCTCCAGGTAGTCAAAATCAACGCTCTCCACAAAATTATCCTGAGAGAACCGGGTCTTTCTATGGTGTTTGAACTCCGTCACGTTGGAGTCGAGCCAGATCGGTTTTCCAAGATCAAATGCATAGCAGATTTCATCCAACGCAGAAAATATTTTGTGCGTTCTGGTATCCGGGGCGTCGTTTTCTATGACGGTATCCCGAAGCATACGGTTATCTTTAAAAATTTTTCCCCAAAGTCTGAACATGGAGTTTTTTCCTTTCCTGTTTATCGTTGTCCTAAATTTTTTAGGAGGATAATTTCCAAAGGCTCACCGGGCAGCAATAAAGAGCCGCAATCTGTATACCCGATTTTTCTGTAAAAGAATTGTGCCTGTTCATCCGATCGCGTGGAAACCAGAACCATTTTATAACTGCTCTTCAACATTTCTTTTTCCCAAAAGCGCACCAACCTGCTTCCGTAACCTTTTCTTCTGTAATCCTCTAAAAAGTACAGCATATTCATAAAGGGGATATTATCCCAGAATAAATTAAAACGAAGCCATCCGATGAGGCGGTCATCCTGGAACATCATTAAGATTCTTTTTGTTTTTATACAATCTCTCAGTTCTGCTTCGCAAATATGTCTGTCATATCTGCTCAATAATTCAAGATCATTTTCAACAGCATAGCGGATCATCTTTAAAATATTCCATTTCATTACAAAATTATGTACTTTCAAAGACAACTATACAGGAAATGTGAGAGAGGCGCAAGAGTAATTCAGAAGCTGTTATCTTTGTTCGGATTTTTCTTCATAAGTGCGAAACAGACGGGTGAGCAGCAGGGAGTTTACATAGGCGGTGAAGGAGTAGCCGATCACCAGCATAAAAATCTTCATACCCGGAAACAGGTAGAGCAGGCTGACGACAAAGATATGGATGGCAAACAGGGCGGCGGAGCAGGCGGGGTGGGAGAGCGCCATCAGGAAGGCGTTTTTGATCGTCCGGAGGCGGCGGTTCTGGAAGCGCGCCATCAGAGGGAACACATAGAACAGGGCGCAAAATGACAGTATCGTCAGAAGAAGGGTGATGATGAAGGCGATATTGCCAAAGGCGCCGCCCACATAAAACCAGAATACCAGGCTGTAGGCGAGGACGGACAACAGCAGGGCAAAAATAAGAAAGGTGAGGATGCCCTGGAAAAACATTTCTTTCATATGTCTAAAGTAGGTTCGGATGATATAACCGTGCTCTTTCCGCGCCTCCTGCATCGTCACCTGATAGAGGGCGGCGATGGAGGGACCTGCGGTGATGATGGGCAGACAGCACAGGACAAAGATCAGGTTCAGGGCGATAAATTGTACCGCTGTGTTGATATAGTCTAAAACAGGGTTGTCCAGATTCAGTCTCATTTTATTTTGCCTCCGTGGGGGTATTATTATAAGGTATTCTGTCTGCGTTACTCGTAAAATTACCGTGTAATTTCGCTCGTTAATTTATGGCTGCCTGCGCAGCTGCTTTCCATAAATTATATTACAAACGATAAAGCGAACTCGCGCTACCTGAAAAATCAGAGGTGATTTGGATGAAAAAATCCAGTTTTTTCCGTTTGACCGCGAAAAATTTAAAAATCCGGTGGAAAAAGCTCAGATTTTTTGTGTAGAGGATATGGAAAAAGGAATGTTATACTGGGCGAAACTAAAACGAAAGGGGGATTTTTATATGGCTGGGATAAGTTCCGATATAAAAATCAAAGCCGGCGCGAAGGTGAAGACCCCGAAAGTGAACAGGGAAGGCGGCAGCGAGGGTTTCAAGATGTTTCTGCTGATTTTGCCGTTCCTGATCCTGTGCTTTCTGTTTTCCTACTTTCCGCTGCACGGGTGGGTATACGCCCTGTACGATTATCGTGCGCCATTGAAACTGTCTCAATGTGAATTTGTGGGGATGAAGTGGTTTACGACGCTGTTCAGCAATCCGACGCAGGTCAAGCAGCTTATGGTGGTTATGAAAAATACGTTTGCCATGAGTCTGTTAGGGATAGCGACTTCGTTCTGTCCGGTGCTTTTTGCGGTATTCTTAAATGAGGTGAAGTGTAAGTGGTTTAAGAATGTGGTGCAGACGCTGACCACACTGCCGAACTTCATAAGCTGGACGTTGGTGTATGCCATCGCTTTCTGCCTGTTTTCCTCGACAGGTATGTTCAATTCGGTGCTGCAGAATCTGGGGCTGATCACGGAGCCGCTCAAGATTCTCGACAGCGGCGACCATGTGTGGCTGAGTATGCTGTTGTGGAACACATGGAAGGGGCTGGGCTGGGGCTCTATCATGTATCTGGCGGCGATCGCCGGCATCGATCAGGAGATGTACGAGGCGGCGAGAGTGGACGGCGCGGGGAGGATGCAGATCATCAGGAGCATCACGATCCCGTCGCTTCTTCCGACCTATTTTGTGATGCTGATGCTCTCGGTGGCAAACTTTCTGTCGAACGGCATGGACCAGTACTTTGTTTTCCAGAACGCGTTCAACAAGGAGAGCATCCAGGTGCTGGATCTGTATGTGTACAACATTGGTATGACAGGTAAGAGCCTGTCGCTTGCTACGGCGATCGGCGTGCTGAAGAGCGCGGTGAGCGTAGGGCTGCTTGTGGTAGTAAATTTCGCGTCCAAAAAGACGAGGGGCGAGAGTATTATTTAGAAGATGGGGAGAGGTTGAAACAATTGCCTGATAGCAATTTTTTTCAACCGGGAATTTGTGCCGAAGCGTCACAAATTCCATGATGGCAGAGCGAAATCTGACATTTCGCTCGCCTCCGCAGCGTAATACGCTTCGGAATGGAGAGGAAAAATGAGTCGTAAGAGAAAAGAGGATTCCATACCTTTAAAACCGGCGGATTATGTGTTTCATATTATCAACTACACGGTGTTTGCCCTGCTGACACTGATCTGCGCCTATCCCTTTTACTATCTGATCATCAACTCGATCAGCGCCAACGATCTGAGCGCCAACGGGATGATCAATCTGATACCGAAGGGGATTCACTTGAAAAACTATATGGAAGTATTCAAGCTGAGCGGCCTGCCTGCGGCGACGCTCGTCTCGGTGGGGAGGACCGTGATCGGCACGGCGTGTACGGTGTTGGCTTCCGCCTATCTGGGTTTTATGTTTACGCAGGAGAGGCTCTGGCACCGGAAGCTGTGGTACAGGCTGATCGTTATCGCGATGTATTTCAACGCGGGGCTGATTCCGATGTTTATGACGATGAAGACGCTGCATCTGACAAACAGCTTCTGGGTGTACATCATTCCGGCTATCGTGCAACCGTTCAACATTATCATGACAAAGACTTACATAGAGTCTCTGCCCCCTGCCCTGCAGGAGGCGGCGGAGATCGACGGCGCGGGAATTCTGACGAGGTTTTTCAAGGTGGTGCTGCCGATCAGCACGCCGATCCTGGCGACGATCGCGATCTGGGCGGCTGTGGGGCAGTGGAATTCGTTCCAGGATACACTGGTCTATATCACGGATCAGAAGCTGTACTCGCTGCAGTATCTGTTGTATACTTATTTAAATCAGGCGAGTTCCTTGGCGAATCTGGTGAAGGCGACCGGCAACGCGTCGGCGGTGGCGAGCGTGGCGACGACACAGACGCCGACGTCCATCCGTATGACGATTTCCGTGATCGTGGTGCTGCCGATCTTGATGATCTATCCGATGTTCCAGAAGTATTTCGTGAAGGGTATCATGGTCGGTTCGGTGAAGGGATGACGGTGTGTCGTCCCGGGATGGAAAGAAATATGAAAGCGGATGACCGGGCAGAATGCTGCAGAGGTATCCGAGAAATGAGATGACAGGAGAATGAAAATGAAGAGATATAACAGGAAACTGATAAGCCTGATGATGACGGCGGTGATGGCTGCGGGGCTTCTGGCGGGCTGCGGCGGCGGGAAGGATGAGGTGGTGAGTTCCCCCCACGGCGACCCCTATGAGGAGACGATCACGGTCGATGTGTTTGATGGCCAGGCAAATTTTCAGGGGATGCAGTCGGGCTGGTTTGCAAAGGTTGTGAAAGATAAATTTAATATGGAATTGAATATCATAGCGCCCAATGTGGCGGGCGGCGGGGATACGCTCTATCAGACGCGTTCCGCGAACGGCAATCTGGGCGATCTGATCATTTCAAGCGTGGAAAAGAACCGTCTCAGCGATATGGTGACGGCGGGGCTTGTGCTGGATATGACGGATTACATAGGCGAGTGTGAGAATCTGCAGCAGTATATGACGGCGATCGAGGAGACGAGCCTGTTGGCAGGGGAGGAGTATCCGGGGTTGTGGGCGGTGCCCAGCGAGGTGTCCAACGAGTCGGCGACAGAGCCCTGCGAGGCGACCGATCCGACGAACGCGCCTTCTCTGCGCTGGGATCTCTACGGGGAGATCGGCTATCCCGAGATGGGGACGCTGGAGGATCTGCTGGATGTATTGAAGCAGATGCAGGACAAGGCGGGAAGCAGCGACAGCGGGAAGGCGGTGTATGCGCTCTCTTTGTTCAAGGATTGGGACGGCGATATCATGCAGAATGCCGGAGCCCTGTCAGCTCTGTACGGCTATGAGCCGGTGGGCTTCGCGATGATGAACGCGGCTTCGGGGGATATACAGAGCATTATCGAGGAGGACAGTGTCTATATCAGGTCCCTCAGGTTTTTGTACGATGCAAACCAGATGGGGTTGGTGGACCCGGAGTCCACGACGCAGAATTTTGACAATCTGAACGCAAAATATACGGATGGCGGCGTTCTGTATTCGTTCTGGCCCTGGTTTGGCTCAAGCTACTACAATACAGCGGAGCGCACCGCGGAGGGCAAGGGCTTCCAGAGTGCAACGATCGGTGATATGAAGTGTCTCTCCTACGGTTCCTACACGTTGGGGAAGATGGAGAACGCGATCATGGTGGGTTCTCAGGCGAAGGATCCTCAGAGGATGGTGGATTTCATCGACTGGCTCTACTCGCCGGAGGGCGTGGAGATGTCCTGTTCCCAGAGCGGAGATAAGTGCGGGCCGGAGGGGCTCACCTGGGAGATGAAGGACGGCGAGCCGGTGTTGACGGATTTCGGTGTGGAAGTGTTTGTCAATATGGCGGACGGCTATCAGGTGCCCGAGGAATGGGGCGGCGGTACGTGGAAGGACGGCGTGTCCGCGCTGAATTATAAGGCGCTGGGTGTGGTGGACTGTGATTCGGAGACCGGGATGTGCTACAATTATCAGCGCTGGGAAGACTATCAGGAGAGGGTAGCGACAAAGCTGACGCAGGACTGGAAGGAGAAAAATGACAACGCGGCAACCTGTATCGAGTATCTGGCGAACAACGGTATGCTGACGGTGGCGCCCGGGAGCAACTATGCGATACCGGAGTATTCCACGGATGACAGCACGATCAAGGAGCAGTGTAAGCAGGTGATCGTGCAGGATTCCTGGAGGATGGCGTTCGCGGCGGATGAGGCGGAGTTTGACAGTATTCTGAAGGAGATGCAGGATACGGTGAGAGGGCTCGGCTACGATCAGGTGTTCGCTGTGGATACGCAGAACTGTCAGGATAAGCTGGCGTCCTACGAGGAAGCGAGGAAGAATCAGGGTTAGGGCTGAGTGCGGCGGCGGACGCCGGGAGGAAACGTCTGCGCTACTCCCTTTTGTCAAGGAGGTATAACAATGGCCAATTACAGTATTTGCGGTATTGATTGCGATCTTTGTAAGTTTAAGGTGGAACAAAATTGTAAAGGTTGTAAGGAGAATGAAGGAAAAATATTTTGGGGTGAATGTGAACTGTATCAGTGCAACTGCCAGAAGAAGCAGGAGCATTGCGGAAAGTGTTTGCAGTTTCCCTGTGACAGATTAAAGGAGTGGGCTTCAAAGGAGAATCCGGAGCGGATTGATAATTTGAGAAAACTGTAAGCAGAATATTTTTCCGAAAAGGAAATAAAGAAGAAGAAAGGGACAGTATCGCGGGGGAACCTGCGGTACTGTCTGGTGCGTTGAGATGACAGGAAACGGGAGTGTAAAACAGATTTTGTTTGGCGGCGATTATAATCCGGAGCAGTGGCCGGAGGAGAGCTGGGTTGAGGATATGCAGCTGATGCGGGAGGCGGGCGTGAATATCGTCACGCTCAATGTGTTTTCCTGGGCGGCGCTGCAACCGGGGGAGGATGTGTACGATTTTGGGAGGTTGGACCGCGTGATGGAGCTTGTGCGGGAGAACGGGTTTATGGTGTGTATGGCGACTTCCACCGGGGCGCATCCGGCGTGGATGGCGCGGCGGTATCCCGATATATTGCGCACGGATTTCGGGGGGATGAGGAGAAAGTTCGGCGGCAGGCATAATTCCTGTCCTAGCAGTCCGACTTACCGGAAGTACGCGCCGCTTCTCGCGGGCAAGCTGGCGGAGCGTTACCGGGAATATGACAATATTGTCAGTTGGCATGTGAGCAACGAGTACGGCGGCGCCTGCTATTGCGAGAACTGCGAGAGGGCGTTCCGCATCTGGCTGAGGGAGAAGTACGGTTCTCTGGAGGAGCTGAACCGGGCGTGGTACACGGCGTTCTGGGGGCATACGTTCTACGACTGGGAGGAGATCGTGCTGCCGGATTTAAGGAGCGAGCATGTGGACGAAAGGCGCAGTATGCATCCGGGGATCACGCTGGACTACAGGCGTTTTATGTCGGATGCGATCCTGGAGGGGTTTGAGCTGGAGTACAGGGCGATCAAGGAATGGATCCCGGACGCGGTGATCACCACAAATCTGATGGGGTTTTATAAGGAGCTGGATTATCAGAAGTGGGGGAGGAAGCTTGATTTCGTCTCCTGGGACAGCTATCCGTCGAACGAGGCGTCCTACGCGGAGATCGCCATGGGGCATGATCTGATGCGGGGCGTCGGCGGGGGGAAGCCTTTTGCGCTGATGGAGCAGACACCGAGCAGCGCGAACTGGCTGCCTTTCAACGCGCTGAAACGTCCCGGCGTCATGCGGCTGTGGAGCTATCAGGCGCTGGCGCACGGTTCGGACACGGTGATGTTTTTTCAGATGAAGAGAAGCCTGGGCGGTTGTGAGAAGCATCACGGCGCGCTGATCGACCATGTCGGAACGGGGGAGACCAGGGTTTACCGGGAGATGGCGGAGCTTGGGAAGGAGCTTGAGGCGCTCGGGGGTGTTTTTCTGGGAGCGCGGACGCCGGCGAAGATCGCGGTCATGTTTGACTGGGACAACTGGTGGGCGCTGGAGCATTCGATCGGTCCGAGCCAGCTTCTGGATTATCCGGAGGAGTGGAAGCGGTGGTATACGGCGCTTCGGGAGATGAATTATGATGTGGATGTCATCGCGCCGGGGGATGAGTTGTCCGGCTACAGGCTGGTGGTCGCACCACTGTGGTATATGGTGAAGGGGGAGGATGACAGGTCAGTCCGTCGTTTTGTGAAGGAGGGCGGCACGTTTGTCACCGGCTTTTTCAGCGGGATCGTGCAGGAGAACGATCTGGCGGTGTCCGGCGGTTATCCGGGGAAGCTTCGGGATATATTGGGGATATGGCTGGAGGAGTGGGATGCGCTGGCAGCGGATTATGAGAATGCTTTTGTGTATCAGGGGCATACTTATCCGGCTTACCGGCTCTGCGATCTGGTGCACATGGAGCATGCAAAACAGGTGGATGAGCAGGGATACTGCGAGGATTTTTACAGGGGTTTTCCGGTGGTCACAAAGAACGAATACGGGAAGGGAAGAGCTTACTATGTGGCGACGGCGTCCTCCGGGGAGTTTTATCGGGCGTTTCTGTCGGATCTGTGTGCGGAGGCATGGGTAGAGCCTGTGCTCCGGACGCCGGAGGGCGTGGAGGCTGCGGGGAGAGAAAATGAGAACGGCAGTTTTGTCTTTCTGCTCAATCATACAGAGGAGGAGAAGTGGGTGTTTTTCCCGTGGGACGGGGAGGAGCTGCTCGGGGGAGATGTCCTGCGGGCGGGCGAGGAAGTGATGCTGGCGCCGCGCGGGGTGATGGTTGTGAGGAAGTGATGCCGGTGCCGCGCGGGGTGATGGTTGTGAGGAAGTGATGCCGCGGCGTCCCGCGGAGGGAATGATCGTGAGCAAATGATGCCGACGCCTTGCGGTGGAATGGTTGTGAAGAAACAGCGGGGCTGTTTAGCGGATAAAAACAGGGAGTTCCTTCGTACCCTTCACATAAGAGAGTGAAGGGTACGAGGGCAGTATCACTACCATTTTTTGAATTTCGGTAATTGATTCATTAAAGATATTATTTCATTATCATTTACTTCTACATCGACAAAAATAGCAATATTATAGTAATCTTCGTTTCTAAAATTTTTTAAGCCGCCAAGTTCATTACAAATATAATAATCGTTAAAAGCGATCTCGCTGGTTATTCTTCTGTTATAGTCAATTCCAAATTTTAATATGTCTATTGCTCTATGCTTATATTTATCCAGGTGTTTCAAAGCATATCTTAAACAGTTATTGATTATCGGGTTGATGGAGTGGTATGTAACAGAATCAACTTGTTTTTTTCTTCTGCCGATACTTCCCAGTTTGAGCTCATAAAGTTTTATTTCAAATATTGAATGAAATAAGTCATCATTGTCCAGTATTATTTCCAGATATTCACCCTGGCAAAAAATACAATTTTCTGTAGCATAGTGACCATTTGTAAAGAACATGTTGTAGGAGTCATAAATATCGTTGAACAATTCTACATCATTCATGCTTGCAACAAGACGAGCAAACTCAATACAGTTTTCAAAATGAATCCATGTTATACCTTTATCTTTCCTGAATTCAAATTGATTATGAGCCCATTTCAATTTTATTCCATATTCGTCGTGAAGATATCTGACACCATTAACGGAATGATATTCAACTGCATAATCGAGAAAGGTTTTGCCGAATTCATCGGTTCGAGTAAGGATAGAGTGACCATCATTTGCAAGCAATATATCGAATTCCTCTTTATATAATTTCGGGTCATCTAAATATGCGTAGTATCTAAAGCCCTTATTGAATGGTACATTTTTCTTTTCGACAGGTAATTTGTACGCATCCTCATATAGTAATCGAGCCAATGAAATACCAAATATTTTTTCCAAAGGGATAATAAAGTCGTATTTAAGTGGTCTTTCTCCTTTTAGCATTTTTGAAAAGTTGGATCTTTCTTTATCTGCAAATTCATATGCTTCTTGCCCTTTCATTCCTAATTCGTGTGCAATATCAATGAGTAAATGGCTATACATTCTAATTCCTTTTAACTTCATGTAATGGTCAATATTGCTTTTTATATTTCCCATATCTGAACCTCCACATTTATCATATTTATATTGTACCATGAATTTTGTCGATTTTGTAGTCATTTACGACAACTTTTGTAGTCTGTTCTGACTTTTAATAAAAATCATGTAAAAAAGTATATAGTCAAATTTGACAACAAATTTGTGATTGTATATTGTAATAATATTTTTTGGGGTGTTATATGAAGCGCTTTGTTTTGGGGTTTAGCGAACATTCTGCAATAACGAGTCTGATTTATATAGGATAATAATACTGGAAGATTTATTTCGGTCAGGACTGAAAATAGAAATGAATAAAAAATTTGCAAGCTTACCTTTTTAGAACATTTTGCCAGTCAACTTTATTGTATAGAATCCTGATTATGTATATGATATCTTTTTTTATATCGTAATAATAGAAAATATTATAGTTATCAAAGCGAGTCATACGTATACCCATATGCTTCAATAATTCTTCATTTACCAGAGGGTGTTTCTCTGGATATTTAGCCAGTCGGTCTGCAGCATCTAAAATACCATCGGAAATTCTCTTTGATGCTTGCGGATTGCAAAGGGTAACAAAGATATAGTATTCTATATCTAATAAGTCACGTTCCGCCGGCTCAGTAAATTTCACTTTAGCCACGCTCTTTTCTCCTTTTTTCTAATTTTTTTCTCACTTCCTCAATAGTGCAGGTTCTCTCTTCCTGCATTGCCCTGTAACCTTCGCCGATCAATCTGTACAATTCCAGCTTTGAGGAATCTGATGTTTCCGCTATTGTCTGCGGGTTGGCTGTTAACATATACTCACATCCTTTCTAATATAAAATATAACACATGTATCAGTTATATAGAATATAGCACATATATTAATTATTGACAATGAATTAAAATGTATGTACAATTGATTGATTTAATGATTTACAAATGAAACGTTGATCATTTCCGGTTGTTTACCGGCCGCGCCTGCGGTATTCGGCGGGGCTCATTTCGTACTGTTTTCTGAATTTCTGGTGAAAGTAATCCACGTTTTTATAGCCCACCTGTTCCGCTATCTCGTAGACTTTCATGGTGGTTTCATCCAAGAGGCGAACGGCTTCGGTGAGGCGGACATGGTCCAGGTAGCTGTTGAAGTTCTGTCCCATCTTCTGGTTGAACAGTTTTCCCAGATAGGAGCTGTTGTAGCCGAAGAGGGGCGCGATGGTCTCCAGCTTCAGGGACTGGCTGTAGTTCTGGCTGATATAGTACAGGATATCGTCGAACACGCTGTCGCTGGAGTTGTTGCCGATGGCGCGGATGACCATCTCGAACTGTTCCGAGAAGTAGCGCATGATCTCGTAGAGATATCTCTTGTTCTCGATCAGTTCAATGATGGCGGCGTTGGAGGCGAAGGGGATCTCCATCCTGCTGTAGAGGGCTGTGACGGACTGTTTGACCTGCAGGAAGATACCGCTCAGGAAGTATTTGATCTGGGAGACTTCGTTCTGGCAGGTATAGAGCATGCGGGACAGTTCTTCCAGCGCGGAAAAGACTTCTCTGCGGTTATACGCCTGGATATAGGAAAGCAGTCTCTCGCTGTAGTCGTTGGAGGCCTCCATATCCAGGGGGAGCAGGGCGGCAGTTTTCTCCGGAAGCGTCTCGTAGGACAGCACATGCTGGTTTTCGCTGCAGAAAAAGCGTCTCTCCATCAGTTCTTTTGCGGCGCTGTAGGAGTCTCCGATTTGTTCCGGGTGGTGGACGGCGGGGCCGTAGGCGAGAAAGAGCCCGTCGAGCGGGGAGCCTTTCTGGGGGCCGGTGTTTTCATAGTGGCGCAGGCAGGATCTGAATTTGTCCAGGGCGTAGGCGCCTTTGAGCAGCACCACATCGTAGGAGTCGAGCGTGATCTGTTCAAAAAAGCTGTAATCCCGGTTGGATACCCGCAGGAGATCCGCAAAGCTATAGGAGTGAAACCAGGGGGAGTACCATTCGCAGATCACGACCTGATAGACAGGGTGTAAAAGTCCCATTTCCGCATAGTTGATGGCGGGATTTAATTCTCTGCCGGTGAGCAGGTCGGTCAGGACGGGAGGTTTCGCTTTCGTAAAATACTGCCGGTAGGAGTTTTTCATGTGTACCTGTCGGTGTATTTTCTCCCGGATCGTGAGGAGGGCTTTTGTCAGTTCATCCTCATCGATGGGTTTTGTCAGGTAGAAGGAGACGCCGAAGCGGATGGCGGTCTGGGCATACTTGAATTCCGAGTATCCGCTGAGGATGATAAAGTCTCCGGCATAGCCCGCGTTTCGGGCTTTTTCGATGAGCTGTGTGCCGGAGAGTTTCGGCATACGGATGTCGAGGAGTACCAGATCGGGCTGCAGATATTCTATTTTTTCCAGTGTGTCTTCCCCGTTTGCGGCTTCCCCGCAGATCGAGAAGCCCAGAGCGTCCCATTCCACAAGGCAGCGCAGGCCTTCTCTCACGATGGGTTCATCATCCGCGATCAGTACGCGTATCAGCATCTGTTCCATGAAATTATCCTCCATTCCGGTTGTCTACCCGATTGATTCCGCCGGGAGTTTCAGGGTGATGAGAGTTCCCTTCCCGAAGGCGCTTTCTATGGTGAGCAACGCCTGTTCTTTGTAGCACAGGCGAATTCTCTGCGCAATGTTGTGCAGGCCGATGCTGTCATCGGAAGAGGTGTCCGAATGGTGGATGCGCTCGAGGAGCTGTTCCAGTTCTTCCGATTTCATACCGATCCCGTCATCCCGGACGGTCAGCAGCAGATAGTCTTTCTGTCTTTCGGCAAGGATCGCGATGTGTCCGTCCCTGTCCGCGTCCCGCAGGCCGTGGATAAAGGCGTTCTCCACAATGGGCTGGAGCAGCAGGGGCAGGATGGGGAATTCTTCAATCGGGGGGTTGATTCCTGCACGGTGATGGAAAAATCGATCCTGTCGCCGAAGCGGAGTTTCTGTATGGCGAGGTAGGTGCGGATATAGTCCAGTTCCCGTCCGAGGGTGGTGAATTCGGTGGTGGTGGTCTCCAGGACGTAGTGCATGGATTTCCCCAGCAGTTTGATGGAGGTGGCGACGGTTTTGTTGTTGCTCGTAAGCGCCTGCATGCGTATGGTCTCCAGCGTGTTGTAGAGAAAGTGGGGGTTGATCTGGCTGGCGAGCATCTTGAATTCCATCTGCTGCTGGCGGTTGATCAGTTGTTGTTTTGCCAGTCTTTCTTCGTAGTAGCGCGCTTCTTTTTCGTGGATCAGTTCCACGGTCTGTCTCAGGTCCAGGAAGGTTTCCTGCAGTTCGTCGTTTCCCTGAAAGTGGTCGATGATGTTGTAATCTCCCAGGCTTGCCTGGTGCATGGCGGTTTTCAGTGTGGTGATGCGGGCGCTCAGGTAGCGGGAGAAAAACCAGATGATCATGGCGGGGGCGGCGATGGCGATCAGCAGGATGAACAGGTAGGTCAGCACGATGCGCCGGATGTTTTCATAGGCGTGAAGATCGGCAGTCTCGATATAAAAGAGGCTGTCTGTCTTGTAGGCGGTGAGGCTGCATATGCTGGCGAGGGTATTTTTTCCGTCGATGGTGATCGGTCCGCAAAAGGAGGGCGAGAGATTTCCTTCCTCCGGGAGGGGGAGTCTGCCCTGCAGGTATGAGTGGTCGGAGGCATAGAGGACGGGGGCGTCCGCCAAGGAGATCAGGATCAGGTGGCTGTTTTCGCCGATTCGATTTTTCAGGTAGTTGCTGTCGAGCCTGATGACAAGGTAGGCGGTGCGGGACTGGGTGGCGATGGGGATCCGGCGGATCAGCGTGAGCTGGCTGGGATCCTGGAAGTCGCGGTCGTCAGTGGACAGGGTTGTCCATGTCTGCCAGCGGGTATCTCCGATGGCGGCGTACCAGTCCTGTCCGTCATAGCCGGCGGGCAGGGAGCTGATGAAGGGGCTCTCCGGTATGATGGGATTGTCCGTGTAGATGTGGACGGAGGAGATGGCGGCGTTGTGCTGCAGCAGGGAATCCATGGCTGTCTCGATCCGGCGGTAGGCGCTCTCGTACTGCAGCATGGGCGTTTCCGCGGCAAACAGGCGCATACAGTCGTCGCCACCAAGGAGGGTCTCGCTGGCGGTGTAGATGGAGGTGGTGATGTCGAACAGGATGGAGCGCACGCGGACGCCGTCCTCCACGACGAGGGATTCGTACTGGCGCAGGAGCTGGGTGCGCGCCTGTCCTGCGGCAAAGAGGCCGAGGAGTGCGATCGGGAGAAAGGCGCAGGCGAAAAAGACCAGAAGGATCTGCTGTGTGATCTTCAGATTGGAGAGAAACAGAAAGTTTTTGATCTTTGTCTTCATCTTCGGTACGGCTCCTGTATTTTTATAGTCTTATTTTAAAAGATTTGGCGGAAAAAAAACACACTAATTTTTAGAGTAATTTAAGTGCAAAAATTCCAGTATTATTTTCAGGAGAAATTGTGTAGCATGGGAGCGAACGGGCATCCGAGGCGGGAGAAGGGCACATGCCGGGAATCCGGGGGCGGATGCGGAAGAGAGAAATGATATAAGGAGAGATAATGTCATGAAATTTAGTAACGGATGTTGGCTGCAGAGGGAGAGGTGCGCCTGTTTCAGTCCGGCACAGGTGATGCAGACGATCGTGGAGGAGAGAGGGGTCACCCTGATCGCGCCGACGGCGCCTGTTGTGCAGAAAGGGGATACTCTGGGGGGTGTGAATCTGACGATAGAGATCACGGTTCCGATGCCGGATGTGATCCGGGTCAGGACGAGCCATTTTCTCGGCGCGGCGGACAATGGGCCTGTTTTTGAGCTGAATGTGGGGGAGGCGCCGGCGGAGGTGGAGGAGACGGAGGATCTGCTGGTGGTGAGGAGCAGGAAACTGCGGCTGGAAGTAAAGAAGGATCCCTTCGGGATGACTTTTTACCGGGGGGATAAGAAGCTTTGCAGCAGCGGGAAGAGGGATCTCGCATATATGAAGACGGACTGGCGGGGGAATGATTATTACGTCAGGAGCGGCGATCGGGACGCTTATATGCGTCAGATGCTTTCTCTGAGCGTGGGGGAACTGATCTACGGGCTCGGGGAGCGGTTCACGCCGTTTGTGAAAAACGGTCAGAGTGTGGAGATCTGGAATGAGGACGGCGGTACATCCACCGAGCTCAGCTATAAGAATATTCCGTTTTATCTGTCCGGGCGGGGGTATGGTGTATTTGTAAACCATACGGAGAGGGTGTCCTTTGAGATCGGTACGGAGGCGGTGGATAAGGTGGAGTTTTCCGTGCCGGGGGAGACGTTAGACTATTTTCTGATCGGCGGGGAGGATCTGAAGGGGGTGCTGGAGAATTACACGGCGCTGACCGGGAGGCCGCCTCTGCCGGACGCCTGGACTTTCGGGCTCTGGCTGTCCACTTCGTTCACGACGGACTACGATGAGGATACTGTGATGAGCTTTGTGGAGGGTATGCGGGAGCGGGATATACCGCTGAGCGTGTTTCACTTTGACTGTTTCTGGATGAGGGAGTACAGGTGGTGTGATTTTATGTGGGATTCCCGTGTCTTTCCGGAGCCGGAGAAGATGCTTGAGAGGCTTCATAAGAGGGGGTTAAGAGTCTGCGTCTGGATCAATCCCTATATCGGGCAGGCGTCCCCTCTGTTTGGGGAGGGGATGGAGCGGGGGTATTTCCTGAGACGTCCGGACGGTTCCGTGTGGCAGTGGGATATGTGGCAACCGGGTATGGCGGTGGTGGATTTTACGAATCCGGAGGCCTGTCTCTGGTATCAGGAGAAGCTTAAGGCGTTGGTGGATATGGGGGTGGACTGCTTCAAGACGGATTTCGGCGAGAGGATCCCTGTGGATTGTGTCTACGCAAACGGTATGGATCCGGAGAAGATGCATAATTTTTATACATATCTGTATAATAAGGCGGTCTATGAGGTGTTGGAGGAAAAGAGAGGGGAGGGGAGAGGCGTCCTGTTCTCGCGCTCGGCGACGGTGGGGGGACAGAAGTTCCCGGTGCACTGGGGCGGGGATTGTTGGTCCATCTACCCGGCGATGGAACAGAGTCTGCGGGGCGGGCTGTCCCTGCAGTTGTCCGGTTTTGGGTTCTGGAGCCATGATATCGGCGGTTTTGAGCATACGTCGACGGCGGACGTCTACAAGAGGTGGTGCGCTTTCGGGCTGCTCTCCTCCCACAGCAGGCTGCACGGGAGTACCTCCTACCGTGTTCCCTGGGCTTACGATGAGGAGGCGGTGGAGGTTCTGCGGTTTTTTACAAGGCTGAAGCTGCGTCTGATGCCTTATCTGTACGCCGCGGCGATGCAGGCGCACAGGAGGGGGATCCCGGTGATGCGCGCGATGGTGCTGGAGTTCCCTGAGGACGTTGCCTGCCGGTATCTGGATAAGCAGTATATGCTGGGGGACGACCTGCTGATATCGCCGATCATGAACGAGGAGGGGATCGGGGAGTACTATCTGCCGGAGGGCGTCTGGACAAACTTTTTTACCGGGGAGAGGCGGGAAGGGGGACATTGGTACTCGGAGCGTTACGGGTACTGTGATATTCCGCTGTGGGTGCGTCCAAACAGTATCGTCGCCTTCGGCGCCGGGGAGGAGAGTCCGGAATATGATTATGTGGAGGGGACGGCATTCCGCGTCTATGAGTTGAAGGAGGGCGAGACGGTATTGACTTCTGTGGTCAGCGGAACGGAGAAGAGGGAGATATTCTCCATAACCGCGGAGAGGGAGAAGGACGAGATCGTGCTCCAGATCGACGGGCAGGGTAGTTTCACGGTGGAGCTGATCGGTGTGTGGGTGAAGAGCGCGCGCGGCGCCAGGTGGGAAGTGCGCGAGGACAGGACGGTGCTCTCGGAGTGCGGAGAGTGCGTGAGGGTGCAACTGTAGGCGTATGGATTCCGGGGCGCGAATGTAATTCGAAACGGAGAGCCCGGATCATGCAAAAGAGCAGGGGAGGAGCTGTGGTGTGGCAGCTGTTTTGCTTTATACGCAGGGATCTGATAATGGAAGGAGTGAACAGGATGACCAGAACATTGGAGGAAAAGGTGGAAGCGTTGTCGGCGGAGCTGACGACGGAGGAGAAGGTGCGGATGATACACGGCGCCGGGCTCTTTCAGAGCGGGGATGTGAAGAGGCTTGGCATCCCGCCTCTGAAACTGTCGGATGGTCCGATGGGGGTGCGGCAGGAGTTTCAGAATGAGGACTGGATCCCGCTCGGAAATTCGGACGATTATGTGACATACGGTCCCTGTAACAGTGCGGTGGCTGCCACCTGGAACCGGGAGCTGGCATATCAGGCGAGGAAGGTTCTCGGGGAGGAAGCGAGGGGGAGAGGAAAGGATGTGATACTGGCGCCGGGCATCAATATCAAGCGGGTGCCGGTCTGCGGGCGGGATTTTGAGTATATGAGTGAGGATCCTTTTCTGACGGCGCAGATGGCGGTCCCCATGATAAAGGGGATTCAGGAGGCGGATGTGGCGGCCTGCGTCAAGCATTTTGCGCTAAATTCCCAGGAGACGGAACGGGTGTGGGTGAACGTGGAGATCGATGAGAGAGCCCTCCGTGAGATTTATCTGCCGGGGTTTGAGGCGGCGGTGAAAGAGGGGGGAGCGCTCTCACTGATGGGAGCCTACAATCTGTTCCGGGGAGTCCATTGCTGTGAGAGCAGCGCATTGCTCGGGGATATCCTGCGGGAGGAGTGGGGGTTCGACGGCATGGTGGTCACGGACTGGGGCGCGCTCCACGATACGCAGGCGGCGGCCAATGCGCCGGTGGATCTGGAGATGTCGGTGACGAGTGATTTCGACGAGTATTATCTGGCTGATCCGCTTTTGAAGGCATTGCGGGAGGGGTTTGTCAGTGAGGCCGTCATCGATGAGAAGGTGAAAAATATCCTCAGGCTTATGCTGCGTCTTAAGATGATAGACGTCGCGGAGACGGAGAATCAGGATAAAAACCGGGATGAGATCCGGGTGACGGCGGTTCCCCGGACGGATAGGAAGAGAGGGGCTTACAATACCGCGCAGAACCGCGCCGCTGCTTTGGAGACGGCGCGGGAGTCGATCGTCCTGCTGAAAAACGAGGATGGCAGGCTGCCGCTTGCGCCTGAGAACTGTAAGAAGCTGCTGGTGATCGGGGACAATGCGGAGAGGCTCCATGCGGCGGGAGGCGGCAGCGCGGAGATAAAGGCGCTGTATGAGATATCGCCCCTGATGGGGATAAAAGGCCTGCTCGGGGGAAACTGCGAGGTGAAATTTGCCAGGGGTTGTTATATTGTGCCGAAGGACATTCGGGCGGATGTGAGCTGGCAGAAGAGCAGTATCGACGACGAGAAGGTCGAGGATGATTTTATGAAAAACCGCGGCGTATCAGATGAGGAGATCGTCAAAAAGCAGAGAGAACTCAGGGAGGAGGCTGTGGCTCTCGCGAAGGAGGCGGACGAGGTGATCGTCATCGGTGGTTTAAACCATGACTATGATGTGGAGGGCTATGACAGGGAGGATCTGACGCTGCCCTATGCGCAGGATGAGCTGATCTCGGCGGTGCTGGATGTAAAGCCGGAGGCAGTGATCGTGATGAGAGCGGGGAGTCCGGTGTCCATGGAAAAATGGGAAGATCGGGCGAAGGCGATCGTCTGGGACTGGTATTCCGGTATGGAGGGAGGGAACGCGCTGGCGGAGGTACTCTTCGGGAGGGTGAATCCCTCCGGGAAGCTGCCGGAGTCGATTCCCTTCAGGCTGGAGGATTGCCCGGCGGCGGTGTTCGGAGAGTATCCCGGGAGGGCGCTCTCGGAGGAGGAGAAGGGCCGCATGAATGCCCGTCTCACTGAGGAGTACAGGGAGGGGCTTTTGGTGGGCTATCGATATTATGATGCCGCCCGCGTGCCAGTGCAGTTCTGCTTCGGGCACGGGCTCTCCTACACGGAATTTTCATATGGCAACCTGAGGTTGTCTGAGGGGAGAGGCAGAGAAGAGTTCCTGGAGGTTTCCCTGGAGGTGGAGAACATCGGGCAGGTGAAGGGGATGGAGACCGTGCAGATTTACGTGGAAAAGAAGGGGCGGGATGAGAAGGAACCGGGAAAGCAGCTCAGCGGGTTTGAGAAAATCTCTCTGGAGCCCGGCGAGAGAAAGCGGGTGAGGATCTGCCTGCAGGAGAGGGCGTTCAGCGCGTGGGATGCCGGGGAGGGGAGATTTGTCAAAAGAGCCGGGGAGTACTGTATTTATGCGGGGAGCTCTCTGGAGGATATCCGGCTCTCGGGGGAGATTTCGGTGTGAGAGGAGTATTTCACTCAATGGTCTCCAGGTACGCCGAATAGCTCGCGGTCCCGCCGTACTCGTTATTGGTATTCCACCGGGCGGTTATCTCATAGATATAAGCGCCCGGTTTCAGAGTCACCACATTTCCGCTGACATCTACATCTTCGCTCTCTGCGCTGGCATCCGCCCAGTGTTCATCGCTCCAGCATCGGACGCTTACGGCGTCGGGCTCCCAGGAGAATCTCAGCGTTGCTGTCCCTTCTGTTGTCTCGAGCAGGGGCAGCAGGTCTCTGCAGTCGAGCGGGTGAGCGCTATCGGCTTCCGTCGCTGTGACAGTTCCGTCGCCGTTGTTTTTCTGCCAGGAGTAGGCGCCGAGCAGTGCCCCGCAAGCCGTCTGGTCGCTCACGACGGTGAGGGCGGGCGGCTCCTCGGATATGAAGATGGAGTCTTCGTCATTCAACAGTTCGTTGGCATATTGATTCAGTGCCTCGCAGGGCTCGTATTCGGTGCGGTAACCAACACCGTCGATCACGAGGAAGGGGTTGTATTCCATGATCCTTGTATAGCTACCGTCCGTCATCGTCAGGGAAAAGGTGGCTGCCTGCCCGCAGTAGTCTCTGTAGGAATTATCTTTTTCATAGATGGCCACATCTCTTAAAAGGGCGGCGAGCTCTTCCGTCTCGACGATCTGGATCGTCTTATCGGGCGGCGTCAGCTGTACTGTCGCCCACGCGATGTCGGATGCGTTCAGGTCTTCAAACGGTTTTCCGGGATGCAGTCTTTTGCCGCCGCCTGCGGCGAGAAAGATTGTGATGCCTGTAAGCAGTGCCAGGCATATCAGTGAAAGGATAAGCGTTCTTTTTTTCATGGTCAATCCTCCGTTATCTGTACAGTGGTGAAAAAATCGAAAAGTGTTTCAGTTATTGTAAATATCGTCTCGAAAAAACAGAAAACCGCAAAAAAACAGAGTATAAGTCAAATTTCTATATAAAATTATTGCTTTCCCTCATGTTATACTTATAACATGGGGGGAAATCATTATGAAGATAAGAGACAGGATGATACTGGTGGTTCTGACGGTCGTGGTGGTGTGCGGCATTCTGATCACCGGGATCTGGTATCATGCGAGCAGTAAAATGACGGATCAGTATCTGACGGATATCTCGGAGAGCACGATGCGGGATGCGTACAACGCTTTCGACTATATGCTGACGGATACGTCGTATATGCTGACGATGATCTCTTTAAATGAGAAGAATATCATTAATCCCGTGCGGAGATTAAAGGGGCTGGGGCGGCGCCCCGACGGACAGTGGAATCTGGAATATCTGGAGAACAAGAGGACTATCTACGATTACATAGCCGGCATGAACGGGCACAAGTATTATATTGTGGGCGTCACGATCGTGGTGGATGAGGACTGCATATTCGACACGTTCCATCTGGCGCAGAACCAGCGGGAGCTCTATGAGGAGATCTGCAAGCTGGATCAGGAAACGTTAAAGACAAAGATGGTCATGATGGATCCGATCCATGCGGAGGCGAGCAAATCCACGATCTCCAGCGATTATGTGGTGCCTGCGGTGCGGGGGATTCTGGATAAGGACAGAAATGTGATCGGTTACGCGGTTCTCTATTTCGACTATGGCGTGATCGAGCAGATCTTTGCGGCAAACCTGCCGGAGGGAAGTCATTTTCAGGTGGTAAACAGCAATCAGTCCATCATCTTTTCCAACTGCGGAGAGGGACTGATCGATGTGGAAAAGCCGGAGAGGGGATTTATCTATAACAAGTTCGAGGCAGCGGATATCGGATGGACATTTACGATGGCTCTGCCGACGGATTTCTATCTGGGAAGCCTGCACAGAACGACGTTAGTGACGGGAATTCTGATGGTCATTATTATTCTGGCGTCGGTCATCGCCATCGCCTTTCTTATCTCCAGGATCACTTCGGAGATCACCAATCTGCGGGACAGCATGCACCTGGTGTCCTCGGGCAACCTGGATGTGGTGTACGAAGTGCGGGGGAAGGATGAGATCGCTCAGATGGGGGAGACCTTCAATCACATGGTATCCCGCATTGACACGCTGGTAAAGAGGATAGCGGAGGAGGAGAAAGAAAAGAGGCTTGTGGAGATATCCTTTCTGGAGGCGCAGATCAATCCGCATTTTGTGTCGAATGTCTTAAACAACGTGACCTGGATGGCGAAGATACAGCACGCTGACAATATCGTGCCGCTCGTACAGTCGTTGAATTCCATGCTGCAGAATGTGATGCATCAGGAGGAGGATATGATACTTCTGAAAAATGAACTGAGCTATGTGGAAAATTATCTGCGGATCGTGGAGTACAGCGGGAAATTTGACTGTGAAGTCATAAAAGAGATCGGGGCAGGCACGGAGAACCTGCTGGTACTGCGGTTTATTTTACAGCCGATCCTGGAGAACGCGATCAACCATGGGCTGGCAGGGAGTCTGTCCAAGCAGGAGCAGATTCTGATCCGTTCATACATAGAGGAAGAAAAGCTGATCCTGACGATCGAGGACAACGGAAACGGGATGACAAAGGAGCAGATCAGGCGGATCATGCGGGAGAAGACGGAGAGGCAGAAACACTTCAACGGCATCGGCATACCGAACGTGATGGAGAGGATCAGGCTGTTTTTCGGGGAGGAGTACGGACTGCGGTATGAGAGTGAAGTAGGGGAGTACACGAGGGCAATCTTTATACTGCCGGTCATCAGGGAGACGGATGTGTGAGAACCGGACGAAAAGTAAGCCGGCGGAGGAACAGGATTGGCAGCCTGACGGTTTTGACAGAGGGATCGCTGCTGCTGATTCGCGGATTGGATAAAATGTGGAGTAAACGGAAGAACAGGTGAAGATTATGGAAAAGATCAAGCTCGCGATCATAGACGATGAACTGATCAGCAGAAATATGATCAAAAAACTGATACAGGGCAGTGAACAGTATGAAGTGGCGGCGGATTTTGCGGATGGAAAATCTGCTGTAGAGTGGCTTCGCTGTAATGAGATCGATATCCTGCTGTGCGATATGCAGATGCCGGAGATGAACGGCGTGGATCTTCTGCGGATCATCCATGTCATCCATGAATATCTGCCTGTCATCGTGATCAGCGGCTTTGACAATTTTGACTATGTGCGGGGAAGTCTTGTAAACGGAGCGGCGAACTATCTGCTGAAACATGAGCTGACGGAGAAAAGCCTTTTGCAGGTACTCGAGCAGGTGAGGGAGAAATACCATATCGTGCCGGAGGAGAAGGCGGCGTGCAGACGGACCGGGTACTGCATCTATGACAGGAAGGATTACACGAAGGAGGGCATCGAAAAGATGATCCGGGAACAGAAGATCCAGTTCGGGACCGGCAACTATGCATCCCTCGCCATCTCGCCGGATTATCGATTTTCGGAGCGGGTCAACCCTGAGGAGTTCAAGAGGGATGTGTGCAGCACGGTCACGGATATCCTCGCGCAGATTCTGGGGACGGAGTATCCGTTCATCATCTATCAGACAAAGAAATTTCATCTGCTCGTCCTTCTGTGTTTTCAGGAGGTAAACAGTACGCTGTACATGATGAATATCATGAAAAAGCTGACCACAAGGCTGCAGAAGCAGATCATCAGAATCCTGGACCTGACATCCACCATTGCTATGGGTATTGTACATACAGGGCTTGAGAAGGCACTGGCGGAGTCGGAGGAGATGGATGAGATCCTGGGGGACAAGCTGTATCTGGGCGGCAACAGGCTGATCTCCGCGCCTCTCGTCAGAAAGATGGTTTATGGGAGTGGGGAGATTCCATCCTCGCTGTGGAAACAGATAGAATTCGAGAAGAAAAATCAGGGTGTAGCGGAAATGGTTACGCTGAATGAGTTTTTTGACTATATGGAGAAGGAGAGGCTTCCGCAGAAGAGGGTGACGGAATGCTGTCTGGAACTGATGCGCCTGCTGTGCCCGGAGGAGGGAGCGGAATGTAAAAAGCTGTCGGAGCGGATCAAGGGATATGAGATCTTTGAACTGCTGCGGGAGGATATCATGGATTTTATGAATCGCGAGAGGATTCTGGCGGAAAAGAAAAAATATCAGTATTCTCCCCTGGTCAACCAGGTCATTGAATTTGTCGGAAAAAATTATCAGGAGGATATTTCCCTGGAGATGTGTGCGGCGGAGTTGGGCAGCAGCTACACGCACTTAAGCCGCGCCTTTAAGCAGGAGACGGGGATGCGCTTTGTGGAATACCTGAACAGGCAGCGCGTGAGCAAAGCGGAGAGCCTGCTGATCAGGGGAGAACTGCCGATGAAGGAGATCGTGGAGCGCTCAGGTTTCCGCAACTACAATTATTTCTTTAAAGTGTTCAAGGAGATCACAGGCATGAAGCCCGGGGAGTTTGTCGCAAAAATTTAGAGTATTTCTCAAAATTTTATTATCTTTCTTTCCCGTATTATAAATTATGATAAAACAAAACTGGAATCAGCATCAGTCCGGACGATGCTCCAGAGGAAATGCTGGCTGCGGAGCATACAGGATTTTCTCTGTGGGATATGAGTATCGGGAGGACTGATGCGGAACTGGAATAAGAACTGGAACCAGCAGACGTCCGGGAGGTGCACAGGACAATTTGCTGATGCAAAGCAGCAGGAAATTTGTCCTGAGAATAAGGTGTACCGTGAGGACGTCTGCGGAACTGGAATAAGAACTGGGATCAGCAGACGTCCGGGAGGTGCACAGGACAATTTGCTGATGCAAAGCAGCAGGAAA
>CAJUDM010000003.1:148335-196539 GCA_910584915.1 uncultured Lachnospiraceae bacterium
TTTGTCCTGAGAATAAGGTGTACCGTGAGGACGTCTGCGGAACTGGAATGGAGGGAGAGCAATGAAGAAACTGGGAAAGAAAAACAACTGGGCGGCGTATCTGTACATACTGCCCCTCATGCTTTTGTCGTTTGCGGTCGTGTACTACTGTATCATACGGACCTTTATGACAAGCTTTACCGACTGGAACGGCATGTCGCCGGAGATGAACTTTGTGGGGTTAAAAAACTATATTAAACTGTTCAAGGACGCGACATTCTGGAAGTCAGTCACAAACAATGTCATCTTTTTCTTCGGCACGGTCTTTGTGCAGGCGGCGGTAGGGTTCTTTCTGGCGGTCCTGTTAAAGAAGAAGCTGCCGGGTTCCAATCTGTTCAAGGCGGTCTATTTCATGCCGATCGCCATGGCGACATCTATCATAACGGCGATCTTTCGCATTATCATGGATCCCACAAACGGCGCGTTAAATCAGTTCCTGCACGCGATACATCTCGACATGTTCGCGGTGAGCTGGCTGGGGGATAAGCGGTACGCGCTGTTGTCGGTCATCATCGTCAATATCTTTCAGTGGATGGGATTTTCCATGATCACCTACTATGCGAGCCTGATGAGCCTGCCGGACGATGTGTACGAGGCGGCGAAGATCGATGGGGCGGGTTTCTGGAGGACATTGACGTCCGTCACATTCCCGATGGTGAAGGGGACGACCAATGTGCTGATCATTCTCGGCATCGTGGGCTCCCTGAAGACCTTTGATATTGTAAAACTGCTCACCAACGGCGGACCGGGAAGATCCTCCACGGTGATGAACGTGTACCTGTATGAAAAAGCATTTAAAGATTTCAAGGCGGGGGAAGCCGCCGCCATCGGCGTCTCTATCCTGATCATCGCCATGATCATGTCGTTTCTGCAGGTGAAATTCGGAAAGGAGGACTAGGGAGATGAAGAAAAACTGGAAGGGAGCACCGGCTGCTTATTTTGTTTTGATCCTGTGCGGGGTGATCTGGCTGTATCCGATCGGCGTCGCGCTGATCAAGTCCTTTCATCTGAACGGGTTTGACAACTATAAATATGTGCTGACTTATGAGAAGATCAGCTATTTCCGCGTGGTCGGGAACAGCATGTTCATAGCGATCACGACGGCTGTGGCGGTGACATTGATCACAACGCTTGCGGCGTTCGCGTTCTCCAAGATGGATTTTGTCGGGAAAAAGATTATATACGGTATGATCCTGGCATGTCTCGCCGTGCCGGTGGCTGCGGTGACGAGCCCTCTGTTTGCGGCGATTAAGTCGCTTGGTTTTCTGGATAAGCACATCGGCGTGATCATGCCGCTCATCGCGTTCAACGCGCCGATGATGTTATTGATGATCAAGAATTATTTCGATACGATACCGGATGAACTGCTGGAGAGCGCCAGGATGGATGGGGCGTCGATGATGCGGATCTGGTATGAGTTTATGATCCCGCTGTGCGTGCCGATCATCGCCAATGTGCTGGTGCTCACTTTTATCTATTCGTGGAATGATTATCTGGTGCCGCTGCTGGTGCTGAGGGAGCAGGATAATTATACGGTGACGTTGGCGGCGCAGTATTTCATGTCCAGCACTTATCAGAGCCCTACGGATGTGGCGAGGATCTATGCGGTCATGATGCTTTTGACTTTGCCCTCTATTCTGGTTTATCTGGTGAGCCAGAAGTTCCTGGTGAGCGGGATCACGGCGGGGTCGGTCAAAGGGTGATGAAGGAGTTTACTGGTGGCGGACGCCGGGAGGGACATAAAATTCTCCGTCGCCGTGCTTTCGCTCCGCAAAAAGCGTAGCGGTACTAAGCTCATACAAAATTTTCTGCGAAAATTCCGCATTCGCTAAGTGCCGACGCTTTTTGAGGGGCTCCTTGAGAATTTTATGTCCCTCCCGGCTGGGCTGAGGTGATAACTTAATTGATTGCCTGATAAAAAAGGTTTATTTTGGAGAGTGCTGTGATCATATTATGATCAGAGAGAGGAAAGAGAGAAAACTGAGATGAGAGAGAAATTTTGCAATCCGGTCCCGTTTTCGGACGGGAAGAGGCATACGAATCCGGATCCGTTTATCATGAGGTGGTGCGGCAGGTACTACTGCTATGCCACGGACGAGGCGGGGGTGAAGGTGAGTGTATCGGAGAATCTGGTGCACTGGGATTTCCGGGGGTTTGCAATAAGTGAGAAGGAGTACCACAACTATTGGGCACCGTCGGTGATCTATCTGAACGGGATGTTCTATATGTACTATTCCAATATTCCGATCGAGGAGGAGGATTGCCATGAGCAGCACCTGAAGCTGGCGGTGTCGGAGGATCCGTTTGGGCCCTTTGTCTACAGAAAGACTTTTTTTGAGAAATTCAGTATCGATTCCCACCCGGTGAAGCAGGGCGGGGAGTTGTATATGTTTTATTCTGTGAACGACTGGCTGGGGCTGGAGGAGAAGGTGGCGGGCACCTGTATTCTGCTGGATAAGATGGTTTCGCCGGAGGAGTTTGCGGGGGACCCAAAGCCGGTGGTGCTGCCCACCCTGCCCCAGGAGATCTACGCCGAAAACCGGTTCGGGGACGGCAGGGACTGGTATACGATCGAGGGGGCAAGTCCTGTTTTTCACGGGGATAAGTGCTGGGTACTGTACTCCGCCAACGCCTTTGAGAATATCTACTATTTTGTGGGGACCGCGGTGGCAAAGCTGAAAGAGAGCCTGCGGGATATGGAGTGGAGGAAATATCCCGATGAGTATACGTGGACGCCACTTTTAAAAAAGAACGATGTGGTGGAGGGAACCGGGCACAATACGGTGGCGAAAGCGCCGAATCTGTTTGAGGACTGGATCGTCTACCATGGGCGCGATATCGAGGAGGGGCTCAGGCAGGGAACGGAACAGCGGAATATGCGGATCGATCCGCTCCTGTATTTTCAGGACAGGATGTTCTGTCCGGGACCGTCCTTTGAGGAGAGGGATGTGCCGGGGAAGAGCTTTTTTGCCGGGAGAGAGATCGAGGCAAAGGAGAAGGTGTTTTTCGCGGAGGCAAAGGATTTCTACAGGATGGAGATCTGGTGCAGCGCCGGAATGTCCCATGCGGGAGCGAGATATATGCTGTATCCGTTTTATCAGGATGATAAGAACTATATCGCTCTGGAGATGCACAGCGGCATCCGGAGAATGAGCGTGATCAGGAGGCGCGGAGGGATCGCGGTACGGCTTTGCGGTATGGATCTGCCGGCGGGATACCGGTTTGATGCGCCCCATCTGATCAGTGTGGAGAGGAAGCGGGAGCGATTCAGAGTCACGTTTAACGACGACCTGAGTATGGATTTTGCGGCGAGTTTGGATTTAGACTTGCCGGGAGTATCGGAGAGGATCGGCGTCGGCGGCTGTTTTACGCCAGTGAGCGTGCACAGCGCGGTTGTCGCGGAGGGGGCGGAACTGTTCGGGGAGGAACTTGTTTTCCTGTCGGAGTTCTATAACTGTTCGGCGGCGGAGATAAAGGATGGAGTGCTGCGGGGATCCGGGGATGTGCTGAGGCTGAGTGGAAGAGATGGCTGCTGGAGCGTCGATGAAAGCGCTGTGGAAGGCGGCTGCCGAAGTGTCGATGAAAGCGCTGTGGAAGGCGGCTGCCGAAGTGTCGATGAAAGCGCTGCGGAAGATGCCTGCGGGGAAGCCGATGAAATGACCGGAAGAAATACCTGTTTCTTTGAGGATAGCGGTGCATATGGAAGCGGAAGCAGCAGCGGCGTCCGCACGGAAAGATTTACCTGGAAGACTGTGCAGGCAGAAGGACGGGCGGACTTGTACCTCGGGGAGGAGAAAATCTGTGCGGTGGAATCCCTGGGGAAAGGGGTGACTTTCTACTGTTATACGGCGGATAAAAAAATATACCTGCTGACAGACGGAAAAATCACAGACAGGGAAGATGCGCAGATAGAAACGCTCTCGGGGATATCCGTTTTATCTGTGGAGAGAGAGGTGAAGATGCCGTTCTCCCTGGAAGTGAGAGGACTGGCGCTGGAGGATTATATGCGGGTGAAAGGATGATCCGGCGAGTGGCGGCATCCCCACTGCAAAAAATTTCAATAATGCGCAAAAAGTTAGAGTGAACGGGATAAACAAATTAAATTATGATAGAGGTACAAAAAATACAGGAGGGATTTATCATGAAAAACTTTAAAAAGATAGTTGCCATCATGGCAGCAGCCATGATGACTGTCGGTTGTCTGTCGGGATGTGGCTCTGACGCATCATCTGAAGAGACAGCGGACACACCGGCGCAGGAGACAGGCGATGAGGCGCAGGCGGAAGCACCGGCAGAGAGCGAGGCAGGCGGAGAGGAAGTAACGCTGACATTCTGGTCCTGGCTTCCCACGACGGATCAGTCGGAGGAGATGATCGCGGCGTTTGAAGAGGCAAATCCGGGTATCAAGATCGATTATACGAGGACAGAACAGGATGATTATTTTGAGAAACTGCAGGTCGCAATGGCATCCGGCACAGGCCCTGATCTGTTCGGCCTGACGACCGGGCCGATGAAGGAGCAGTATGCTCCGTTCGCTGAGGAAATGAGAGCGCTGGCGGACGCCAACTGGAGCGGCTGGTCAGATGTCATCAGCGAGAACGCGGTGGAGCAGTGCAGCACGGAGGACGGCAGCGTAGTGGGCATGCCCCTTCTGGTGGCAGGTATGACTGACCTGTTGTACAACAAAACATTGATGGATGAGTGCGGCATCGAGAGTGTGCCGAAAACCTATGAAGAGCTGAAGGATGCGGCGGCAAAGGCAAAAGAGCACGGATATGTGTGCGTGGCAGTCGGTGCGGCGGATGACTGGATCAACAGCGATATCTTTGTACAGCTCTCCAATGAGTTTGAGGAAGGCGCAGTTTATGCGGCGGACAGGGGAGAACGTCCCTGGACGGATCAGTGCTTTGTGGATACGATGACAGCATGGCAGCAGATGTTCAATGACGGTATTTTTGAGGAGGGCGCATTGGGCGTTGCCACCTATCCCGATGCCCGTGACCAGTATTTCTTTGCAAGGAAATCCGTATTCTTCCTGACAGGTTCCTGGCATCTCGGTCCCACATCTCCGACCAACAGCGAGATTGAGGGAACGGAGATCGCGAACAACAACGATGTGATCGGCATGTGCGTATTCCCCTCCGTTGTGGACGACGGAAAAATCTGCGGCACAGCGGGCGTCGATGTGATGATGGCTGTCAACAGAGACTGCAAGGAAAAGGAAGCGGCTATGAAGTTTGTGGAGTACATGGCAAACGGCGAAGGCCAGCAGTACTGGGTGAACAAACTGCAGGGCGCTCCGGTATCCAAGGAGATATCCTACACAGGCACAGTGGACGGCGAACTGCAGCAGCAGTCCATCGATGAGGTGAACAGCTATGTGAGCAACGCGGTGGGAAACCGCAAACTGTCCAACAGCGAAGTGGAGACAGCGATCCAGATCGCGATGCAGAACGTTGCGGCAGGGGCAGATCCGGCGGCGGAACTGCAGGGCGTTCAGGATGTGCAGGACGCACAGTAAGCGGAGATAAAAGAAAATCACATATTGAGTATAATGGCTGCCGCCCTGCGGGATGAGATCCGCGGGGCGGTTTTATTTCCGCGGGCGGCGAGTCAGATAGCCGTGCTTAAAGCCAACCTCCGGTCGGCTTAATCGGTTCTAAAAGAGAATTTCAGAGCATATATTATAGAGTGCGTGTACAAAAGCGTTTTGTAAAAAGCGACGAAAAGTATTAAATAAAACAAAAATTTTTATAAAATATGCACACGGACGAAAAAATATGCTATAATAAAACTGGAATTTTCTCCGAAGAAGCAATTGCAGCAAGGCAGGTAGTATTATGGATATTGAACTTGACAGACCGGATGATGTGGACAACTGGACAGAATTAATGCTTATTTATTCATCGGCACTGAAGCAGATGGAGACCAAACTGGAAATTTTAAACGAAGAATTTCAGCATGTACACCGCTACAACCCGATAGAGCATATAAAATCCCGGCTGAAGACGTCGGAGAGCATTGTGAAAAAACTGAAGAAGCACGGTTACGAGTCAACGCTGGACAATATGGTGAAATATGTGAATGATATAGCGGGTGTCAGGATCATCTGCTCTTTTACTTCAGATATCTATCGCCTGGCGGATATCATCAGGGCGCAGCAGGATATCAGGATCATATCTGTGAAGGATTACATAACAAAGCCCAAGAAAAGCGGCTATAAAAGTTATCATATGATCGTGACGATGCCCGTGTATCTGTCAGATAGGATTCTGGATACGAAGGTGGAGATCCAGATCCGTACTGTGGCTATGGATTTCTGGGCGAGTCTGGAGCACAAGATGAATTATAAATTTGAGGGGAATGCTCCGGAACATCTGAAAAATGATCTTGTCGAATGCTCCAAGATCGTATCCATGCTGGATACAAGGATGATGATGCTGAATGAGGAGATGCAGAAGTACAACGGAAAATGAGAAGATCCTGTGGAAACCGCAGGATCTTTTCATTCTATGGGAAAGTGCGTCCTGTAGGACAAAAATTCTTGGGGGATGTGCCGGAATGCATTTTATGCCCGAACATGAGGAGTGCCCGGATACCTTTCGGCACCCGGGCTATTATGAAAAAATTTATCTATGTGTGTAATGAAACTCATTACATTCCTGCGATTCTCTAACTGTCTCTATTGTACAACTTAATTATGAACAAAGTGTGAACAAAATGTGAATAATAGGTAAATGTTTCCAAATAGCAGATGTGGTGATGCAGAACAATATACAAAATGCACAATATCCGAATGCGGAAAAATCTGGAATCGCAGTAATATTCCCCAATCATTGTCAAGGAAAGAAAAAAATGATATACTGTTACAGGAATCTGTGATCACGGCAGGAAAAAGCTATTTATCTGGAGGAGTACATATGGATGGTTTTATCGATAAATTTGCGCAGCGGAAGAATGCACAGGAGATGATCAGGGCGAACGCCATGGCGGAGGCTGAGGAGAAAGAGAAAATGGCGTCGCAGCTCAAAGAATATGAGATGGCGATGCAGGAGATGCGCCGGTGTAACCTGATGACGCTGGAGAACGCCGAGAAGGTCAGGAAATTGCTTGAGGCAGGGCTCGACAAGATAGAGGCGGTGCAGAAGAGAAACGGGGATGAGGGAAATAAGGCGGAGGAACTGAGGGAGATAAAGCTTCTTCTGGAAGGGATGAAAGCCAGGATGGCTGAAGTGCTGGAAGGGATGGATGGCCGAATGGCGGAGATCCTGGAAACGCAGAACAGCCGGACAGCTGAGATGCTGGAGGGACAGAAGGACCAGATCACAAGGGTCCTGGAGAGCCAGAAAGAACAGGCGGCGGATCTGCTCAGGGAGCAGAGCGCCCTGCTTGAGAAACAGAATGCCGATGTGCAGGAGATGATGGAGGCGCAGAAGAAAACACTTGAGGAACTGCTGCATGATACGGAGGACTTTACCCATAAGGAATCTGTGAAGGTATACCGGAATGTGCAGGCGGTCATTGAGAACGCCCTGCCGAAGCAGACTGCGGAGATCACGGAGTCGGTGAAAAACGAGTTGAAGGGAAACGGAAACTCTGCCGGGTTAAAGGCGGTCTGGATCCTGACGCTGACAGCGGCGCTTGCAAATGTGGCAATAGAAGTGCTTAAGTTTTTGGGATATATATGATACGGGGAAAAGGAAAAGAGTTATGTCAAAAGTGATGTGGAAGCCGGGCAATATGCTTTATCCGCTGCCGGTGGTGATGGTGAGCTGCGCGGACGGCGATGGAAATGACAATATACTGACGATCGCATGGACGGGGACGATCTGTTCCGATCCTCCGATGCTGTCGATCTCAGTGAGGCCCGAGCGGTATTCGTACCATATGATAGAAGAGACAGGGGAGTTTGTAGTAAACCTGACGACGGAGGCGCTTGTGCGTGCCACGGACTTCTGCGGCGTGAAAAGCGGAAAAGATATCGATAAGTGGAGAGAAATGCATCTGACCAGAGAGAAGGCGGATCTGGTAAAGGCGCCGATGATAAAGGAGAGCCCTGTGAATATTGAGTGCAGGGTTGCGGAGAGAAAGAATCTCGGATCCCATGTGATGTATCTGGCGGAAGTGCTGGCGGTACATGCGGATGAGAAGTATATGGATAAGAACCGGAAATTCCGCCTGGAGGACGCAAACCCGATCGTATATTCCCACGGTATCTATTTTTCCCTGGGGAAGGAACTTGGGACGTTCGGCTGCAGCGTGAAGAAACGCTGAGGCGGCGGGGAGGGCGTGCCGTGCTGAATGGCGGATCACGGATCGTTTTTCAGCAGGGTTCCGCGCACAACGGCATTCTTACCATATTTGGAGCGGATCTTATCGAGAGCCTCGTTGAGGCTCTTTTGTTTTTCCGAGAGAGGCTTTTCCTCCCCCAGGTCGAACAGGGAGAGCTGCATCGGAGCGTCCTCATCCTCCAGCCTGGAGGTGCGGATGCCGAGAAGGCGCACCGGGGCGCCGGTCCATAGTTCCGCAGCGAGGCGGCAGGCGGCGTGATAGATGGTGCCGCTGTCGTTCGTGGCGGCCTGCAGGGTCGTCTGATGGGAGGCTGTCTGAAAGGAACTGTATTTGATCTCCACGCTGACCATAAATGCCCGCATATGCGCTTTGCGCAGCCTTAAGGCAACAGACTCTGACAGCTCCAGCAGGCATTTTCGGATCTCTTCCACTGTCAGGGCATCCTTTGAGAGGGTGGTGGAGTTGCCGATTCCCTTGGCTTCAGAGGGGATCGGGACAACCCGGGAGTCATCTATGCCGTTCGCGAACTCCCAGAGCATTTTTCCGTGGCTCTTTAAATGGGAGACGATGATCTGCGGATCGGATTTTGCCAGATCGCCTATGGTGAGGATCCCGAGATTGTGCAGGGCCTCGACGCTGGACCTTCCGCACATGAACAGGGCGGAGAGGGGAAGGTGCCAGAGTTTTTTTTCAATCTCATGACTGTAGAGCGTGTGCACCAGATCAGGTTTTCTGAAGTCCGATGCCATTTTTGCCAGCACTTTTTTGTCGGAAATGCCGACATTGACAGTGAAACCAAAGGCATCCCGGATGCCGTCCTTGATAAGGCGGGCGGCGGTGGCGGGATCGGGATAGCGGAAGGCGATGGAGGTAAAATCCATGTAACATTCATCCACACTGACCTGCTCGATATCGGGACAGATATCGGAAAGATATGTCATCAGGAGTTTGCTTTTTTCGGAGTACAGTTTATGGTCCGGAGGACAGGATACAAGGAACGGACATTTTTTCAGGGCGTCACTGACAGGCTCTCCGGTACGGATGCCGTAAGCCTTTGCCGGGATGGACTTTGCGAGCACAACACCGTGGCGCTTTGCGGTATCGCCGCCGATGATGGACGGGATGGTGCGAAGGTCTGTAGTTTCGCCCGCTTTCAGTTTTTCAAGGGCACTCCAGCTCAAAAAAGCGGAGTTTACATCGATATGAAAAATTATTTGTTCCATGAGGTATAGTGTAGCACAGTTTCAGGGAAAAATGTAGTATCAGCTTTACAAGCCGGGGAAATACTGCTAAAATGAAAACTGTTACAAAATTGTTACAAACGATAGAGACAGGTATACAGCATGCCCGCACGGCAGACGCAGGTTTGTGAACTGGAAATGGCCTTGTCCGGTGAGGGCTGTATGGAAATAAGGAAAAACATGAGAAAAAGTCTGAACAGAAAAATAAGATATCAATATTTCAGAACATCGGTCCTGATGCTGTTCTTCGGGGCTCTTTCACTGCCGAGCCTGCGGCTCTTCGAGCACACCGGGGACAATATGTTTGATGTGTATCTGAACGGCGTCCTTGTCGGACAGGTGGCGGATGAGGACACAGCGGAAAGCTGTATGGCGAAGGCGAGGTTCGCGGTGTCCGAGGCGAGCGAGGAACTGGTATTTTTGAAGAATGAGCTTACCCTTGAGGGGAGGGAAGTCGTTTTCGGGGAGGTCAGCAGGGAAGCGGATGTGACGAAGCAGATGCGGGAGGTTATGGAAAGAAGCACGGAGGATACCATGCAGCAGGCGTACACTGTAAAGATCAATAACTTTACGGTAAATCTTTCCAGCATGGAAGAGGTGCAGCAGCTCCTGCAGGCTGCGGTGAATAAATATGACTCCACTGACAGCTACGGCGTGGAGATGATACAGGATGCGGACAGGGAACTGAATGTACTGACAACAAGGGTTTACAGTGAGATAGAGGCGAGAGAAGAGGAAGTGTTGGAGGAAAAGGCGAGGGCGGATGCTTCAAGTCTTTTAAGTTCCGGTATCTTTGCTGTTTTTCAGGAGGCGGCGGCATCGGTGGAGATAGAGGAAGAGAAAGATCTCTCTGAGTATAACCGGGGACTGATCAACATGAATTTCGGCGATACGGTGGAGGTCGTGGAATCTTATATGCCGAAGAGCCATCTCTCGGGCCTCGAAGCTGCCATAGAGGAGGTAACAAAAGACCAGGAGACGAATAAAATATATGAAGTGGTAGCTGGTGATACACTGGGAGAGATCGCGGAAGAACACAATATGTCCATCGAGGATGTGGTGGCGATGAACGGGACGCTGGAGAACGAGAATTCTGTGATCCGGGTAGGGGATGAACTGATCATCTCCGTGCCGGAGCCGGAACTTTCCGTGGAGCGGCAGGAAGAACTTTACTATGAAGAAGATTACGATGAAGATATCGTGTATGTGGATAATGACGACTGGTATACGACGGAGCAGGTGACAAGGCAGCAGCCTTCCGCCGGCCACAGGAGGGTCGTGGCTATCGTTTCCTACCGGAATGATACTGTGACGGATACGGAGATCATCAGGGAGGAAGTGGATATGGAGGCGGTGCCCAAGATCGTGGAGAGAGGCACAAAGATCCCGCCCACTTATATCAAACCCATCTCGGGCGGACGGCTTTCCTCCGGGTTTGGCGGGCGTAAAGCGCCTAAGAGAGGAGCCAGCACAAACCACAAGGGTATTGACTGGGCAACGCCTACCGGCACGGCGGTCATGGCATCCTGCGGTGGTGTTGTGACCAAGGCGGGCTGGGGCAGCGGCTACGGATATGTGGTCTATATCCAGCATCCGGATGGTAAGGAGACCAGATACGGCCATCTCAGTAAAGTCCTGGTATCCTCGGGACAGAAGGTATCCCAGGGGCAGAAGATCGCCCTTTCCGGAAATACCGGAGTCAGCACGGGCCCTCATGTGCACTTTGAGATCCGTATAGGCGGAACCGCGGTGAATCCGCTGAATTACCTTAACTGATTCAGCCTTATTTACAAATCAGGATAAAAGTGGTAAACTAGTCAAAGATGTGAAAAGAGATCAGAGGTCGTTTTATGGAACAATATGTGATTAAAGGTGGGAATCCTCTGGTGGGCGAGGTTGAGATAGGCGGCGCCAAAAATGCTGCGCTTGCGATACTCGCCGCAGCTACCATGTCGGATGAGACCGTTTTGATAGAGAATATGCCTGATGTGCGGGATACCAATATTCTGCTGCAGGCGATAGAAAGCATCGGAGCCGTTGTAGAGAGAGTTGACAGACATACTGTAAAAATAAACGGTTCCAGGATCAGCAATCTTGTGATCGCGGATGACTATGTTAAAAAGATCAGAGCCTCCTATTATCTGATAGGGGCGCTGCTCGGGAAATATAAGAGCGCGAAAGTGGCACTGCCCGGCGGCTGTAATATCGGCAGCAGGCCTATTGACCAGCATATCAAGGGCTGGAAGGCGCTGGGGGCAACGGTAAAAATTGAACACGGACTGATCATCACCGAGGCTAAAAGGCTTTCCGGGAGCCATATTTATATGGATGTGGTTTCTGTGGGTGCAACGATCAATGTTATGATGTCGGCGGTGATGGCGGAGGGGCAGACGATCATCGAGAATGCCGCGAAGGAGCCCCATGTGGTGGATGTGGCAAACTTTCTGAACAGCATGGGCGCCAATATCAAGGGCGCCGGAACAGATGTGATCCGTATCCGCGGCACGGGAAGGCTTCACGGCACGGAATATACGATCATTCCGGATCAGATCGAAGCGGGGACGTTTATGTTCGCGGCAGCGATCACCAAGGGGGATATCACGGTTAAGAATGTGATTCCCAAGCATCTCGAATCGATCAGCGCAAAGCTGGCGGAGATCGGCTGTGAGATAGAGGAGTCGGACGATGCGGTGCGGGTGGTGGCGAGCAAGCCCCTGACGCATACGCAGGTAAAGACGCTGCCTTATCCTGGCTTTCCGACGGATATGCAGCCCCAGATGGTGGTGACGTTAGCTCTGGCGAGAGGCGCCAGCATTGTGACGGAGAGCATTTTTGAGAACCGCTTTAAATATGTGGACGAAATGACGCGTATGGGCGGAGACATCAAGGTGGAAGGCAATACCGCTTTTATCAACGGCGTGGAGAAGTATACGGGTGCGGGTATCACGGCGCCGGATCTTCGCGCGGGGGCAGCCCTTGTGATCGCCGGGCTTGCCGCGGAAGGCATCACTACCGTGGACGATATTAAATATATCGAGCGGGGATATGAGGACTTCCATATCAAGCTGCAGAGCCTGGGCGCAGTGATGGAGCGTGTGGATTCCGAGAGGGAACTGCAGAAATTCAAATTAAAGACAGGCTGAAGTGCATAAGGAAAATCCGAATAAAGAAAGAACAATATAAAAACTCCGCTGACAGCGGAGTTTTTTCCGTACATTTTTATATATCCATATGCCGAAGGGAGGGAACAGGAGGCCTGCAGCTAGGGACCCTACAGCATCGAGACGATCTGTATGTCCTTCTCCTGGTTCAGGTCTACAAAGTGGTTCTGGCATTTGACGGTGGGCCTGGTGATATTGTTCTTATTGATGAAGATGATCTCGCCCTTCTCACCGGTGCTCAGCAGAACCCGGTTGCCGATAAAGGTATTCATCACGTTTTCCAGAAAGATCATAATAAAGCGGACATCATACTTCTGGATGCCCTCCTGCTGCATCACCTCGATCGCCTGGATCGGTGACATGGCGCCACGGTGGGCGCGTTTAGAAGTCATGGCGTCGTATACATCGGCTATGGCGACCATCTTGGCATAGGGATCGATCCGGAAACCGGAGAGCCCAAAAGGATAGCCGGTGCCATCGCATCTTTCATGGTGGGTGAGAACGGCGTTTTTGATATGGCTGTCGATATCCAGATTTTTGACGAGAAGATATCCCTCTCTGGTATGCGCTTTGACGGCAGCCTTTTCCTCCTCGGTATAGGGAGCCGCCTTTTTGAGGAGTTCCTCAGGGACTTTTAATTTGCCGACATCGTGCAGCAGGCCGCAGAGCGTGGCGAGCCTTGTCTCTTCCTCGGTCAGCCTCAGCCAGCCGGCAAAAACGTTGCAGAACAGCCCAACGTTGATACAGTGGGTGTAGGTGGTGTCATCGCTTTCCCGCATGGAATGGAGCATATCGAATATGCTGAAAGAGCCCTTGCCGTGAGAGATCAGATTTAAAGCGTCATCCAGCAGAATATCTACATCCAAAGGGGCGTTTTTCAAAACGACCTCATTGATCTTCGATTTAAAATCGTCTACTTCCTCGGCAAAAGCCTGTTGAAACTGTATAAAATCCTCACTGGATCTCATTTTCTCGCGATAGGAGACAGTGGGAAACGAAAAACCGCCGCCCCCTTCAGGCAAGGAGGAAGCCGGAGCTACCGTAATAGGGGAGAATCTTGGTGCGCGCCCCGAGCCTGTTTTTTCGGGTTCCGCCGGCGAATCGGCAGGGATTTCCACTGTTGCGGGCTCAGGAATGATCTCGGCGGGGATTTCTTCCATGGCAGGTACAGATACCATATCAACAGGAATTTCTTCGACTGAAAGTGCGGGCAGGTCACCGGCGGGGATATCCGCCATTACCGGCTCAGGAGGAATCTCGGCGGGAATTTCTTCCGGTGCAGGAAGAGATTCCGGTATGGTTTCTTCCGCCTCTGCCATTTCATCCTCTATACGCACCTGATAGATAGCGTAAAACTGTAGCTTGGAAATAGCTTTTTCTGTGAGAACAAGTCCCTTCGGGAGGATAAGCTGGTCGTTATAATTATAGATGTCTTCTGCGGTAATCATTCCGGGAATAAGCTCGTCTGCTCTAAGCTTTTTCATGGAACGTTCCCCCTTTCTCGGTTTAAGTTAAAATTATGTTAAGTATAGCATAAAATGTTTGAAGAGAAAAGGGGGATGCATATTTGGAATTGTTTCTTTTGTTGAACAAGGAATATCTGAATTATGATACTGGCAATACCATATTGAGGATTGCCGGAAAAGGCGGGAAAGAGGAGAGAGGCAGGACGCTTATGAATTGACAGTCTGAGACGGATAGTTTTATAATTTTGAGTAAAAAGACAAGGACAGGAGAATAATGATATGGCGATCATTGGAATCGATCTTGGAACGACCAACAGCCTCGCGTGCGCATGCCGGGACGGGAAAATGGTATTGATCCCGAATCCGCTGGGGGAGTTTCTGACGCCGAGCGCGGTCAGCGTGGGTGAGGACGGAAGCATTTATGTGGGGGCAGTGGCAAAAGAGAGGTTGGTCACCCATCCGGGAGTTTCTGTCGCCTCTTTCAAACGGTTTATGGGAACAGGGAGAGTGTTCTGCCTGGAGGGGCAAAGTTTTACACCCCAGGAATTGTCATCATTTATTTTACGGCAGTTAAGGGAGGATGCGGAACGTTTCCTGGGGGAGGAAGTGACGGAGGCGGTCATCAGTGTTCCTGCTTATTTTAACGATAATCAGAGGTACGCGACGAAACAGGCGGGAAAGCTGGCCGGGATCCATGTGGAGCGTCTGGTGAACGAGCCTTCCGCGGCTGCTCTCTCCGCCAGCAGGATAAGCGGCAGGGAGGAGGGCTGCTATCTGATATTTGATTTCGGGGGAGGGACGCTTGATGTGTCTGTGGTGGATTATTTTGACAATGTGATAGAGATCATTGCGGTCAGCGGGGACAATCGGCTCGGAGGAGATGATTTCGACAGGCTGATCGCGGAAAAATTTTGTGAGACACGGGGCATGGTATATGATGAACTGGAAGCGGGGGAGAGGGCTGAACTTCTGCGCCTGGCTGAAAAATGCAAGAGGGGACTGACTGTTCAAAAGCAGGCGGAGTTTATATACGGCGCCGGGGGAGAAGCGTTTCATCTGACCAACGTGGAACTGGCGGAGATGGGGCAGAAGATTTTTGAACGTATCGGTCAGGTGGTCTCAGGTGCGCTGTCCGACAGCGGGAGGACCATCGAGGAGATAGATGAGGTGGTGCTTGTCGGAGGATCTGCGAAAATGCCGGCCATCACTTTCTATCTGCAGGCTTATCTCGGGAAAAAGCCCTGTGTGATAGGCTCACCCGATGAAATCGTTGCCGTTGGGGCAGGAATCTATGCGGGGATCAAGGAGCGCAGAGAGGAGATAAAGGATCTGGTGCTGACGGACATCTGTCCCTTTACGCTGGGGACAAATGTGGTAAATTATTCGGACAGATCCAATCCGGTCATGTCGCCGGTGATAGAGAGGAACACCATCCTTCCGAGTTCCAGGACGAGGACATATACAAATTCTTATGATGGCCAGGCTCATATCTCGATCGGGATCTATCAGGGGGAATCCTATTACTGCAGTGAAAATATAGAACTCGGCAGGATCGAGATGGATATTCTCCCGAAGAAGAAAGGAGAGGCGTGTTTCTCGGTTACTTTTACATATGATATCAACGGGATACTGGAGGTGGAGGTGGCGGATCTCCAACAGAATAAGAAGCTGTGGAAGACGCTCACCAGCGGAAGTGTCCGGGTGTCGGAGGAGGAGATAGAAGAACGGATAAAGGAGATGAGAGACTATAAGCTGATGCCGCCTGGAGGCATCAGGACAATGTTGGTCCAGGCGAGGGGCGAGAGGCTTTTCAGACAGTTTCTGGGAAGGCGCAGAGAGGCAGTGGCTGCGGTCATGGAGCAGTTCCAGAGGGCGCTGCTTGAGACGCAGAATGATCAGCAGATCATAAAGCTTGCGAAAGAGGCAGAGGCGGCGTTTGACGCGCTGGAGGGATAGGAGAAGGAAATGGGGATATGGGAGATACTGGGCATTTCGCCTGTCAGAGATAAAAGACAGATAAAAAGGGCGTATGCCGCCCGCACGAAAGAGATCCATCCGGAGGATGCGCCGGAGGAGTTCAGGCTGCTTTATGCGGCGTATCAGGCGGCGCTGCAATATGCGGAGAATCCGGCGTATGAGGAGGACGGCAGCAGTGCCCTGATGCCGGATGGCGAAGAGAGCGCGCGCAGCGGGGATGCGCATGCCCTGCAGGAGCCTGAGTCTACGGAACCTGAGAAGGGGGATGAGTCTGTTCCTGAGAGAGAAGCGGCTAAAGCGGGGCAGGATGAGGCGCCGGACGAGATAATACGGGAGGAAGATGAGCTGGGAGCCTACTTTGAGAGACAGGCGCGGGAGAGGGATAAAAAGATTGCTCTTTTTGTCGAAAAATGGAAAAATATCAGATCAGAGTACTGGAAGCAGGAGGTGAAGGACTGGTGGAAGAACTATCTGGAGTCGGAAGATTTTCGGGAGATCCAGTGGTATCCTGCGCTTGTGAAATTGCTCGGGGAGGATATGGAACGGCAGCTTTCCAATGATGATACCATACGGCTGGCCTTCTGGGACGCCTATGGATTTAAGGATTACGGGGAGGAAAAAAATTATACCTATCAGGAGGATCTGCAAAAGCTCCGGAAAGCGCTGTACCCCGTCTATGAGAGACGAAAGAGACGGCAGGAGAGGGAACTTCAGGAGAGGATAAACCGGCAGAAAGAGGAAAAAAGCAATAAAGTGTATGCGGGGGTCGTATGCCTGGCTCTTGCAATCTTTATCCTCAGTGTTTTCGGAAAGCATGTGGGAATAGCGACAGAGGGGCGCATGTATGTGGAATCTTATATGGAAAAGAAGTATCCGCAGGATAAATTTTCAAGGCCAAAAAGAGTAGAGAAGACGGACAACAGGGCGGTATATGAGATGTCTTCCCTGTCTCATCCGGATATTTCCGTGACGGTGGAATTAAGTTATGACGTCGATGATGAGATCTATGCGGAGAGCGAGGACTATGGCGAGCAGCTCCTCCGGTACTACGGAGAGCAGTACGGCTTTACATGCGGAGGGATGACAGGAGCGTTTCGAACGTATCCTGCCCGGGAGAGGATCGCGGTATTATATTATTCTGATGACGATGCGATCGATGAGTTCTGTGCTGCGGTGATCGGAATGTTTCAGGAACAGGAGGAGTTACAGCAGCTGGATTTTGTGGGGATCTGTAAGAAGGGTGTGCTGTATCCGGATGTGTTTGTGAGAGGAGGAGTGCGGGGATGCCGTCCTGTGAAAGTGCAGATCTACAGGCCCTGGGAAATGGACAGCAGCCAGATGGAGGACATGGTCAGAGAGGCCGATATCGGATATATGTTCCACTTTGAGCCGTGGAATATTACGTGGGAGCAGTACCGGGAATGGGGACCGGCATACGGGGAGATGTGTGAGAGGCTTGAGGAGGAGTATGAATCCGGCTTTTGGTATACTTTGTGCCGGAATGGTGAGGATATCTGCAGCATTTATATCCCAATCTACACCTATGACGGGTATGATTCCGTAATAGAAGGGGTGTATTTTGAGACACATACCAGAATGATCCTTGTCGGAGACACCTATTTTTATCTGATGGCAGAGGGGGCGTTTCCTGAGGCGGCGGAAGACGGGAGCGGCTTTTTTGTGGAGAAGGGAGGAGAGTCTTATTTCTTCGGGGAAGATGAGGAGGAAGAATTGAGCGATGTGGAGGAGTTTCTTTGAAGCGGGATCGCAACAGTCCGGCCGGAAAGTTGAACAGTTGCCCGAAATCGGGCAAAAGCAGATTTTCCCATTGACAAACCGTTCCGCAGGTGATATCGTAGCAATATAGAAAATTTCACAGAGAATCTCTCTTATTCAGAGTGGTGGAGGTACATAGGACCTGTGAAGCCACGGCAACCCCTAAAACGGAAGGTGCCAACCTGAGCGAATGAATGATCGAACAATAAGAGGATTTGAGGTTAAAACCCGAGTCCGCTTCATTGTTGAGGCGGTTTTTTTATGCGCAGGGGCGCACAGAGAAATTTGCTGCTTGGGCGGCGTGCGCCCCGCGCGGCGGGCAGGGGAAGATGGCTCTTCCCTGCTCGATCGTGCAGAGATACGAAGGGAAATTTTCAGAATCTATCGTTTTTACAGGAGGAAATACAAATGGAGAAAAGATTATTTACTTCAGAATCCGTCACAGAGGGGCATCCCGACAAAGTCTGCGACGCGATCTCCGACGCGATCCTGGACGCCTGCATGGAGCAGGATCCGATGAGCCGTGTGGCGTGTGAGACAGCGGCGTGTACAGGATTTGTGCTGGTGACCGGTGAGATCACAACGAAGGCATATGTGGATATGCAGAAGGTAGTGCGCGACACGGTGAAGGAGATCGGCTACGACAAGTCCGACTATGGCTTTGACGCCAACACCTGCGCGGTGCTTGTCGCCATCGATGAGCAGTCTTCCGATATCGCCATGGGTGTTGACAAGGCGCTCGAGGCAAAGAAGGCGGAAGCGGAGAGCGGGATGAACGATGCGCAGCTGGAAGCCATAGGCGCAGGCGACCAGGGCATGATGTTCGGCTATGCAACCAACGAGACGGAGGACTATATGCCCTATCCCATCGACCTGGCGCACAAGCTGGCAAAGCAGCTCACGAAAGTCAGGAAGGACGGGACGTTAAAATATCTGCGGCCGGACGGCAAGAGCCAGGTTTCCGTGGAGTATGACGAGGCGGGAAAACCGGTGAGGCTGGAGGCGGTGGTGCTCTCCACGCAGCATGACGAGGATGTGACGCAGGAACAGATCCATGAGGATATCAAAAAATATGTGTTTGATCCGGTGCTCCCGGCGGAGATGATCGATGAGGAGACAAAGTTCTTTATCAATCCCACAGGGCGTTTCGTGATCGGCGGGCCTCACGGGGACGCAGGGCTGACAGGCAGAAAGATCATCGTGGATACATATGGCGGGTACGCGCGCCACGGCGGCGGCGCCTTCTCCGGCAAGGACTGCACGAAGGTGGACCGCAGCGCGGCTTATGCGGCGAGGTATGTGGCGAAGAACATCGTGGCGGCAGGGCTTGCGGATAAGTGCGAGATCCAGCTTTCCTACGCCATCGGTGTAGCGCAGCCCACTTCCGTTATGGTGGACACGGACGGGACGGGAAAGGTTTCCGATGAGAAGCTTGTGGATATCATCAGAGAAAACTTTGACCTTCGTCCGGCGGGCATCATCAAGATGTTGGATTTGAGGCGCCCGATCTACAAACAGACTGCGGCATACGGACATTTCGGCAGAAATGATCTGGATCTTCCGTGGGAGAGACTGGATAAGGTTGAAAATCTGAAGAAATACCTGTAAAATGTTGATAACAGTTCAGCCATAAAATAATCTGCAGGCTGTGCGTGGGTGCCTGCACACAGAGCACTGACTGCAGATTTTTTATGAGCGGAACGCCCTCACATGAAATAAAAGGTGAGCCGCCTGGACGGCGCCGGATGCGGAGCAGACGCTTTTATGAATGTGTGGGCTGAATTGTTATCAACATTTTTTGTTTACAAGTATGAAGGAGAAAACGCCATGGCTTTTACCCATTTGCATGTCCATACAGAGTACAGTTTGTTAGACGGTTCCAACAAGATAAAAGAATATGTGAAAAGGGTGAAGGAGCTGGGCATGGATTCCGCGGCGATCACGGACCACGGGGTGATGTACGGCGTCATTGATTTTTATCGCGCCTGCAAGGAGGAGGGGATCAATCCGATCCTGGGGTGCGAGGTGTATGTGGCACCCAATTCCAGGTTTGACCGGGAGATAACCGGGGGTGAGGACAGATATTACCATCTGGTGCTGTTGGCGGAGAACAATAAAGGGTATGAGAACCTGATGAAGATCGTGAGCCGCGGGCATACGGAGGGGTATTACTACAGGCCCAGGGTGGACATGGAGGTTTTGCGGGAGTTCCACGAGGGGATCATTGCGCTCTCAGCCTGTCTTGCCGGGGAGGTGCCCCGCTATATCGAGAAGGGGATGATCGAGGAGGCGGAGAAGGCGGCATTAAAATATGAGGAGTGTTTCGGGAAGGGCAGCTATTTTCTGGAACTGCAGGATCACGGCATTCCGGCGCAGTCCACGGTGAACGCGGCGCTTATAGGTATGTCCAAAAAGCTGGATATTCCGCTGGTCTGCACAAACGATGTCCACTATACCTATGCGGAGGATGTGGAGCCCCACGATATCCTGCTCTGTATCCAGACCGGAAAGAAACTCTCCGACGAGAACCGGATGCGCTATGAGGGCGGTCAGTATTACGTCAAGAGCGAGGAGGAGATGAAGGGACTGTTTCCCTACGCCTGGGAGGCGGTGGAGAATACACAGCGGATCGCGGACAGGTGTCATGTGGAGATCGAGTTCGGCGTGACAAAACTGCCGGAGTATGAGGTGCCGGAAGGATTTACATCCCTGACATATCTGGAGTATCTCTGCGATAAGGGCATGAAGGAGAGATACCCCGGGGGAGGGAAGGAGTTGGAAGAGCGCCTCGCCTATGAACTGGGCGTGATCCGGGATATGGGCTATGTGGACTATTTTCTGATCGTCTGGGATTATATCAACTACGCGAGGAAACATGACATTCCTGTCGGACCCGGCAGGGGTTCGGCGGCGGGCAGTATTGTCTCCTACTGTCTCCGGATCACGGACATCGATCCGATCAAGTACGGGCTTTTGTTTGAGCGCTTCTTAAACCCCGAGCGTGTCTCCATGCCGGATATCGATGTGGATTTCGGGGATGAGGGAAGGCAGGATGTGATCGATTATGTGCGGGATAAATACGGCGAGGATCGGGTGGTGCAGATCGTGACATTCGGCACCATGGCGGCAAAGGCTGTGATCCGGGATGTGGGGCGCGTGATGGAACTGCCCTATGCCTATGTGGACTCCATCGCAAAGCTGGTGCCGAGAGAACTGAATATCACGATCGAGAGGGCATTGAAGATCAATCCGGAGTTTAAGCAGCTCTATGAGAACGACGAGCAGGTAAAGCGGCTGATCGATATGTGCAGGAAACTGGAGGGGCTGCCGAGAAACATGTCCATGCATGCGGCAGGCGTGGTGATCTGTAAGGAGCCGGCAGAGGATTTTGTGCCCCTTGCAAGAGCGCAGGACGGCTCCATCGTGACGGAGTTTACGATGACGACGATAGAGGAACTGGGGCTTCTCAAGATGGACTTTCTGGGGCTCAGGAACCTGGGTGTGATCCAGAACACCTGCCGGATGATAGCCGAGGAGGGCGGCGATGCGCCGGATCTGGAGCATATGGAATTTGATGACGACAAGGTATTTGCGGCAATAGGCACCGGAAAGACAGAGGGGGTGTTCCAGCTGGAAAGCGGCGGCATGCGGAACTTTATGAAGGAGTTGAAGCCCCGGAATTTTGAGGATATCATAGCCGGTATTTCCCTGTTCCGTCCCGGCCCCATGGACTTTATCCCGAAGTATATCAAGGGAAAGAACAGCGAGGGCGAGGTGAGTTACTCCTGCCCGGAGTTAGAGCCGATCCTTGCGCCGACCTACGGCTGTATTGTGTACCAGGAACAGGTGATGCAGATCGTCCGGGATCTTGGCGGCTATACGCTGGGCAGGAGCGACCTGGTGCGCCGCGCCATGAGCAAGAAAAAGCAGTATGTGATGGAGCAGGAGCGGAAAAACTTTATCTACGGCAATGCGGAGGAGAATGTGCCGGGCTGTGTGGCAAGAGGGATTCCCGAGCAGGTGGCGAAACAGATCTATGAGGACATGACAGATTTTGCCAAGTATGCATTCAATAAATCCCACGCTGCCTGCTATGCGGTGGTCGCCTATCAGACGGCATGGTTAAAGTATTATTATCCGGTGGAATTTATGGCGGCGCTCCTCACTTCGGTGATCAACAATCCGGGGAAGGTGGCGGAGTATATTCTGGTGTGCCGGAATATGGGGATTCAGATCCTGTCGCCGGATATCAATGAGGGGGAGACCGGATTTTCGGTATCGAACGGCAGTATCCGCTATGCGTTGACCGCTATCCGTTCCATCGGGAGGCCCGCCATCGACGCCCTTGTGGAGGAGAGGAAGGCGAGAGGCCCCTACACCAATATCAAGGATTTTATCACAAGACTGACCGGAGAAGTCAACAAAAAAGCGATGGAAAACCTGATCAAAGCGGGTGCCTTCGATTCCCTGGGCGGGACGAGAAAGCAGTATATGTGCGTCTACGTGCAGATCATGGAGGGCGTCCAGCAGGACAAAAAGAACAATATGGCGGGACAGATGTCGCTCTTTGACCTGGTGGAGGAGGATCAGAAGGAGGAGTTTGATGTGAAGCTGCCGGATGTGGGAGAGTACCCGAAGGAGTTGATGCTTTCCTTTGAGAAGGAGGTGCTGGGCATTTATATCAGCGGGCATCCGCTGGAGGAGTACCAGGACATCTGGGAGAAGCATATCACGGCGCGCACCGCGGAGTTTTATCTGCAGGAGGAGACCGGTGAAGCCGGTGTGTCGGACGGCAGCAGGGTGATGATCGGCGGTATGGTGGCGGATAAGACGATCAAGTACACAAAGGATAACAAGGTGATGGCGTTTATCAAACTGGAGGATCTCGTCGGTTCGGTGGAAGTCATTGTCTTCCCGAAGAGCTATGAGAAATATGCCGACAAGCTGAAGGAGGAGGAGAAGATTTTTATCTACGGACGGGTTTCGGCGGAGGAGGAGAAAGACGCCAAGCTGATCTGCGAGAAGATAGAAGGGTTTGACGAGATACCGAAAAAACTGTGGCTGAAGTTTGGTACGATGGCGTCATACAGGGAAAAGGAAGGGCAGGTGGAGGAGATCCTGAACGCTTCCGAGGGACCGGATCAGGTCATCTATTATATAGAAGAGACAAAGCAGATGAAAAAGCTTCCGGCGAATAAAAATGTGCGGGCGGACAAGTCGGTGCTGGCGGCGCTGGAGGGACTGCTCTCCAAGGGGAATGTGAAAGTGCGATGAGAACTCTCTGAGGGAGTTGTGCAGGCGCTGCATGATGATCGTCTGGATTTGATTGAGTACTTGAAAAATCCCCCGAAATAGATTATGATAAATCTGTTGCGGAAGATGAATTTTGTCCGAAAAAAAGCAGGAGAGCCGGAGGGAAAATTCGTATGTCAAAGGAAATTAAAACAATAGGCGTTCTGACAAGCGGCGGGGATGCGCCGGGGATGAATGCGGCGATCCGTGCGGTCGTCAGAAAAGCGATCAGTAACGGTGTGAAAGTAAAGGGAATCAAAAAGGGCTATCAGGGGCTTTTGAACGAAGAGATCATAGATCTGGACAGGACCAGTGTGTCGGATACGATCCAGAGGGGCGGTACGATCCTGGGGACTGCGCGCTGTTCGGAGTTCAAATATGAGGAAGGACAGGCGAAGGGCGCAGAGATGTGCAGAAAACACGGTATCGACGGTATCGTGGTGATCGGCGGAGACGGTTCCTACCGTGGGGCGCAGGCGCTGGCACGCCATGGGATCAATACGATCGGTGTGCCGGGTACAATAGATCTGGATATCGCCTGTACGGAATATACGATCGGCTTTGACACGGCGATCAATACGGCGATGCAGGCGATCGACAAGGTGAGGGATACATCCTCCTCCCATGAGCGATGCAGTATCATCGAGGTGATGGGCAGAAATGCCGGCTATATCGCGCTCTGGTGCGGTATTGCCAACGGCGCGGAGGATATTCTGATACCGGAAAAATATGATTACAATGAACAGCGCATCATCAATAATATCATCAACAACAGGAAACACGGCAAGAGGCACCATATTATCATTAACGCGGAAGGAATAGGCCATTCCACTTCCATGGCAAGGAGGATCGAAGCGGCCACAGGCATGGAGACGAGGGCGACGATACTGGGCTACATGCAGAGAGGCGGTTCCCCCACCTGTAAAGACAGGGTGTATGCTTCCGTTATGGGGGCATACGCGGCTGACATCCTCTGCAGCGGAAAGTCCAACAGAGTTGTGGCTTACCGGAAGGGGGAATACGTGGACTTCGATATCGAGGAAGCACTGCAGATGCAGAAAGAGATCCCGCAGTATATTTACGATGTGAGCGGTAGGCTTTAAGCAGTGCCAAAAAATGTAGAGATGAATTTTCGTCATGCTCGCATGTAAGAAAATTCATCTCTACATTTTTTGATAGGGCGCAGCCCGTACATCCTCCGTACCTCCGGTACGGAGGATGAGCAGAGCGTAGAATGAGAAAGCCGAACCGGAGGTACGGAGGATGAGCAGAGCGTAGAATGAGAAAGCCGAACCGGAGGTACGGAGGATGAGCAGAGCGGAAAATGAGAAAGCCGAACCGAAGGTACGGAGGATGAGCAGAGCGGAAAATGAAAAAGCCGAACCGGAGGTGCGGAGGATGAGCAGAGCGTAGAATGAGAAAGCCGTACCTCCGATGCGGAGGATGAGCACTGCAGAGCGTGAGAAGGAGACATTTTATGATCACAAGTACAGCAAACGAAAAAATAAAACATGTATCAGCTCTGCAGCAGAAAGCAAAGCTGCGCCGGGAGGAGAGCCTGTTCGTCATAGAAGGCGGCAGGCTCTTTTGGGAAGCACCTGTATCTCTGGTGAAGGAAGTATATGTGACGGAGCGCTTCCTGAAAAATGCGGATGAGGGAATGAGAGAGAGGCTCACCGAAACCGGGTACGAGGAGGTATCGGAGCAGGTGTTTGATAAAATGTCGGACACAAAAGCGCCCCAGGGCATCCTGGCGGTGCTTGCGCAACAGGACTACAGTAGGGAAGAATTGTTTGGGGAGATACCTTTATTGCTGCTTCTGGAGAACATTCAGGATCCGGGAAATCTCGGGACGATCCTGCGAACAGCGGAAGGAGCGGGAGTTACCGGAGTGATACTGAACGGTGACTGTGCGGATATCTATCAGCCGAAGGCAGTGCGTTCTACGATGGGAAGTCTGTTTCGTGTGCCCTTTTGCCGGTGCGGAGAACTGCGGCGGGAGATCGAATTTTTGCGGGGGAGAAATGTGAAAGTATATGCCGCGTATCTGGAGGGATCGGTATGCTATGACGAGGCGGACTATCGGGGAGGGAGTGCCTTTTTAATAGGAAACGAAGGAAACGGGCTGACAAAAGTGACAGCGGAAGCGGCGGATGTCCGTATCCGCATCCCGATGGAAGGAAAACTGGAGAGCCTGAATGCAGGCGTGTCGGCGGCGCTGCTTGTGTATGAAGCGGCAAGGCAGAGAAGACTGGCCGGTTGTGATTTCATCTGAATAATATTGTGAGCCGGACAGCAATCGGGAAGTAAAAAGTATTGTGAAATTACTTTATAAAATTTGCAATAATTCCGAAATGTATGAGCAACAGGATACCATTCATACATTTCGGTAAAATTATAGAGATATTATTTTCTTTTTACAAAGTTCAGGATCATCTACGGCGCTATATGATCCAGAACCTCATAAATCTCCGCTTCCGTCAACCCGTTAAACTGCAGGACCGCGCTGCAGGTTTCCGATGTGAACATTGTGGTAGTCCTTGTTTCTCCAAATTCCGTGTCATCGCTCAATTTAAAGGAGATCCCTGCCGCATTCAGATATTCTCTTTCGTTGGAGGCCTCTCCGGTCGTGGTAATGACCATGGAGGATGTCTCGGCGGCGTTCCCTTCTTCGGTGGTCCGGTATGTTTGCTGGTCTATCGAAAAATGTCCATGTCCGAAGGAGAAATCACCCGTGATACTGTAGTCCATAGTAGAGCCGATTCCGGCAGCAGTGTCGGATTCATCGGGCAGATGTTCGTTTTCATAGTAGAAGACGTCGCCTGTATAGTTTGTCTGAAACAGTTTTTCAAAGCCGGCATGTTCTGCGGCGGTGAAATAATCAGCGTATCGGTACTCGGTAACGCGGGTTGTCCGGTATCCTTTCGTCCAGTTTACAGCATCGTCCGAATCCCATACTTCATAGGTATCATCCCATACTTTTTTGCCAAGCCAGCCGGTGGAAGCAGAGCCCTCCTCCTCTGAGATGGGAGTGACAGTGCTCTCGCCGGACATCTCCGGCAGAGCAACGTCCAGAGGTTCGCCTTCCTCCGGGATGAAGGACATGTCTATATTTTCCCCTGCGGTGAGCCCTTTTAAGGAAAAATGGACATTGTTGTTATAGATCACGGCGGCGCTGGCGGTACCGCCTATGAGTATGACTGCCGCCGCTGCGGCTGCGGCGATGCCTGAGAGCCGTTTGGATGTTTTGTTCATATGCATTGTTTCATGCTCCTTTCGTTTCAGCTTTTCGGGGAAATGTTCGGGCATATGGCTGACAGGAGTGAGCCCCTGTATACGGCAGAGTTCCCTGCAAACCTGATCAGCCTTTTCGTATTCCCCGTGGTCGAGATAGTATTCTATTTTTTTATTCAGTTTTATGATCAATGCATTGTTGTTCTCCATAGGAGTCTCCTTTATATAGATTGAAGGACTGTGTGTTGGACAGTTCCGTTAAGAGCTGCGCACCTCTTATCTGTATATTGCCGTTTCTGACAGATGTAACGGATTTATTTCCGCGGGCAATGAGTCAAGCGGATGCGGAGTTCAGAATTCATCCAGTTTCAGGCCGGCGGCGATCCTCTGTACCTTTTTGCGGATGCGCATATATTTCATGCGCACTGCGGTTTCGCTCATATGAAATTCTTCCGCGATCATTTTCATCGTTTTTTTGTCGATATAGTATTTCCTGTACAGATCACGTTCTCTAGGCTTCAATTTTTGAAGTATCTGTTTTCGGTAGTATTCTTCGTTTACAGTACCGGATTTTTGCAGGCAGAGTTCTTCAAAAGCATCTCTCCCGAATACTGCGATATTCGATTCATCCAGGGGTGCTTCCCTTGCCGGAGCCTCCTTTGTCCTTTTGTAATATTCCAGGACCAGGTTTCTTGCGGTTACATATAAGAAGGCGACAGGTTTTTCGTGGGAGAGAAATAAATCCCCCTTCTGAAACGCGATCAGAAAGACATCCTGCGTGATATCCTCCGCGGTTTCCCTGTTTGCGGTTTTCGCCAGTATGTAGTTATAGATCCGGGCGTAATTTTCCCGGCAGATCTCTTCAAATCGCATGGTTTTCTCATTCCGGGCGTTTTTCGCGCCCGCCTCCGTCTATATATGGAGGTTTTGGGGTAATGTAACGGTTTATGCGGGATGACATTGATATAATATTTTTCGTTATATTTCATTATCATTATAGCATGTTTGCTGAGAGGACGCTTATATGCCGCGGTTCAGCCACAATGTCATTTAGCCAGGCTGCTCCTCACGGTGTCCGGTTTCCCATATTGAATATACAGAGGAAATTGAGTATAATCTGATATAAGAGTTCAGCAGGATGGCTAAACTTTTGCAATCTGATTGAAACAGCTGCGGAGAGTATCGTTTCATACAGCCCGGACAGGAGGAGAGAGGAAATGAAGCTTGGATTTATAGGACTTGGCAATATGGCGTCCGCTATCATCGGCGGCATTTTAAAGGAGGGGATCGCAGCGCCGGAGGATATCATCGGTTCCGCGAGGACGGAAAAGACAGCGGAAAAGAAGGCGGCGGAGTTCGGCATAGAGGTATGCACGGAGAACAGAAAGGTGGCGGAGCAGGCGGATGTGCTGGTGTTGGCAGTGAAGCCCCAGTTTTTCGCGGAAGTGATCGCACAGATCAGAGATATTCTGAGGAAGGAGACGCTGGTGATCAGTGTGGCGGCGGGAAAGACTATGGGATATATCGAGGAACAGTTCGGGGCGTCCGGGAACGGAGGCGGCATCAAACTGATCCGCTGTATGCCGAATACGCCTGCGCTGGTGTTGGAAGGCTGTACCGGATTTTGTGTGAACGGATATGTAAACAGTGATGAAAAGGAACTGGCGGAGAGGCTTTTTGCGAGCTTTGGAAAAGCGATAGAGGTGCCGGAGAGGCTGATGGATACGGTGGGAAGCGTCAGCGGATCATCCCCTGCCTTTGTGTTCATGTTTATCGAAGCGCTGGCGGACGGTGCTGTGGCGGAGGGAATGCCCAGGGCTCAGGCGCTGGAATTCGCGGCGCAGGCGGTCTATGGCAGTGCGAAGCTGCTTCTTGAGAGCGGTATGCATCCCGGAGAACTGAAGGATATGGTGTGCTCTCCGGGAGGGACTACGATGCAGGGAGTGAGGGCTCTGGAGAGAGGCGGCATGAGGGCGGCGGTGATGGACGCGGTCATCGCCTGTGTGGAGAAAACAAAAAAATTATGAGGAGCAGCGGCTTTGTTACAATTTTATTTCCTGGGAGAGGGGGATGTTAATTAAAATCAAATTAAATTTTTGAAGGCGCAAATCATTAAAAAACGGCTGTTATGCATTGAATCTTAAAGATTTCTTAAAAAATTTCGTCTAAAAATTTGACAACCTGTTTATAATTTGTTAATATAAGGTCGTAACAAATGTAACATATTTGTAACAAGTTAGTGAAGAAACAATAAAATTTAAAGGAAGGTTATCAAGATGTGTAACAGTAAGAGATGGCTGAAGGGTTTACTGGGCGGAGCAATGTGCCTGACTCTGATAGCTGTAACCAAGCAGGATGCGGAGGCCGGACAGAGTTATGAGGTCGGCAGCTACATCGTTTGCACAGAAGATACGAATCTGTTTGTACTGCCGGACTGTAACGAAGGGGTGGTAACTCCGATCGCAAAGAACAGCATAGCGGTGGTAGTGGAAAATGATGAAATATATACGAAAGTGAGCTGTAACGGAGCAGAGGGGTATCTGTATCAGGAATTTATCGATTATGACGCGGAACTTATCGAGGCCTACAAGGCGGAACTTCTGGCGAAGAGCGAGGATGTCCGGATGATGGCGGCAATGATCCAGTGTGAGGCCGGCAATCAGGAATTTGAGGGACAGGTGGCGGTAGGAGCGGTTATCATGAACCGTGTGAAGGCGCCGAATTATCCGAATACGATAGCTGAAGTCCTCTATCAGCCGAACCAGTTTGGACCTGCGGACAGCGTACTGTTTGCGAGCCTGCTGGCGAATGATAATATCAAGGATACCTGCAGGGAAGCTGCGAAGCAGGCGTATACGGGCGTTGACAATGTGGGCGGTGCGCTCCATTTCAGAAGAGCCGGCAGCAGGGAAGGGCTTGTGATCGGAAGCCACGTATTTTATTGACAGGAAACGAAAACTGAATACAGAGACGACAGGATATCCCGGGAAAAGCTTTCGGGATATCTTTTTTTTCCTGTTTGATTGATCCTGTTGTAAAATATGCTGAAAAGGTGTAGAATAACAGTTGTATGGAAGCCGGAAGTTTTGAGTCAGGGCAGAGGCTCCGGCGGAAAGGAGATAAAGGGATGGAGTGGATAACAAATCCTGTTGTCGTGTGGCTCATCATTCTGGTCCTGTTAGTCGTGATTGAAATTTTTACGCTGGGGCTGACGACGATCTGGTTCGCGGGCGGCGCGCTGGCCGCGATCGTTGTGGCGGCTGTGGGCGGTCCTGTATGGCTGCAGGTACTGGTCGCGCTTATCGTGTCGACAGTGCTTCTGTTCTTTACAAGGCCGGTGGCGATGAAATATTTTAACAGAGACCGGGAAAAGACCAATGCGGAATCGCTGGTGGGCAGGCAGGCGATCGTGCTGAGTGAGATCAATAATCTGCAGGGAATCGGACAGGTGACGATAAATGGAATGGAATGGACGGCGAGGACCATCGCGGACGGACAGACGATAAAACCCGGGGAGGTAGTGGTCATCAGAGGCATCAACGGGGTAAAACTGTTGGTGGAGCGCGAAGAGAGTTTCCGGGCTTCAGAGTGATGGTCAGTATGACATGAGAAGGGCGGAGAAAGTGCATTCTTCACAAAATATAAAGCAGGTAAAGGAGAAAGAAAAATGGGTGTTTTTTTTATTGTTGTATTTTTGATTCTTTTTGTTCTGGCAGTATGCATAGTGGCGTCCAGCGTTAAGATCGTACCGCAGGCGCATGCGTATGTGGTGGAGAGACTGGGGGCGTATCAGGGTACGTGGTCTGTCGGCATCCACTTCAAGATGCCTATTTTTGACAGGGTGGCAAGGCGGGTCATCTTAAAGGAACAGGTGGTTGACTTCGCACCGCAGCCGGTTATCACAAAGGACAACGTAACGATGCGGATCGACACGGTAGTGTTTTTCCAGATCACTGATCCAAAGCTGTTTACGTACGGTGTGGAAAATCCGATCATGGCGATCGAGAATCTGACTGCGACCACACTGCGCAACATCATAGGTGAACTGGAACTCGATCAGACATTGACATCCAGGGAGACGATCAATACAAAGATGAGGGCGTCTCTGGACGAGGCGACAGATCCCTGGGGGATCAAGGTAAACCGTGTGGAGCTTAAGAACATCATTCCTCCCGCGGAGATACAGAATTCCATGGAGCGTCAGATGAAGGCGGAGCGTGAGCGCCGTGAAGCGGTGACGAGGGCAGAAGGTGAAAAGAAGGCGAGCGTGACTGTGGCGGAAGGTAAGAAAGCGGCGGCGATCCTGGAGGCGGAGGCAGAGAAGCAGTCCGCGATCCTGCGCGCGGAAGCCCAGAAAGAGAAGATGATCCGCGAGGCAGAGGGGCAGGCGGAAGCCATCATGAAAGTACAGCAGGCTACGGCGGACGGTATCCGTATGCTCAGGGAAGCGGGAGCTGATGAGGCGGTGCTGAAGCTTAAGAGCCTGGAGGCTTTTGCCAAGGCGGCTGACGGGCATGCGACAAAGATCATCATTCCGTCTGAGATCCAGGGGATTGCGGGATTGGCAGGTTCCGTAAAAGAGATCATGGCAAAATAGAGAAGGAAATGTAAATTGCCCCGCAGGATAAAGTGATACCCTGCGGGGAATTTTTCGTGAAAGGCGATCGGGGCCATAGGAGCGGCAGGGTAAAGAAAAGAGATGGCAAGGGAAGCCGGAAAAAACGGAGGAAGGAGAACAGAAGTGGATTTAAAGGGAAGGCACTTTTTAAAATTACTGGATTATACGCCGGAGGAGATCACATATCTGCTGGATCTTTCGGCGGAGTTTAAGGAGAAAAAGAAAAAGGGGGAGCCCGTGGATTATTTCAGGGGAAAGAACGTGGCGCTTATCTTTGAGAAAACATCGACGCGGACAAGGTGTTCCTTTGAGGTGGCGGCTCATGACCTGGGGATGGGGACGACCTATCTTGATCCGTCCGGTTCCCAGATCGGTAAAAAAGAGAGCATCGCGGATACGGCGAGAGTGTTGGGAAGGATGTATGAAGGCATTGAGTACCGCGGTTTTGGGCAGGAGATCGTGGAGGAACTGGCAAAGTATGCCGGTGTGCCGGTCTGGAACGGACTGACCAATGAGTTTCATCCGACACAGATGCTGGCGGATCTTCTGACGATCAGAGAACATTTCGGTTATCTGAAGGGGATAAAACTGACTTATATGGGGGATGCCAGGTTTAATATGGGGAATTCTCTGATGGTCGCCTGTGCGAAGATGGGAATGCACTTTACCGCCTGCACGACGGCGGAATTTTTCCCGGCGGAGGAACTGGTGGATGAGTGCCGGAAAATAGCAGGGGAGACAGGAGGAAGCGTCACGCTGGAGGAGGACGCCATGAGCGGTACGAAGGGCGCAGATGTGGTCTATACGGATGTGTGGGTTTCCATGGGTGAGCCGGATGAGGCATGGAGCAGCAGGATCAGGGCGCTCTCCCCCTATCAGGTAAATAGGAAGGTTATGGAGAATGCGGGTGAAAACGCTGTGTTTATGCACTGCCTGCCTGCGTTTCATGATCTGAATACGAAGATCGGGAGGGAACAGGGAGAGAAATTCGGTTTTACGGAACTGGAAGTGACGGATGAGGTGTTCGAATCCTCAGCCTCCATCGTATTCGATGAGGCGGAAAACCGGATGCATACGATCAAGGCTGTGATGGCGGCAACTCTGGGATTATAACTTGCGGGAAGATGCACAGCTGATTCCATAAAGGATGCGTTTTATGCGCCGTGATCGATTGCAGGGCCCGCACGGCGGTTCCTGTAATATAACTGATGAGGAGTGAGGACGGATGAAGGCGGAGATGATAAGGCTTTTGAGGGAAAGTGAGGATCACATATCGGGGCAGGAGCTGTGCGACCGTTTTCAGGTTTCCCGCACAGCGGTCTGGAAGGCCATAAACCAGCTGAAGGAAGAGGGGTATGTGATCGAGGCGAAACAGAACAGAGGTTACAGACTTCTGGCAAGCCCCGACAGCATGGAGGCTCATGAACTGATGAGCCGCATCGATACGGAGTGGGCGGGACGAGAGGTTTCTTATAAAAGAGAGACAGGTTCCACAAATATTGACTGTAAGCAGCTTGCGGCGCAGGGTGCGCCTCACGGGACGTTAGCGGTGGCGGAAGCCCAGAGCGGCGGCAGGGGCAGAAGGGGACGGAACTGGCAGTCCCCGGCGGGGACATCTGTCTACATGTCTCTTCTGTGCCGGCCGGATTTTCCGCCCGATAAGGCGCCGATGCTAACGCTTGTGATGGGGCTCTCCGTGGCGGAGGCAATCGGAAAGTGTACCGGGCTTGACGCTAGGATCAAATGGCCAAATGATGTGGTTGTGAATGGGAAAAAGGTGTGCGGTATCCTGACGGAGATGGAGATGGGGCTGGAGACAAAGGAGATACAGTATCTGGTGGTTGGCGTAGGGATCAATGCCAACAATGGTTTTGAAAAAATGCAGGAGTCAGGTTCTCTGGAACAGGCGCGCAGGGAAGCGTTTCCGGAAGAACTGCAGAGGAAGGCGACCAGCCTGTTTCTGGAGAGCGGAGAAAAAAATAAAAGGATCCTCAGGGCAGTGCTGGTGCAGCATGTGATGGAGGCCTTTGAACAAAATTACGGGCTGTTCTGCAGGACGCTTGATCTGTCGCTGCTGATGGAGCGCTATAACGGATATCTGGTAAACAGAGATGCGGCAGTGAAAGTTCTGGATCCCGGAGGGGAATATGTGGGTGTGGCGAAAGGAATCGACAAAGACGGTGACCTTCTGGTGGAGACAGAGGAAGGATCAGTAGAGAAAGTATATTCCGGAGAAGTGTCGGTGAGGGGGGTGTACGGGTATGCGGAATGAGCGGATCGTATTGTGCGGTGCCAGCAGTTATGAGCAGAAGTACTATTTTAACAAGATCTTTGAGAAGATCCCGCAGTCCATTCAGGATGAACTGCATATCATATGCGTGTTGTTTACGGAGGAGGCCGGAGGCGTGATCACGTTTGTCTTTGAGCCTGACGGAAGCCTGTCCATCGAGACGGAGGCGGCGGAGGATGATCTTATGTACGACGAGATCTCCAGCGGGCTTCTGGTAGGTAAGATCCGGAGCACGAGACGGGAACTTCTGGAATCGCTTGATCTGTATTACAGGGTGTTCGTGAGGCATGAGGATATCACAGGACTATTGACGGAGGAAGAATAATGATTCTGGTTGTGGATGTAGGAAATACGAATATTACATTTGGCGTTTACAGAGGGGAGAGGCTGTGCGCGACTTTCCGTATGATGTCAAAGACGCCCCATACTTCAGATGAGTATGGCGTGCAGATCGTGGATCTGTTAGAGCGCAATGAGATCGGAAGGGAACAGATCGCGGGAGCGATCATCGCCAGTGTGGTGCCGAATGTGATGCATGCCCTGGTGGGAGCGGTGGTAAAGTATATCAGGCTGATACCGCTGATCGTGGGACCGGGGGTGAAGACGGGTATCAGGGTGGTCACGGCGAATCCATATGAGATCGGCAGCGACAGGATCGTGGATGCTGTGGGAGCTTATGAAAAATACGGCGGACCGATCCTTGTACTGGATTTTGGCACGGCGACAACTTATGACTATGTGACGGCGGATGGCTGTTTCGCTGCGGGGATCACAGCGCCCGGGATCCGCATTTCCGCGAAGGCTCTCTGGGAGGACGCTGCGAAACTGCCGGAGATCGAAATCATAAAACCGAAGTCTATTCTGGCGCAGGAGACCATCAGCAGTATGCAGGCGGGGCTTGTATACGGACAGATCGGACAGACGGAATATATTGTCAGGCAGGTGAAAAAGGAGACCGGGCAGAAGGATATGAAGGTGGTGGCGACCGGGGGGCTTGGCAGGATCATCTCCGATGAGACAGACGCGATCGATATCTATGACAGCACACTTACGCTGGACGGGCTGCGTATCATTTACAACAAAAATAAGAAACGGGAATAAAAGATTTTGAAAATTGGCGACGTAACTTTGGAAAACAATATCATTCTGGCTCCCATGGCAGGCGTGAGTGACCTGCCATTTCGTCTGCTGTGCAGAAGGCAGGGAGCCGGTATGGTATGTATGGAGATGGTCAGCGCCAAAGCGATCCTGTATAAAAACAGAAATACAGAAGAACTGCTGCGGACAGTGCCGGAGGAGAGGCCTGTGAGCCTTCAGCTGTTCGGTTCAGACCCGGAGATCATGGGACAGATCGCAGGATATATCAGAGAGAGGCCTTTCGATATACTGGACATCAATATGGGATGTCCGGTCCCCAAGATCGTGAACAACGGCGAGGGTTCGGCGCTGATGAGAGATCCGAAGCTTGCGGAGGAGATCATCCGCAGTGTGGTGCGGTCGGCGGGAAAGCCGGTGACGGTAAAGATCCGAAAGGGATTTGACGAAGCGCATGTGAATGCGGTGGAAGTGGCAAAGCGCGCGGAGGAGGCGGGGGCTGCCGGAATTGTTGTCCACGGCAGGACAAGGGAGCAGTTCTACGCAGGAAAAGCGGACTGGGAGATCATTGCGAAGGTTAAGGAAGCGGTGGGAATCCCTGTGATCGGAAACGGAGATGTGGATAGTCCGGGGACGGCGGAGCGGATGCTCCGGGAGACCGGATGCGACGGGATCATGGTCGGCAGGGCGGCGAGGGGAAATCCCTGGATATTCAGGGAGATATGCTCCTATCTGGAGACAGGGAAGGTTCCCGGGATGCCGGATGCGAAAGAAAAGCGGGAGCGCATTTTGGAGCACGCCGCGTTGATGCTTCAGGTGAAGGGAGAATATACGGCGGTCCGCGAGATGCGCAAACATGTCTCCTGGTATACGGCGGGCTGTCCCCATTCGGCGAAGCTGAGAGGAAGGATCAACACAGTGGAGAGTATGGATGAGCTTAAGGCTTGTGTCCTCGAAATATTTCAGTAAAGCTTTTTCGGTCTCCCGCATATATTTATGTTGACAAGCTTAAGAGCCGGAGTATTGTTTGTGGGTTATCGGATACTTTATTTTTACAAGAAGAAGGATGCTTTCTATCGTGAAAAGTCGGGAAGAACTGTTGGAGGGGTGAGAAACGGGAAAACCCGCCAGGCTGTCCATGTATTCTGGGATGAAAAAGAACTTGGCGGACAGGGGGAGGAGGCGTTCTCAGCCAGGGTGTACTTTTGCGGTGTGCCGGAATATTATGGCAGGCGGAAAGGGTTTGGCAGGGGAAAGAGCGGCGGCAGGATCTTTCCGGTTCCCTGGAATTTCGGGCAGCTGCTGCGCCTGATGCAGAGCTGCTGTGAGTTTGTCTCAGCGGACGCCTATTATCTGGAAGAGAGTTTCGAGAAGGAGCTGGCGGAGGGCGAGTTCGGCTTTACGCCGGGCAGACAGCGGATGTGCGCGGAGATGATAAACAGGTTATCGGGGCAGTTTAAGGGTGTCGACAGTATTTTATATCTGGCGGACGGAACAAGGGAACAGGCGGGGGAGATGCCCTTGAAGGAGGAACTGCTGAGGAAGCTGCACTATTTTTTTTATATGGGGGAGAGGGACGGACGGTATGATGTGCTGGAGGAAAATCTCTGGCAGGGATACGGGATGCCTCTGATCATAGTAAAAAAGCCGGAAGAGCTCGCGACATGCCAGTTAAGACGGCTGCTCGTGCTGGATGACAGGCAGGAGGGCAGGGCGGACTGGGAGATGCTCCCGCGGGGCTGTGCTTATCTCGACCTTTGGTCTGACGCAGGACGAAGGCGCAGGATCGCGGAAAAAAGGCTGGATATAAAATATATGTCAGAGTACCTGTATCTGCGTCAAAATCTTGACACACCCTGAGAAAACAGGTATACTGCGAATGATGTAGCTTACGGGAAGCAGCCGTAAGTTAACGAGAGAAACTGTGTATATGAACTAAGAAAGGAAAATGTAGGACAATGGAAGAAAAAAAACATATTCTGACTGCGGAAGGCTTGAAAAAGCATGAGGATGAGCTGTATTATCTGAAAAATGAGAGATATAAGGAGATCACACAGGCAATCAAGGAAGCAAGAGCACAGGGCGACCTTTCGGAGAATGCCGAGTATCAGGCGGCGAAGGAAGCGCAGAGACTGGCTGATGCCCGTATAGAAGAACTGGAAAATATGCTGAGCAATGTGGAGATTGTGAATGAGAGCGGGGACAGTTCCGTTGTCCACATCGGCAGTACCGTCCGCGTTAAGGATCTGGAGTATGATGAGGAGTTGGAATATCAGATCGTCGGTTCAAGCGAGGCGAATACCGATGAGAATAGGATCTCCAATGAGTCACCCCTGGGAGCAGCGCTGATCGGCGCGGCGGAAGGAGAGACTGTCACCGTGCAGGCGCCTGTGGGCGAGATACGTTATCAGGTACTGACGATCGGGAAAAAGGAAAGGGAATAAAAGTGGCAGAAGAACAGAATCAGAATTTGGAGAAGCAGCAGGATCTTGGTAAACTGCTGAAAGTGAGAAGAGAAAAATTATCCGCTCTGCAGGAGGCGGGGAGAGATCCCTTTCAGATCACAAAATATGATGTGACGCACCACAGCGAGGAGATCAGAACTCAGTTTGAGATGCTTGAAAATTCTCATGTATCCATCGCGGGACGCCTGATGAGCAAGCGTGTGATGGGGAAAGCGTCTTTTTGCAATGTGCAGGATCTGGAGGGAACGATACAGTGCTATGTGGCGAGGGACAGCATCGGGGAGGAATCCTATGCCGATTTCAAAAAGTATGATATCGGCGATCTGGTGGGCGTCGAGGGCTTTGTCTTTCAGACAAAGACGGGCGAGATTTCTGTCCACGCCGAAAAGATGACATTGCTGTCAAAATCTTTACAGATCCTGCCGGAGAAATGGCACGGCCTGACTAATACGGATATCAGATACCGTCAGAGATACACGGACCTGATCATGAATGAGGATGTGAGAAAGACCTTCGTGGCGCGCTCTAAGATCATCAGTTCGATCCGCCGCTATCTGGATGAGCGGGGATTTCTGGAGGTGGAGACGCCGATGCTTGTGAGCAATGCCGGCGGCGCCGCGGCAAGGCCTTTTGAGACGCATTATAACGCGCTGAACGAAGATGTGAAGCTGCGGATATCTCTGGAACTGTACTTAAAGAGGCTGATCGTGGGCGGCATGGAGCGCGTGTACGAGATCGGCCGCGTGTTCCGGAATGAAGGGCTCGACACAAGGCACAACCCGGAGTTCACGCTGATGGAACTCTATCAGGCTTACACGGACTATAACGGGATGATGGATCTGACCGAGGATATGTTCCGGCATGTGGCGAAAGATGTCTGCGGGACGACGACGGTGCCCTACGGCGAGGAGATGATCGACCTCGGAAAACCGTTTGAGCGGATCACAATGGTGGAAGCCGTGAAGAAATATACGGGCATTGATTTTGATGAGGTTGCCGATACGGCGGCTGCAAGGAAGCTGGCGGATGAAAAGAACGTTCACTATGAGGAGCGCCATGCGAAAGGCGATATCCTGAACCTGTTCTTTGAGGAGTTTGTGGAGGAGCATCTGATCCAGCCGACCTTTGTGATGGACCATCCGGTGGAGGTTTCCCCCCTGACAAAGAGAAAACCGGACAAGCCGGATTATGTGGAGCGGTTTGAACTGTTTATTATGGCGAGGGAGATGTGCAATGCCTATTCCGAGTTAAATGATCCGATCGATCAGAGAGAGCGTTTCAAGGCGCAGGAAGCGGCGCTCGCAGCAGGGGATGAGGAGGCGAATACGACCGATGAGGACTTCTTAAATGCGCTGGAGATCGGTATGCCGCCCACGGGGGGCATCGGATACGGGATCGACAGGCTGGTGATGCTTCTCACAAACCAGCCGGCGATCAGGGATGTTTTATTGTTCCCCACGATGAAGACATTGGGTGGAAAGTCTTCCGACAATGAAAAAAGTGCGAAGAAGAGTGGAAATATTTCGGCGAGAAAGAGCAGCGTTTCCTATGAACAGGCGATGGCACTGTTAAAGAAATATAATAAAGAACCTTTTCACATTCAGCATGCCCTGACGGTGGAAGGCGTGATGCGATGGTTTGCGAGGGAGCTGGGTTATGCGGCGGAAGAGGAATTCTGGGGGATTACCGGACTTCTCCACGATATCGATTTTGAGTGTTATCCGGAGGAACATTGTCAAAAGGCACCGGAACTTCTGCGTGAAGCGGGAGTGAGTGAGGAGATGATCTATGCGGTCTGCTCCCACGGCTACGGGCTTTGCAGCGAGGAGGAACCGAAACTGGAGATGGAGAAAGTGCTCTATGCGGTGGATGAGCTGACCGGGCTTATCTGGTCCTGCGCGCTGATGCGCCCCTCGAAGAGCACAGCTGATCTGGAAGTGAAGAGCCTGAAGAAGAAGTTCAAGGATAAAAGGTTTGCGGCAGGCTGTTCCAGGGATGTGATCGCCAAAGGCGCAGAGCGGCTTGGATGGGAGCTGGATGATCTCTTTGAGAGGACGATCCTTGCGATGAGAAGCTGCGAGGCGGCTGTGGCGGAAGCGATGGAGCAGAATTGACTTTTTAAGAATATGGGGCAGATTTGGTGAGCGGGAATGCTTTTCAATCTGCCCCTTTGCGATCATTATTCAGACGGAGGCAGGAGCAGACAATATGACACATGGATTCTGGGGCCGGGATCAGGCAGACGTCCGGGCGATCACCGATGAGTACAGAGGAATAGAGACACCTGCGGAGCTGTACGACGCGCTTTCCGAGATCTGGTGTGCCGATACCTGCGCGCCCAGGATGCGGCAGGACTGGACGCCGGAGAATAAGACGCTTGGGCAGTGTTCGATCACGGCGTTTCTGGCGCAGGATATTTTTGGCGGGAAAGTATACGGCGTGCCGCGGCATGGCGGAAATTTTCATTGTTATAATGTGGTCGGGGAGAGCCGGTTTGACTTGACAAGCGGCCAGTTTGGCGATGAGGTTTTGGCTTATGAGGGAGATCCGGAGCAGTTCAGGGAGATTCATTTTGCGAAGGAGGAGAAGAGACTGCGGTATGAGTATCTGAAAAGGGAACTGAAAAAGCTGTGCGGCATGAGAGGCTGAGATACCAGGAAAGCAGTGAGATAAAAAGGAGGCTTATGATATGGAGACATGGTACTATGAGGTAGTAAACATAGAGGGGGATTACGCGAATTTGAGACGGACCGATATAGAGTCGGAAGATCTGAAACTGGTGGCAAGGGCATTGCTGCCGGCGGAGATCATGGAAGGCACAAAGCTGAGATATGAGATGATGCAGTATGAGATCATTTGATAAGTCAATGATCCCTGCGGCATTTGCCGAATCCCCGGAGCAATTGTAACCGGCCTGCGTATTCGGTCGACTGCCCGTGAAAATAAAGAAATTATAAAATAAATTTTATCTAAACGGTACATAATGTAAAAGAAACATAAACTTTATTAATTGTTAGCACTCGCTATTGACGAGTGCTAACAATAGTGGTATAACACAGATATACCGAAAACAACAACAGCGGTCAAGGCCGCTGCACATGAAAGTTTATAGAAGGAGGAATCAGTTATGTTATTACCGAGTGCAAACACATTAAACAGTATTTTTGGAGAAAGTTTATTTGACGATTTCTTTGAGGATTTTGCCCGTCCGGCGAGGAGCGCCGCAAGGTACAGTACTTCGGCGGGGATCATGAGGACAGATGTCAAGGAAAGCGATGCCGGCTATGAGCTGGATATCGACCTTCCGGGCTGTAAGAAGGAAAATGTGAAAGCGGAACTGAAAAACGGGTATCTGACGATCAATGCGGAGACCAATCAGAACAATGATCAGAAGGATGAGAACGGCAAATATATCCGCCGGGAGAGATACTACGGAACCTGCAGCAGAAGTTTCTATGTGGGCGAGGATGTGACTCAGGAGGACATCAGGGCGAAGTTTGAGGATGGTATCCTGAAAGTATCCATTCCCAAAAAAGAGGCGAAGCCGGTCATTGAGGAGAGCAGGTATATTCCGATCGAAGGTTAAATCCATTCCGTTTGCAAAATGACACAACAAAGGAGCACTGTGAAGCAGATGACAAAATATCTGTGGAGCGGTGCTCCTTTTTGTGTGAAAAATTCAAAAAGAATATATGATAGTGTAACATTTTTTTGTGATATTTTGTGAAAAAAGGGTAAAAATCAGAGAGATATAGGAAACTTATATATATAAATTTTCATCTGAATGAGATTGCATTGCCGGCACACTTGCTATATAATATAGAAAGAGGATTTTGTCAGAAAAACTGCAGTAAGTATAAAACAGGGCTGTAGTAAAGGAGGAGTTACATGGCAACCCAGATTGAGTGGCGGGATGAATTCAACATTGGTATCAGCTCTATCGATAAGGAACATCAACAGCTTTTCAAGATCATCAACAAGCTGTTTGTATTCAAGGAGGAGGAGAAGGACAGCCAGTGGCTGTGCCAGGAAGGAATCAAATTTTTCAGAGGTCATGTCTTAAAACATTTTTCCAGCGAGGAGGCTTATATGGCTTCCATCAACTATGACGGGCTGGAACAGCACACACAGATACATAGAAAGTTCCGGGAAAATACGCTGCCGGCACTGGAGGAGGAACTGGAGCGGACAGCCTACGGAGAGGAAGTGGTGGCTCACTTTCTCGGTGTCTGTACCGGCTGGCTGGTCGGCCATACGCTGACGGAAGACCTTGCGATCACGGGAAAGAGGAAGATCAGGTGGGAGAAGCTTCTGCCTGAGGAAGAGCTGGAGGCCATGAAAAAGGTGATCGTTCAGCTCATATTTGATATGTTCCACCTGGAGTCCCAGCTGATCAGCGATACCTACGGCGGAGAAAAGTTTGGAAGCGGCGTATATTACAGGCTGATATACGGGAAAAAGCATGAGAAAAAGAAACAGGAGATTTTTCTTGTCTTTGAGGAGAAGCTCCTCATCAATACGATCGGGAAAATTCTGGGGATCCAGACCAATAAACTGGACAGTATGCTGGTCAACGCGGCCAGGTATACGGCGCGCCAGTTTGTAGGGCGGGTCATGGAATATTTTCCGGAGATGGAAGGCTATGAACTGAAAGCCGAGAACCTTCTGTCCTTCGAGCAGTTCCAGAGCATATTCGAGAAAGGGAAGATGCAGGTGAGCCTGTTGTTCAATACCGGCGGTGCAGGATATTTCGCGTATTGCGTTATTGCGCCCCATCTGCTCAAGGATGGCGTGGGAACGCCCATAGTGGCGGACAATGTGCTGACGGAAGTGGAGGAATATCTGGAGAAGCGGAAAGCGGATGAAAAGAAGGCGGAGGAGGCTCATAAGCCGAAAGTGCTCGTGGTGGATGACTCCAAGACGATACGGTATTTTATGCGTGACCTGCTGTTCCCGGATTATGAGGTTACCCTGGCGGAGTCCGGTGTTGCCGCGATCAGGACGATTACGCTGGATAGGCCAGACCTTGTTCTTTTGGACTATGAGATGCCGGTCTGTGATGGAAGCCAGACGCTGGCAATGCTTCGATCGGAGGAGGCCTTTGCGGATCTCCCTGTTGTTTTCCTGACCGGCAGGCGCGATCCGGAGAGCGTAAAAAAAGTGATCCACTTAAAACCGGAGGGATATCTGCTGAAAGATATGAAGCCGGAGGCGATCAAGAAGGAAGTCGACAATTTCTTTTTGAAGAAAAAGGCGTGAATGCAGCTGCCCTCTTGGGCGATAACAGGCATCAGCCGCAGGATGGACGCATTCGGGGTATGTGTGCCTGGCATGGTGACTGCGTGGAGGGGCGGCAGCGCCGGATTCTACATCATTTCCTTCCGATACTGGCTGGGGGATTTTCCGTAGTAGTTGCGGAAAGCTTTGCTGAAATAATGATTGTCAGCATATCCCAGCCTTTCCGCGATATCCTGGATCTTGATATCGGGTTTCCTCAGCAGTTCCGCCGCCCGTTCCATCCGCAGTTTCAGCACATATTCATATATCGTATAGCCGTATCTGGCGTGAAACAGCTTTGTGAGATAAGTGATGGAAAAGAAATACTTTTCCTCGAACATTGTGATCTTAAAATTCTGGCAGTAATTGCTGTCCGCATATTGTTTGATGATCTCTATAACTTCCTCGGGCGTGATATCCTGTTCGGCGGCGGAGGATGCCTCATGGTCAAAAACGGCAGTCGGATCGATCTTCAGAATAGCGTTTTCTATGGCTGTGTTCAGCTCTTCTTCCACCACAGGTTTTAAAAGGTAATCGCAGGCACCGTAGCGCATGGCGTGTCTGGCGTAGGAAAAATCGTCATAGCCGCTGACGATGATAAACTGGCTCTCAGGAAATTCGGCGGAGGCCAGTTCCAGAAAAGAACATCCGTCCATCACGGGCATATTCATATCTACAAACACGATCTCGGGACGGATCTCGCGCATGGCGTTGAGTCCGTCTTTGCCGTTGTTTGCCATGACCGGGGGCTCGATGCCGTATTTTTTCCAGTGCCCCAGCTTGTTTACAGCGATCCGCACCGGTTTTTCGTCATCAATGATCAGTGATCTGTACATGGGTATCCTCCTTTATGGCAGGCAGTGTCAGTGTGACTTCCGTATAGCTGCCTTCCTCTGAATCGATCTGCATGACTGCGGGACCGTCATAGAGAAGCTGCAGCCGGATATACAGGTTGGCGAGGCCGATACTGTTTCCGGCGCCGCTCAGCTTCTGGCCGGCGAGGTTTTTGCGCACTTCATCCAGCCTGTTTTTTGGTATGCCGCACCCGTTATCCCGGACGCGGAGGATGAGACGCTCCTCTTCGCGCCTGGCGCAGATGTGGATCGTGATCGGTCCTGTGTTTTTGCCCGCGCCGTGGATAATGGAATTTTCCACAAGCGTATGCAGGCTGATCTTGGGCACGAGAAACGCCTCAAGCCCCTTTTCGATATCCCTGCTGAAATGCAGGGTGTCCGTCCTGCGCATTTTCTGCAGGAAAATATAGTTGGTAACATATTGCATCTCCCTTCTCAGGGAGACGAGATCGCTGTCCTTGATCGTATAACGCAGGTTGGAAGCGAGGGCAGTTATCATCCTGTGGATCTGAAACTGGTCGTTGACCAGTGCTTCGGTGGATATAGCCTGCAAAGTGTTGTACAGGAAATGAGGGTTTATCTGGGCTTCCAGCGCGGTGATCCGGGCGTTTTTCTCGCTCAGTTCCGCCAGGTAGGTGCGGTTGATCAGCTGATCGATCCGGGAGACCATGGAGTTAAAGCTGTTGGAGAGTTCGGAAACCTCTCTGTTGCCGGAGGCATGGAGGGAAGTATGAAAATCCCCGTCTCCCGTCTCCCTCATTTTTTCCGCCAGTGTTTTAAGCGGTGTGGTGAGCAGGCGGAGGAGCATGTAGAGTATCGCGGCGGAACACAGCCAGATCAGGATACCGCTCAGGATGATGGATGCCTGGATATCGTCAAACTGAGCATCGATATAGGAGAGCGGCGTAAAGCACAGAAGCTGCAGACCGTCGTAAGCGCTTTCTGCGCGGACGATCAGATAGTTGTCGTGTCCGATCTTTACAGTGTCATATCCGTCCCGATTGTGGCTGACCGTGGAAAGTATCTCGTTTATCTGTTCGCTGCCTGCGGGAATATCGCCGCGGTTGGAGTAGATCAGTTCATTATCCTGATTCAGGAAAACGAGGATGTCGTGCTGGCCGGAATGGTTTGCCAGGAACTGCTTCAGGTAGGATGTGTTCAGCTTCAGGCGGACGATGGACTGCTGCTTTTTCCCTCTGACCTGAAACAGGGAGTGGTAGTAGGTGAAAAAAGCAGGGGAATCCGCAGGTTCGATATAATGATGCATACGGCTCTCGGCACATTTCCGGACGGCGTTTTCCACATCGAAGGCGGGAGAATCCTGTATGAGCATACGCTGCTGCATGCCCGTGCGCCCCACGGAGATATCCTGGTTGATCAGATAGAGCTCATATTCGAGCAGGTCGCTCCTCGTGTAATAGTAGGAGTGCATCTGCTGGCGCACGTAGGAGAGCTGCTCCTGTGAAATGGGATTTTTCTGGTTGATGATGAGAGTGAAATCCGTATCATAGTAAGGCTGAATGGAGAAGTTTGCGAGCAGCATAAGGTACTGGTCCATGTTTTCCGATTCCATCTGCAGAAGTTTGGAGGAAAGCTCCACCTGGTTCTGGATGGACTGGTTGCGGACAGAAGTATAGTTATTATATAAAAGTATCAGGATAATACAGCTGGTGGTGAGGATCATCAGAATCGCCAGCTGTGCCCAGAGGCTCATATGGTTCAGAATGGATCTCAATTTAAAGTAGAATTTTTGAATCATGTAATAATTCCTGTGATGTAGTAAATATTTGTGCAAAAAATATGAAAAAGTGTAAAAAAAGAAACTGAAGAATAATTTTAATATACAATATAACGAAAAAATGAGCAATAGAAGTTGACAAATTGTTCAAAATATTACAACAAAGTGTTTGGTATATTCCATTCAAATCACAGGAGCGTGAAGGTATGATGTTAAAAAGGGGGTGGGCATATGAAAAGAAAAACAAAGGAAAATCTGGAAACTGTCCTGTTTTCACTGCCGGCAGTCATTCTGGTGTGTCTGATGATGTATCTGCCGTTTGTGCTCAGCGGTTACTATTCGCTGACGAAGTGGAACGGAATTTCCAAGGAAGCTGTTTTTATCGGTATGGAAAATTTTAAGTCCATTCTAGTGGACAGCAGTGACTTTGTGGACTCATTGTGGTTTACCGCAAAATACACGTTTGCCTTTGTGGTGTTTTCCAATGTTTTTGCGCTGATGCTTGCCGTGGTTCTGACAAAAAAGTTCAGGGGGGCGAATTTTTACCGCGGCGTTTTCTTTATCCCCTATATCATGAGCATGACGATCGTGGGATTTATCTGGAAGTTCATCTTTACGAGCGGCTTTGAAAAACTTTTTGAACTGACCGGAATGGGCGTCTGGAATTTCAGTTGGCTGGGGGATTCGAGTCTGGTGTTTTATTCGGTGGCATTTGTGGGGGTATGGCAGTCACTTGGATTTTACATCGTACTCTACATAGCGGGGCTTCAGGCGGTGCCTCACGATGTGCTGGAGGCTGCAACAGTGGACGGGGCGAGCGGAAGCCAGAGATTTTTCAGGGTGACGCTGCCTCTCCTCGGGCCTTCCTTCACTACCTGTATCTTTATGTCGCTGACAAACGGGCTGAAGGTGTTTGATATCATTCTGGCGCTCACCAAGGGCGGACCGGGGACGGCGAGCAACTCCGTGACAATGCAGATCTATAAAGAGGCTTTTACAAATAACAACTACGGCAGGGGCTCGGCGGAATCTATTCTATACTTCCTGTTTGTGCTGGTTGTGACGCAGGCGGTATTAAAGCTCTTTAACAGGAAGGAGGTAGATTTGTAATGACTCTGAGACAAAAGAGGCTGATCAGTAAGACTGTCATGGTGATCTGCCTGAGTATTGTGGCGGCGGTCTATATCTATCCGGTATTTCTGATGCTGATGAATTCCTTCAAGCCCTTTGGGGAGATCATCGCCAATGTGCTGGCAATGCCGAAAAAGCCGGATCTGGAAAACTATATCTATGTGATCGACAAGATCAAATACGGCAAATTGTTCTGGAACAATGTGATCATCACGGTGACCGGACTGATCGGGATCATCGCTTTTTCCTCGATGGCGGCGTACATTCTGGAGCGGAGGAACAACCGTTATACCAGATTTGTGCACACGCTGGTGATCACGCCGATGCTGATCCCGTTCCAGGCTATTATGATCACGCTGCTCAAATCCATGAACGTGCTGCATTTGTCCGGCAGCAAGATCGGGCTGGGGATCCAGTACTGGGGATTCGGCGTGCCGATGGCGACCTTTATCTTCTATAACTTTATGAAGACCATTCCGAGGGAACTCGATGAGAGCGCAAGGATAGACGGCGCTTCCACCTTCCGCACTTTTGTGTCGGTGATCTTCCCGCTCCTCAAGTCGGTGACGATCACTGTGATCGTGCTGGATGTGATGTGGATCTGGAATGACTTTCTGCTGCCGCTGCTGATGGTGAACAGCAGCAATGAGACGAAGACTTTAGTGCTGGCGGCATACACCTTTGTGGGGCAGATGAACACCAAGTGGAATTACGCGCTGACAGCAATGACATTGGCGATCGTACCTTCCGTCATCGTATTTATCCTTTTACAGAAATACATTGTGGAGGGTGTTGTGGCAGGTGCTGTGAAGGGCTGATGGATCACCCTTTTTGCATACAAATCATATTATTATCCCTGAGGGGAGAAGGAGGAAAAAATGAAAAAGAAATTGCTCAGTATTTTACTTTGCGGACTGATGACAGCTTCGCTTCTGGCGGGCTGCGGTTCATCCCCCGCGGAAGAAGCTCCGGCTGCTGACGCGGCGGAGGAAGGGGAGGCTCCGGCTGCGGAGGAGGCCGGGGAGGAAACGCCTGCTTCCGATGAGGAGGCGGAGATCTATATGTTTATCGCTTCCCCCGAATATGCGGATGCGATCAACGAACTGATCGAGGCATATAAGGAAGTGGCACCCAATGTGACCATCAATTATGAGACGACTCAGAATGATTATCCGACATTGTTGAAGGCTAAATTAAATTCAGGCGAAGTGCCCGATATCTTCTCTTCTACATCCGGTAAGGAGATCGACGTTTACAAAGAGTACTCCCAGGATCTGACGGGCGAGGGACTGACAGAGACGATGTCTGACGCGGTGAAGGGCGTTATGGCTTCCCCGGAGGACGGAAGCGGCATCTACGGTATTGCGATCAAGGGCAATTATTTCGGCATGATCTACAATAAAGCGATCTTTGATGAAGTCGGGATCGAAATGCCAAAGACGATCGATGAAGTGGAAGCGGCATGTGAAAAACTGCAGGCGGCAGGTTATCAGCCGTTTACGACCGGCTTTGCGGAGTGGTGGGTATTCAAACATGTGGCGCAGCACTTTGTGGATGCGGCGGCAGAGAATGCCGGCATGACAACGGCGGAGCTGGTGGCATCCTTTGAGAAGGGCGAGGCAAAGGTTTCGGACTATCCCGAACTGTATGATAATTTCTTCCGGTATATCGACCTGGCTGTAAAATACGGCGATGCAAAGCCCTTAGAGACAGCGCTGGACGGCGAGTTATCCGCGTTCGGCACAGGTAAGGCGGCTATGGTATTGGGACAGGGCGCATGGGTGGAAGCGGATCTTCTGGCGATCGATCCCGAACTGCAGATCGGCTTTGCGGGTTACCCTGTGACCGGTGATGCAAAGCAGTCCCAGGTGATCGGCGGCGCAGACCAGGCGCTTCGCATCAATAAGGACTCCGCACAGCTGCAGGCGACCTTGGACTTTGTAAACTGGTGGTATACATCTGATTACGGTCAGGCATGGTTTACGGATGTGGCAGGTGTGGTTCCGCCCGTGAACTCCACGACGGAGAGCAGTTTCCAGGTTATCAAACAGGGGGATGCGTTATCCGCGTCCGACGGTGCCGCAACACTGGCGATCTGCTATTCCACAGACAGCTTCCATCAGGTATTCGGCGAGATCATGCAGTCTTACATCGCGGGAGACATCTCCAAGGATGATGCGTGCGCACAGATCGAGGAACAGTGGGCTAGGGTAAAGTTTTTGTAGGAAAAGAGAAAAGAAAGAAATAGGAAAGCACCT
>CAJUDM010000004.1 GCA_910584915.1 uncultured Lachnospiraceae bacterium
GTATACAGGTAAATCCACGAGATTACAAATGCGGGGTCATTACATATTGTCTGTTTTAAAACGGATGAGGATCTTGTGCTTGTGGAGTGTACCGGCAATATTTCGGAACTTCTGGTGGCGGATGGCATCAGAGCGATAGGAGATCATGTTTTTCAGGATGGAAACCTTCTGACTCAGATCACGCTGCCGCACAGCGTTACATCCATCGGGAATCATGCTTTTGCGGGATGTAAATGGCTGAAAACAGTAAGGAGGGCAGATCGGGTAAAATCCATTGGCGTCAGAGCTTTTTCCGGCTGCGGGGTTCTTGAGAAGGTTGAATTTGGGGAGGAACTTCGGGAGATAGGAGTGGGGGCTTTTGAGAACTGCACTTCGCTGCTGGAGATTTTTTTGCCGGAGGGAATTACGGAAATACCGGAGAGAGCGTTTTTCCGGTGTCATAACCTGCGGGAAATTCAGTTACCTTCTACATTGAAACATATCGGAAAGGAAGCTTTTGCCTTTTGCAGGAACCTGCGGATGCCGGCGATACCGGAGGGGGCATCTGTGGAGGAGAGAACGTTTTATGGCGCCGGACAAAACGGGGAGGAAGAGGATGCGGTATCGTGAGCTGGGAAGTACCGGGCTTATCGTCTCTGAGATCGGTTTCGGCACGATCCCGGTTTTGCAGGGGAGCGTTCCGGTTCTGCCAGAGTATTTTAATCTCAGCGAGGAACAGGCGATATCCGTGATGGAACATGCCTTCCGGCTCGGGTGTAATCTGTACGATACAGCGATCGTTCCCGAGTATGGAGATGCTGAGATAAAACTGGGGAAGTTCGCGGCAAAGATTGGCAGGGAGAAGATCATTATTTCCGATAAGGCGAGATTTTTTGACGGAAACGAGATATACAGGGCTGTTCTGGAATCCTGTGAAAACCTCGGGACCTCGCCGGATATCTATTTTGTACATCAGGCAGATCCGGACCATGAGGAGGAGATTTTCCGAAAAGGCGGGGCGCTGGATGCCCTGTGTGAATTGAAAGAGGAAGGACAGATACGTTTTACAGGACTGGCTTCCCATTACTATGATATGCTCCTGCGGGGAGCGGGAGACGACAGGGTGGATGTGCTGCAGGGCAGCGGGAATCTGCTGGAGAGGGGAATGCTGGAGCGGATCGACGGCGAGCCTCTCTTTCGTGCGAAGGGATTTTTGGTGAACAAGGTTTATGCGGCAGGAATCCTGCCGGGATTTTTCCCGGTGGACACGCTGATCCGAAGCGTACTGTCCTATCCGGTATCCTGCGCCCTGATCGGTATCGGCTCGGCGGAACAGGCGGATGCGGCTTTGAAATATGGGGCTGGGGATCAGGAGGTTCGGATACCGGATTTTGAGGAAGTGCTGGAAGTGCTTGAGAAAGAATTTACACCGATTCCCTGTGACCGCTGTCAGAGATGTGCGTGCCCCTATGGGACGGAGATCCATACCATTTTCAGACAGTATAACTATTACTTTCTCGGCAAGGACCACTGGGCGCTGCGCAAGCTGGATATGAGTATCGAGGAGAGTGCGGCGTTTTGCAGGAAGTGTACGGATATGCCCTGTCTCTCCATGTGCCCGGCGGGTATACGGATTCCGGATGAGATGGAGAAGGCGGTGCGGCTTGTGAGGACTTTTCTTGGAGGAAGGGGGTAAGGGGCTGCGGTCTGGTCCTGTCACGCGGCAGGACAGTGCAAAAAATAAATTTTCGCGCGCGAATTTGTGCCTGCGGCACAGATATCGCGTGCCTGGAGAAAGGCATGGGTATTAAGATGGAGAGATATCGATTTTCAGAAGACACAGTAGAGCGGATTTACGCGGGGTGGCTGGGGAAGATAGTGGGGATCCGGCTGGGGGCTCCTGTGGAGGGCTGGACGGCGGAAAAGATTGCGGATGTGTATGGGGAAACGTGGAATTATCCCGTGGATTACAATGTATTTGCGGCGGATGATGACAGCAACGGACCGGTCTTTTTTATCCGGGCGCTGAAAGATAGCGGGCACGGGGAGGCGCTCACCGCGCAGGATGTGGCGGAGGCGCTGCTGAATTACGCGCCTTATGAACACGGATTTTTCTGGTGGGGTGGGTATGGCGTTTCTACCGAGCACACGGCGTATCTGAACCTTCAGAGAGGGATTGCGGCGCCGTTAAGCGGCAGTGCATTAAAGAATGGCACTGCCATAGCGGAACAGATCGGCGGGCAGATATTCATCGATCCCTGGGGGCTTGTGGCGCCGGGAAACCCGGATCTCGCGGCGAAGCTTGCGGAGCGTGCCGCGTCTGTCACACATGACGGCAACGGCATTTACGGGGGCATCTTTATAGCCGTGTGCATCAGTGCCGCCTTCACCGGGTGTACGATCGGAGAGATGCTGGATACAGCGCTCTCTTATATTCCGGAGGATTCGGAATACGCGCGGGTGGTGCGGGCGGTGATGGCGTTCCATGAGAGCGATGCATCTGGAGACTGGAGGGACGCATTCCGGTATGTCAAGGAAAATTTCGGCTATGACCGCTATCCGGGCTGCTGTCATATCATTCCCAATGCGGCGGTGATCATACTGGCTCTGCTCTACGGGGAGGATGATTTTACGAATACGCTGTGTATCGGAAATATGTGCGGCTGGGATACGGACTGCAATGTCGGAAACCTGGGTGCGATCATGGGGGTGCGGAAAGGGCTGAAGGAAATTGACTATGACCGCTGGAGAAAGCCGGTGAATGACCTTCTTTTATGTTCCGGCGTTATGGGAAGCCTTAATATTATGGATGCGCCTTACGGGGCGATGTATATGGCGGAGTGTGCCTTTGAACTGGCGGGGGAGGAACTTCCGGGAATCTGGAAGGAACTTTCGACAGACAGGACAGAGAGAAGTCATTTTGAGTTTCCCGGTTCCACCCATGCCATGCGGGTACGGTGCGGGGAAGACGGGGATATGTGCCGTCTGGAATATCATCTCCGGAACATGGATGAGACAGCCGCCCACGGAAAGCGGAGCCTTAAAATGCACGCATTTCCGCTGCGCTGTGGGCAGAAAGCCTATTTATACCAGAAGACCTGGTTTGAGCATACAGAACTCCATGATGACAGATATCAGCCGGCATTTTCCCCGAGAATATATCCCGGGCAGACAGTGAAGGCTCAGGTGAAGATACCGGAAAAAGGTGCCGCCACGCAGGCGTGTATGTATGTGTTTGACCAGAACGGGGATCGGGTATATACGGGTGAAAAAACTCTGCTGGATCCGGGAATCTGGACAGAACTCAGGTTCTGCATTCCCCATATGGATGGCGCATTGCTGAGCGAAGCGGGGGTGCAGTTCACCGTTCCCGGAGACAAAAATGAACAGCAGGATTTTGTGGCTTATATCGATGATCTGGAATACGGGGGAGCGCCTGACTATTCCTTGGATTTCGAGAAAGAACGGGAACTGATGCTCCCCGCGGGACATTGTGAGATCACACAGTTTACCAGGCTGAAAGGATCCTCCTTCCTTGAAAAGAATGTGCTGCATCTCACGGCGGAGGATTACGGAGAGATCTATACAGGCAGCCATCTGTTTCAAAACTATACTGTGACGGCGGTGCTGGAACCCCTGTGCGGGGGAGGACATTATATCAATGTGCGCGTGCAGGGCGGGCTTCGTTCTTATGCGGTCGGCTTTGACCAAAGAAAGCAGCTCGGGCTGTGGAAAAACGAGCATGGTTACAGAGAGCTTGTCTCTGTACCCTATCGATGGGAGTGCGGGGAGCGCTATACTTTGTCTGTCACGGTGAAGGATCATAAGATTTCTGTGAAGGATGGCGGGGGAAGGGAGCTGATCTGCCATGTGGATGAGGAGCATCCCTATCTTACAGGCGCAGTCGGATTTTCCGTGAGGGAGGCAGGGCATCTGGCGGTACACAGTCTTGTGCTGGAGCCTGTATCATAAAGAGAAAGCATTGACGGCGCCTGGTCATCGGGACGTCCGATTCTCGCTTTTTTTCTGCTGTTTTGTAACAATTCAGCCGGATGGCTGAACTGCTGTGCTGTTTGAACATGGACTTTGAAATGACTTGCAGCCCTTTCTCTAAAGTGTTAGGATAACTTTACGGGCAGTTTCCGTCCCGGAAAGGAGTACATTGATACTATGAGTTATATCCGGCATAAAGCCGAGGAATCCCTTGAAGATTACCTCGAGACAATACTGATCCTGAGCAGACGTCTTTCTGTGGTGCGCTCCATCGATGTGGCGACGGAGTTGAATTTTTCCAAACCGAGCGTGAGCGTTGCCGTGAAAAATCTGAAAAACCGAGAATATATCACCGTTTCGGCGGAAGGTTATATCCATCTGACGGAGGAAGGAAGAAAAATAGCGGAAAGTGTCTACGAACGCCACACCCTGTTGATGGACTGGCTGGTCCATCTTGGTGTTGACCCGGGGATTGCGGCGAGTGATGCCTGCAAAATGGAACATGATATTACCCAGGAAAGTTATGAGGCAATGAAAAAGTGTATCCTGTCTGTTCTGGGGCGGGACTAGAGAACGCTGATCTTGTGACAGACGCCGTCTATGACACAACGGCTGTCTGTCCTGCTGTTTCCATATAACATGGGGCTGCCGCAAAAATCAGTAATCCTACAAGATATAGCCGATATCTGAAAGTGTTGGCACTATTACTGTAGGAAGCTGCTGTTTTGCGACAGCCCTATGCATATCCAGGCGGAGAATACCCGTTATTTTGCTGTTTTCAGTTTCATATTTGTGGTCAGCTTCGTCGCCTCCTTGTACGGCCTGAACAACATATAGATCATACCGCCGAGAATGACGATGGCGGCGGACAGGCCGATAACATTCAGATTTCCTGTAAATGCCGAACCGATCTGATAAACCATCAACGATGCAGCATAGGCTAATCCGCACTGATAACCGATCGCGAACCATGTCCATTTCGCGTTGTTCATCTCCCGCTTGATAGCGCCGATCGCCGCAAAGCAGGGGGCGCAAAGAAGGTTGAATACAAGGAAGGAATATCCCGCGATCCTGCTGAAGTTCGCACCGATCTCAGGCCATCCGCCGGGATAGAGGATGCCCATTGTGCCAACAATATTTTCTTTCGCCACTAAACCGGTGATGGATGCCACTGCCGCCTGCCAGTTCCCCCATCCGAGCGGTATGAAGATCCATGCGATCGCGCTGCCGAGCGCCGCAAGGAGCGACCGGTCCATCTCCTCCTCGGTAAGCATCCGGAAGCCTTCGGCAGTAAATCCAAAGTAAGTCGTAAACCAGATCACAATAGTGGAAAGAAGAATGATCGTGCCTGCCTTCCTGATAAAGGACCATCCACGTTCCCACATGGAGCGCAGTACATTGCCGACTGTGGGCATGTGGTAGGCCGGGAGTTCCATAACGAAAGGGGCGGGGCTGCCGGAAAACATTTTCGTCTTCTTCAACAGGATACCGGAGATAATGACCGCCGCCATACCGACAAAATATGCGCTCGTTGCCACCCATGCGGAGCCGCCGAAGACCGCTCCGGCAACCATGGAGATAAACGGTACCTTTGCGCCGCAGGGGATAAAGGTGGTCGTCATGATCGTCATACGACGGTCACGCTCGTTCTCGATCGTCCTTGACGCCATGATACCAGGAATACCGCAGCCGGTGCCTATGAGCATCGGGATAAAGGATTTGCCGGACAGACCGAATTTACGGAAGACACGATCCAGTACAAAAGCGATACGCGCCATATAACCGCAGGCCTCCAGAAAGGCAAGGAGCAGAAACAGGACAAGCATCTGCGGCACAAAGCCGAGCACTGCGCCCACACCGGCTACGATACCATCATTGATAAGTCCAGCGAGCCAGTCTGCCGTTCCCACAGCTTCAAGCCCGTTCCCTACAAGAACCGGGATCCCGGGTATCCATATCCCATAGGCCGCCGGGTCAGGCTCGCCGCCGTACTGTTCCATCACTGCAGCCGCAGCCTCATAATCTGCAGGAGATGCCATTTCCACTGTCACTTCCAGTGTTTCATCATCCGTCACGTTATAAGGGAAATCACCTGCGGGAGCTGTGCCGTTTTCTTCCACATAAGCATTGTAACCATTTACGATAAGAGCAGCTTCGCTGTATTCCTCAGCTGCCTCCCCGTAAGCGGAGGAGCCGATGCCAAGCAGGTGCCACCCGTCGCCAAACAGTCCGTCATTTGCCCAGTCCGTAGCAGAGGCACCCACAGTCACCATGGATATGTAATACACAAGAAACATGATTGCCGCAAAGATCGGAAGCCCCAGAAAGCGGTTTGTGACGATCCGGTCGATCTTATCGGAATTTGTCAATCCTCCGGCGGACTTTTTCTTCAGGCATCCTTTGATCATGCTTCCGATATAAATATAGCGCTCGTTGGTAATGATGGATTCCGCGTCATCGTCCATCTCCTTCTCGGCCGCCCGGATGTCTGTCTCAATATGGGAAAGGACAGATTCATCCAGGTTCAACTGCTCTAATACCTTGTCGTCCCGCTCAAACAGCTTGACGGCATACCACCGTTGCTGTTCCTCCGGCAGCCCATGTACTGCCGCCTCCTCGATATGGGCAAGTGCATGCTCCACCGATCCGGAGAAGGTGTGCATGGGAACGGTCTTTCCGTTTTCCGCCGCGTCAATTGCCGCCTCCGCCGCCTCCATGATACCGTTACCCTTCAGAGCGGAAATCTCAACCACCTTGCAGCCCAGAGCCCTCGAAAGCTCCCCGGAGTTGATACTGTCGCCATTTTTTTCCACCACATCCATCATGTTGACAGCGACAACGACAGGTATCCCAAGTTCCGTGAGCTGCGTGGTCAGATATAGGTTTCTCTCTAAATTGGTGCCGTCAATGATATTCAGGATCGCATCGGGACGTTCGTTGATCAGATAGTTTCTCGCTGCCACTTCCTCCAGTGTATAGGGGGAAAGGGAATAAATGCCGGGAAGGTCAGTAATCGTGACGCCGTCATGCTTTTTTAGTTTTCCCTCCTTTTTTTCCACCGTAACGCCCGGCCAGTTCCCGACGAACTGATTGGAACCTGTCAGAGCATTGAACAGCGTTGTCTTTCCGCAGTTTGGGTTGCCCGCAAGAGCAATTCGCATATTCATCATTTTTTTCTCCTTTTATTAGTTGCCACTAACTGTTAACTTAAAAATAAAGGGGCCATAACCCCTGATCATACAAGTTCCACTTCAATCATTTCCGCATCTGCTTTCCTGATGGAAAGTTCATAACCCCGGACTGTCACTTCGATCGGATCCCCCAAAGGCGCCACCTTGCGGATCCGTACATCCACGCCCCTTGTCAGTCCCATGTCCATGATCCGGCGTTTGACTGCGCCCTCACCGCGGAGTTTTACCACCCGGACGGTATCGCCGACTTTTGATTCTTTCAGTGTTTTCATTTTTGATGTCCTCCTCATTTTATGGATTTGATATAAATGTGCGTATCGGAAAAACCATTATGCACGTTTGCCTTTTTGTCAGATCCGACTCAGACCATGATCTTCTGTGCCATCTCTCTGCTGACCGCGATGCGGGAGTCCTTCACATTCACGATAACATTGCCTCCGATGGCATTTATCACCGTGACTGTCCCTCCCACAACAAAACCGAGATTTTCCAGATGTGTTTTTATTTCCTGCTTCCCTCCGATTTTTCTGATAATGCTTTTTTCCCCAACTTCTGCCAGTGTAAGCGGTATCATATATTCACCTTCTTTGGAATGTGTATTAGTTTTCACTAACTATATGTGCAAAATAGTGGATGCCGGACCTGGTCAGACATCCCTGATGCTCAAGACAAGTTAGCAATTACTAACCATATATTATAATATGACGCACGGCCTCCGTTGTCAATGCTGTTTTTGCAACTAACTAAAGTTTTGCTATTCTAACCAATAAGTCAGCAAATACTATTTAGTTGTTTTGTGCAAAATACCCGGATTATTGGTGGTGAAAAATTGCGAAGAATGTCAGCTGTTGTCCGAAATGCGGAAGAGATCAGAGTAAAGATAAGCAATGCCGGGGTGGATAACAAACATGCCGCGGCTTCAAAAGTCACGGCATGCTTACGTTCCTGAGCGGATTCGAACCGCTGGCCTTCCGCTTAGGAGGCGGACGCTCTATCCTGCTGAGCTACAGAAACAGGTTTTAATTGTCGGGATTTCCCTGCCACATAGTGTATCACAAACAGAAGCCAAAGGCAACAAAAAAGTTTTATATTATTTCAGGATAAAAATTTCAGGAAACATATTTTACTATGTGGCGCTTACCGCCTCCTTCTGCGCCTTGCAAGCCGGCGTTCCCTGCGTTTTAAGCGTTTGTCACGGCGGAGCTGCTTTTTCCGCCTGCGCCCATGCATGTAATCCTGACGGCTGTAAAAAACGGAATGCAGGATCAGGATCAGGATGGTGACGCCGGCGATGGAGGAGATGACAAGGATGAGCATCTTGATATTGATAAAGATCACATTATCCGGTTTGCCGGTCAGCGGTTCATCATCGCTGTCAAACTCATAGGTATGTGTGTTCTGAGAGGAAAAAATAATCTTTCCGGAACCCACGAGCGTGTCGTGGTAGTAGTAGTTGATCTCCGCAATCTCATTTTTCTGGAGATCTGCCGCCTGATAGTCGATCTTTGGGGTAAGATCGTCAAATGTGGACATATTGGGGAGCACGACATATCTGCCGGGCGCGATGGAGAGGATGGGAGATGAATCCCCGAAAATATCGTTTCCGGTGTAGAAAAAATTGGAGTTATTGATTATGTGCAGAGTGTCGTTGTCCGCGATATTTGCCTTTACAAAATTCTGGTAACCATAGTCGAACAGCGTTGCCGTATCCTCAAATTGTGCGGGCGAATCTTCTTTCATCACAACACAGATCAGGCGCATACCCGCCTGCTCACAGCCTGTGACAAGAGTCTGCCCTGCCGGGTCTGTGTAACCCGTCTTTCCGCCGATGATCCCTTCGTAGGATATTTCCCCGTTGATCAGTGCGTGCTTGTTGGTCTTGTAAAAATCATCCGGCTGCCCGGCGGAGGGGAGGAAATGGTAGGAGGGAGTATTGCCGATGCGCCGCAGTACATCGTTCTGGAAATAGGCCCGCGCGATCAGGGCAAGATCGTAGGCGCTGGTATAGTGATCGTCCGCATGGAGGCCGTTGGCATTGACAAAATGGGTATTAAGGCACCCCAGTTCCGCGGCTTTTTGGTTCATCATTTCGGCAAAACTGTCTAAGGATCCTGCCACATGCTCCGCCACGGCGTTTGCGACTTCGTTGGCGGAAGCGACCATAATGCCGTAGAGGCATTCTTCCATGGAAAGGTATTCTCCGGCATCCATGCCCATATTGGAGCCGTCTGTAGGGACGGCGCTTACGGCTTCGTATGAAAAGTTGACGGTTTCGTTCATGGCGCACTGTTCCACGGCGATCAGACAGGTCAGCATTTTTGTGGTGCTGGCGGGATAGAGTTCCTCATGGATATTTTTGGCGTACAGGACAGTGCCGGTGTCAGCCTCCATCAAAATGGCAGATTCTGCAGTGATGGCAGGACCGGTGGGCCAGCTCGCAAGATCGTTGGTCTGAACCGGCAGAAGGAGGCGCTCCTGCGCAGCCTGCCGGGGTTCGTTCAGCGGTTCGTCTGGTTCTGCGAGAACAGGAAAAGAAGCCTGCATCAGGACAGATACAGACAGCAAAACGGAAGAGATATATCGGAAAAGCTTTTTTTTCTTTTGTAAATTCATAAACAGTTTATTCCTCTGAGTGAAGATCCGGCGCTTTCGGCGGCACGATTTCTCTTCAAAATCCCGGATCATATCTACATCATATCACAGGAGTTCCTGTTTTTCATTAAAAATATAGTCACACACAATTGATTTTTTTTAGAAAAAGAGTAAAATAGGGGAGAAAATCAACTGCTTAACAGAAGGAGAGAATTATGCGCCTGCGAAATATCCCCGGCTCCAGAGAAGCGATCGGAGCCAGTGAGTATGTGGTTCCGGAGGAGAGTGAATGTGCCGGAAAGTGGAGTGAACTTTTCGGGAACGGGAATCCGGTCCACATAGAGATCGGTACTGGGAAGGGCAGGTTTCTGATGGAACTCGCGAGAACGCATCCGGAGATCAACTATGTGGGAATTGAAAAATATTCCAGCGTCCTTCTTCGGGCGGTTCAGAAGATGGAGGAGGAGCCGCTTCCCAATGTGAGATTTATCCGTATGGAAGCGGAGCATATTCTGCGGTATTTTGCGGAAGGGGAGGCGGAACGGATCTATCTGAATTTTTCTGATCCCTGGCCGAAGGAGCGACATGCAAAAAGAAGGCTGGTCTCGCGGGAATTTCTCGACCGTTACAGAGTGTTGTTGAAATCCGGAGGACATCTGGAGTTTAAGACCGATAACAGGGCTCTGTTTGAGTTCGGTGTGGAGGAGACAGAGCCGGCAAAGTGGGAGATCGCGGAGATCACTTATGACCTGCACCATGATGAGAACATGAACAGGGGAAATATTATGACAGAGTATGAGGAGAGATTTTCTTCGATGGGAAATCCGATCTGTAAATATTGTATTCGCCCTGTGAACCGGGGATATGAAAGCGGACAGCTGTGAGGGGATTCATATTGAGAAATTTAAGCTTTACAGACATATAGGCAGTTTATCAAAGCAGGCCGGATGGCTGTCCTGAAAAAATGCTCAATGAAGTGACTGTGTTTTAATTTGGTCCGGACAGGAGAAAAAATGTTTATTTTATTATTGCTGATCTGGTTTATCTTTAATGGAAAAATAACGCCGGAGATTTCCGTGCTGGGAGTTATCCTCTGTGCCTGCATATACTTTTTTATGTGCAGGTTCATGGGTTACAGCATCAGAAAAGATATTGCGCTGATCAGGAAGAGTATTTATTTCCTGTCTTATATCGGCGTGCTGGTCGTGGAGATCGTGAAAGCCAATGCGCTGGTCATGCATCTGGTGCTGACGGACAGAGAAGTCGCAGAGCCGGTCATTGTGGAGTACAGGACCAGATTAAAGACAGATCTGGGCAGAGTGATCTTTGCAAACTCCATTACGCTCACACCGGGGACGATCACGGTGTCTCTGAAGGGAGATGAGCTTGTGATCCATTGTCTGGATAAGACGATGGCGGAGGGGATGGAAGATACCGTGTTTGAGAGATTGTTAGAGAAGATGGAGGCATGAGGCGGAAGATGGAACTGGTACAACAATATTCCGGAATTTTTCATGTTATCATAGTAATACTGGCGCTGTTGACGATAGCCTGTCTGATCAGAGCGGTGAAGGGCCCCTCGATCGCGGACAGGCTGGTGGCGGTAAATATGATGGGCACGATCGTCATGGTGATCATCGCCGTGCTCGCCCTGCTGATGGATGAGGACTATCTGGTGGACATCTGCCTGATCTATGCGATGATCAGTTTTCTGGCGGTAGTGGTGCTGACAAAAGTATATACCGGAGTATATATTGAACACAGAGAACTGCGGGAAAAGAGAAGAAAGCGGAGAGAAGATAAAAAAGAGGGTTAGCTGTCATGGTATTTGAATGGTTAAGGTTTATTGCGGGAACGGGGCTTTTAGCAGTGGGTGTTGTCACTTTTCTGCTTGAAGTCCTGGGCGTATTCAAGTTTAAATATGTGCTGAACAGGATGCATGCCGCGGCGATGGGCGATACGCTGGGAATCGGCGCAGCACTTGCGGGACTGATGATCCTGTTCGGTTTCCGGTTTGTCACCCTGAAGCTGGCGCTCGTACTCATCTTTTTGTGGTGTGCTTCTCCGGTCTCTTCCCATCTGATCTCAAGGTTAGAGTGTACAGTCAATGAAGATCTGGAGAGATACTGTGAGGTGAGGCGGGAAGATGAGGAGCAGCAGTGACTGAAGCGGAAGGGAAAATGTCTGTCTGCGGATCTGACAGGACAGGGCTGTGCCGAAACAGGGTATAAAAGGAGCAGACAGTCGTGCGCAGCGGTGCGCCGGAGGGACAGAGGCGGAGTAAAAGGGAGGAGAAAAGATGCAGATTTTTCAATATATCCTGCTTGCATTTTTGGTGATCTGTGCCGTGTCGGTAAGTTTTTCGAAACGGCTTCTAAATTCGATCTTAATATTTATGTCATACAGCCTGATCATGTCGATCATCTGGATCCTGTTGGAATCGCCGGACCTTGCGATCACGGAGGCGGCGGTGGGAGCGGGTGTGACGAGCGTGCTGTTTTTTGCGACATTGAAAAAGATCCATGCGATGAGGGAGGAGGATGAGGAAGACCATGAGCAGACTGATTCCCGAAGATGAATATGGAAAACGGCCGGTCGGCGCATTTCACCAGTGGATGGACGGCGTCAGGGATCCCTACACCGGCAATGTGGAGGTAAGGACGGATGTAAGGCAGGAGGAGGAGAGCGAGGAACAGCTGAGGGAATATCAGGAAGAGGTAGTCGGAGTGATCCGGAAGGTTCATGATACCGCCAATAATAATCAGTATACATTGTTCCGGAAGTTCTACAGGGTGGCGGCGCTGTTGTGCTGTCTGACATTGACGGTGATGCTGCTCATCACGGTGGCATATCTGCCTCCGGTAGGCAGCACAGACAATCCGGCGCACAACGAGGTTGCCGCAAAATATATCGAGGACGGGATGCAGGACACCGGTGCGGTGAATATTGTGACGGGAATGATCCTGGATTACCGTGCCTTTGACACGTTCGGAGAGTCCAACGTGCTGTTCATTGCGACCTGCACTGTGCTGATCCTGATGCGGAATGATAAAAAGAAGGGCAGGGGCAGCGCGGAGGAGGAAGAACGCCGGGACAGCTTCTACGAGCCGAAGAGCGACAGGATCCTGCAAACGGCAGCGATGATACTGGTGCCCTTTATCATACTGTTTGGGATCTATGTGATCCTGAACGGACACCTCTCACCGGGCGGCGGTTTTTCGGGCGGCGCCATTATCGGGGCAGGGCTGATATTGTATCTGAACGCCTTCGGGTTTGAGAAGACGGAGAGGTTCTTCACGGCAAAGACCTATAAATGGATCAGCTTCTGTGCACTCAGTTTTTACTGTATCGCGAAAAGTTATTCTTTCTATACGGGGGCGCATCATTTAGAGAGTGGTATCCCGCTCGGGACACCGGGGGATATCCTCAGCAGCGGGCTGATCCTGCCTTTAAATATCTGCGTCGGCCTGGTGGTGGCATGTACGATGTACGCATTCTTCGCGCTGTTCCGCAAGGGAGGATTTTAGATTACGGAGTGCCTGCTGCATGAATATGGCGGGCTGAGGAAAGGGCAGGACACTGTTATGCTGGAGACAAATTTTCTGGTAAATTATGGGGAAGAGGTTGCGATACTGTTGTTCGGCATCGGTTTTGCAAATCTGCTGATCCAGAAAAATCTGATCAAGAAGATCATAGGCTTGAATATCATGGATACGGCGGTATACCTGTTTCTGGCGGAGAAGGGATATATTGCCGGCAGGGCGGCGCCGATCGTCGTAGACGGCGTGCAGGAGGTGGAGGCTTACATCAATCCGATCCCCAGCGGGCTTGTGCTGACGGGCATCGTGGTTTCCGTGTCGGTGACGGCGCTGATGCTCTCACTCACGGTGCGCTTATACCAGCGCTATCACACACTGGATCTGGATGAGATATCCATGCAGCTGAGGAAGGAGGGGCTTTGATGAATTTTATACAGAATGTGCCTTTTTTCTCGATCATGATCTCGATGTTTTCGGGTATTGTCTCTTCGATCCTCTCCGAAAAATGGGCAAAACGGTTAAACACGGCGGTGATCCTTGCGGTCGGGGTGATGTCGGGCATATTGCTGCTTTATCTTGTCAGGGAGGGGATCGGCAGCTATGTTTTCATGATGGGACATTTTCCTGCGCCCTGGGGCAATGAGATCCGTGCCGGGGTGCTGGAGGCGGGGATGGCGATGTTTTTCAGTATCGTCATGCTGCTGTCCATGACCGGCGGCAGAAAAAAACTGTTCGATGAAGTGGAGTATACGAAACATAATATTTATTATATTCTGGTGGACATGATGCTCAGCTCCCTGCTGGCGCTTGTGTATACCAACGACCTTTTCACGGCGTATGTCTTTGTGGAGATCAATACGATCGCTGCCTGCGGGCTGATCATGATCAGGCAGAACGGCAGGACGATAGAGGCGGCTGTCCGCTATATGATCATGAGCCTTCTGGGCTCGGGCCTTCTGCTGATGGGGATCTGTATGCTCTATGACCTGACAGGGCATCTTCTGATGAGCAATATCAAACTGGCGATGGCGGAGATCATGGCGAGCGGTACTTACCGGATACCGATGCTGATCACGGTGGGTATCATGACGATCGGGCTCGCGATCAAGAGTGCGCTGTTTCCCTGCCATGCCTGGCTGCCGGACGCATACGGCTACTCCACGGTCTCTTCGGCGGCGATGTTGTCTTCATTAGTGTCGAAGGGCTATATCTTCCTGCTGATCAAGATCTTTTACAGGGTTATCGGTCTGGAGATCATTTACAGCAGCCATATAATCGGTATACTTTTTATATTTGGATTGTGCGGGATGCTCTTCGGTTCGTTCAGTGCGATCGGGGAGAAAGATATCAGAAGGATGATCGCGTTTTCCTCGGTGGCGCAGATCGGCTATATTTATATGGGATTCGGCCTGGGAACGCAGGAGGGTATGGTGGCGAGCGTCTATCATATTCTCGTCCATGCGGCGACAAAATCTCTTCTCTTTATCAGCGCGATCGGACTGACGGATGTGTCCGGCGGCAGCAGGAGTTTCTTCGCGCTGAATGGTTCGGGATACCGGCACAGGATCGCGGGTATTGGCTTTGCGGTGGGCTCTCTGTCCATGGTGGGCATACCGATCTTTTCCGGTTTTGTCAGCAAGCTTCTGTTCGCGAAGGCTGCGATCATCAATCCGACCTGGAAGATGTTTCCCACGGTCATCGTGCTGGCGGTCAGCACGATCCTGAATGCGATCTATTTCCTGAAGACGGTGATCCGCATCTATACTCCGGAAAAACCGTCGGTGGAGGAAGAAAAAGGCTATTACAGCGTTCGTTTGGATGAGCAGAAGCTGTACACGGCAACGATCATCCTGTTTGTGATACTAAATCTGATCCTGGGAATGAATTCCCAGCCGATCATCCATCTAGTAGAGACAGGGCTTGCGAATTTCGCGTAGTATAATTGAAATATCCTGCAGCAGGCTGCGGAAAGGGCATGGATTATAAGATGAATGCTTCAATAATAATGTTAACTGCGATATTTTTTCCCATACTTCTCGGAGCGGTGCTTTTGCTGGCGCCGGAGTTTCATTCCAGAAACCGCCTGCTCGCCGTGACAGGGGCCGGGCTTGTGATCACAGGCATCCTTGCCGGATGTGCGCTGGGGACGGAGGGCACGGAGTTTCTTCTGCTGAGCCTTGGGGAGAGGCTGCAGATTTATTTTCGGCTGGATGATCTGGGGAGGATTTTTGCCGCTATCGTGACGATCGTGTGGATCCTGGCGGGATTTTATGCTTTTGAGTACATGAAGCATGAGAGGGAGGAGAAGCGGTATTTCGGCTTTTATCTGATGGTGTTCGGTGTGCTGCTGGCGCTTGATTTTGCGGGCAATATCGTGACTTATTATCTGTTCTATGAGCTGATGACGCTGCTGTCGATGCCCCTTGTGCTGCACTCAAAGACAAAGGAAGCGATCATGGGCGGCATGAAGTATCTGTTTTATTCCCTGTGCGGCGCGTACATGGTGCTGCTCGGCGTATACTTTTTAAATAAGTATGCGGATACGTTAAACTTTACAGCGGGCGGAACGCTGAATATGGAACTGGCGGCGGGAAATGAGAAAACGCTGCTTGTCATCGTATTCTTTATGATACTGGGCTTCGGCGTGAAGGCGGGCATGTTTCCGATGCACGCATGGCTTCCCACCGCCCATCCGGTGGCGCCGGCGCCCGCCAGCGCGGTACTCTCCGGGCTGATCGTGAAGGCGGGTGTGCTGGGAGTTATCCGCACAGTATACTTTCTGTTCGGTGAATCCTTTATCAGGGGAACCTGGGTGCAGACTGCGTGGCTGACGCTGACGCTTGTTACGATCTTCATGGGCTCCATGCTGGCATACCGGGAAAAAATCATGAAAAAAAGACTTGCCTACTCCACGGTAAGCCAGGTTTCCTATATCCTGTTCGGGCTTGCACTGTTAGAGCCGTCCGCCATGACCGGCGCACTGCTCCATGTGGTGTTCCATGCGTTCGTCAAAGTGACGCTGTTTTTGGCTGCCGGCGCGATCATCTATAAGACGGGAAAGACGAATGTGGACGATATGACGGGAATCGGCAAGGAGATGCCCGTCACGATCTGGTGTTATACGTTTGCCTCGCTGGCGCTGATCGGCATCCCGCCTGCCAGCGGCTTTATCAGCAAATGGCATCTCGCGGTGGGAGCCCTGCAGTCTGGAGCCGGTATCTTTACCTGGCTCGGACCGGTGATCCTGCTGATCTCTGCGCTGTTGACTGCGGGATATCTGCTCCCTGTGACCGTGAAAGGCTTTCTGCCGGGAGCGGACTATGATTATGAGAATCTGCGGAAGAAGGAGCCGAGCCTGTGGATGCTTGTCTCGCTTATCATATTTGCGGCGCTGTCGATACTGCTCGGGGTATTCCCGAATCCGCTGACGGAATATATCCGGGCGATCGTCAGCACAGTACTATAGGAGATATTGACCATGAGCGAATACTGGATTTTAGCGGCAATCCTTCTGCCGATCACGGGCGGGGTGCTGACGCCGCTTCTCCCTTTTCAAAACAGAAAAATAATGATGTGGTATCTGGAGATCATCATGCTGATCACTTCTGCCATTGTCTGGAAGCTGATCCTGAACGGGACGACAGAGGTATTCCACATTATCCACTTTGTGGAAGATCTGTCCATCTCGTTCAAGATCGATGGCCTGTCGATGATCTTTGCAGGGCTGATATCCCTGCTCTGGCCGTTGGCGGTGCTGTACTCTTTTGAATATATGGAGAGGGAAGAGCGCGAAAAGATATTTTTTATGTTTTACAGCATCACCTACGGCGTTACGCTTGGCATCGCTTTCGCTTCGGATCTGTTGTCCATGTATTTTTTCTACGAACTTTTGACTTTGTCCACGGTGCCGCTTGTGCTTCATACTTTGAAGCGGGAAGCGGTCCTGGCGTCCAGAAAATATTTGTATTATTCGATCGGCGGAGCCGCGTTTGCGCTGATAGGGCTGGTGTTTATCATTATCTACGGTGTGACCTGTGAATTCCAGATGGGCGGCGTGCTGGATATGGCGCAGATCGGGGACAGGAAGAATCTGTTGTTGTGGATTTATCTGCTCGCTTTTATGGGCTTTGGCGTGAAGGCGGCGATATGGCCAATGAGTTCCTGGCTGCCGGATGCCGGTGTGGCGCCCACGCCTGTCACGGCGCTGCTGCATGCGGTGGCTGTCGTAAAGGCGGGGGTTTTCGCGATGGCAAGGCTTACTTACTACAGTTTTGGCGCTTCTTTCCTGCGCGGAACCTGGGCGCAGAACGTAGTGATGGGTGTTGCGATGTTCACGATCGTTTACGGCTGCAGTATGGCGGTGAAGGAGACACATTTTAAGAGGCGTCTCGCCTGGTCCACGGTCAGCAATCTGTCGTATGTCATTTTCGGGATCACGCTGATGACGCCGCTTGGACTGGCGGGAGCGCTCTGCCATCTGGTGTGCCATGCGGTGATGAAGATCAATGCTTTCTTCTGTGCGGGCGCGTTCATGCAGAGGACAGGGAAAAGCTATATCTATGAGATGGACGGTGTCGGCAGAAAAATGCCGTTGGTATTCGGGTGCTTTACAGTGTCTGCGCTGGGGCTGATGGGCGTGCCGGGGCTTGCCGGCTTTATCAGCAAGTGGAATCTGGCATCTGCGGCGGTGGAGAGCATGAATGTACAGGCGTACTTCGGCATTGGCTGCCTTCTGGCATCCGCGCTTTTGACGGCGATCTATATGATGAGCACGGTGATCCACGCATTCTTTCCCGGAAAGGGTTTCGATTACGGTACGCTTGCAGGCGTGACGGATCCGGGGTGGAGGATGTGTGTGCCACTTCTTATATTCTCGGTCAGTATAGTGGCGCTGGGGGTGTTCTCCGGACCGCTGGTGGCGTTTTTGCGGGAGGTCGCAGCGGGGATCTGCTGAAGAAAAGGCGAATGTCTGAGAAACGGGACGATTTGGGAGGAATTTTGTAGGACTGGGAGGTTTCCATGGTGAGTTATCTGGTATATGGGCTTGTTTTTTTGCCGATGGCGGGGGCGTTTTTGTCCTATGCGCTGGGCAGAAAGCATAAAAAATGCAGAGACTATTTTGTGGGCGGTGTTGCTGTCCTGGAATTCGGGCTGGCGGCAGTGTTGCTGTGTCAACGCATTGCGGGCGGGGTCATAGGCGGAGAATTCGGACTGCCCGGCGTCTGCGGCATGGGACTTTCCTTTACGGTGGACGGCTTCCGGGCGGTCTATGCCTGCATTGCGGCGTTTATGTGGATGGGAACTTCACTGTTTTCGATAGAGTATTTTGCGCACTACAGAAACAGGAACCGGTATTATCTGTTTCAGCTTATTACGCTGGGGGCGACGGAGGCGATCTTTCTGTCGGCGGATCTGTACACAACATTTGTGTTTTTTGAGACCATGTCCTTTGCGTCCTACGTCTGGGTGGCGCAGGACGAAAGGGATGAATCCCTGCGGGCGGCGGCGACTTACCTGGCGGTGGCGGTGATCGGCGGACTTGTGATGCTGATGGGGCTGTTTCTTCTGTATCATCAGGCGGGAACGCTGGAGATCGATAAGCTGTATGAAGCCTGTCGGGGAAAGGATGTCTATGCGGCGGCATTGTGTATGCTGTTTGGTTTCGGCGCGAAGGCGGGGGTATTTCCGCTGCATATCTGGCTGCCGAAGGCGCATCCGGTGGCGCCCGCCCCGGCGAGCGCGCTGCTCTCGGGTATTCTGACTAAGACTGGTATCTTCGGCGTACTCGTGATCAGCTGCAGGATCCTTCTGCACGATGCGCTCTGGGGAACGTTCATCCTGGCGCTGGGCGTGCTGACGATGGCGGCCGGCGCGGTGTTGGCGCTGTTTTCGATCGATTTCAAGAGGACGCTCGCCTGCTCCTCGGTCTCCCAGATCGGCTTTATACTGGTGGGGATCGGCATGCAGGGTTTGCTGGGGGAGGAGAATGTCCTGGCAGTGCGTGGAAGTTTTCTTCATATGGTGAATCATTCGCTGTTCAAGCTGGTTTTATTTATGATAGCGGGTGTTATTTATATGAACCTGCACAGGCTGGATCTGAATGAGATCAGGGGGTTCGGGCGGAAGAAACCCCTTCTTGCCTTTCTCTACCTGACGGGCGCTCTGGGCATCGGCGGCATGCCGCTTTTCAGCGGCTACATCAGCAAAACGCTGCTGCATGAGAGTATTGTGGAATATACGGAGGGGTTGTCAGAAGGATTAATAACACCTGTAATTTTTTCGAGCGGCGGTATGAAAGCCATAGAGTGGGCATTTCTGATCAGCGGAGGCCTGACCGTGGCGTACATGACGAAGCTGTTTGTGGCAGTTTTTGTGGAGAGGAATAATGATGCTGCGCTGCAGGAGAAATATGATGCGCAGAAACGTTATATGAGCCCGCTGAGCAGTGCAGTGCTGCTTGCCGGTGGATTGCTGTTCCCGCTAATGGGAATTTTTCCGGGGATGACGATGGACGGGCTGGCAGACCTGGGGCAGGGCTTTATGGGACTTGCGGGAGCCGGCGGGAGGATATCCTATTTCAGCTTTGGAAATCTGAAGGGTGGCCTGACTTCCATTGCGATCGGTGCGGCTCTCTATCTTCTGGTGGGACGCGGGTGGATGTTAAGGAGGGCGGTTTCCGGAGAAGAGGGGGCTGAATGTGCTGCAGAGGATCAGGGAAAGCGGCGGGCAGATGTGTTTTCCGGTATTCTGAAATGGGAGGATGGCTGTGTCTATCTGGACAGATGGCCGAAACTTCTTGATCTGGAGGAATATCTCTACAGGCCGCTGCTGCTGACCATACTGCCGGCAGTCTGTGGCTGTGTGTGCGGCATCCTGGATAAAGTGACGAATGTGTTGGCAAAATTCCTGATCCGGGCGGGAACTGCGGCGGCGGGATTTCTGGATACGCTGACGGATGCTCTGGTGGTGCTCCTGCGAAAGACTGTCTACCGGGATCATACAAAGATGGGAGAGTTGAAGGAAGGGAACTGGCTGACATATATTCTGGGGAGCGCGGCAAATACCGCCTGCGGGATCATGAACCGGATCTTCCGGAAAAACCATCCGAAGGAGACGAATTATAAACATAAACTGGCGCTCGGCTACTGGGGGCTTCGGGAGACGATCTATATGATCACAAGAAGCCTTTCTTACGGGCTGATCCTCTTCTCCATCGGACTTTGCGCGACATTGATCTATCTGTTAGTCGGGGCGGTGAAATAGCCGCCCCTGAACGGTTGCTGATCTATTTTGAAATTTCCCGGCAAACGTTGACGCAGGAAAATATTGGGGCTATACTGAGTAATAGCTGAATCGCAGTAAAGCGGACGGATACGGCCGCATTGATATGGTGAGGAATAGTGTGAAAAATAAATTTTTCACACGCAAATTTGTGCCTGCGGCCCAAAGTTTGCAGGCTGTGGAAAGGGCATGGTTATTGATATGAAAAAGCTTCTGTTAATCTACAATCCTGTGTCCGGCATGACAAAGACGAGGCTCAGCCTGCAGAAGGCGGTGGAGTTTTATGACAGCCATGATTATCTTGTTACGGTCTGCCTTGTCAGGCGGCTGGAGGACTTTGAAAAAGATATAGATTTTAAATCATTTGACCTGATCGTATGCAGCGGCGGGGACGGAACGCTCAATATCACGGTATCCTTCCTGATACGGAAGAACCTGCCGGCACAGATCGCCTATATTCCGTCCGGCTCCACCAACGATTTTGCCTACAGCCTCGGGCTTTCAGGCGATGCGGATGCGCTTTTGCAGAATACGGTGGAAGGGGAGGCGAGATGGATCGATGTGGGGCGCTTTAACGCTTCCAGGTATTTCCTGTATGTGGCGGCGTTCGGAATTTTTACAAAGGTTTCCTATACCACATCCCAGAAGGCAAAGAATCTGATGGGACACGCGGCGTATATTCTGGAAGGGATCAAGAGCATCGGCGATTTAAAAAGTTACCATATCGGGGTGGAACTGGATGATGAAAAAATAGAGGACGATTTTATTCTGGGTACGGTCACGAACTCTTTATCTATCGGTGGATTTAAAAATATTTTGCCGTCGGATACTTCTCTGGATGATGGATTGTTTGAGATAGTGCTTGTCAAAATGCCGAAGAGCCTTGTGGCGTTGAACGAGATCGTCCTCTCTTTGCTGAGTGAAAAGCCGGAGGAGAATCAGCATATTTATTACAGAAAGACGTCCAAAGCGATACTGCGCTCGGAGGAAAAGATATCCTGGGCACTGGATGGCGAGTTCGGCGGCGAGGAGGATGTCGTGCGGATCGAGAACCGGAGAAAGCTGCTCTCGATCGTGTGCTGACGGATACAGAAAAAGGCGGAGCGGGATCTGCGCGGACATATCTGCCGGTGCCTGTCCTGCAAAAGAACAGGCAAAGCATCAGTTGTGCCGCAGAACGATCCCGTCCATCTTGCCGATCGGCATGGCGGCGAGTTCCCGCTTTGTCCGGGCGGAAAGAGAGCAATTATTGCCGTCGGTGGCATCCGAAAGTTTTGTTTTCATCTCAAAGTTTGAATTGTCGTCCAGGAGCTGCTCATGGTACTGCAAAGACCAGGTTACGGTGAAATCGGACAGTAAAAGATGGCCGGTGCCGTGAAGGCGCCAGTATTTTATTGTATCGACAGCCTCGACTTTAAAGTAGGCATTATCCGTAACACAGGTGCCGTCCGTCAGATGATAATCATAGTCCTTAACATAAAAATAAAAATGGTCAAGATATCCTATATTCAGGAGGCGGTTCATGAATGCCGCTGTTTTTTTGTGGAAAAGGCAGGTCTCTTCACGCAGCCCCAGGATGCTTTTTACAGTCGAAAACAGAATGAAATTACCCCGCTTTCTGGCCTTGCTTATGGCTGTCCGGTGTATCAGATAGTGGCATAGTAAAGCGTTGGCTGTCGAAGGCCGGAAGGAGCAGGTATGCGATCGGATGTTCTCCAGGCGGCGGATATCTCCCGGGCTGAGAAGTTCTGCTGTATCCGACTCAAATTTTATGCTTTGAGATAAAGATTTTATATATGTATCAAAGGTGTATTTACGGATGCCGCCAAAGGAGTACTGATCAAGCCCGGCGCGCGTAAATTCGGCGTAAAAGTCATTTTTCCAGAAAGCCGTCTTTTCTATTCTGGCGGTATTGAAAAAAGAGACAGGCACCCGGATGATCTGGCCGTTCATCTCTTCGGCGTAGAGAAAGAGCGGCGGTATGGCGGGGCAGGTGTAACCCTTCTGCCCTTTGGGCGTGTCCGACAGAGGGAGGAAGGCCTCCCTCTCTATTTCCAGTCCGCACTGATTGTCGGAGATGGATATTTTCATGGCGCGCATTCTGTCTATACTGTTTTGGATCCTTTCCCGGAAATCAAGTTTTTCGCGGGAGGAATACTCTGTGTTCCTTCCTGTCAGAATCTCCCAGATGGTCTGAACATATATTGTTTTTTTCCCGGATATTTTAATAGAATATACGGCGTCCAGAACACACATATCAAAATAGGACGGCTTCTCGCTGCCGTAGACAGTGAAACGCAGTTCATGGTTCTCTGCGCCTGCGGTATAGGCAAACAGGGAATTTTTTTGTATCCTGCGCCACGGACCGAATCGTTCTCTGGGAAACAGCCCTTTGACATCGCAGCCGAGGTATCGCTCGTACGGCAGCAGGTGCTCTCTGCCGGTCACAGGCGTCCATCTGTCCCCCTGCATTTTGAGAACGCCGTTTATGATGCATTGGCGGTTTACCGTGAATATGATGCTTGCCCTGTTCCTCCGGTCCCGGCGGCTGTCCCAGGATGCGTTCACATATTCCTCACAGCTTTTTGGATCTTCGACAAAAATAAATCCGGCGTCCTGGCTGAAGTCTGACCTGCGGAGAGTCCCGGACGGCGCCCCTTTCACCTTTTTATTTTTTTTGCTTTTCCATTCCTGTCCGGCATCTGGACTGTCTTCGGACAGTACATAGGGACTGTTCAGCTGGTATCTGTCCGGGTGATGCCTCAGAAGATTTGCCGCGTAAGTGTTGTTTATGTGCAGTTCATTGACTTCGCCCATAAGCTTCCGGATCTCATCATGGAACCTGTCCGATTCCGGGTAAGCCTGACTGCAGGAGATGCGGTCGTTTCCGGGGCTGTCTGCCGAATTGCCTGTCTGCCCAAAACCTGGACCGAGGAACCTGACAGCGGATGAGCCGCTGAAAAGGCACCTGTCAATGAACGAGTCCCTGCAGGACGCGGTGACCGGATAGTGATCGGTTATGTAGCTGTAAAAGTCATCCAGATCTCTGACGCACTGCCTCAGAGTAAAGCTGCTCCTGAGATACCTGATGATAAAATTGTGGGCGGCGTCAGAACCGGGGTTATATTTCATGATATTGCAGTATTTTCTGACATAACAGAGCCTGTAATATGACCAGAAATAGATATTTTCCTTCATATCATCGGAAAACTGTGAGGAGATCGGCATACAGTCCGAACGCAGGGATCCTTTTTCCGAGGTGACCCAGTTGATCGTATACTGCAGAGTTCCCTTTTCCTTTTTGGGACCGGCAGAGTACAGAAGAAAGCAGTCCGCCAGTGGAACCTTCACGGGATCCCTCCCTGCGCGGCCGGCTTCCTGATAGTAATCCTCCAGGCTTCTTGGCATATCATAATGAATGATCAGAGAAATATCCCTTTTGTCGATGCCCATGCCGAAAGCTTTTGTGGCGATCATAATATTTTTGTATGTTTTTGAGGGATCGTTCGGATCTGCAGGACCGTTCAGATTCTCATCGCGGCTGCTCAGAAAACAGTTTTTGCTTCTGGCTTTTGCGCGGTCGGACATTCCCGCATGGTACTTTACCAGCCTGCCCTTAAACTTTTCAATATTTTTCAACTCCTGATAGAGCTCATCGACGCCGGAGGCGGTGGTGCGGTAAATGATACATACTTTTGTCAGATTTTTTTCCAGTATATGGATGAGAGTATCTTTTCGGGTTTGCAGTGTACTGTGCTGCGGATCATTGTTGTCTGCGCCGCCTTTTGAGGGAGCGGAGGATTTGCCCTCTCCGGCAATGTCATCCTTTAAGAGGAGCCGCCGCTTATTTTCATGGTCTGTTTCACCCGCCATCTCATAGTCAGAACACGGTATGACATGGAGCGAAAGGTTTCCACGCCTGGCAACGTGGGATATCTGATAATATTTTTTCTTTTCATATTCCCTTTTATCGGTCGGAAAATGCAGGATATTCTTGATTTCTGCGATATCTTTTGGTGTGGCGGTGGCGGTAAAAGCACTTATGACAGGACGCATAGGCCTTTGGCGGATGAAATCGGCAATATGCAGATAACTTTCACGAAATTCAAAACCCCACTGGGACATGCAGTGTACTTCATCGATCACAATGTGGTCAATGCGCAGTCCGCTCCGCTCGGCACTGCTGAGATCTCTCAGAAATTTGGGGCTGCACAACCGCTCAGGGGATACATATAAAAATTTGTACTGCACCTGACGCCCGCCGCCCCGGTTTTCGCGCGGGTTTTGTATTTCAGAGAACAACGCCCGGGACGAGAGGCCGTCCATACCGGGATAGATCGCCTTGAAGCGGATATTTTGATAATAATTGGCTGCATTGGGATGGTAGAGGGGATAGGAATTTCTGTTAAAATTATCCACCTGGTTTTCAATCAGGGCAACCAGAGGAGTTATGACAAGAGTGATACCGGGGAAAAAGACAGAAGGAGCCTGAAAACAGAGGGATTTTCCACTTCCGGTAGGAAGGATCACAAAAGTGTCATTGCCGGAGAGAATAGAGTGCATGATCTGCCGCTGGTATTTTTTCAGCTGGTATTGATGGCTGCTGTTCTGATGGAGGAAAATAGAACGGATCTCTTTGATCCTGTCCTTCTTCCAGTCTGTGGACACTTTTTTTTCACCGTCCGGGGCGATGAATGAATATCGGATCTTTCCGTTTATTTTATATGCAGTGCAGGGAGAAAAGCGTTTCATATGGAACTCCTGTGTCAAAAATAATGTATTTAAGCCATTTATTTAATTTGAGTACAAAAAATACAAATATTGTTCGAAAAATCGAAATTTTATAAATTTCTAATGTTAATTTTTGCAATCCTCACCCCAAAGGGGTGATAAATACATAGTATTGCGTAGTTTCCAATTGTAACATCGCATCATAATTTTGTCTACTTTATTTTGCGGGGCACAAGGCAGAATGGACTGCGTCCATTCCAAAAGAAGTAATAGTAATAGTAATAACAGATAAAAAAGGAGGTTTGTCTATGAACTATAACAAAAGTATATCTGCGAACCAAAGCCTTCCGTGGTATGACGACAGGGTGGAAGTCATTCGGGAAGAAGAACTGCCCGCCACAGGCGGGCAGTATGACGACATCACCCGCAGGACAAAATATAATACCCCGAAAAGGATATACGGGTACCTGAACCGGCATGTATGGAAGCAGGAGGAAGCCAAAAAAGCGGCGTCCATCATAGCGTGGAACTGCTTTGAGAGGGGTATCAGATCCAACGCCATGTTTATCGGTCCCACAGGCTGCGGCAAGAGCCATATCTGGCGCTGCCTGAAAAAGATATTTCCGGACAGGATCGAGATCGTGGATGGCAGCAATCTCACCCTTGACGGGTGGCGCGGCGAGAAAAAGTGGAAAACACTGCTTTCCTCCCCGATTTTTCGTTCCGGGTCATATACGGTCCTTGTCATCGATGAGGCGGACAAGATGCTTATGCCTAAATTCACTGCTTCTGGGGAGAATATGAGCCATAGCATCCAGTCTGAGGGGTTGACGATAATGGAGGGGATCCCGGTGGAGATAAAGGAAGGTTCCATCGCCTGCAGGATCGACACGAAAAGAATCAGCTTCGTGTTCTGCGGAGCATTCTCTGCGAAAGCGGCGGATGTGGCAGAAAAAGAGAGCGGGAGCCGCATCGGTTTCGGTGCGGCGGCGAAGAAGGTAAAGGCGTATGACAGACACTTTACAGAGGAAGATATGATCGCGTTCGGAGTGATGCCGGAGTTCATGGGGCGTATCCAAAGGATCGTCAGCCTTGAAGCCATGACTGTCGATGATTATTTCCGGATGACGGACAGTTCCTGTGGTCCGCTTCCGAATATCAGAAAGCAGTACGGGGCAAATATCCGTCTTACCGCCGAAATGCGCCGTGAGCTGGCGGAGGCTGCCCTTGCCAGCGGGCTGGGCATCCGGGGAATGGAGAACCGGATACGCGCGATGATGGACGAGGCGCTGTTCGAGGACTGCAGCCGGCGGTGCTTTGTATTCTGAGCACCGGATTTACTGTAAGAATGCGGGCTGTATGTGCCGGAATGTCGCAGATAAGCCATGACAGCTGGCGCAAATGTGGGATTTGCGTCCTTTTAGAGTGCAAAATTTGTACGCCCGCCAAAGCGGGCAGATGGGAGTTAACGTGAAAATAAAATACAGGTTCAATAACGAATACAGCGTGGAGGATGTCATATTTGACGGTTTAAACGGCCGTGAGTACGTCACTTCCACAAAGGATGCCCTGAACGTGATGAAAATTGAAAATCCCGCCGTGGATTTTACGGAGGATGTGAAGGCGGGGCACTATGATGACCTGACTGATGAGGAGTATCAACAGGTACTCGATATGATCAAGTGTATCTCAAAACTCTGGCGCTGTCCCGGAGAGCCGGAGGAGACGGCATCCAGGCATGATATGAATATCCTGTCTCTGCTCGCAAACGCGATAGAAATGATCGGCAGGCAGGATGTACAGCTTCGGAGATACCGTAAAAGAGTGCAGTGAAACTGAAAATAATTTTATTGCTGAGATGATCAGCAGAAAGGATAAAATAATGAACAGATATGATTATTACACACGCTGCGTCAATTTTGATGAACAGGAGTGGCTGACTGAAGAACTCTATTATCCCGAGTGCGATGATGACATTTGGAGTAATGACAGGAGGCCGTCCTATGAGGAATGTTGTCCCGGCATCGAAGATTATCTGGAAGGCCGTGTCATAACCGGAGGTGAAGCAGGAAATAGCAGAAAAAAGGCGGGCGGCGGGAGCGGAAATAAAAACATAAGTATGGAGAGCGATGGAATCGAAGCGTAACGGCTGAATATATCACAGTCAGCCCGGTCCGAAAGGCGGCGTACCCGGAGGATGGCAGTCCCGCTCCGGTCGGAAACCGGCATGCCCGATGGACAGCGGTTCCGCTCAGAGCAGAGGCTTGTATATCAGGGGACAGCAGTCCCGCCCTGGGTGGAGGCCTGCATATCAGGGGAGACACTCTCGTCCTGAGGAGGGATTGGTACGTCCGGGGAGGAGGTTTTGTCCTGAGGCGGGACCTGTATATCCGGGGAAGAGATTCCGCCCTGAGGGGGAAGCTGTACGTCCGGGGAAGGGCTTCCGTCCTGAGGCGGGACCTGCAAATCCGGGGAAACGGTTCCGTCCTGGGGAGGAAGGATAATAACAGGCTCCGGCTCCGCGGGAATGGTATTTGTGTGTATCTGTTCGCCGGAAAGGTTGGTTGCGTGCGCCTGTTCAGTCCCGCTCAGGTGGTAGCACAGGACAGGAATCCCCTGCTCTATATTTTCGTAGATCGTCTCCGCCACGGCGGGCGGAAGGTTGATACAGCCGTGGGAACCGTTTGTCTTGTAAATGGAGCCGCCGAAGGAGGAGCGCCAGGAGCTGTCATGCATGCCGACGTTTCCGTTGAAAGGCATCCAGTAGGAGACCGGCGTCCTGTAATTTGCACCCTTTAGGGTGGCGTTCCGCTCCTTGTAGGTGAGCGAGTAGGCGCCCTCCGGCGTGGCATTCCCTCTGGAGGGATTGCCCGAGACAAAGTCCGACTCAATGAGCAGTTCGCCGTCCCTGTAAAAAAACAGGTGCTGCGCGGTGAGATTGATCTCCACATAGGTATCGCCGTAGTCCGGGCCGTCATGGCTGGCGGCTTCCAGAAGGTAGGCGGGTTCCCTGTTAGTACTTTCGCCTCTGCCGATGATCTCCATCAGCTTATCCACCTCCGTCTCCTTATCGATCATCCATCCGTAATAGCCGTTTTTGATCGTGACAGTCTCACCGTAAGAGGTTTCAAATGTCTTGGAAGAATAGGCGGTATTGTATTTTCTGGCAAGCCCTTTAATATACTCTGTGACGGCCTCCCTGTCTATCGTCCTCTTTCCGCTTTTACTCAGGGAGATCCACTCAGAGAGTGTGGCGCCGTCCAGAACTTCACTCTGACTGCCAAACTGATAAGTGACAGTCATGTCAGAATAGCCCTGAAGCAGGGCGAGGCGCCCGGTCAGAACGGGATCGTCCGAGGAGTATCTGGGAGGCTTGTAAACGCCGGATGCCTCCAGAGAGAGGGTATCTTTCAGACCGCAGACGGCTTCGGATGCCGTCTCGATAAGCCTGTCGGGATAGAGTTCTGTTCCCGTCATCTCCGGGACGATCCTGTAACCGTTTTCTTTGTCATAGGAAATGTAGGCGCTCTCCGGGGAGACCCACTGTGTCTTATCCATACAGTCCAGGGCATCTATGACTGAGTGGAATTTTTCCTCATCGTACTTCATATCCAGAGAATACTCTTTTTCATGAAAAGCCTGAAGTCCCCAGGTCAGTGAAATCTGGCTGTCAAGCAGAGCCTGCAGCGAGGCCTCATCCTCCAGGCAGAGCCCTATGCTGTCACCGGATATCTGTTCCTCCTTGTCGCCGTTTTCCCCTATGGTCAGTATGTACTCTGCGGCGGAGGCGTCTATCGCCTGCCTCGCCTGCGAGACGCTCATTCCCGAGACATTGACACCGTTTATAATGGTGGCGGGAAAAAAGATATTCCGATATGCGTTGCCCGTAAAGAGATACAGGATGGCTGCAGTCAGAAATACGCCTGCCAGAATGATATGCCGCCTGGAAGACCCGGGTTTCGAAGAGATATCTTTCGGTTTATTTTTTCTGTCAGTATCTGTTTTTTTCTTTTTTGTCTCCCCCATTGGTACAAATGCCTTCCTTCTATTAAAATATATCTGTCATTCTAATTATATGATGACATAGGGGGCAAAAGGTTTTTGTCCCCCGTGAGATCTGTATAAAAAATATGAAAACAGAAAATGGCAGCAGAAGATCTTCCTGCCGCCATACTTTTTGAACATCAGGACAGTCCGCAGAACGCACTGTCCGTTGTCTCGATCTTAAGGGAGAACCTCAGGGTGTCTCAACAACCTTTTTGAACATGGATTTGTCGATACCGCACACAGGGCATACCCAGTTGTCCGGCAGATCTTCAAAAGCTGTTCCGGGTGCGATATTATGCTCGGGATCTCCTTTCACAGGATCATAAGTGTATCCGCAGGGATTGCAAAAATATTTATCCATAATGATATCTCCTTATCGTTTGTAATTATTTTACTGATGGTCGAAATGCATTATTACAGAAATCACAGCAAAAATTTTTGCTGTTTTTCAGAAACCGTCCGGTTTTTAACCAAAGTATCTCTCGAGAAGTCCCTTGAACGCTTTGCCGTGACGAGCCTCGTCCCTTGCCATCTCATGAACTGTGTCATGGATCGCGTCGAGGTTTGCCGCCTTTGCCCTCTTTGCAAGGTCAAACTTGCCTGCTGTAGCGCCATTCTCAGCTTCCACTCTCATCTCAAGGTTCTTCTTTGTGGAATCAGTTACAACTTCGCCGAGCAGTTCAGCAAATTTTGCAGCATGCTCAGCTTCTTCATAAGCTGCTTTCTCCCAGTAGAGGCCGATCTCGGGATAACCCTCTCTGTGAGCTACTCTCGCCATAGCGAGGTACATACCAACCTCAGAGCATTCGCCGTTGAAGTTTGCTCTCAGATCTTCCAGAATATCCTCAGAAACACCCTGAGCTACGCCTACCACATGCTCTGCAGCCCATGTCATTTCGCCGCTCTGAGCAGTGAACTTTTCAGCGGGGGCATTACACTGGGGACATTTCTCAGGGGGCTGATCCCCTTCGTGAACATAACCACATACCTGGCATACAAATTTCATTGTTTTTCTCCTTTTCTCTTTATGATATTTTATAGTTTATTTAAACCGGGAAGTACCCGGTTTTAAATCTATTTTCCCTTTTTACAGCAGTTGCCGCATATGCCGTAAAAGTAAGTGATGTGCCCGGCGATCTGCCCGTCGAAATTGACGCCCGCGATATCCCTGATCGTATCGATATTGTCCATCTGCAGATCGATCACGCTGCCGCACTCCCGGCAGATAAAATGATAGTGGGGGAAAGTCTTCGCGTCAAAATGATCGACGCCGTCCCCCACATTCAGCTTCTGGATCTCGCCCAGATCGGTCAGGAGCTGAAGGTTGCGGTAAACAGTGCCGAGACTGATATTCGGAAAGGTTTCCCGGACATCCATATAGACCATATCCGCCGTGGGATGATCTTCTCTATTAGTAAGGCAGTTTTTGATCACTTCGCGCTGCCGGCTGTATTTCAGTGCCATATAGTCTCCTCGATAAAGTGGGCCTGAAAGCCCGCTTATGAGCCTCTTTCAGAGAATCTCAAAAATAGGAATGATTACTATTTTAATATAGCATAATTTTCTGACTTGTCAACACCCGCACCTTATTTTTATATTTTTTTTAGAAGATTATTCTTCTCTTTTTACAAAAAAATGCAGGAAATATGCTATACTATTTACAAAATTCGGAGAATCGGTGACTATGAAATTAAAAACGAGACTGTTAGTTGCATTTTTGGTCATGATATTCGTGCCTCTGCTTTTGATCGCAGCGGCGTTCTGGAGTATCGGTGCGGTCATCAGAGGAAAGGAACTGCAGCAGCCGATAGATCCGGAGGCGTTTCTTTATGCCAGGGAGCTGATCGCGCCGGAATTTCTGGCGTCCATGGTGGTCGCGATCGCGGTGATCCTTGTGTTTACGGCGTTTGTGTTGAGCATATGGATCTATTCGAGTGTGTTTAATCCTGTACAGGAACTGAATATCGCGATGAAAAACATTGCGGAGGGAAATCTGGATTATCAGGTGCCGCCGCCGCAGCATAAACAGAAGGGCGAGATAGCAGAGCTTGCAGTCAATTATGAGGATATGAGGCTGCGCCTGAAAGAATCCACGGAGGAAAAGCTGCAGCGCGAGAATCAGAGCAAGGAGCTGATCTCAAATATTTCCCATGACCTGAAAACACCCATCACCGCAGTCAAAGGCTATGTGGAAGGCATCATGGACGGCATTGCCAATACGCCGGAAAAGATGGATAAATATATCCGGACGATATATAATAAGGCGAACGATATGGATCGCCTGATCAATGAACTCTCCCTCTACTCGGGGATCGATTCCAACAGGATCCCCTACAATTTCCACCGCCTGAATGTAGCTGACTATTTTCAGGACTGTCTGGAGGAGGTGGGGCTTGATCTGGAATCGGAGGATATCGAACTGAGTTATTCCAATCTGGTGACGCCGGATACCGTAGTGATCGCCGATCCGGAACAGCTGAAGCGGGTGATCAACAATATTATCAGCAACAGTGTAAAATATCAGGACAAGAAACCAGGCATGATCGATATCCGGATCCTGGATGAGATAGATTCGATCCGTATCGAGATAGAGGATAACGGCAGAGGCATCGCACAGAGAGACCTGCCGAAGATATTTGAGAGATTTTACAGGACAGATGCCTCCCGCAACTCCACGAAGGGCGGCAGCGGCATAGGGCTCTCCATCGTGAAAAAGATCGTGGAAGACCATGGCGGCTATATATGGGCTACCAGCAGGGAGGGAGAGGGAACCTGTATGCATATCGTGCTCCGAAAATATGAGGAGGTAAAACAGGACGTCAAGAGTGTTGACATAGATGAGGCTGTGCCGGAAAAGGGCAGCAAGAGAAATCAGGCAAAAAAAGCGGAGGCTTAAAACGACAAATTTGCATATCACAGAAAGGCAGGATATAATTTATGAGTAAGATATTGATCATCGAAGATGAGGAAGCAATTGCAGATTTGGAGAAGGACTATCTGGAACTGAGCGACTTTCAGGTGCATATTGAGCACAGTGGAGATACCGGGCTGGAGGCAGCGCTGGCGGAGGATTTTGACCTTGTGATATTGGATCTGATGCTGCCCGGCATGGACGGTTTTGACGTATGTAAGCGTATCCGTGAGAAAAAGAATATTCCTATTCTGATGGTATCGGCGAAGAAGGATGATATTGATAAGATCCGGGGCCTTGGCCTGGGCGCGGACGATTACATGACAAAGCCGTTCAGCCCCAGCGAGCTGGTGGCACGTGTAAAGGCGCATATGGCGCGGTATGACAGGCTGGTAGGATCTGCTCAAAAGACCAATGATATCGTGGAGATCCGCGGGATCAAGATCGACAAGACTGCCCGCCGGGTCTGGATAGACGGTGAGGAAAAGACATTTACCACAAAGGAATTTGACATGCTCACTTTCCTCGCGGAAAATCCGAACCATGTCTACACCAAGGAAGAATTGTTCCGGGAGATCTGGGACATGGATTCGATCGGTGATATCGCCACAGTTACCGTCCATATCAAGAAGATTCGTGAGAAGATAGAATTTGATACCTCAAAGCCGCAGTATATTGAGACAATCTGGGGCGTAGGGTACAGATTTAAAGTGTAAAGAGAGACAGAAAATGTATAAAATGTTTGGCGCCGAAGAAACTGGAAGGCTGAACTGACAGGATGTTCCCGGACATATATTCTGCCCGGGAACATTTTTGCTGTGATGCCTTCATGGATCAGACAGCTGTCAGCAGGAAAGATGCATATGAGATGTGTGGCTGCCTGCCGTCTTTTACTCTGCTTCCCGCAGTCTCTCCACAATAGACCTGCCTGCCAGAAAATGATAACTGAGTAATGGCAGCAGAATACCGAGCAGCGCAAAGACCGGTGCTGTGACAAAGATTGGCGTTATCATAAAATGATACTCAAAGAACCAGTACATATTCTCTATCACATTCGCGGCGAGCGGGTTCGCAATGACTGCCAGGATAAAGGAGATGACAACGGAACCCAGAGTATAGTAAAGCCCTTCTAACACCAGCATTTTCTTCAACTGTTTTCCGGTCATACCGATGGATTGCAGCATGGCGAATTCTCTGTGGCGGGTGATGATGCCGGTGAGGACAGCATTTAAGAAGTTCAAAATGCCGATCAACCCCACGATAAAACTCAAAATGCTTCCCATCAGCAGAAACATATTGCGGAAGGATTCAAATTCTCCGGCGTAGGTATAGCGGCTTTCATAGTCCAGAGAGGGGTCCACATTGTTCGTATAGTCTGCTATAAAATGTTCCATGTCCTGTTTGACTGCCTCATCGTCCACCATATCAAAGGTATAGTACATCGGCACGGAAGTGCCGGTATCTCTGATGAACTGCTCGGAGTTTAAGACGAACTGCTCATTGCCGTAGAAGCGGTAATTCAGGCTGGTAGGTATGGAGACGACAGCGGCTACCTTGTATTCCATGTCCTTGAATGTCCCTTCTTTGGGGCGCTGGGATATGGAAGCGGTAGCGGGCAGGTTCTCTAAAGCGTCCGCGTCGTATATTTCTCCTGTCTGTGTATCATAATATTCGGCCTCTTTACTGTATCGGATCTTAACCGTATCGCCGACTTTCGCCCAGTTCGTCCAGTCTTCCATATTGCCGTAGTCGTCCTCGAAATAGACGGCGGCTATCATATTTTCTTCGGTTTTCAGGCGGGAGATGTCTCCATCCCACACTTTCAGTTCGTCCAGACAGAAATCATCCATTCCATAGATGTCTATCTCGTTTAAAATCTGATTTCCTTCTCTTGGCTTGGAACTGATGTAGTGTTCAATATCTTCGGCACTGTAATATTTTGACATATGACCGTTCCTGATATAATCTTCTTCAACTAAATCGTAGACAAAAAAGTCTGCTTCCCCGTAGGTTTTTCCGGCACCTGTGATGCCGTCCATATTTTTGAGCAGTGCAACGATATCATCCGATACAGGCGTTCTGTCTCCCCAGTGCATCCGCACATTAAAATAGCTGGCATCCGCGACAATAAAATCTGTGCTGATCTGTTTGCTCAGGTATTTTTCCATGCTGAAACCGTTTGACAGGATGACAGTTAGAGTGAAAAGTACGATGGACAGGGACATCGATAACACAGTGACAAATGTTTTCTTCCGGTTTCTTCCCATATTGGCAAATGCCATGGAAAAGATGGAGATTCCTTTTTTCGATACTTTTTTCACCTTTTTCTTTTTGGAGAGATTGTCTGACTCCGTGTAGCGCAGCGCCTCGATCGGAGAGACTTTTCCCGCCATTTTACTTGGCTTCCTGCAGGAAATCAACACCGTGATGACAGAAAAGAGTGCCGCACCGATAAAGATAGCCGGATTTGCGGAAGCGGAGGCGTAATAAATGCTGTTGTTGTCCGACGCTGCCCCTATGACGATGGGCGCAAGAAGTACGCCGGTTCCATAACCGAGGAGAAGCCCTATGGGGATACCGATCCCCGAGAGAAGCAGCGATTGGATCATGACAATCTTTTTGATCTGCTTTCCGGTAGTACCTATGGTCTTTAAGAGTCCGTAATGCCTGATATCTCCTGCCACCGAGATCTGGAAAATATTGTAGATGATCAGATATCCGGTGAAAATGATCAGGATGACTACCGCTATGATGCCGAGGATAACGGAAAAATCCATAGAATCAAAAAGCTGCGCTCCCACATAACCCCAGTTGATGCCGAGTTTGATATAATTGTCTTTTCCCGCTTCATCATTTTGAAATCCGTGTTTTGCCAGAACGGTTTTTAAGTCGTTTTCGATGGAGGAGGCATTCCGGAACATGACATCGAGGCTGTAGGAACCGGTTATACCGTTGCGGTTCTGGTTGTTGCATTTTTCGAGGATCTCGTCAAGACGGCTTTCCGCCATGACGATATGGTTTGCCACCGTGACTTCATCGTACTCCCAGTAACCGCAGAGGGTGAAAGTTTCTGTTGTCTCGGTTCCATCTACATTGATGGTGACGGTAAATTCGTTTCCGAGCTCCGGTTCTACGCCAAGCAACGATAATACTTTCAGATCTGTTGCCGCCTCGTTGGTTCCTTCTTTCGGAAAATCCCCTACGATAGGAATACAAAAACCATATCTGGCATAATTTTCATCCATATAGCTGACTTCCACCTGGGATTTATTGAAGACATCGTCTGTCGCCATGCCTGCCACACGGCGCAGTCCCCATTCTTTGATTAAAGGATCATCTTTCAGTTCGTCGAACTGTTCTTTCGTCAGCTCTTTGAAGACTCCGTGGGCGTAAGTGCCTACCTGCCTGAAATTGCTCTGCTGAAAATTTTCTGCCATGGACAGAGCGATCGTAAAAAGCGTCGTAAAGAGGATCGTGGTCAGGGCGACGGCGACGACCGTGATCAGGTTGCGCAGTTTTGCAGACTGCAGATTTTTGAAGGCAAGCCTGCGGATACATTTTCTGTTTGCTACTCTCATGGGTGCGCCTCCTTTCTCACATATTCTCTCTGGTTACGATCCTGCCGTCCTCAATGCGGATGATCCGGTCGGCGAGCTGCGCGATCTCTTCATTGTGGGTGATCATAACGATGGTCTGAGAAAATTTCTGACTGGTCAGCTTTAACAGTCCGAGCACATCCTGGGACGTCTTGCTGTCCAGATTTCCGGTGGGTTCATCCGCCAGGATGATTGCCGGTTTGGAGGCGATGGCTCTGGCGATCGCCACTCTCTGCTGCTGGCCGCCGGAGAGATTATTCGGAAGGTTGGAAAGCTTTTCGGAAAGCCCCAGTGTTTCGATGATGTTATCGATATAAGGAGTATCCGGTTTATTGCCGTCGAGCTGAATCGGCAGTACGATATTTTCATATACATTCAGAACCGGAACCAGATTGTAATTCTGGAATACAAAACCGATCTTACGCCGTCTGAATATCGTCAGAGCTTCATCCTTCAGAGAGAAAATATCTTTTCCGTCAACGGTGACGCTGCCCGAGGTAGGCCTGTCCAGTCCGCCCAGCATATGCAGAAGTGTGGATTTACCGCTGCCGGAAGTGCCGACGATCGCCGTAAACTCTCCCGGTTCAATAGAGAGCGTTACGCCGTCGAGGGCATGTACCGCGTTTTCATCGTTTCCGTAAATTTTTTTGAGATTTGTTGTTGACAAGATAGCCATAGAAAAATAGTCTCCTTTCCATACCATGCTGTTCGTTTCTATATGGATTGTCATATATAATCCTTTGCTGCATAGCTTTTATGATACTATTTTTTCATAACAATCTTACCAGATTCTTTCCAAAAGAAAAGAAATTATGACAGTTTTGTAAGTTTTGTGAATCTGCTTTCAGAATTCGAACAGAATGAAAGATTACATGCAAAAAATATGAGCAGAGATTCCAAAAGAATTGAAAATATTGTTTTGCATGAGAAATCTTATGGATCATGCCAGTTTTTGGAGTTTTTCGCTACCCTGCTTTCACAAATACTTAAAAAAGTTTGCAACAGCCTATAAAGGCAGATATACGGAAAAAACAGAACCTTTTCCCGGTCTGGAAGAAACTTTCATGTAGCCGCCTTCAAGTGTGATGATCTCCCTGGCAAGAAACAGGCCGATACCGACACCGGGTTTTTCACGGACGGATCCAGAGCGGTAAAAACGGGAAAAAACTTTTGCGTGCTCATGATCGGGGATACCGATTCCGGTGTCCGCCACCTGAATGCAGAGAAACATTTCGTAGGATACTGCAGATATGGAAACACTGCCCTGCTCCGTATATTTTATGGCATTGTCAATAAGGTTGCCGATCGCTTCGGCGGTCCATTTTTCATCAAAAACAGCGGACAGGTTCTGGGCGTCTTTTGCGTCGGGTATGGATAGAGCAAGCCTCTTCTCTTTTGCCGCAGGAGCGTACTGCATGACAAGGCTTTTTAGCATAGGGAAAACCGGGGCTTTCCGGGGGGACAGAGTAAGGATTCCCGTTTCCAGGCGGGAGAGTTTTACAAGTGAGGTGGTCAGAAATTTCAGCTTCTCCGCCTGTATGGTCAAAGCTGAGACATACTGCTTTGATTCTTCCGGGAGGTCCTGTTCTGAAAGCAGTTCGGAATACAAGAGTATATTGGAGACAGGAGTTTTTGTCTGATGGGAAATATCAGAGATCAGTGTTTTGATCTTTTCTTTTTCCGCCGCTGTGTTTTTAAAGGAGACATCAGATGCGGAAAGGTATTTTGCAAAGCGGCTTTCCAGGGCGGAAAGCCGGCTCTCGTCAAAAGTATGTTCTGAGAAAGACCCGTCGATGGCGGCGTCTATCATATTTTCCAGATGGCGCATGACATGCAGGGTATGACAATGGTAAAGAAAAATACCGGCTGCCGACAGGATAATACACAGGCATAATACTAAAAAAATGATTTCATTCATTTACAGAAATCCCTCCGTAAAGTTTTTTTCCAGACATACCCGATGCCGTAAACGGTTTTAATATGATCCTGGGCATTCAGTTTATCCCGCAGGCGTTTTATTGTCACGGAGAGGGCATTTTCATCCACGTATTCTGCTCCGTCGGTCCATATGGCATCGATCAGTCTGTCGCGGCTTAACGTGATGCCGGCGTTTTCCACCAGGAGACGAAGGAGTTTCTGCTCCGTCTTACTCAGATCTATCTTTTCATCTTTGAAGAAAAACTCCATTTTGTCGAAATCAAAAAGATAGCTGTCAGCCCGAAAAAATGATGTCGATTTTACGAATGAATTTCTGCGCAGGGCAGCGTTTACCCTGGCGCGCAGAACGGCAAGAGAAAACGGTTTTGTGATATAATCCTCGGCGCCGAGCTCCAGGCCCGTCACAATATCTGTTTCCAGATCGTTGGCGGTCAACAGAATGACCGGCGTGGTATAACTGCGTTTTATCTCCTGCAAAAAATCAAAGCCGCTGCCGTCCGGAAGATTGACATCCAGAACAACGAGGTCATAGGGGTTGCTCTGAAGGAGCGATCTTGCATCGCAAAGACAGTGGCATCCTGTGCTGCGGCACTCGTCAGAGGCAAGAGCCCTGCAGAGTCCCGCGGTCAGAGCGGAATCGTCTTCTATTATGAGGATGTTTTTCATATTGATGGCAAATGTCCTTCCATAAAATATAAGTGGATTTTTTACTACGATAGCACATATTCGGGAAGGTGGTCAACTGTTCCGGGGTTGACATGAATGCCTCCGCGGAGAGAGCAATGTTGTTACAATATACCCGGCGGGCTTCCGGGAGGCTGCTTTCTGTCAAAATTCCGCATAAATTTACATAAAAAATAACCTGTCACTTTCTGTGTTATAGTAAAAATTTGCAGAAAATTTCTGGAAAAGCCACGAAACATTGGACATTACTTGATTTTTGTGCTATCGTAAATTAGTGTGATAAAGTATAAATACGTCATAAATATAACGTTTTCATAAAATAAATTGTTATTTCCGCGGGCAATGAGAAAAACAGGCATGGACTGTTTGAAGAATGCCGCGGGGATCTTATGCGGAGTGTGGCGTATACAGCAAAAAACTAGGTAAGAGTAAAGGAGTTTTAACTATGTTTAAGTACATTGTTAAAAGAATTGTTCTGGGGATCGTGACGATCTGGGCGGTCGCAACGCTCACTTTCTTTCTGATGAATATGGTGCCGGGTGGTCCGTTTCTGTCGGAGAAGGCGATAAGCCCCCAGGCGACGGCTGCATTGGAGGCGAAGTACGGTCTGGACAAGCCGATGTCACAGAGATATTTTACTTATATGACCGATGCATTGCATGGCGATTTCGGTGACAGTTTAAAACAGAGGGGGCGTACAGTTACATCTATCATTACTTCAAGATTTCCGGTATCCGCAAGGCTTGGCGGTTCCTGTGTTCTGGTTTCTCTGATTCTTGGTATCCCGCTTGGATGTATCGCAGCATTGAAGAGAGGAAAGTTTGCCGACTCGCTGATCAGCGTGGTGGCTACCTGCGGTATCGCAGTGCCGAGCTTCGTGATCTGTACGGTACTTATGTATTTTCTGGGTGTAAAACTGGCGATTTTGCCGACTATCGGACTTGACAGCATAAAACATTACATCATGCCGGTGGCAGCGCTTTCTTTCTATCCCACGGCTTACATTATGAGGCTGATGCGTTCCTCCATGCTGGACGTTCTGGGTCAGGATTATATGCGGACAGCGCGGGCAAAGGGACTTGCGGGCGGCGTCATCCTGTTTAAGCATGCGCTTCGCAACGCGATCCTTCCGGTCATCACTTACGTGGGGCCGATGCTTGCCTATACGATCACGGGAAGCTTTGTGGTGGAGAAAATCTTTGTGATCCCGGGACTCGGCGGAGAGTTTATCAAGGCGATCAATGGGCGTGACTATACGATGATCATGGGTACCACGATCTTTCTCGCTACCCTCGTGATCATTATGAATGTGTTTGTGGATATCGCTTACAAGATCGTCGATCCGCGGATCAAGCTAAAGTAACAGGAACTGATACTTTAGCGCTGCGGCGGGATTTGCGGAGCAAACTGCAGCGGTTCCCGTATTGAAATCCGTATGAAATGAATTAAAATAGAAAGGCACTATAATAAAATGAAAGAGAATCCTTTAAGTTTTCAGTTAAAACTAAAACCTGAAGATTTCATTCCCGCTACGGAGGAAGAAAAACAAAGTCAGGTCATCATGCGTGAGAGCGTGAGCTTCTGGAAGGACGGTATGCGGCGCCTGCGCAAAAATAAAGTGGCGATGGTCTCTCTGGTCGTTATTATTTTAGTCATGATCTTTTCTTTTATCGTTCCGATGTTTTATCCCTACAGCTACAAGGAGCAGATCAAGGGAGCAAACAATCTGGGACCGATGGAATATTCGGCAGGAGAACAGGAGAGGATCGACGCCGGCGAGAAAGTATTTCCCCATATTTTCGGGACGGATAAGATGGGGCGTGACTACGCGATCCGCGTGATGATGGGAAGCCGTATTTCCCTGCTGGTCGGCCTGATCGCGACAGGAATCATCCTGATCATCGGTTCCATCTATGGTTCTGTGGCGGCGTTTTTCGGCGGCTGGGTGGATCTGATCATGATGCGTATCGTGGACATTATCTACACGATTCCGGATATTCTGCTGATCGTGCTGTTGAAGTTTGCGTTAGATGATCCTCTGACCCAGCTTGCGACAGTGCCCGGCTTTAGCTGGATCAATGTGGTGGGCAGCAACCTGATCAGTATTTTCCTGGTGTTCGCGCTGCTCTACTGGGTCGGTATGGCGAGAATGGTGCGAAGCCAGATACTGACATTGAAAGAGAGCGAGTATGTCACGGCGGCGAGGGCGCTGGGCGTGGGCAACGGCAGGATCATCAAAAAGCACCTTCTGACAAACTGTATCGGTACACTGATCGTGACGACGACTCTGCAGATCCCGTCCTCCATTTTCACGGAGAGCTTTTTGAGTTTCCTGGGTATGGGCGTGGCAGTGCCGCTTCCTTCCCTCGGTTCCCTTGCCTCCGATGCGATCAACGGTATGGGCACCTACCCGCATCTGTTGTTTATTCCGGCGATTCTGATCAGTCTGATCATTCTGAGCTTTAACCTGTTTGGTGACGGCCTGCGGGATGCATTCGATCCGAAGCTGAAAAATTAGAAGGAGAGGGTGAAAAATGGCAGAATATCTTGTTGATATAAAAAATGAACGGCTTTCTTTCTTTACGCCTGCGGGAGAAGTGAAGGCATTGAACGATGTCTCCATCCATCTGGGAGAGGGAGAGGTGCTGGGCATCGTGGGGGAGAGCGGCTCCGGCAAATCCGTTACCGCGTACTCTCTGATGGGGCTGACGGCGCATCCCGGAAAGCTGCTGGGCGGCAATCTCAACTTTAATGGACATCAGATTGAAAATATGACGGAGAAGGAGATGCGTAAGATCCGCGGTAATGAGATATCCATTATCTTTCAGGATCCTATGACAAGCCTGAATCCGGTTTATACGGTGGGCAATCAGATCATAGAAGTGATCCGCCTTCACACGGATAAGACAAAGCAGGAGGCAAAGGACCGCGCGAAGGAACTGCTCGAGCTGGTTGGCATCAATGAGCCCGAGAAGCGTCTGAAACAGTATCCTCACGAATTGTCCGGCGGTATGCGGCAGCGTGTGATGATCGCCATCGCGCTCGCCTGCGAACCGAAGCTCCTGATCGCGGATGAGCCGACGACGGCGCTTGATGTGACGATCCAGGCGCAGATCCTGGAACTGATGATGGAACTGAAAGACAAGCTCGGCATGGCTATCATTATGATCACCCACGACCTGGGCGTGGTGGCGAGCATGTGCGAGAAGATCGCGGTCATGTACGCCGGAAAGATCGTGGAGTACGGTACGGCTGACGATATTTTCTACCATCCGAAGCATCAGTACACAAAGGGACTGATCCGTTCCATTCCGAGGCTGGATACAAAAGAACATGAGCGGCTCGTCCCCATCGAGGGAACGCCTGTGGATATGCTGAACCCGCCGAAGGGCTGTCCTTTCGCGCCGAGATGTGATGAGGCGATGAAGATCTGTCTGAGCCAGATGCCGCCTGTCACAGAGTTTGGCGAGGTGCATTATACCCAGTGCTGGCTGAACCAGAAAGAAGAAATGGAGAAAGGAGCATCCCATGAGTGAACATTTTATTGAAGTAGAGCATCTTCGGCAGTATTTTCCGGCGGGCGGTTTCGGCAGCAGGAAAAAATATGTGCGCGCGGTGGATGACGTCTCCTTTTTTATCAATAAGGGGGAAACCCTCGGCCTGGTAGGAGAATCCGGCTGCGGAAAGACGACGACAGGGCGCACGATGCTGCGGCTCTACGATCCCACAGGCGGAAAATTTACCTTTGACGGTGAGACGGTCTTTGATGTGGATCAGAAGGAATTTCCGAATATGCTGCCCTTCCGGAAACGGATGCAGATCGTGTTCCAGGACCCTTACGCCAGCCTTGATCCCCGTATGACGGTGGGCGATATCGTGGGTGAGGCGATCGATGTCCACAAGCTCGCGAAAGATGAGAAAGAGCGCTACGACATGATCATCCATATGCTGGAGAGAGTGGGGCTCAACTCCGAACATGCGAACCGCTATCCCCATGAGTTTTCCGGCGGACAGAGGCAGCGTGTCGGCATTGCGAGAGCGCTTGCGGTCAATCCGGAATTTATTGTCTGCGATGAACCGATCTCGGCGCTGGATGTATCGATCCAGGCGCAGGTGATCAATATGTTCGAAGATTTGCAGGAACAGATGGGGCTGACATACCTGTTTATCGCCCATGACCTCTCCGCTGTAAAACATATATCGAACCGTATCGGTGTGATGTATCTGGGCAGGATGGTGGAGCTTGCGGACAGCTACAAGCTGATCGACAGGCCGCTCCACCCTTACACAAAGAGCCTGATCTCGGCTATTCCGATCGCTGATCCGAAGCAGGCGAGAAAGAGCAACCGTATTGTTCTGGAGGGCGATGTGCCGAGTCCGTTAAATCCGCCTTCCGGCTGTACGTTCCGGACCAGATGCCCTTATGCCACCCCAGAGTGCGCGGAGAAGGTGCCGGAGTGGAAAGAAATCGAGAAAGATCATTATGCGGCTTGTCATAATATAGACAAAATAAACTGAAAAACAGGATTGACAAACGCAGTGAAATATGGTACCACTGAAAAGTGATACACTTTTTTAATAATAAATAATAAGGAGGAAACATTATGAAAAAAAGAGTAGCAGCTCTTTTTCTGGCAGCAGTTATGGTTGTCAGCGTGACGGCATGTGGCAATTCTTCAACTGAAGAACCCGCGGCACCGAGCGAGAGCGCCGGTGAGACAGCAGAATCCGGCGATGATACTGCAGCAGAATCTGACGGGGGGGCAGCTTCCACAGGTGAGAAGGTTCTTTCCGTACAGATCGGACCTAACCCTGAGACACTGGATCCCGCACTGAACAGCGCGGTTGACGGCGGTAACATGATCTTACACACTTTTGAGTGTCTTCTGACAGTTGACGAGGAGGGCAAACTTGCTCCCGGACAGGCTGAGAGCTGGGAAGTATCCGAGGATGGCCTGACATGGACATTCCATCTGAGAGACGGCCTGAAATGGTCCGACGGTTCCGACCTGACAGCAAACGATTTTGTATACAGCTGGCAGCGTGTCTGCGATCCCAACGTGGCAGCTCCCTATGCAGAGACAGTTCTCAGCATGGTAGAGGGTTATGAGGATGCTATCGCAGGCGATATCACAAAGCTGAACGTGGTGGCGGTAGATGATTCCACACTGGAAGTACATCTGACATCTGCATGTTCCTACTTCGGTTCCCTGGCGGCATTCGCTACCTTGAGCCCTGTACAGCAGGCGACAGTAGAGGCGAACGGCGATGCGTGGGCAGTAGATGCAGACACTTATGTCTGCAACGGTTCTTTCTACATTTCCGAGTGGGTTCCCGGTTCTTATATTATGTGCACAAAGAACCCCAACTACTGGAATGCGGACGCTATTAAACTGGATGCGATCAAGTTTAACCTGATCGAGGATGCTAACGCTTCCTACAGCGCATACCAGACAGGCGAAGTTCTGTTCATCAAGGACGTTCCGACAGAGGAGATCCCTTCCCTGGAAGGCAATCCTGAGTTTTATGTTGATCCGATCATCGGAACTTACTACCTGAGCTTAAATACACAGAAAGCTCCTTTTGACGACGCTAACGTTCGTAAAGCGTTAAGCCTTGCGATCGACCGCGAATATGTGGCGAATACCCTGATGCAGGGAACTTATTCCCCGGCGTCCAACTTCATGGGTCCGGGCTGGATCGATACGGACGGATCTGAGTTTATTGACAATGCAAACGGCGGACAGCCCTATATTGATACGGCAAACTACGAGGCAAATCTGGAGGAGGCGAAGAAGCTCCTTGCGGACGCAGGTTATCCTGACGGCGAAGGTTTCCCGGCTATCACCTACAGCACCAACGATGCAGGTTACCACAAAGTGGTTGCTGAGTATCTGCAGCAGGCGTGGGCTGAGCTTGGTATCACGCTCGACGTAGATATCGTTGAGTGGGCAAGCTTCACACCGATGAGACGTAACGGCGACTACGAAGCATCCCGTAACGGCTGGGTGGGCGACTACTCCGATCCTTCCAACATGCTGGATCTGCTGTACTCCACAAACGGCAACAACGACGGTAAGTTCAACAATGCAGAGTACGATGCGGCTATGGATGTTTCCAGAACAACTCTGGATGCTGCGGAGCGTTCCGAGGCACTGCACAAAGCGGAGGATATCCTGATGGATCAGGCGGCATGTATCCCTGTTGCTTACTACAATGACTTCTGGCTGCAGAGCGATAAGATCACAGGTATGTGGCATTCCGCATATGGCTACTGGTACTTCATGTACGCTGATATTACAGAATAAAGTAAAAATTTATCGAAGATAAATTTTTACGCTATCGCCCATTTCGAACAGAAATGGGCGATTTCATGTTATACTGCTTAATATTTTGAAACATAAGGAGCAGCCTGCTTATCTGATAGTATACAAAAACAATTTTAGTTCATACCCATATTTGCACAGGCGGATCGATTGTATAAAATGTATAAATTTTATTCTAATTTTTATGATTTTTGCATAATTGCCATATAATCAATTATGTGCTATGATAAAAACAAGATAAGTTCCAGTGTAAAAATGTGATAGGACAAAATCTTACTTCTAGTAGGATTCTGTCCTTTTTTGTGTTTTAAAATGGACTATCACAATAATATTAAAGGAAAAAAAGGATGAAGCCAAAAGATTTGAACTACATTCACCGTCTGCAGAAACCTGCATCAGCTGTCGATGTGGTCATTGACACAGACGCTTACAATCAGGTAGACGATCTGTATGCTTTAGCGTATCTGCTGCTTTCGGATGAAAAACTGAAATTGAGAGGTATATTTGCCGCACCGTTTTACAGTCCGCCCAGTATGGGAAGGATACGTCAGAACAGCTCTCCGGCGGAAGGGATGCATCAGAGTTATGATGCTATTATGGAACTGCTGAATGTGATGAAGAGGGAGGATCTGAAGGAGATCGCCTTTCACGGCTCAGAAAAAAATTTGAAGGATGAGGTTACCCCGGTGGATTCCGATGCCGCGCGGGAACTGGTCCGTCTGGCAAGGGAATACACTCCTGAGAGGCCGCTCTACGTGATTGCCATAGCCGCCCTCACGGATATCGCATCCGCCATTTTGATGGATGAGTCTATTGTAGACAGGATTGTAGTGGTGTGGCTGGGCGGGCACGGCCTGGACTGGCTCACCTGTACGGATTTTAATGCGTCACAGGATATTGCAGCAGCCCGTGTGCTGTTTGGTTGCGGCGCGGCGGTGGTGCAGCTTCCGCTGAACGGGGTTGTGGCTGAATTCCGTATTTCCAGGATTGAACTGGAATATTACCTGAAGGGCAAAAACAATCTCTGCGATTACCTTTTGGATTGTTCTCTGGATATCATGAAGGACGCGCCCATATACAACTGGTCCAAACCCTTGTGGGATGTGGCGGTTGTCGCCTGGCTGTTAGATCCGGAGTTCATGGAAGACCGCTATGAACACAGGCCGGTTTTTGAGTATGACCTCCATTATGGCATAGATCACAACAGACATTTTATCAAATATGTATATCATATCAACCGGGACATTTTATTTGAGGATATGTTCCGCAAATTTATTACAAAAGCCTGATAATCAGCAAAGCTGATATAAAAAAATAACAAAGGAGGATGTTTTATGAAATTAAGAAGATTATTATCAGGACTGCTTATGGCAGCAATGTGCATGAGCCTGACGGCGTGCGGAAACGAAGCGGAAGTTGCGGAGGATACGGATTCCGAAGTATCAGAAGAAAGTGCGGGAGAGGAGGGAGGTGGGGAAACGGTTATCCACCTGATGATGAGCAATTCTCAGGAGATAGGCGTAAGTGCCGCTGTTGAGGCTTTCAATGAGGCATACGCAGGAGAGATCAGATGCGAGGCGGATTATATTTCTTTTAATGATGTGTTTGAGACGCTGGAAGTTCTTATGAGCAACCAGTCCACAGAGTATGATATCTTTGCGGCGGACGGACCCAATGTATCTGCCTATGTGAACCGCGGATATCTGCAGCCGCTGAATGAATGGATAAGTGATGATGAGATTGCCATGTTTACGGATTCCATGATCACGGAGGGAACTGTGGACGGACAGTTTTACGGTGCGCCGATGGGGGATTCTTCTCTTGTGATGTACTATAACACCAAACTGCTGGAAGAAGCCGGAATCGAGATTGATTTTGACGCTGTCACCCCGGATAACCGCCTGACCTGGGAAGAACTTGTGGGGTATGCCGAGCAGGCTCTCTCCGTGCTGGACCCGGATGGAAACAACGGTATCTACGGCATTGAGTTCCAGCAGGTGGGGCGTGTTTATCAGATGAATGTGCTGGCAAATTCCCTCGGGGGGGCACAGATCAGCGAGAACGGCCTCAGCGTGGACGGCGTCATCAACACGGATCCCTGGTACGAAGCGCTGGAATTTTATCAGACAAATGTTGAAAACGGCATTTTTACAAGGGGCATCGGTGCGACAGATACTTCCAATTATTTCCAGTCCGGAAAAATACTGTTCTACCTCGGGACAACCGCCCTTCCGGCAACTTTTGAAAAGAATGGGTTTGTGGATTACGGCTACACCTATGTTCCCTGCTTTGAGGGACATGAGAGTGATGTGAGGACTTCCTGCGGAAGCTGGACGATCGGTATGAACGTGTATTCTGAAAAGCAGGAAGCAGCCGCAGAATTCATCAAGTATCTGACACTCTATGACGGTGCCGATGTATACATTGACGCATCCGGTATGGTGCCGGCGCTGAGCAGACAGTTTACAGATGAATTAAAAGCGGAGAAACCCTTCATGGAGATGGCGGAATATGAGGCTTTGAATACCTCTCTTGTAAGGGCGGTCACTCCTGCCTATAATGAGTACAACACAGCGATGGACGCTATGTGGGACAATGTCAGGAATGGCGCGGATATCAAAGAATCTGTTGACAACTGTATTGCCGAACTTACGACGGCTTTCAAGGAGTACGAATAAAGTATAAGGAGAGAGGGCTGCATCGGAACAGATCAATGAGATGGTGCAGCCGTCTTATTATAAGGAGATAAAAGAAAAGTGGCTATGAAATCCAATTCCAAAAAACTGAATGGAAGCTCTGCGCTCAGAAGGATGGCGCCTTATCTGATGCTGGTGCCGGCGCTGGTTGTCATTTTTATATTCAAACTGTTTCCGATGGTGTCTGTTATAGGGGAATCCTTTATGCGCGACGGCGAGTTTACTTTCCGCACCTATGAGATCCTGTTTGGGGACAGGACTTTCTGGCAGGCACTCTGGACAACGTTAAAGATGAACCTGGTCATGATACCGTTGCAGATCGTTTTATCTTTTATTCTTGCCCTGCTGGTAAATAATGTGATCAAAGGGATCGGCATCTTCAGAAGTATTTACTATCTGCCGGTCACCATGGCAATCTCTGTCGCGGCGATCACGTGGGATCTGATGGCGAACTATAACAGCGGCGTTTTTAACAGTATTATTTCCTTTTTGGGGTTTGAGAAGCAGGGACTGTTTACAGATGCCGGGCAGGCATTATGGTTTATTGTGATCATGGCGACCTGGAAGGGATGCGGTATGTGGATGATGTATATCCTGGCAGGCCTCAAAGGGGTGGATACTTCTATCTATGAATCTGCAAAGCTGGATGGAGCTGGATATTTCCGCACATTGTTCAGTATTACGCTCCCGCTGATCAAGAGGACAATGCTGTTTGTCGTGGTAGCAAATACCTCTGCCAATATGCTGTTGTTTGCACCGATGAAACTGATCACGGAAGGCGGGCCTCAGAACAGCACTAATGTGCTGATGTATGAAATTTACAAGTCGGCATTTCGAAACGGCAATGCTTCCCGCGCGGGCGCCATTACATCCATCCTGCTGCTGATCGTTCTGGCGGTTGTCGTGATACAGTTCCGAATGTTGAATGAAAAAGATAATGATTAGGGGGAACAGGGCTTATGCATAAATATGATAGATTGAAAAAAGTACAGTTATATATTGTTCTGGCATGTATTGCTGTTGTCGCAGTATTTCCGTTTTTCTATATACTGATGGCGTCTTTTCGGACAAATATGGAGATATTCGAGTATGCGCTTCCGTTTACCTGGAAGACACTGATTCCCCAGGAATGGACTTTTCACAATTATACTGCTATTTTTCAGGAATTTAACTATGGCCTGGCTCTTAAGAATACCCTGATCGTAGTGGCTGTTTTGGTGCCTTTTGTGCTGACCATATCAGCGCTCGGCGGGTTTGTCTTTGCGTTTTTTGATTTTAAGGGAAAGAGAGTACTGTTTTCCCTGTGTCTGATCTCTTTTATGATTCCAACGGATGCGATCGCACTGCCGCTGTATGACCTGGTTTCCGATATGAAGCTGGTAAATACGTATTGGGGCATGATCTTTCCGAGCGCGGCGAGCGGGCTGGCAATGTTTTTATTCACTCAGTTCTTTAAGGAGATCCCGAAGAGCCTGCTGGAAGCGGCGCGCATCGACGGCGCAAACTGGCTGCAGATATTTGGGCGCATTGTACTGCCGCTGTCTGTCCCGGTTACTATTACAGCCGGCCTGATGGTGTTTGTGAATGAGTGGAATAATTTCTTCTGGCCTCTGTTAGCTGCAAGAAAGGAGGAGATACGCACTCTTCAGGTTGCACTGTCCTATTTCTCCGATGAGAATGAGGTATTCTTCAGCTATATTTTTGCGGGAGCTGCCATATCCGCTATTGTGCCGGTACTTTTGTTCCTGCCGCTTCAGAAATACTTTGTACAGGGAATCTCCAGCAGCGGCGTAAAGGGATGATGCGGGCGTCCGCAGAAAAAAGATTTGATCGGAAAGGAAGAGGAGAAGATGCATGCAGAATTTTTTAGCGCAGTTGAGTGAGGGAACAGAGATTTTGATGATCCTTTCCATTATTCTTTTTGCGGGATTTATCATGACAAGGCTGACCAACACTTTGAACCTCCCGAAGGTGAGCGGCTATATTCTCGCCGGAATACTGATCGGTCCCTGCTGTCTGGATTATATTCCGGAAGATATCATAGGACACATGGGATTTATAAGTGACCTGGCATTGGCATTTATCGCTTTCGGGGTTGGCAAATTTTTTAAGAAAGAGGTATTGCTTCGAACCGGTAAAAAAATTATTATTATCACATTGTTTGAAGCATTAGCAGCGGGTATTCTGGTTACCCTGTTTGTAAAGCTGATTTTTGGGCTGGAGTGGGAATTCAGCCTGCTGCTTGGAGCGATCGCCACAGCGACGGCACCGGCGAGCACGATGATGACGATCAATCAGTACAAGGCCAAAGGAGAATTTGTGGATACACTGCTGCAGATCGTGGCACTGGATGATGTGGTCTGCCTGCTGGCGTTCAGTATTGTTTCCGCCATTGCCAGTGGAAAAGCGGCCGGAGGGGCGAGCATCGATGATATCGTATTCCCGCTGGTATATAATCTTCTCGCCATATTGCTGGGATTTTTCTGCGGCTATTTTTTGAGCCGGCTTTTGATACCGACCAGAAGCAAGGACAACCGCCTGATCCTGGTTATCGCCATGCTTCTCGGTATTTCCGGTATATGTGCGGCGGTCAATATTTCACCGCTGCTCTCCTGCATGGTATTTGGCGCGGCATATATCAATCTGACGGAGGATAAAAAGCTGTTCCGGCAGATCAATAATTTCACACCGCCGATCATGTCTATCTTTTTTATTGTATCCGGGATGAATCTGGATCTGCATGCACTGAAGACAGTGGGTATCATAGGGATCAGTTATTTTGCGGTGAGGATCGTCGGAAAATATGTCGGAACTTATGTGAGCTGCCTCGTGACAGATACAGCTCCCAGCATCCGCAATTATATGGGCCTGGCGTTGATCCCGCAGGCGGGGGTCGCCATCGGACTGGCATTTTTGGGACAGAGGATGCTTCCGAAGGAGACCGGCAGCCTGATGCTCGCCATTATTTTATCATCCTCTGTGTTGTATGAAATGATAGGACCGGTCTGTGCCAAGCTGGCATTGGTATTTTCAGGGTGCATACCGTCGGAACATCTGCTGAAAACGGATTCTGAGACGGAGGAAAAACACGAAAAATCGGAGGAGATACCGGAGGAAAAGGAGATACAGAAGGAAGCTGATCCTACAGACTACAGTGCAGGTGAGGAGAGTTTTGCTGAGATGGTTGCAGAAATGAATGCCGGAGTGGATGAGAGGGATGACGATGATATTGAAAAGGTAATACCTGTTCCGGCGGAGAAGGAAAAGGATAAAGAGAAAGAGAAAAAGAAGAAAAAACATCGGAAAATGGAGCGCAAGGGAGCCTGAAAACAGGATGAGTGCTGATCCTGCTGCAGAGAAAGTAAAGAGGTTGAGAAATGAGATCCGATCTAAAAAAAATTTTGCATGGCCATCGAATTGTTGCCGCACTGTGCAATGAGGATGAGCTGGATGACCTGTGCCTGTCCAACGTAAAGATAGCTTTTATCTTATGCGGCGATTTTAAGACTCTTCCGGACATCGTGTCAAGGATAAAAAAAGCTCATATTATTTCGTTTGTCTATATTGATTTTATCGATGGGCTTTCCACCAAGGAGGCGGCTGTCGATTTTGTGAAATATTATACCTGTGCGGACGGGATCGTCACAACAAAATCCAACCAGGTGAAAAGAGCGCATGTTTTGGGGCTTATGGCAGTACAGCGGTATTTTGTTTTTGACACGATCGCCATGTACAATATCAAAAAGCAGATGGCGCTTTCCAATGCGGATGCTGTGGAAGTTCTTCCGGGTGTCATCAGCCATGTCAACGGGTATCTTTCTTCCAACGGACAGGATCCGTTGATCGTGGGAGGCTTTATTAACAGTCAGGATGATATTGAGAATGCATTTAAAAGCGGTGCTCTCGCCATAACTACGTCCATACCGGGACTTTGGTATTTGTAAAAAATGATGATAAGACCGGGGAGCCTATAACCAATAAGGTTTACAGGAGAACTGGAGGATGATATTTATTATCCGACAAAAACAGCGATAGACCGGCACGGCATTGATCGTTCGAGAATGAATGTCGTGCCGGCGCCTGCGTGTGAAGCGTATGGCATATGGCAAGAAAGGACGGCAAAACTGCTCTGCAAGAGGTGGTTTTGCCGTCTTTTTCCATGCAGAGAATTTGATGTGAAATTTATTGAGTTTTCCCATATCTCATGGTATGCTATGCAAAAGGTATAAACTGTATACGGGCTGAGGAGAAAAAGGGGAACGGATGGACAGAATATATGAACAGATGGAATATGACGGGATCAGGCCGAGGGAGGCGTATACTGCTGACGGGACATTCATTGAGATGAATGAGGAGAATGTCTATGTGACGCACACTTCCAACTCGGATTTTGAAGTGATCAATCAGAGGCATACGTCCGTGGAACTTCTCTTCTGTGAGGAGGGGGAGGCGGACTACAAGATCAACGAGGAGATATATTCGGTAGGCAAAAATGATATTCTGATCATCGGGGCGATGGACTTTCATTTTCGCAAGGTCACAAAGGTGCCGTTTAACCGGTATGGGCTGACAATGCTGCCGACCTATATGAGGACGATCCCTGCGGTCAACGATTACCTCAGTATCTATGAGACGCCGAGCCCGGAGAACAGCATGCTGCTTAAAGGACTTTCCGACAGAGAGTTTGCGGAATACGTCCATGTTCTGAGGCATCTGAGGGAGGAGACGCGGAACGCGAAGGCGGACAGCGCGGAGATCGTGGCGGCATATATCCATATTCTGACTTTGATGTTGAAAAGGAGGCTGCATCTTCAGAATACAAAGATCAGCCATTCACCGCTCCATCAGACTATGTTGCAGATCAAGAGCTATATTGACCTGAATTATAAGGAGGACCTGAGCCTGGAAAAACTGGGGGAGCTTTTCTATTTCCAGCCCGGTACGATCAGTAAATATTTTAAACTGGAGTTCAATACCAATATCAAAAAGTATATCAATACGGTGAGAGTGTCAAACGCTGTGAGGCTGCTGGAGAAGTCTAACATCAGCATAGAGGCGCTGGCGGCGGAAGTGGGATATACCAGTGTGAATACGTTCCTCAGACAGTTTAATGAAATGATGCAGATATCACCCCTGCAGTACAGGAAAAAGCACCTGGCGTATCTGAAGAAACGCCATACGATCAACTTGTCCTGAGGAGGGGACGCGGATGGACAGCATGTATGAGCAGATAGAGTATGACGGCAAAAGGCCTAGAGAAGCATATACCGCGGACGGGGCGGCTTTTAAGGAAATGAATGAGGAGAACGTCTATGTGACGCACACTTCCGATTCGGGATCAGGGATCATCAATCACAGGCATAATTCGATCGAGATCCTTTTTGGCGAGGAGGGGGAGGCGGAATATAAGATAAACGGGGATGTTTATACTGTCGGCAGGAATGATATCCTGATCATCGGAGCAATGGATTTTCACTTTGCGAGGCTGACGAAGGTGCCGTTTAACCGATATGGACTGACGATACTGCCGGTCTATATGAGGACGATCCCTGCCATAAACGAGTACCTTGATATTTATAAGACATTGAGCCCCGGGGACAGCGTGCTGTTAAAGGGGCTTTCAGACAGAGAATTTGCCGAGTACATCCATATTCTGAGACATCTGCATGAGGAGACGAGAACTCCCAGGGAGGACAGTGCGGAAATGGTGTCTGTGTATATCCATGCATTGACGTTAATGCTGAAAAGAAAACTGCATTTTCAAAATCCTGAAACAGCATATTCGCCCCTGCATCAGACCATGCAGCAGATCAAAAGCTATATCGACCTGAATTACAGGGAGGAGATCAATCTGGAAAAACTGGGGGAACTGTTTTACTTTCAACCGGGAACGATCAGCAAATATTTCAAGATGGAGTGCGGTATTAATATTAAAAAATATATTAATACGGTCAGGATCTCAAATGCCCTGGGACTTCTGGAAAAGTCTGATATCAGTATAGAGGCTGTGGCAGCGGAAGTGGGCTATTCAAATGTCAACACATTTTTGCGCCAGTTTAATGAGATGATGCAGATATCACCTCTGCAGTATCGGAAAAAGCACCGTGCATATCTGAAAAAGCACTATACGATCGATCTGTTTTAAATGTTTCAGTGATTTTTTGAGATTTGTACAGTTGTTTAAAATGCCATTTGAAAACCACCATTTTGGAAATAAGTGGTGGTTTTTAGTCTTTCGTACAAAAAATGATGATTTTTAAGATAAATTCGGTGACATTTGACTTTTGAAATGTGCTATTTTGTTAATATGTTAGGAAGAAACGCAAAATATACCGGTATAATTCCATTTTGAATTGTGCACGATTTGAGATGGAGGCAGTTTGACTTAACGACAACAATAAACTGACGGGCAATAAGATTTTCTCCATAACGCTGACTTACGGGCATTGTTGCTTCAGGCGATATGGAACATTTCATCGCTCGTGAGTAAAAAACAGATAATCCAAACGAATAGGGAGGAATCATATGTCTAAGAAAATTTTAGCGGTTATTTTGTCACTGACAATGGTGGCAGGAACTTTGATAGGCTGTGGAAACAGTTCCGCAGATACACCAGATGCGGCAGATGCTCCGGCGCAGGAGGAAAGTGCGGAGGCGGCAGATGCGGAAGAGAGTTCCGGGGGGGCAGAGACAGACGGTGAGAAGGTTACTGTTACCGTTTTATGCGCATACGCAAGTGAAGATCCTCACGGACAGTATATCTATGAGTACGCTGAGAAATTTATGGAGCAGAATCCCAATATCACAGTGGAAGTGACAGCGATCAGCAGTAACGATATCTACACAAAGCTCGCCGCGATGGCGACATCGCCGGATGATCTGCCGACACTGTTTTTTACAAGTGTTGACCAGGCTCCCAGCCTGTTTGACCTGGGGCTGATGGAAGACCTGAAGGGGCAGCTTGACGATGAAACACTGAATTCTTTTGCGAATGGTATTATTGAAGCATGTACATTGGATGATCAGATGGCATTCTACCCTATCGATGTGCAGCCCAGCGCAGTCATCTACAGAAAAGACAGATTTGACGAAGCAGGACTTTCTGTTCCCAAGACATGGGACGAATTTCTTGAGTGCGCGAAAGCGCTGACAGTGGACTCTGACGGCGACGGTGAGATCGATCAGTGGGGATTCTCCATGGTCGGTTCCAACAACTCTTCCGGGCAGAGCCGTTTCCAGAGTTACTTATGGAGCCAGGGCTTTACGCTGGTTGACGATTCCACAGGCGAGTGGACGACAGATATCGGTTCCGACGGATTTCTGGACGCATTCACCTTCTGGACAAATATGAACAATGTCGACGGCGTGGTTCCGACGGGTATCACTGAGGTTGACTATGCGACTGCGGCAAACTACTTTGCCATGGGTTACACAAGCATGATCCTCTCCGGCAGCAACGCTCTCGGTGTGGCTTACGCGAACAACCCGGATCTCGAAGGAAAACTCGGTTCCTTCCCGATTCCCGGCGACCATCCCGGCACAATGCTCAACGCGGAAGGATATGCGCTCTGTAGTATGGCGGGTGACGCGGAGAAGGCGGCTGCAGTGGAATTTTTAAAATTTTTCAGTGTCAATGATCCGGAATATAAATTCTGGCAGTCCAGCGGAAAGATTCCTTCAACAGTTGAAGGGCAGAAGGTAGAATATATTACCGGCGATGACTATGCAGGCTACCTCAGTACGATCGATGCGGGATGCATTGATGTGATCAATTTCCCCGGCATGAGCGCTTTAAAGAGCGTGCTCGGCGATGCGTACTCTGCAGTATTCAGCGGAGATAAGACCAACGAGCAGGCAGTGGACGATCTTGTGAAAGAGATGGAGACATTGCTGGAAGAATACAACTAAACACCGTTCCTGCAGTTTTATATCCGGGAGTAATGAGGAAAACAGACATGTCTATATGGTTATTTGACTGACAGGAATAAAACAGACGACAGAACAAGTGGGGAGTTTTCCTCACTTGTTTTGCCAAAAGGGTTGGTTATCGCCCGGCGCAGGATTGACCGCAAAGCGTATGATGACTGTCGGGTGCAGGCTTATGAAAGAAGGAAGTGAAATGAAAAATATAGCAAAAAAACAGACAAAGAAAGGTAAAGTGGAAAAAAGACAGTCCGTGGGATACGCTTTTATCGGGCCGGCTGCGTTTGCCATGATCGCCATGATCATTTACCCGATGGCATACGGGCTGTATATCAGCTTTTTCAATACAAACCTTGTCACAAAATGGAAATTTGTGGGACTCAGGTATTATATTCAGGCGTTTACAAATTCGGAATTTTATTCTTCCGTCCTTCTGACGTTCAAGTTTATGATCCTTGTTGTGATAGGACATTTCCTGCTTGGATTTATCCTGGCTTCACTTTTGAATACGGAATTTAAGGGAAGAACGATCTTCAGGGTGATCTTTATGCTTCCCTGGCTGTTTCCCGAGAGCGTGATCGCACTGCTCTTTACATGGATACTCAACCCGATGTACGGCGTATTAAATGCTATCTTAAAGTCGCTTGGGCTGATAAGCAGCAATATGTCCTGGCTCAGTTCGGGAAGTCTGGCATTTCCGACGATCGTGTTTGTCTGTATCTGGAAGGGCTACCCGCTTGTTATGACAATGATCTTATCCGGTCTGCAGAGCGTTTCAAAGGATCTGTATGAGGCGGCTATGATCGACGGCGCGACAAAATGGAAACAGTTTTTACATGTGACAGTACCGGGGCTGCGTCCGGTTCTGACAACAACGCTGATACTGGACAGTGTGTGGTGGTTTAAACAGTATACGCTCGTTTATACCATGACCGGAGGCGGACCGGGCAAGGCGACGGACCTGGTGAGCCTGAGTATCTACGGTACGGCGTTCAACGATCTGCAGTTCGGCAAGGCTTCCGCCTGGGGCATCATTGTCTTTGCGATATGCTACCTGATCAGCAAGATTTACAGACTTATATTGAAGGAGGAATAGACAGATATGAAATCGAAAAAGAAACTGATGTCGGCGGGAAGATATCTGATTTTGATAATGCTTTCACTGTTTATCATCGTCCCTGTGCTATGGATGGTCTCCACGGCGTTCAAGGGTGAGGCACAGACCTACTCGCCAACGCCGGTCTGGATCCCGAGCCCCATATCGCTTAATTCCTTTAAGAAATTTTTCGGGTTATACAGTTTTGGAAAGATGACAAGAAATTCTCTTGTCACCTGCCTGGGTTCCATGGTGATCTGTACAGCCTGCGCATGCTTTTCCGGCTATGGCGTCACAAGGTTTCAGTTCAGGGGAAGAAAACAGTTTATGGCGTTTCTGCTCGTAACTCAGACATTTCCGAGCGTTATGCTGGTGGTTCCTTTTTATGCGGTGCTCAGTACCTATCATCTGACCAATTCACTGCTCGGGCTTACGATCGTATATGCGGCGACCAATATCGCGTTCAGCACCTGGATGATGACTTCCTACTTTGAGACGATCCCGGTGGAACTGGACGAAGCGGCGAGGGTGGACGGAGCAAACAGCTTTACGATCTTCTGGCGGATCGTGCTGCCGCTCACGGTACCCGGCATTGCGGCGGTCGCCATATTTGTGCTGATCAACGGCTGGAATGAATATATGTATTCATCGATCCTGATCTCCAAGGACGCGTTGAAGACACTGACGGTGGGGATCGTCTCCTTAAATACACAGAACCAGGTACACTGGAATGACATGATGGCGGCGTCCACGATGTCCTGTCTGCCGCTTATTATCCTGTTCCTCTGCTTCCAGAGGTATTTTATCGCAGGTATGACCAGCGGGGCAGTGAAAAATTAAACTGGATATAAAACAGTAACCGAAAAGAGGATAGATCATGAAAAACATTACAATCAGAGACATTAAAACGATTATAACGGCGCCCCACGGTATCAATCTGGTGGTGGTAAAGGTCGAGACATCGGAGCCTGAGCTGTACGGGCTCGGCTGCGCGACATTCACATGGCGCTATAAGGCGGTCATTCCGGCGATCCAGGAATATCTCCGTCCGATGCTGGTCGGCAGATCCGTGTACAATACGGAGGATATCTGGCAGACGGCGATGGGGAGTTCCTACTGGAGAAACGGGCCGGTCCTTAACAATGCGATCTCCGGTGTGGATGAGGCGCTCTGGGATATCAAGGGAAAGATAGCGGGACTGCCGCTGTATGAACTGTTCGGCGGAAAGTGCAGGGAAGGCGTTGCGGTCTACAAACATGCGGACGGCAATTCGATAGAGGAAGTGGAGGAAAATCTGCGCGCGCTGCTGGAGCAGGGATATCACTATATCAGATGCCAGATGGGTACCTACGGCGGAACGATGAACGGCGCGCCCCAGGCGCTGCACAAGCCGGAGAATGCGCCGGGCGGTATGTACTACAGTCCGAAACGCTATATGCAGAGCACGGTAAAACTGTTTGAAAAAGTCCGGAGCGATATCGGCTGGGATGTGGAACTTCTGCACGATATCCATGAGAGGCTTACGCCGATCGATACGTTAGATCTGGTCAAAGAGTTTGAACAGTTTAAGATGTTCTATGTGGAGGATGCGCTGAGGCCGGATCAGGTAGGGTATTTTGAGAAACTTCGGAATCAGACGGCGACTCCTCTGGCAATGGGCGAACTCTTTACCAATTCTCTGGAGTGGAAGACGATCATCCAGAATCAGTGGATCGATTTCATCCGGGTACATATCAGCGATATCGGAGGGCTGACGCCGGCGAGAAAGCTTGCGGCATTCAGCGAGGCTTATCAGGTGAGGACGGCATGGCACGGACCGAACGATCTCTCGCCTATCGGCATGACGGCGCAGATGCATCTGGATCTGTCCTCGCCCAATTTCGGTATACAGGAATTTGCGGGATTCAATGAGGCGGAAGAAGAAGTATTCCCAGGATGTCCTCAGGTCAGGGATGGCTATGCATACCTGAATGAAAAACCCGGTATCGGTGTGGACTTTGACGAGGAGAAGGCGAAAAAATATCCGGCTGTTGATACGATGGATTTCAGCTGGCTCTACAGCAGGCTGGAGGATGGGACGGCGGTGAGGCCGTAATAATTTAAAGGTTATTGATTGCCGGACGCCGGGATGGAAATAAAGTTCTCCATCCCGGCTGGTGTTCTATTAACATGTGATTGATTGTGTAAAACAAAACGGAGATGAATTTTCCTGAAGAAGCTGGAAGGAAGGAGAAAATCCAACTATTATATCAATAGATCATTGGATTGCATTTGTTGTATGTATGATATTGTGATAAAAGGCGGCAGGATAATTGACGGGAGCGGGGAAAAACCCTTTGTCGGGGATATCGGTGTTGTGAAGGACAGGATCGTGAAGATTGCCGGCAGGATCGATGGAGCGGCAGGGAAGGTGATCGAGGCAAAGGGAAGGACGGTCACGCCGGGACTGATCGACGGGCATACGCATTCTGAGCTCAATGTGATGTACAACAGGCAGCAGCCGCATGCGCTGTACCAGGGGATCACGACGATCGTTGCCGGGCAGTGCGGGCTTGGGTTTGCCCCGACTACGCCTGAGGGGCTTAAGCGTTCTCTGAGGATGAACGGCGGTATTTTTGCGGACAGGGGAAAATATCTTCCAGCGTGGGAGAGCTTTTCGGAGTATTTGGAGCTGCTCGGCGGTGCGGCGGTCAATGTGGGATCGAATGTGTCACACAATGCGGTCAGAGAGTATGCCTGTGGATTTGCGGATAAAAAGCTGGAGGGAAAATATCTGGAGATCGCGAAGGAGGAGATGGAGAAGGCAATGCAGGCGGGAGCGACGGGGCTTTCGGTCGGGCTTTCCTATTATCCGGGAGGATTTTCGGATACGGAGGAGATCATAGAACTTTGCAGGGTCGTGAAGAAATATGACGGTATTTTCTGTGTTCATCAGCGGTTGAATGACGGGCAGATTCCCCGCTCTTCGGTGGAAGAGGTTGTGAAGGTTGTGGAGGAGACGGGCGTGCGCCTGAATATGCTGCACTACAGGACCGGTGGGTGGGAAGATTACGGCAGTGTGTTTGAGCCCTTTGCAGAACTGGAAAAAACGGGGGCGGAGATACATTACGAATTTTACCCTTATCTGGTGGGAGCGGGACTTCTTCTGGCACTTTTGCCGGGCTGGGCACAGGAGGGCGGTTATGATGCGATCATGGATCGTCTGTCTTCGGCGTCGCTCCGCGGAAAACTGCTGGCAGATATGCGGGAGAGGCATCCATATTTCTTTGCGGAAGGACAGACGGCGAGAGTCGCCCTGACGAAGGACAGGTATTCTGATGATATCGGGAAGACTTTGAGAGAGATATCGGAGGAACATCATGAGACATTTCAGGAGACGGTGATCAGGCTGCTCCTGGAAAATGAACTGGAGGCGGGCTTCGTGGGCGTGGAGAACCAGACACCGGAGTTGAAAGAAAAGCTGTATGAGGATCAGTACCATCTGTTTACGGATGACCGCTACACGGTGGGGAGCGATACGATTCCGGAGGGGGTTCTGTGCCATCCCAGGACATTTGGAGCCCTTTCGAGGACGATCCGCATGATGCGGGAGAGAAATGTTCCGGCGGAATATGTGGTCAGAAAGCTTTCGGCACTGCCCGCCGCAATCTATCATATCAGGGACAGGGGGCTGTTGAAGGAAGGCGGTTTCGCGGACATTTGTGTCATGGATTACGAGGCTCTGTGCGACAGAGCGGATTTTGAGAACCCGAGAGTCGGGGCGCAGGGAGTGGAAGCGGTTTTGGTAAACGGGCTGCCGGTGCTGGAGCATGGCTTGATAACAGGGATTTTAAGCGGGGAGTGTATAAGAAGAGGAATGTGACAGGCATAAGATATATGGTACGGATTCATATAACTGTTTAAACGGATACAGATATTATGAGACAAAAACAGTAGTCCGGCAGAGACTAAGCTGTTATGAACGAAGGGAATGGATGATTCATATGGATTGTTATGAAAAATTGCATATAAAAAGAATAATCAACGCCAGTGAACCTTATACAAATCTGGGCGGTTCATTGATGGAGAAGGAAACGATAGAAGCGATGGCGCAGGCGGCAGGCTCCTGTGTAGAGTATGAAAAACTCCGGGATGCCGTATGTGAGAAGGCGGCAGAGCTCACGGGCAATGAGGCGGCTTTTATCACCACCGGCGCATCCGCCGGACTGGAACTTTCCGCCGCCGCCTGCATGAGCCTTGACAGCGCGGGAAATCTGGATATGCTGCCGGAGACTTCCGCTTTTTCCAAAAATGAGATTCTCGTGATGGATGGGGATGTGCTGGACATCATTCCCTACTGGAGGCTGACAGGGCTGACAGGGGCGAAGATCATCAGAGTAAAGCCCGATGTGGCGTCCATAAAAGCTGCTGTCTGTGAGAGAACGGCAGCATGTATGCTGTTTCCAGCATCCGTCTATGAGCGCGGCATTCTGACCTGTGAAGAGCTGATACCCGTTTTGAAGGAAGAGGGGGTCAAGGTTATCGTAGATGCGGCGGCACAGCTTCCGCCTGCGTCCAATCTGTGGTATTACACGAAAACACTGGGAGCGGACCTTGCGATCTTTAGCGGCGGAAAGCATATAAAGGGTCCCCAGAGCACGGGGGTGATCGTGGGGAATAAAGAACTTATCGATCTGTGTAAAGCGGCGGCAAGCCCGAATCCGGGGCTGGGGAGGGCGTTTAAGACCGGCAAGGAAGAACTGGCAGGCTTTATTACAGCGCTTGAACTGTTTATCATGGAGGAAGAGGAGGCGCGGTTTAAGAGGCAGGAAAAGCAGTTGCTGACGATAGCCCGGAGCGTTTCGGAAAAAACGGGGATCGATACGGAGATGCTCCGGCAGGGAAGGCTCGGAACATATCAGCCGCTTCTGCATCTGTATCTGCCTGCGCCTCTGACCGCAAAAGAGTGTAATAAGTATACCAGAAACCTCACGCCCGGGGTGGATGTGGGAGTATATCCGCCGGAGTTTGGCATGGCGGAGAATGTGGTGTTTGTGAATGCCTATAATCTGAAGCCGGGGCAGGAGGAGGCGGTGGCAGAAGGAATATGCAGATATATTCTGGAGGCACGCCGGTAGAAAATATATAGCTGCGCTAACAAACAAAGTGATAAAATAGAGCAAACGCCAGTCTGACAGTATGTTCAAACTGGCGTTTGCCTTGAAAAAATTACTTTCGTATTCCCCTTGACATCTCCAGGAAAAACCAGCAAAATAAAGAAATACCTGTAAGTATGATCTGCCAAATATCACAGCATTTTGATAAGGCATAAAATAGTTAACGGACAAAGGAAGCTGCCTTCCGGCAGCAGAACGGAGGAAAAATTGAAGATCGTTATTCTGGAGAGAAACAGTGTGGGGCTTGATATCGATGTAGAGCGGTTAGGAGAGTTCGGGGAGCTTGAGATTTATGCAAACACCGTGACACCGGAGGAAGTCGCCGAGCGGGTGAAAGACGCAGATATTGTAGTGGCAAATAAAGCACCGATGCGGGAGGAATCCCTGAAGGAAGCAAAAAATGTCAGACTGATCTGCGAATTTGCCACGGGCTATGACAATATAGATGTGGAGTACTGTAAACACAGGAATATCCTTGTCTGCAATGTAAGGAATTATTCCACCGCGATGGTGGCGCAGCACAGTATCGCCATGGCACTTTTCCTGATAGAAAAACTTCACTATTATGACGAATATGTAAAATCCGGCGCATATGCCGCACAGAGCCGTTTTTCCCACTTTGATGAGTCCTTCTGGGAGCTTGCGGGAAAGACCTGGGGTATCGTCGGGATGGGAAATATCGGCAGAAGCGTGGCGGGGATAGCGGAGAGTTTCGGCTGTAAGGTGATCTTTTACTCCGCCTCCGGGAACAGTACTTGTACGGACTATGAGAGAGTGGACCTGGATACGCTCCTGGAGCGGTCAGATGTGCTTTCCCTGCACTGCCCGCTGAGCGACAGGACAAGGAATCTGATCGATCTGGCGGCGATGAAGAAGATGAAGAAATCCGCGGTCCTGATCAATGTGGCGAGAGGGCCTGTGGTAAACAGTGCGGACTTATATACTGCATTGACGGAGGGTGAGATCGCGGCGGCGGGATTGGATGTTCTGGAAAAAGAGCCGATCACGGACGAGAATCCTCTGAGCAGATTTACAGACAGCAACCGTCTGATCATCACGCCTCATATGGCGTGGGCAAGTTTGGAGGCGAGGGAGCGCTGTGTGGATGGCGTCTACCAGAATATTAAAAATTTCCTGGCGGGGACGCCGGGCAATATAGTAAATGGATGAGATTTGCCGCGGGGAGATACCCGCGGCAGTTTTTGTACGCAGGCCCGTGCAGAGGAAATATACCACTAAGGCGGCGCACCGGTCGCGCGGCGAGTAGGGAAAGACGGCTCTTCCCTGCTCGATTGGCGGAGAGATTTATAAAATCCCGCAGATCTCGTCGATCCTGCGAAGTTCTTCCTCCGAGAACTTTGTATTTTGAATCGCTTTGATATTATCCAGGATCTGAGCCGGCTTAGAGGCGCCGATCAGTACGCTCGTCACAATGCCGTCCTTCAAAACCCATGCAAGAGCCATCTCCGCCAGTTTTTGTCCGCGCTCTGCGGCAAGGGCGTTCAGGGCGCGCACCTTTGCAAGTTTTTCTTCCGTGACGGAATCTGTATTTAAAAATCTGCCATCTGTTTTTACCCGGGAATCCTCCGGGATACCGTTCAGATAACGATCCGTCAGCATACCCTGCGCCAGCGGGCTGAAAGCGATAATGCCCTTTTTCAATCTGGCGGAAGTTTCTTTCAGGCCATTCTCTTCGATCGAGCGGTCAAAGATAGAATACCGGTTCTGGTTGATGATAAAAGGGCAGCGCAGGGAATCAAGGATAGCCGACGCTTTTTCAAGGGTTGCCCCGTCATAGTTGGAGAGCCCGGCGTAGAGTGCCTTGCCGCTTTTCACAGCCTGATCGAGTGCGCCCATGGTTTCTTCAAGCGGCGTGTCGGGGTCCATACGATGATGATAGAAAATATCCACATAATCGAGCTGCAGGCGTTTTAGGCTCTGATCAAGGCTGGCGAGCATATATTTGCGGCTTCCCCATTCCCCGTAGGGGCCGGGCCACATATAATATCCGGCTTTTGTGCTGATCACAAGTTCATCCCGGTAGGCGGAGAAGTTTTCTTTTAAGATACGCCCGGTGTTTGTCTCGGCGCTGCCATCCTCAGGCCCGTAATTGTTCGCAAGGTCAAAGTGGGTGATACCGTTGTCGAAAGCGGTAAAACACATATTCCGCATATTGTCATAATGACAGTTGCTGCCGAAATTATGCCAGAAACCCAGCGAAACGGCAGGAAGCCTGAGCCCGCTTCCCCCGCAGCGCGGGTACTGCATGGTTTCATATCTTGTCTCGGATGCTTTGTACATATGGTATATGTTCTCCTCTCTTCTCATATGTTGGTTTACAAAATATCATATATTCAGCATAAGGCTGGTGTTGTATATTGCTTCATTATAGCATGGGAGAAGGCGGGGGAAAAGTGAAATTTGCTGTGAATGCTGAAAGACTGCAACTATTCTGCAATACCTGCCGGTTTTACTTGACATCTTTAAGAAAACCCAGCAAAATAAAATATAAATATATCAAAGGCAGTTTTATCATTACAGGAGGCGTAAAATATCATGGGAATCGTATTGAAAAATATTCTGGCGCTTTTGCCGGATGGTGACAGAGATGTCATTCGGGAGACGGATATCTATATTGAAGGGAGCAGGATCGCTTCGATCGGAAAAAGACCGGAGGGATTTTCGGAGGATAAGGTGATCGAAGGGAAGGACAGGCTCGCTATTCCTGGGCTTGTAAACTGTCATACGCACTCTTATATGTCTTTCATGCGGAACGTGGCGGATGACTTAAGCTTTATGGACTGGCTGTTCGGCTCGATCGATCCCATCGAGCAGCAGATGACGGATGAGGATACTTACTGGGGCGCCTGTCTTGCCATTATCGAGATGATGAAGAGCGGCACGACCTGTTTTAACGATATGCAGATGAACATCCATCAGACGACCAGGGCGGTAAAGGAGTCCGGTATGCGCGCCGTGATCAGCCGCGGGCTGGTGGGGAGCGGCAATGACGAGGCTGGGCAGATGCGGCTTAAGCAGGCATACGAGGAGAGAGACGCGGCGGCTGACTGCGACAGGCTTACGTTTATGCTGGGCCCTCACGCCCCCTATACCTGTGATGATGGATTTATGCGTATTGTGTCCGGGGAGGCAAAGAAAAACAATATGCGGATCCATGTACACCTTTCCGAGAGCGAGAGCGAGATAGAGCAGATCAGGGAGAAGTACCACTGCACGCCGATCGAGATGGCGGAGAAAAACGGACTGTTTGATGTGCCGGCGGTGGCGGCGCACTGTGTGCAGATCACAGAAGGAGATATGGACATTTTAAAGAGAAGGAATGTCAGTGTGGTGACAAACCCCGCCAGCAATATGAAGCTGGGGAATGGTTTTGCGCCGGTTTCGGAGATGTTAGAGAAGGGGATCAATGTGTGCATCGGCACGGACGGAGCAGCCTCCAACAACAGCCTGAATCTGTTCCATGAGATGAGCCTGCTCGCCCTGATCCATAAAGGGGTTAAAAGAACGCCCCAGTGCATCAGCGCAGGGGAGACAATCCGTATTGCCACGATAAACGGCGCAAAAGCGCTGGGCTTAGAGAATGAGATCGGATCTCTGGAGAAGGGAAAGAAAGCGGATATTGCCATTCTCAATCTGAATACGGCATCTTTGACACCGCGGAATAATCTGATCGCAGGGCTTTCCTATTCCGCGAACGGTTCCGAGGTGGAGACGGTGATCATCGATGGAAAATTGACGATGGAAGACCGAAAGATATTGACGATGGATGAAGAATTGGTGTATAAAAAGATAGACGAGATAATCGTCAGGATGGGACTTGATAAAAAGGAATATTAATCATCCCAGTGATGACAGGACAGACGACCATCACTATAATAAAAATTCGGCTGAATATCTCATATTATACTGGAGGAAGAAAAATGAACAGTGAAATCAGAGACATCCATTTGGCCGAATCCGGCGAAAGAAAAATTGAATGGGTAAAACGCAACTGCGATCTTTTGCGCACTCTGGAAAAAGAATTTTCGGAGACAAAGCCCTTTGCAGGGAAAAAGATTGCCCTCTCTGTGCATCTGGAGGCGAAGACAGCTTATCTCTGCAAGGTGCTCAAAGCGGGCGGAGCCGATATGTATGTGACCGGTTCCAATCCTCTCTCCACGCAGGACGATGTGGCTGCCGCACTGGTGAAGGACGGGCTGGAAGTCCACGCATGGTATAACAGCACGCCGGAGGAATACGATTCCCACATTCAGCATGTGCTGGAAGCAGGCCCCAATATTATCATCGACGACGGAGGGGATCTTGTCAACATGGTCCATACAAAGATGCCGGAGCTGATCCCGGCGATCATCGGCGGCTGTGAGGAGACCACCACAGGCATTATCCGTCTGGAGGCGATGAACCAGGCGGGAGAATTAAAGTTCCCCATGGTGAGGGTAAACAATGCGGACTGCAAACACTTTTTCGACAACCGCTATGGCACGGGACAGTCTGTCTGGGACGGGATCAACCGCACAACGAACCTGATCGTGGCGGGAAAGATTGTGGTAGTTGCCGGTTACGGCTGGTGCGGCAAGGGAACCGCCATGAGGGCAAAAGGGCTCGGCGCGCGTGTCATCGTCACGGAGATCGATCCGATCAAGGCGATCGAAGCGGTGATGGACGGGTTCGATGTGATGCCGATGAACGAGGCGGCTAAGATAGGTGATTTCTTTGTGACAGTTACGGGGTGTGATAAAGTCATCGATGAGGAGGACTTCGCAGTGATGAAAGACGGTGCGATCCTCTGCAACGCAGGGCATTTTGACTGTGAGATCGATATGGCGCGCCTTCGGGAGATCGCTGTGGAGACCAGGGAACAGAGAAAGAATATCATGGGCTATAAACTGCCCACCGGTCAGTGGATCTTCGTGCTGGCGGAAGGAAGGCTGGTAAATCTGGCGGCAGGAGACGGGCATCCGGCGGAGATCATGGATATGAGCTTCGCGATCCAGGCGCTGTCAGCCAAGTACCTGGTGGAACATGGAAGCGAGCTCACGGAAAAACTGATCGATGTGCCCCGCGAAGTGGATATCGATGTGGCGAAGAGGAAACTGGCGTTCCTCGGCAAAGAGATCGATGTCCTGACACCGGAACAGGAAAAGTATCTGAACAGCTACACGCTGGGATAAATACTAAGCAGCGGATCAATGTCGTTTAGTTAACGATTGCCGGACGCCGTGAGGAACATAAAATGCTCCGTCGCCACGCTTTCGCTCGGTAAAAAGCGTAGCGGACACTAAACGCATGCGAAATTTTCGTTGAAAATTACGCATTTGTTAAGTGCCGACGCTTTTTAACGGGCTCCTTAAGCATTTTATGTTCCTCACGGCTAGGCTAAGGTGCTAACTTAACGACATTGAGCAGCGGACCGTGTGTTCTGAGAACTGACCTTATATGGAAACAAAAACCGCCGAAGCAGTAGACGGAAAATACTGCTTCGGCGGTTTTTAATTGCGCTGAGAAAATTAGACAAAGACTGCCTCGGGGGCAGATTGCAATATTTTATGCCGGCTCAAAACTTCTGATAAATTCCACAGTCAGTTTCGCGCAATGCTCCGCCGCCTGCCTCTCAAAGGTCGGAAAATCCATCCCGCCGGCGGAATCGTCCGCCTTATCAGAAATAGCCCGGATGATGATAAAGGGCAGCCTGTTTAAGTAGGATGCCTGTGCCACTGCCGCACCCTCCATTTCCGCGCAGTCCCCGTGGAAGACGGCGATGAGCCGGTCTTTTGTTTTTCTGTCGGAAATAAACTGATCCCCGGTCACCACAAGTCCCGTGAGCACGCTGATATCGGGATTTACCCTTCTGCAGGCGGCGACGGCGGTATCGATCATTGCCCGGTCGGCTGGAAAGGCAAGTACATCGATGTCCGGGACCTGCCCGGGTGCGAAACCTATGGGGGAGGAATCCATATCATGTTGCAGCGCTCTTTCGGAGATAAGGATATCGCCGATGTCCAGCCTGGGGTTTAAGGAACCTGCTACGCCGGTATTGATGATATGAGTCACACCAAACAGGTCCGCCAGGATCTGTACACACATGGCGGCGTTCACTTTGCCGATACCGCACCGCACAACGACGATGGATCTCCCCTCTAAAGTACCGTCATAAAAGTCCATACCGGCTTTGGCAGTGACCGTATTTACCGTCATTAAATTTTTCAGAGTGGCAACTTCAAGTTCCATTGCTCCGATGATGCCTGTTTTTATCATGAACCTGCTCCTTCAATATCATTCTTTTATATTTTTATCACATGATTGGTAATGACTTCCCATATAAAAACACTAACGAAAGGAAAGTAAAAAGTCAAGTATCTGAGTTAAAATTCTTTACAGCCGGCCATAAGCTGCCGACAGATGAAACAGGTACATGCCGAGAAAGGAAAATGGAGAATGATCTGAAAAATAGCTTGTAAGATTTTATGTCAGGATTTATGATAAGAACAGGGGAAAATGTATCCTTGAAAAAATAATGGCAGCCCATGTGCAGAAGTGGACTGTGACAGAATGAAAATGGAGGGAATATCTTATGGGCAATGTAAAAGAACTGATCGGGAGCGGGAAAGCGGTGCTGGGCATAGAGTTTGGCTCCACCAGGATCAAAGCGGTATTGGTGGATGAAAAAAACCAGCCTATCGCGTCAGGCGGGCACGACTGGGAGAATCAGCTTGTGGATGGTATCTGGACTTATTCTCTGGATGCGATATGGGCCGGCGTACAGGACTGTTATAAAAGCCTTGTGGAGGACGTAAAAAGACAGTACGGCGTATCTGTCGACCGCTTTGCGGCGATCGGGTTTTCCGGCATGATGCACGGCTACATGGCGTTTGACAAAGAGGATAATCTGCTGGTGCCGTTCAGAACATGGAGGAATACGATCACCGGACAGGCGAGTGAGGAACTGAGCGAGTTGTTTGGCTTCCATATTCCCCAGAGATGGAGTATCGCCCATCTGTATCAGTCGATCTTAAACGGGGAAGAGCATGTCTCCAGGGTGGCGTTTTTTACAACATTAGCGGGCTATATCCACTGGAAGCTGACCGGCAGGAAGGTACTCGGCGTGGGGGAGGCTTCCGGTATGTTCCCGATCGATATTGCGACAAAGCAGTTTCATAAAAATATGATAGCGCAGTTTGATACGCTGACAGAGCCGAGAGAACTTGGCTGGAAGCTGGACGAGATCCTGCCGGAGGTGCTTGTGGCGGGCGAGAATGCAGGAACATTGACAGAGGAGGGCGCGAAACTGCTCGATCCCACCGGCGCGCTGCAGGCGGGGATTCCCATGTGTCCGCCGGAGGGCGACGCGGGGACAGGAATGGCGGCGACAAACAGCGTGGCAAGGCGTACCGGCAATGTATCCGCCGGGACTTCGATTTTTGGCATGGCTGTGCTGGAGAACGATCTCTCCAAACCCTACGAAGAGCTCGATATCGTGACAACGCCCAGCGGTGACGCGGTGGCGATGGTACACTGCAACAACTGTTCTTCCGATCTGAACGCGTGGGTAGGCATCTTTAAGGAGTTTGCCGAGAGTTACGGTATGGAGGTGGATATGGGCAGGCTGTTCGGCGTGCTGTTCAATAAATCCCTGGAGGGGGACAAGGACTGCGGCGATGTACTTGCTTACAACTACTATTCAGGTGAGCATATCACCGGTTTTGACGAGGGAAGGCCTCTGTTGGTGAGGAAGCCCGACAGTAAATTCAATCTGGCAAACTTTATGCGGGCAAACCTTTATACGACGATGGGCGCTTTAAAGACAGGCTTTGATATCCTGACAAAGCAGGAGGGTGTGGTTCTCGACAAGCTGCAGGGGCATGGCGGCCTGTTTAAGACGAAAGGCGTGGCGCAGAGCTATCTGGCGGCGGCGACAAATACGCCGGTATCCGTTATGGCGACAGCGGGCGAAGGCGGCGCATGGGGCATGGCGCTTCTTGCGTCCTATATGGTTCAGAGAGAGGAAGGAGAGGATCTCGGCGCTTATCTGGAGAAGAAGGTGTTCGGAGAGTCCGAGGCGTATGTGATGGAACCGGATGCGGCGGATGTGGAAGGCTTTGAGAAATTTATGGAGCGCTACAGTACCGGGCTGGCGATCGAGCGGGCGGCAGTGGAGAATATGAAAAACTAAAGAAAAATGAAGGGAGCTGCCGCACCGGTGAACTGTTTGGGTGCGGCAGCTTTTTATGTGCAGACCGGATAAATCGTTCTGTGAGGGCTGGAAAGCGGTCAGGGAGAGCGCTTTGTGCAAATGTCCTAAAATTCCCGCCTGATTTTGAGGAGTTATTCAGGGCTACAAAATCTTGACAATACAAAAAACGGTGATACAATATATGGTAGACGCCTCAAAATCCGGATTGAGATGTCTGTTACAGGGGGAATCCTGCAGGCCGGCCCGGCGCGGGATTTTAAGGGGATAACGGGCAGGAAAAGGAATAGAAATAAAGTATGAAGATCATTAAAAGAAGCGGCCAGGAAGTAGCCTATGATATTTCCAAAATAATTGCGGCGGTGAGAAAGGCAAATAACAGTGTTGTAGACACGGAAAAGATGACCGATCGGCAGATCGATGTGATCGCTGACAATATGATCCGCCAGTGTGAAAAGATGAACCGTTCTCTCTCTGTGGAAGAGATTCAGGATATGGTGGAAAATGAGATCATGAACCAGCGTGCATTTACAGTGGCGAGAAGTTATATCACCTATCGTTACAGAAGAGCGCTTGTCAGAAAGGCGAATTCTACGGACGAACAGATCTTAAGCCTGCTTGAATGCAGCAATGAGGAGGTAAAACAGGAAAACTCCAATAAGAATCCGACGGTGAACAGCGTTCAGCGCGACTACATGGCGGGGGAAGTCAGCAAGGATATCACAAAGCGTTTTCTTCTGCCGGCGGATATTGTGGAAGCCCATGAAAAAGGTATTATTCATTTTCATGACGCGGATTATTTTGCGCAACATATGCATAACTGCTGCCTGGTAAATCTGGAGGACATGCTGCAGAACAGCACAGTCATCAGCGAGACGATGATCGACAAACCGAAAAGTTTTTCTACGGCGTGTAATATTGCGACGCAGGCGATCGCTCAGATTGCCAGTTCTCAGTACGGCGGACAGAGTATTTCCCTGTCCCATCTTGCGCCGTTTGTCCAGGTAAGCCGTGAAAAGCTCAGAAAGCAGGTGCGGTTGGAGTTTGACCGCGCGGACATTGAGATGGATGAGGAGAGGATCAATCAGATCGCAGAGATGCGGGTGAAGGAAGAGATCAACCGCGGCGTGCAGATGATCCAGTATCAGGTGATCACGCTGATGACCACCAACGGACAGGCGCCGTTCATCACAGTGTTCATGTATCTGGACGAGGTGCCGGAGGGACAGACGAGGGACGACCTCGCATCGATCATCGAGGAGATGCTGAACCAGCGGATCAAGGGCGTCAAGAACGAGAAGGGCGTATTCATCACGCCGGCGTTCCCGAAACTGATCTATGTGCTGGAGGAGGATAATATCCGCGAGGACAGCAAATACTGGTATCTGACGCAGCTCGCTGCGAAATGTACGGCGAAGAGGATGGTGCCGGATTATATTTCCGAGAAGGTGATGCTGGAATTGAAGGGCGATGTGTATGTCTGCATGGGCTGCAGGAGCTTTTTGACACCGGATCGGTTTACAGATAAGAACGTCGGAAACCTGGCGAATGCGGGAAATTATGATCCGAAGAAGCATAAGTATTACGGAAGGTTCAACCAGGGTGTCGTCACCCTGAATCTGGTGGATGTGGCGTGTACTTCCGGCGGTGATAAAGAGAAATTCTGGAATATTCTGGAGGAGAGGCTGGCGCTCTGCCACAAAGCGCTGATGTGCAGGCATGAGAGGCTCAAAGGAACACCCTCCGATGTGGCGCCGATCCTCTGGCAGAACGGGGCGCTTGCAAGGCTGAAAAAGGGAGAGACGATAGATAAACTGTTGTACGACGGCTATTCTACGATATCCCTCGGCTATGCGGGACTGTGCGAGTGTACGCGGTATATGACAGGCCGTTCCCATACAGATCCGACGGCAACACCGTTTGCGTTAGAGGTTATGGAACGCCTGAACGCAGCGTGCAGGAAATGGAAAGAGGAGTCCAATATCGATTTCAGCCTGTATGGAACACCTTTAGAGTCCACCACTTATAAGTTTGCGAAGGCCCTGCAGAAACGGTTTGGCGTTATTACAGGCGTGACGGATAAGAACTATATTACAAACAGCTATCATGTACATGTGACGGAGGAGATCAACGCCTTTGACAAGCTGAAATTTGAGGCGCAGTTTCAGGCGCTTTCCCCAGGCGGGGCGATCAGCTATGTGGAAGTGCCCAATATGCAGAATAATCTGGAAGCGGTATTGACAGTGATGCAGTACATCTATGAGAATATCATGTACGCGGAGCTGAACACCAAATGTGATTACTGCCAGAAATGCGGCTATACAGGAGAGATTCAGATCATCACAGATAAGCATGGCAAGCTGGTGTGGGAATGCCCTAACTGCGGAAACAGGGATCAGGATAAGATGAACGTGGCGAGAAGGACCTGCGGATACATCGGAACCCAGTTCTGGAATCAGGGCAGGACGCAGGAGATCAAGGAGAGAGTGCTGCATCTTTAGAAGGGGGTTGGCGCGGGAACGCTCAGAATGGTTTGATATTCCAACGTCGCCGCGCTCTCGCTCGTAAAAAGCGCAGCGGTACTGGGTTCATGTGAAATTTTAGGGAAAAATTTCACATGAACCAAGTGCCGACGCTTTTTAAAGGGCTCCTTCTGGAATATCAAATCATTCTGAACTGGTTGTCGGCTGAGTGGTTTAAAGATGCAGGGTTATAAATTTAAAAGTAGAGGCGCGGGAGACGGGTTTGTTTTCTGGCGCTTTTATTATAGAATGAAAATAGTTGTACAGGTGGAGTTAAAGACTTAGAAATGGAAGGATCAGGGGGGAGCGGTTATGCATTATGCGGAGATCAAGACTTGTGATATTGCGAACGGGCCGGGGATCAGGGTGACTTTGTTTGTGAGCGGGTGCACACACAGGTGTCAGAATTGCTTTAACGAGGAAACATGGGATTTTCACTATGGGAAGCCGTTTACGGCGGAGACGGAGAATGACCTGGTAAATGCTCTGCGGCCCGCCTATGTGAAGGGGTTGACGCTGCTGGGCGGAGAGCCATTGGAGTACAGCAATCAGCAGGGGCTTCTGCCGTTTGTGCGGCGGGTGAGGAGGGAACTTCCCGAAAAGGATATCTGGTGTTATACGGGTTATACGTTTGAGACGGATGTGCTCGGGAGGATGTGCGCGGAGCATGAGGAGACGAAGGAACTGCTGTCTTATTTTGATGTGCTGGTGGATGGAGAGTTTGTGCAGGAACTGAAGGATCTGGGACTCCGTTTCCGGGGATCGTCGAACCAGAGGATCATCCGTGTACAGGAATCTCTGCGGGAGGGGAGAACTGTGCTGTGGGAAAGTACCCTGTAGGAAACGCAGTGTGATGTCATTTATTGTGAAAGTACCGGGCAGCGGCAATTGCGGAAGCTCCAAAGAGGTGGAGGCGTTCTTTGTAACAGTTTAGCCGAATGGCTGAACTGTTACCGTTCTTTTCTTTTTCTCTATAAAAAATATTGACACACAAAAAAGAGAAGAGTATTATAAGGAAGGTCAAAAACGCAGAACAAAATAATAGAAATAAAATATCCAGTGGAGGCAGAAGATGATACAGATTTCAGAGACAGCAACACTATTGTTGATGCTGGGTTTTGCGATGTTCCTCGGGTTGATGTTGACCCGTGCGCTGAGAAACTTCGGAATTCCAGCGGTGACAGCTTACCTGATAGCAGGGCTTTTGATCGGCCCGAGCCTGATCGGGAGATTCGGGATTGGATTCCGCACCTTTGCGGATGTGGAAAACTTCGGGATTCTCTCGGATGTGGCGCTTGGCTTTATCGCTTTTTCCATCGGAAACGAGTTCCGGCTGGCGGAACTGAAAAAGACCGGGAGACAGGCGACGGTCGTGGCGGTGGTACAGGCGCTTGCGGCGACGGTGCTGGTGGACGTAAGCCTTATTGCGATGTATTACATATTTGATCTCGGGAGCAGTATCGGTATCCCTACCTGTATCTGTCTGGGAGCTATTGCAACGGCGACTGCTCCGGCGGCAACATTGATGGTTGTCAATCAGTATAAGGCGAAGGGACCCCTCACCAGTATCCTGCTGCCGATCGTGGCGTTGGATGATGCGGTGGGCCTGGTGGTATTTGCGGTATCCTTCGGGGTGGCGAAAGCGATTTACTCCGGAGCCGCAATCAGTGTGATCACAGTGCTTGTAAATCCCATGCTGGAAGTGATCGGATCGCTCCTGCTGGGTTTCGTTATGGGGGCTATTTTTGCCATGCTGGAGAAGTGGTTCCACTCCAATACAAGGCGTATGGGCATTTCCATCACTTTTGTGCTGTTTACGGTGGCACTCTCTATGGTGAGGATGGAGATTCCGGGGACGGAGATCGAATTGGGTTTCTCCAGCCTGTTGGTCTGCATGATGCTGGGTACGGTATTCTGCAATATCTGTGATTTTTCTGCGGATATCATGGATCGTGTGGATAAATGGACTGCGCCGCTCTTTGTGGTGTTCTTTGTGCTCAGCGGTGCGGAGCTGGATCTCAGCGTGTTTTCCAACCTGACGGTGGTGGCGATAGGCGTGGTCTATATCTTCGCCCGTTCCGCCGGAAAATACATAGGTGCTTCCATCAGTTCAAAGGCTATGAAATGTGATCCCCAGGTCTGCAAATATCTGGGCATTACGCTTCTGCCGCAGGCGGGCGTGGCGCTCGGCATGTCGGTGACGGTTGCCCAGGAACTGGGAGAAGAGGGCGCGATCATCAGGAATATCGTACTGTTTGCGGTGCTGATCTATGAACTTCTCGGTCCTACGCTGACAAAGATCGCATTGACGAAGGCGGGAGAGATCAAGCCGAGGCCGGAGGGGCAGGACAGGTCCAGATTTGCTCCGGAAAACTAGGCGGATCCTTTGTCCAGCAGAATATACAGAGCTGCGGAAATCTTTGATCTGTCTTTTATCACTGCGCCGGAAGGCAGGAGAGCCCGCCGGAAAATAATGATTCAGGGCTGTGCATTCAGGACGCTGTCTGCATATACGGCATGGGAAAAATATCCCATGCCTTTTTTAATGTGCGCCCATGGAAGCGGCGGGCAGGGGAAGACGGGCTCTTCCCAGCTCGATCACTCAGGCGAACTGCGGGATTTTAACGTTTTGAATGTGCGCAGGCCGGGGCGATGTAAAACTTTCGTGACTATTATGTAAAAAGAATAAAAAGTATTAATTTTTAGAAAATTATGCCGTTTCCTGTGCAGAAGGATTGAGTTTCGTGCGATTATCATATACTATGGTAAAGGAAGTAAAGGGAAGAACAATAAAATACAGGTGTTATTAATGGGAGCCTGATGGAGATCATGAAAAAAAAGTTATGGATAGGAGCGGCAGTATTACTGCTGGTTGATATTATATTATTCGGCATACTGATATATGAAAAAAAGATCACGATAAACCATCCTTCGGAAACCGCTTATCCGATCCGCGGCGTGGATGTTTCCTATTATCAGGGAGAGATCGACTGGCAGGTATTGTCGGGGGAGAGAATAGATTTTGCGTTTATCAAGGCGACGGAGGGAAGCGGCCATATTGACACGAAATTTGAAGAAAACTGGGAGCAGGCGGGAAAAACAGATTTAAAGAGAGGGGCCTACCATTTTTTCAGTTTTGAAAGTACAGGAAAGGCACAGGCGGAACACTTTATTTCCGTAGTGCCGAAGGAAGAAGGCATGCTATCCCCCGTAGTGGATATTGAATTTTACGGGAACCGTTTTTACGATAAACCGGATGTGGAGGGGACGAGGAGGCAGCTGCAGAGCCTTCTGGATGAACTGGAGGCTTATTATGGTGTGAAACCGATGATCTATGCCACAGAGAGTTCCTACAGTACGTATATCAGGGGAGCTTTTGACGATTATCCGCTCTGGATACGCAATGTGTACTTTTCACCGAATATGGGAATGCCCGGGAGATGGACATTCTGGCAGTATGACAGTGAGGCGAAACTTCAGGGCTACAGCGGGGAGGAGGAGCATATTGACCTCAATGTATTTTACGGGTCTGAGACGGAATGGACCAAATTTCTGGAAAGCCATACGGTTTCGGGAGACAATGATACAACTCTGATACAAAATCAATAAAAAGTTTAAAATAGTATAAACAAAACTTAAGAGAAGTGCATCTTGAAAGTAGGAAGGAATACAGCTATGTCTAAAAAAGCACTGTATGACTCGCTGGTGAAGCACATTGTGGAGAACCAGAACCAGTTTTACCGTGCCGCATTTTATTATGTAAAAAACAGGGAAGCGGCATTGGATGTGGTGCAGAATGCCATATGTAAAGCGTTGGAAAATTATGAAAAACTGCAGAGTGAAGAGGCGATGGCAAGTTGGTTTTACAGGATCGTCATCAACGAGGGCCTGATGTATCTGCGCAAGGAAAAAAAATACATAGCGTGGGATGAATCGGACAATGATCTGTTGGAGGGAAGCTATGAAGAACCGGCGTATGAGCCGAAGCTGGAGGTGGTCTCAAAAATCTCCGAATTGCCGACAGAAATGCAGATAGTGATCCAACTTCATTTTTTTGAGGAAAAGACGTTAAAAGAAATTGCGGAGATCACGGATACAAATTTAAATACGGTGAAATCAAGATTGTACGCAGCGTGTAAAAAACTGGGAAAAGAACTGGAAAAGGAAGATGAGGAACTTTTGACCAGATACGGAAAATCGTTAAAAAAGGCAGAGAGGGAAAGCCGGAATGAAGCGTAATTACTTTCAGGACGAAAAACTGAAATATGAAGATATAGAGATACCGGATGAGCTCCTTTTGATGGTGCGGCAGACGGTGGCTGCGGACAGGCGCAAGAGGGCGGCGATCTGGCGTGTGCGCGTGATCAGGATGGCGGGTTCGGCTGCGGCAATTCTGTTTCTGTGTCTGACAATAGGTGTGAACAGTTCCTATGCGTTCGCTGAGACAGCAGTAAAGATACCGGTGGTGAGGACCGTGGCGAAAGCTGTGGTTGTCAGAGACTACAGGCCGGATATCATCGCGGTGTACGAGGAGCATAAAGCTTCTGGAAAAACGGAGGAGGCGCCGGAAAGCGGGCAGATACCGGATACAGTGGAGCCGGTGGTGAGCGGTAATGATGCCATTTCGGAGGATGCGGCGCTGCAGCAGACGACGGATCAGCCGGCAGAGCAGGATACGCCGCAGGCTGCTGACGGGTTTGACGGCTGGAAATCGGATATGACGCTGGATAAATTCAGGGAGGTAACGGAAATTTATACCCCTGAGATGGAGGAGCGCTACGCGTCAGCGCCGGAGAGACTCAGGACGATCCTGCTGGCAGTGCTGCCGGAGGAAGATGTTGCCCTCTATGGTTATCATGAGGGAGGAAAAGTAACGGGAACAGCCCTTCGCGTGAAGGATACTTATCAGTATTTTGACTGGAATTATATGAATGAGAGCAAAAAACTTCCGGATATCACCCTTACGGATGCGGACGGGGACGGCGAGGAAGAGATCGTTGTCCTTCTCTACAACGGGACGATGCAGAAAAAGGAGATATCAAAGGAGGACATAGCGGAGCCGGGCTCTGACGCCGGGGAGGCAGGGAAGGAAAGTACGGAAACAAAAGAGACAAAAAAGGATGAGGCAGTGTCTGATCCCGCGAAACAGAGAACAGCGGAGGACAATGGGAATGTCCCGGAAACAATAAACGCGAAGCCGGCGGGCAAAGCTGCGGACTCATCAGATACGGCTGATCCATCGGCGGGGGAAACGGAAGACAAAACGCAGGTAACTATCTCCGGCGATAATCCGGAGGAGGAGACGGTGCCTTCATCGGTTTCCGGGAATGATATCGTGATGCCGGAAGAAGAGAAGGAGAAGCCCGAGCAGCAGCCGGGAGAATTGTGGGTGATATCCACAAAAGAAAGCTGGTCTGCCGCCCTGCTTTCGGTGGATGATTATGAAAGCCAGATACTGCACAGGCTGAAGGCGGAGTTCGATGAAACGGCGGGGACTGTTCAGATCTATCTGATGGAGGAGCCGTTCGGAGAACCTGTAAAGCTGGAACTTCAGGCGGAACAAAAAGAAAATCTGACATATGAAGCAATAAACCTTGCTCCGGAGAGAACCTTCGAGGCGGATGGAGGAATCACCCTGTGTTTTAAAATAGAGGCATCTTTCCGCGACGATAACAGAAAAAGAATAACCTGCCCTGTGGATTTATCCCTGAAAGCTGATATTCTCCTGGAATCCGCATCCCTGACAGTGGAAAATATCCGGGAGCAGAGATGACGGTATAAAATAAGGTTATATTATAGGTGCGGGACATAAAAGGAATTATAAAATAATAGAACAATATTGAAAATATAAAAAGGAATCTCCGGCCGGATCATTGCCGGAGATTCCTTTTTTACACTCCCTGTATCAGTTCCATAATGGACTTGATAGAACTCATCTGCATGGAACTGTTCATCGCATCGATATAGATCTGCCGTGTACAGTACAGTTCCAGTACTTTTTCGACTAAAAGCTGCGGCGTCAGGTCCTCCTCCTGTATCACCATGCTGTAGCCCTGGGATTCAAAGGATGCCGCATTCAGGAGCTGGTCGCCCCTGCTGGAGCCGGCGGGCAGCGGGATCAGCAGATTCGGTTTTTTCAGGGCGAGGAGTTCGCAGATCGCGTTGGCGCCCGCCCGGGAAATGATGACATCCGCCATGGCGAACATATCTTTCAGTTCTGCTTTCAGATATTCGAACTGTCTGTAGCCGCTTACATCTAACAGCAGGTTATCCACCTTGTCTTTACCACAGATATGGACCACCTGAAAATCCTGTAACAATCCGTCTAAGGATTCCCTGACGACCTTGTTGACGCTGGCGGCACCGAGAGAACCTCCGATTACCATAACGACCGGTTTGGATGCTGTAAACCTGCAGAGTTCGAGCGCGGCGACCCTGTTGCCGCTCGAGAGCTCTTCACGGATCGGGGAACCGGTCAGTACAGCCTTTTTTTCCGGCAGCATCTTTAAGGTTTCCGGAAAGTTACAGCAGACTTTTTCGGCGACGGGAATGCAGAGTTTATTGGCAAGCCCGGGTGTCATATCGGATTCATGTATGATACAGGGGATGTGCAGAGATGCCGCGGCTCTGACAACAGGGACACTGACAAAGCCTCCTTTGGAGAAAAGCACATCCGGCTTTTCCTTTTGGAGGATTTTTTTTGCCTCCGCATAGCCTTTTATCACGCGGAACGGATCAGTCAGATTTTTGATATCCATGTACCTTCTGAACTTTCCGGTGGCGATACCGTAATAAGGAATATCCGGGAAATCGGAGATCAGCCTTTTCTCGATCCCGTCATAAGAACCGATATAAGAGATCTCATAGCCTGCCTCCCTGAGATGCGGGATCAGCGCGATATTCGGTGTGACATGGCCGGCGGTCCCGCCGCCTGTTAAGATGATTTTTTTTGACATGAAAACGACCTCCGCATTTACTGACTACTGACTGACAAGTGCTGCTTCCAATGCTTTTGCCAACTGGTCCGGACAGGAAGTGGGTTTGTAGCCGCATTTGAGCCCTTTGAGCCGTCTGATGGCTTCCTCCGCGGGCATTCCCTGGATCAGAGCCGCCACGCCCTGGGTATTTCCGCTGCAGCCGCCTGTAAACCGGACATTCTTTACGATGCCGTCCTCTAACTCAAAATCGATTCCTTTAGAACAGACTCCTGATGGTGTGTAATGCATATTCCTCTCTCCCTTCTGTGTTTGGTATGTCCGTTTTTAATCGACAAACTCCTTTATTAAAAAAGAATTATAGCAGAAAAAAAGGACAGTTTCCAGAGAAAGAAGGAAAAACAGGGTATATTTTGTAAAAATCTGACGAGATTCTCTTGTTGAACGAAAGGCTTTTTCCGGATTATACTGAAAGTTACTAAAACAGGAGAGAGGAGTTCGTAAAATGGAAATTTTTTTTACAGAACATAAAATACTTGTCAGCGCAATATTAGTATTGTTTATTTTCAGTCTGCTATGCCAGATCATGATAGGTTTTCTTTACCAAAATATGATAAAAGAGACATATAATATGTCATCTACAGAGAATAAAATGCTGAAGGTATGCAAATTAAAGTTCACAAACCGGTATGAACTTCATGAGAAGGTGGCGAACATACCGGTCTTTGTGGACAAGTTCATACAAAGCATCCGGCTCGGGCCGTTTCCGGTAAGAAGCCTACAGCACCTGGGCGGACAACTCCTTCTGCTTGACATCTTTCTGGCGGGAGCCGGGGCCTGCAGGGCGATCATCGAGGAGGAGACGTTCGGGGATATCCTTGCCTTTTACATAATTGCCTTTGTGATGCTCTATGCTCACTTTTCAATTTCCGCGGCTGTGGATATCAGGGGAAAGAGGGAAGTGCTGAAGACAAACCTGATCGATTATCTGGAAAACAATATCAGTGTGCGGATCCCCCAGTCGAAAAAAGAGCAGGAGAGGCTTGATGAACTGGAGGCGGCGGCGGAAGGGAAAAGTGCCGGAAGAGGGAAGGAAGCGTTGGCGGCAGTTCCAGAAAACGCAGAGCAGAAGCAGGCGGAAATTGCAGATTTTGCCGCCCACAAGAGAAAGGGGGATGAAAAAAAACTCGCGCCGGAGGAGATGGAGGAACTGGAAGGACTTTTGATGGAATTATGGAAATTCTATTGAAAGAAGGGCGGTTCTTTGTTAAACTAAAACTGATAAAACCGGCGGATGTCCGACTTTTTGAGGCGTACCGGCATAAATTTTGAGCAAAGGAGCAAAAAAATGAGCAAAGTGACATTTGACTATTCCAAAGCAGCACCCTTTATCGCGGAGCATGAAGTAGAAAATATCAAAAAGCCCGTGTTGGATGCAAAAGAAGTTCTGGTCAGCAGAACAGGGGCGGGAAATGATTTTTTAGGATGGATAGACCTTCCTGTAAATTATGATAAGGAAGAGTTTTCCAGGATCAAAAAGGCGGCGGAAAAGATCCAGAGTGATTCGGAAGTGCTTCTGGTGATCGGTATAGGCGGTTCCTATCTAGGAGCGCGGGCCGCGATCGAATTTTTGCGCCACAGTTTCTATAATATTGTGGACAAGTCTGTCAGAAAGACACCGGAGATCTACTTCTGCGGAAACTCTATCAGTTCAACGTATCTGAAAGATCTGATGGATGTGATCGGGGAGAGGGATTTCTCCATCAATATCATCTCCAAATCCGGCACAACGACAGAACCGGCGATCGCGTTCCGCATCTTTAAAGAAATGTGTGAGAAGAAATACGGGAAGGAGGGAGCCGCAAAGAGGATCTACGCGACAACTGACAGGGCGAGAGGAGCCTTGAAGAAACTGGCGACTGAGGAGGGCTATGAGACTTTTGTGGTGCCTGACGATGTGGGGGGACGTTTTTCTGTGCTGACGGCGGTAGGATTGCTTCCGATCGCGGTTTCCGGCGCGGATATCGATAAACTGATGGAGGGCGCGGCGAGCGGCAGAGAGGCGGCACTCAACAATGCCTTTGAGGAGAATGATGCCCTGCAGTATGCGGGGATCCGCAATATCCTGCTGAGAAAAGGAAAACAGGTTGAGATTCTGGCAAACTATGAACCTTCCGTGCACTATGTATCCGAGTGGTGGAAGCAGCTTTACGGCGAGTCCGAAGGTAAGGATCAGAGAGGCATTCTTCCTGCGAGCGTGGATCTGACCACAGATCTGCACTCCATGGGACAGTTTATCCAGGACGGCGCAAGGATCATGTTTGAGACGGTCATCAATGTGGAGACAAGCAGGGAGACGCTGACGATCGGTGAGGAGCCCGTGGATCTGGACGGCCTCAACTATCTGGCGGGACAGACAGTGGACTTTGTGAATAAATCCGCAATGAACGGAACGATCCTTGCCCACACAGACGGCCAGGTGCCGAACCTTATGGTGAAGGTTCCGGAAGTGAACGAATTTTATCTGGGACAGCTCTTCTACTTCTTTGAGTTTGCCTGCGGTGTATCCGGCTATATGCTGGGAGTGAACCCTTTCAATCAGCCGGGCGTGGAAAGCTATAAGAAGAATATGTTTGCGCTGCTTGGAAAACCGGGATTTGAAGAGCAGAGAGAAATTCTGTTAAAGAGACTGTAACAGATGGACGGAAAAGTCAGAAGGATCCTGATGGCGGTTTTCGGCATCACTTTTGTCATTTCATCGGTGGCTGCCCTGCGCATCGTGTATGAATACCATTCGGCAGACGCATTGTATGAGGAATCTGCGGCAGTGTACACAAGGGAAGAGAATAAAGATGGCGGACCCGGGGAGGAGGATGCCATACCGATCAGCGTGGATTTTGCGGCGCTGCAGAGTGTAAATGAAGATATCGCGGCATGGATCTTCTGCGAGGGGACAGACATTAATTATCCGGTAGTGCAGGGAGAAGATAATGATTTTTATCTGGGCCATACATATGATAAAGCGGTGAGCCGTTCGGGATCTATTTTTGTGGAAGCGCTCAATGCGCCCGGCTTTGCGGATTCCAATACGCTTATTTATGGCCATCATATGAAAAACGGTTCCATGTTTGCCACGCTGAGAAACTGGAGCGATCAGGCGTATTATGAGGAACACCCGATGTTCTGGCTGTTGACGCCCGGACAGGATTATCAGGTACTTCTGTTCAGCGGCTACACGACGGCTGCCACATCCGATGCCTATACGGTCTTTCGGGGACCCTGCCGGGAATTTGATGATTATCTGCAGGCTGCCCTTGCGGAGTCTGATTTCAGCGCGGATGTTGAGATCGATCCTGCCGGAAGGTTTGTGATGTTGTCCACCTGTGAGTATTCTTTCCAGGATGCGAGATATGTGCTGCACGGTATGCTGGTGCCGTATGAGGGGCAGTGAATAGAGATGCCGGGCAGGCGAAACAGAAAAACAGGGCTTGAAAGAGCCCTGTTTTATCTGTGTGGTATTTTACTTTCTGCTCACCTGATCAAACACTTTTGTGATCTCCTCCCCGGGAGCCGGCGTCAGCAGGCTGACAACCACATTAAAGATGCAGGCGATGACAAAGGCGGGCAGCAGTTCATAGATATTGAAAGTGCCGCCCAGCTTCGCGATACCGAACTTCCAGACAAAGATCATGACGCCGCCGGAAACCATGCCCGCCAGAGCGCCCCATTTGTTGGAACGCCTCCAGAACAGGGCGAGAAGGACGACAGGGCCGAAGGTCGCGCCGAAGCCTGCCCATGCGAAGGATACGATCCGGAATACGGAGCTGTTTGGATCCTTTGCCAGGAAGATACTGATCACGGCGATGGCGATGACAGTGATCCTCGCGATCGTCATCGCTGTTTTTTCTTTCAATCTGATGCCGAAGAAATCCTGCATGATGTTCTGGGAGATGCCGGAAGCCGCGGTCAGAAGCTGAGAGTCCGCAGTGGACATCGTGGCGGCAAGGATGCCTGCCATGATAACGCCTGCGATCAGCGCGGGGAAGACGCCAAAACTGCTCAGATATCCGGCAATCTGGATGATGATCGTCTCGGAGTCGTCGAGAGCAGGTATGACACCCGCCTGCACCATGCCGTAACCGATAACGCCGATCAGTACAGCGACCGCCATGGAGATGACCACCCACACGGAAGCCACTCTTCTGGATAACGACAGCTTTTCCTCATCCTCGATCGCCATGAAACGCAGCAGGATATGCGGCATGCCGAAATAGCCCAACCCCCAGGCGAGCATGGATACCATCATAAGCGGCGTGTACGGAGAAGAACTGTTCGTATCCGCCAGATAGGTCTGTGTGAAACTCAGATATCCCGGCAGGGCTTTTGCGTTTTCGATCACGGCGGCGCTGCCGCCCGCCTGTACTACGCCGAATCCGATAACGATGAACAGAGCTATGGTCATGATGATACTCTGGATAAGGTCCGTTGTGCTGACTGCCAGAAAGCCGCCAAAAGCGCAGTAGGTCACGATGATCACGGCAGAGATGATCATTGCGACCATGTAGTTCATGCCGAAGAGCGTGCTGAAGAGTTTACCGCAGGCGGAAAAGCCTGATGCCGTATAGGGGATAAAGAAAATGATGATGATCACGGCAGCGATAGCGGTCAGGATATTTTTCTGATCGCCGTAGCGCTTCGCGAAAAAATCGGGGATGGTGATTGCTCCCACGGCATGGGAATACCGGCGGATCTTTTTGGAGACGATGAGCCAGTTTAAGTAAGTGCCGGCTGCCAGGCCGATCACAGTCCAGCCCACATCGGCGAGGCCGGACAGATAGGCAAGCCCGGGCAGCCCCATCAACAGATAACTGCTCATATCGGAAGCCTCCGCGCTCATGGCGGTGACGAAGGGACCGAGAGTCCTTCCGCCAAGATAGAAATCGTCTGTATTGGAATTCTTTTTGGAAAAAGAAATGCCTATGTACAGCATACCGCACAGATAGATCACGATAGCTAGAATAATACAGCTTTGTGTCAACATAATAAACTCCTCCTTGTTTCATAAACTTTCTGATTTTTTGCATTTTTATACAAATCTTTCACAGTTTAGCACAGTAAAGCGGATTTGTCAAAATCTCATTGTTGCATTCGGGCAGGGCGCTTGATAAAATGGGAGAGGATATGGGTCTGTTGAAAAGCTGATAAAAAACAGACGGATGGTCTCTTACTGCCTGTAAGAGATATTGAATGAAAATATACAGTAGTGGTAAGGGAGATGTCATGACAGCCGAAAAGATAAAATATCCCCTGAAAAATAAGCTGATCGTACTTGTACTTGTGGCGATGGTACCGATCCTCTATATAACGATCTATCTGATCATGTCCCTCTTAAACTACAGCCGCGCCTATGACCAGATCGTGAGTAGCATGACGGTCGCGAACAATTACAATATGAATTTTAAGGAGGAGATGGACGAGAGCCTGTATAAGCTGGTGGTCAGCAATGTGACATTCGATACGATCGAGGAGGACGGCACGCTGAAGGATCCCTACAGGCTGATAGAGGAACTCAGGACAGCGAGCAGCAGCCTGCTTGCGACGACAACGGACAGAGACAGCCGGGTGTGGCTTCAGAGCCTTTTGAGGAATGCGGAGACACTGGAGGACAGGGTGGACGATATCAAGCGGAATCAGGAGGCGGAAGGCCAGTATGAAAAAAATATTGATATGCTGTACAATGATATTTATATTTTGACCGAACTGATCCAGGATGATATACAGCACTATATTTATTATCAGACCAGGAGTATAGAACAGCTGAAGATCCAGCTGAATACGGAGGTGGAGCATGTCATCCTGATCAGTATCCTGGTGGGTGGGTGCATTGTTGTCTCGGTGATCCTGATCACCAGCGCGATCTTGAACAGCATAACAAAGCCGATCCAGGAACTGTGCCGGATCACAAGCAGGATCGCGGAGGGAAATTTTTCAGACCGGGCAAAGATGCAGACGAAAGACGAGCTGGAGGTTCTCTCGGACAGTGTAAACGACATGTCTGAGAATCTGGAGGTCATGGTGAATCAGATCAAGGAAGACGAGCGGAAGATGCGGCATGCGGAACTGAGGCTTCTGCAGGAGCAGATCAATCCTCATTTTCTGTATAATACGCTTGATACGATCGTCTGGCTGATAGAGGGGGATGATCCGGATAAAGCGGTAGATATGGTCGTGGCGCTGTCAGAGTTTTTCAGGCTGGTATTGAGCAAGGGAAAGGAGTATATTTCAATCAGGGAGGAAAAAGAGCATATCAGAGGCTATCTGGAGATCCAGCAGGTGCGTTACCGTGATATCCTGGATTATGAGATCAGAATAGATCCCGAACTTTACCAGTATAAAATATTGAAACTGACGCTGCAGCCCCTTGTGGAGAATTCTTTGTACCACGGCATCAAATATAAGAGGGCGAAGGGAAAGATACAGATCACCGGAAAGATGCAGTATGGTGAGGCGGGAGAGAGAGACCGGATCCTTTTGTGCGTTGAGGACAACGGGGTCGGCATGGGCGAGAAGGAACTGAAACGACTGCAGGCGGAGATCAGCAGGCCCTGTAAGGAGACCGAGCGGGGGTTCGGGCTTGCCAATGTGAACGAGCGGATCCGAATGAATTTCGGTATGGAATACGGGATGACGATAGAATCGGAAAAAGGCGGTGGAACCAGGGTAAGCATTGTCATACCGGCGGTAAAGCTGTTTGAAAAATCCGAGGGAGAGATGCCGTCTGAAGGGGCGGAGACAGATAAAAAAGAGGAAGGAACATGAAGAGGTTATTGGAAAGATTGGAGGAGGTATTTTTCAGACATGTGGGAGCCTGCATTTTACTGCTGTGCGTGATGCCTCTCATCTTTGTCGGGCATGGCATCTTTCGGGAGATCGAAGTGGAGCAGGCGCCCTTTGACGCGGAGACGGAGGATCTGATCGTGGTGGGATTTTCCCAGCTCGGCAGCGAATCGGGATGGAGGACGGCGCATACCCTTTCGGTGCAGGAGGCGCTGACAAAGGACGCGGGCTATTTTCTGATCTTTAATAATGCGAGACAGATGCAGGAGAATCAGATTAAGGCGCTCCGCAGCTTTATCTCCCAGCGGGTGGATTATATCGTGTTTGCCCCCGTGATCGAGAGTGGGTGGGATACTGTGCTGCAGGAGGCGAAGGACGCAGGGATACCAGTGATCGTCATAGACCGCATGGTGAATGTGGAGGATGATTCGCTCTACACTACATGGATCGGGACGGACGCCAGAAAAGAGGGGGAGAAGGCCGGAAGATGGCTGGAGCGGTACCTGCGGGAGAGGGAGATGCAGTCCGAGGATATCAATATTGTGGTGCTGCAGGGGACGATAGGCTCCACGGCGGAGATCGGCAGAACAGAAGGGTTCAGGAAGATCGCGGACTTTCACAAAAACTGGCATATCCTGGAATCTGCTACGGGGGATTTCACAGCGGCAAAGGGGAAAGAAGTGATGGAAAAAATGCTGCGCCGGTATCCGAATATCGATGTGCTGGTATCTCAGAACGATGATATGACGATGGGGGCCATAGCGGCGATGCAGGAGGCGGGCGTCAGCTTTGGCGAGGACGGAGAGGTGGCGGTGATCTCTTTTGACGCTATCTACGATGCGCTGGAGATGGTGGACGCCGGGCGGATCAATGTGGATATCGAGTGCAACCCGGTGCAGGGCGCTTACATCGACGAGATCATCCGAAAGCTGGAGAACGGGGAGACGGTGGAGAAGAGCTATATCGTGGAGGAGAATATTTTTACGAAGGACAACGTGGCGGAGTTTCTGGAAGGAAGGACATATTGACGACGGCGTGAATGGACGGCGGAAGGAATGATTCCGGCGGGAGAGAGTATCTGCGCCGCAGCGTCAGCGGATCGGGAGAGAGGACAGATAAATGCTGAAAGTATTTTTGGTGGAAGATGAGAGTATCGTCAGGGAGGGATTGAAAAACAATATTCCCTGGCGGGAATATGGCTATGAGTTTACGGGGGAGGCAAGTGATGGAGAGATGGCGCTGCCGATGATCAGAAAGATCCGGCCGGATGTGCTGATCACGGATATCAAAATGCCGTTTATGGATGGGCTGGCGCTCAGCCAGATCGTGACGCAGGAGATACCGGATATCAAGATCATCATCATCAGCGGCTATGATGAGTTTGAGTATGCGCAGCGGGCGATCCGCGTGGGTGTGGAACAGTATCTGTTAAAACCGATCACGAGAAGTGCGCTCCGCAAAGTCCTTTTAGAACTCAGGGAAAAGATCGAGACGGAAAAAGAGCAGAAGAATTATCTGGAGACATTCCAGAATGAGATGAAAGAGTATGAAGATTATTCCCGCAGAAATTTTCTGGAGAAGGTGTTCGGGGGGGTTTTATCCGTGCAGCAGATTTATGAGGAGGCTGCAAAAATCCCGTTGGAACTTGGGGGACCCTGCTACAATCTGGTGCTTCTGACGCTGCAGGTAAAACGGCGGGCTCCTGAGTTTACAATGCGGGAGCCGGAGGGATTTGACAGGGTGCGGGAGGCTCTGTTCCGGTATTTTATGCGGTTTCCGGAATTTCTTGTATTCCGTTGGAATATCAGTTTGTACGGTGTTCTGATACAGGGCGAGGCGGACAGGATGGAGGAGCTGGAAGAACGCTGCGTCAATAATATAGAAAAGATCTGCCTGGAGGAGGAATTTTCCACGGAGTGGTATGTGGCGGTCGGGGAAGCGGTTGAGAGGCTTTCCCTGCTTCCGGAATGTTATACAAAAGTAAACCACATCCTTGCGCATCGTTTCTTTGATCCCGGACGCCATATCCTGACAGAGAAGGACGCGGTGGAGTTTTTGCCGGGCAAGGATACGAAGAGTTTTGAGTCCGTGGACAGCGCAAAGGTGAATCCCGAGATCATTCAGGGGTTTTTGAGAGAGGGAACGCAGGAGGAGACGGAAGACTTTGTAAAAGGATATCTTGCCGGGGTAAAAGATGCGCTGGATTCCAGGCTGTTTCGGGATTATCTGCTCCTGAACGTGCGCTTTACGATCGTGAACTATATGGAAATGCTGGGCATAAGCCAGCAGGATGTCCTGACGGAGGACGATAACGAGAAAGTGCATGATGTATCCGTGAACAGCGGGGACCTTTACACCTATATGCAGGAACTTTTAGAGCGGGCGCTGAGACTCCGGGACAGGGAGAATGAAAACCAGGGCAAAAGGGTATTGAATAAGGGGCTGGAGTACATTGAGGAGAATTTCAGCGATGAGGCGCTCTCTTTAAACAGCGTGGCGGGGGCGATCGGTGTCAGCGGGAATTATTTCAGCAGTATCTTCAGCCAGGAAATGAAGATAACATTTATCGAGTATGTGACGAAAAAGCGCATGGAAAAGGCAAAAAAACTGCTCAGGCAGACTGAAAAGCACTCCGGGGAGATCGCGGCGGAGGTGGGATATAAGGATCCCCACTATTTCAGCTTTGTCTTCAAGAAGACAGTGGGCTGTACGCCGAGGGAATACAGGAGCGGAAAATAGACTCGGCCGCGGCTATGGAGCGGGCGCGGAGCTCCTTTTTGCGGAGAGATGCCAGGGCAGCGTCCGGGAGGGGAAAGGAGAGCCTTTCATCAGTTTCAGGATGCCCTCCGCGGCAGAGTTTCCCATCTCATGGTTTTTGTGGGAGAGAGACGTGATCTGCACCTGGGACAATTCGCTGAGATAGGAGTTGTCAAAGCAGACAACACTGATATCTTCGGGCACCCGCAGGCCTTTGTAAGCCAGTTCTTTTATAAGCCAGTAGGCAATCTCATCGTTGTGGCAGACAACGGCGGTCGCCTCTTTCAATTGCTTCGAGATGAATTCGGACAAAAAACCGGTATCCTGTTTTTCCTGCAGCGCCGTCAGCCTGTCAGTATCAAAGTGACAGACAGATTCCTCACAGAAAGGAAGGCCTTCGTCCCGCAGGGCTGACAGAAAGCCGAAATAACGCTCGGCGCCCTGTATATCGTCTGACCGGAAGATACCGGCTGTGTTTTTATGGCCGAGGGAGGCAAGGTATTTTCCGAGATAATAGCCCCCTCCGTAATTATCGTCCTTAATGGAGGGAAAGTCTGGCAGATTGCTGTAGTTTCCGTGAAAAAACAGGACAGGGATGCCGCTTTCAGAGAGCAGTTCATACAGGTCATGATTGGGCGTGGGAATGTCGGTCCGGCATCCCTCGCTTAAGATGCCGCGGACGGGCTCTTTCAGGAGATGCTGTAAAATTTCCCGCTCTCTGCAGATCCGGTTTTCCGTCACATGTATGGTGCAGGAAAATCCGCTGTCCTGAAGCGTATTCCGTATATCCGTGAGAAGCCCGGGATAGATATATTCTGTGTCGGAGCAGACAAGGATCGCCACGGAGTTTTTCCCTGTTCCGCCGAACAGTCCTGTGGTATAGGAGCCGCTGCCCTGGCGCTTTTCTATCAGATGCTGCGATTCCAGGACAGAGAGGGCTTTTCTGACGGTCTGCCGGCTGACGCCGTATTTCCGGCATAGGGCGGCTTCTGTCGGAAGGCGGAAGATGTCCCCTGCGTTTTCCTCTATAAGATTTTGAAGCAGGCCGGCGAGCCGGATATATTTGGCTGACATGGAGGGCTCCTTTTCATTTCCGCGCGCAATCAGATGAGCCGGGTGTCGTGCCCTGATGCCGGTCAGGGCCGGCGTGAACACATTGGCGAATGCCGCGCTGTAAATTTCATGTTCCGCCGGCTTACTGCAGGGTACTGACAGATCCGGGGGCAGCGGAGAACAAATTAGCCCGAAGGCATACCCATAAAATAGCATATCCGCCGTAAACTATCAACAGGAGCGGAGCATCATTTATATGAAAGATAAGGAAAATATCATTTTTGCAGGACGCCGCTGAGTGAAAAATTTCTTTTTTTCAGAGTTCAATTCAAAAATTTTCATGTTTTTCCGGATATATTTCTTATTTTGGGCAATTTGGCATATATTTTACTGAGGGGGATCACGGAAAAAAATCCCGAAATCATTTAAAAATCTTAAAAAATCTCACCAAATCTTAAAAATTTCGACTTGACTTACAAAATTTGTATCAAAAAACGTCACAATAGACAAAAATTTGTATTGTTTATAAGAGCGAAATCGGATAAAATGCACAAAAACAGGTTGCACGGAAAAAATAAATCGGTTACAGTAGGATTACGGAAACAGAAAAACTGTTCCGGCGCAAAAAAATAAAATTCATTAGGGAGGAAAAAAAATGAAGAAAAAAATTGCGTTATTATTAGTTGCGGCAATGACGGTTTCCAGCCTGGTTGCATGCGGCAGCTCAGCGGCAGAGGAGCCGGCGGCAGCTACAGAAGAAGCACCTGCAGAGGATGCAGCTCCGGCAGAGGATGCTTCTGCAGAGGAGGAAGAACCCGCAGAAGATGCAGCTCCGGCAGCAGACGGCGAAGTTGTTACAGTAGGTTTTGCACAGGTTGGTCACGAGTCTGACTGGCGTGCAGCTAACACAAAGAACTATCAGGATACTTTCAGCGCAGAGAACGGTTATGAGCTGTCCTTCGTAGACTGCGACAATGACCACGCAGTTCAGATCGAGACAGTCCGCGGCTTTATCGAGCAGGAACTTGACTACATCTGCATCGCTCCGATCCAGTCCGCAGGTTGGGACACCGTTCTTCAGGAAGCACAGGATGCAGGTATCCCTGTACTGATCGTTGACCGTGCGGTTGACGCTGATGAGTCTCTGTATACAACAGCTCTCGGCTGCGACATGATCGCTGAGGGTGAGGCAGCCGGTAACTGGCTTACTGAGTACCTGGACGGCGCAGACGCAAACATCCTCGTTATCGAAGGTTCTGTTGGCGCATCCGCAACACTTGGACGTACGGAAGGTTTCAATAATATCGTAGCGAAAAACTCCAACTGGACAGTTCTTGATTCCCAGTCCGGTGACTTCACACAGGCAGGCGGTCAGGAAGTTATGGAATCCTTCATCAAGACTTACGGCGCAGGTAACTTCAACGTAGTGGTATGCCAGAACGATAACGAAGCATACGGCGCAATGGACGCAATGGATGCGGCAGGTATTACATACGGTGTTGACGGCGATGTACAGATCATCTCCTTCGACGCTACGCACGACGGACTTCAGTACACACTGGACGGCAAGATCACATGTAACGTAGAGTGCAACCCTCTGCAGGCAGGTTTCGCTGAGCAAGTTATCAAGAAACTGGAAGCCGGCGAAGAAGTTGACAAGTGGACGCTGGTTGAAGATTCTGCTTTCGTAGCACCTGGCATTGAGAGCCAGTACGCGACAACCATGAGCCAGGAAGTTCTGGACGGCCGCGCTTACTAAGATATGGGAGAACTTTCCGAACCGGAGAAAGTTTCCGGCTCGGAAGGATAAATGATCCATGAATTAGAGAAACGATCAAAAAGAAGATATCGTAAAAGGGGAGAGATCCCGGGGAGACTGGGGTTTCCCCCTTTTACGTATTTTGACGGAAAATCATGGCTGCTGTGGGAAAAAGACGGCAGTCAGGCATTACCTGGGAAGAAAACTCTGGAGGGAGAACGTCTACATGGAAAATAATGTTGTTTTGAGTATGAAAGGAATCTGTATGACATTCCCCGGTGTAAAAGCGTTGGAAAATGTGGATTTCAACTTGAAAAAAGGTGAGATCCGTGCACTCATGGGGGAAAATGGAGCCGGAAAGTCCACACTGATCAAGTGCCTTACCGGGGTTAACAAATTTGAGGCGGGAGAGATCTACCTGGACGGTATCGATGGTCCGATCGTAAATAAGGATACGATGGACGCCCAGAAAAAAGGTATTTCTACGGTGTATCAGGAAGTAAACCTTTGTCCGAACCTCTCCGTGGCGGAGAATCTCTTTATCGGCAGGGAGCCGATGACGAAGATCGGCACGGTAAACAGAAAGAAAATGAACGAGATGGCTGCAAAGCTGATGAAAGACCTGGATCTGGACGTCGATGTGACCCAGAATCTGGAGGAGTATTCACTGGCTCTGCAGCAGATGATAGCGATCGCCCGTGCGGTGGATATGGACTGTAAGGTGCTGATCCTGGATGAGCCCACATCCTCGCTGGATGACAACGAGGTGGAGAAGCTCTTCGGTATGATGAGAAGGCTTCGCGAGCAGGGAGTAGGGATCGTCTTTGTGACCCATTTCCTGGAGCAGGTTTACGAGGTATGCGACGGCATTACGGTTCTTCGAAACGGTACGCTCGTAGGAGAATACAGTATTGAAGAGCTGCCCCGCGTGAAACTGGTCGCGGCCATGATGGGTAAGGATTTCGATGATCTGGCGAGCATCAAACCGGAGGGAAGCGGCGATAAATCCAAAGAGCCGATGGTGATCGAGGCGAAGGGATTAAGCCACGCCGGAACGATCAAACCGTTCAATCTGGATATACATAAAGGGGAAGTGATCGGCCTGACCGGGCTTCTCGGAAGCGGCAGGACGGAGCTTGCGCGCGTTATCTACGGCGCGGACAGAGCCCAGACCGGCACATTGAAAGTAAAGGGCGAGGAAGTAAATATCAAAAACCCGATCGATGCGATGAACCTCGGCATGGGACTTCTGCCGGACGACAGAAAGGCAGAGGGCATTATCGGCGATCTGTCCGTGCGGGAGAATATCATTCTCGCCATGCAGGCAAAATCAGGCATCTTCAAGAAGATTCCGATGGCAAAGCAGATCGAGATTGCGGATAAGTTTATCGAGATGCTCCAGATCAAGACGGCCAGCAGAGAGACCCTGATCAAACAGCTCTCCGGCGGCAATCAGCAGAAGGTTATCCTGGCGAGATGGCTGGCGACAAATCCGGATTTCCTGATTCTGGATGAGCCCACCCGCGGTATCGATATCGGGACAAAGACGGAGATTCAGAAGTTAGTGATCAAACTGGCGGAAGAGGGAACAAGTGTGATCTTTGTCTCCTCCGAGATCGAGGAGATGCTCAGGACCTGTAACCGTATGGCAGTTCTCAGGGACGGCGCCAAGGTCGGAGAGATCAGCGGCGAAGAGTTGTCTCAGGAAGGCGTCATGAAGGCAATTGCGGGAGGTGCTAAATAATGGATAAAATCAAAAAAATTACAAAGATGAAGCTGTTCCTGCCGATCTTCAGTATGATACTCGTCATGATGATCAATGTGGTCTACGATATCGCGACCGGAAATGCGCCGCTCAGTTTCTTCTCGATCAGTATCAACAACGGTATTTTATACGGACGTCTGATCGACGTGCTAAACCGCGGCAGCGAGGTTGCGATCCTGGCGATCGGCATGACTCTGGTGGTATCTGCCTCGGCAGGTACGGATATTTCGGTGGGCTCCGTGATGAGTTTGTCCGGCGGCCTGTGCTGTATGCTGCTGGCGGGATACGGTGTGACCAATGTGGACCAGTACAATGTTCCCCTCTGGGTAGGGATGCTTGCGGGCATCGCGATCGCGTGCGTCTGCGGCCTGTTCAACGGATTTCTGGTGGCGTATATGAATATTCAGCCGATGGTGGCGACACTGATCCTCTGGTCGGCGGGCAGGGCGATCGGACTGCTCCTTTGCAACAGCAACATCGTCTATGTGCGTGTGCCTTCCTTCCAGTTTTTCGGCGCATACTGCGGCATCATTCCGACGCCGATCATCATTGCGGCGGTCTGTGTCGCGATCGCTTCGATCGTATTGAAAACGACGGCGTTGGGGACTTATATTCAGAGCGTCGGCATCAACAAAAAGGCGTCCAGGATCTCCGGTTTCAACTCCGCGAAGATCATTCTGCTGTGCTACGTGATCTGCGGCCTCTGCGCGGGTATCTCCGGCCTGGTTGCGACCTGCAGGATCTATTCCGCGGACACGAACAACATCGGCCTGAATATGGAGCTGGATGCGATCCTCGCGGTGGCGCTCGGCGGCAACAGCCTGGGCGGCGGAAAGTTTAACCTCGCAGGTTCCATCATAGGGGCTTACACGATCCAGGCGATCACGACGACACTGTACGCCCTGGGTGTCTCTTCGGCGCAGGCGCCTGTGTTCAAGGCTATCGTGGTCATCCTGATCGTCGTGATCCAGTCACAGCCTGTGAAGGATTATTTCAAAAAACTGTCCTCTAAAAAGGCAGCGGCAAAGGAGGCGGTGCAGGCATGAAAAAATTAAAATTGAGTGGAAATAACATACTGCTTGCCATCACGGTGGCGTTGTTCGTTATCATGTACCTGGGCGGCTGCATCATCTACGCGGACAAGGGATTTACCCACTTTCAGACATTTTTAAATGTACTGATCAACAATGCGGGGCTGATCGCCGTCGCGGCCGGCATGACCTGCGTGATGCTGACTGGCGGCATCGATATCTCCGTCGGCTCCCTGATCGCCATGGACTGTATGTTCTTAGCGGTTGGCATGGAGACCTGGGGCATGAAGAGCCCGGTTCTGATGATCATGGTTTTGATCATCGGCGTTGTGTTCGGTCTTGTGCAGGGATTCTGCGTGGCGTATCTGGAGATCCAGCCGTTTATCGTGACGATGGCGGGCATGTTCTTCGCCAGAGGTATGACTGCCGTGATCTGTAAAGATCAGGTGAGTATCGTCTCGGATAAGCTTTTTACGGCGATCTCCAATGCGAAGATCAGCATTCCTTTCGGGGGATATGAAAACAAAAAGGGAATCTATCAGGTTCCGTTTATTCGTCCCACAGTCGTTGTGGCGCTGCTCGTCGTGGTTCTTGTCTATCTGATGCTGAAATATACAAAGTTTGGCAGAAGCATCTATGCGGTGGGCGGCAATCAGGTGTCTGCGACACTGATGGGACTGAATGTGAAAAAGACAAAACTGTTGACTTACACATTGAGCAGTTTCCTGACATCGATCGGCGGCATCTGCTACTGCTTAAATACGATGTGCGGTACGACGACGCAGGCGGCCGGCCTTGAGATGGATGCAATTTCTTCCTCGGTCATCGGCGGAACGCTTCTGACCGGCGGCGTGGGCAACGTCCTCGGCTCTCTTGTGGGCGTGCTCATCAACGGTACGATCTCGACCCTGGTGAAGACCAACGGCAAGCTGGTAAGCTCCTGGGCGAATATCATTACGGCTATCCTGTTGTGTTTCTTTATTCTTCTGCAGGCAATTTTTGCCAAGATTAAGGAAAGCAAAAAAGCATAGAGCTGATAGCATAACATTATTTTCCGGCGGGAACCTGCTCTGTATGGGCAGGTTCTTGCTGTTAAAAGTAAAAAATCCATAAAAACCTTGACAAACAGGGGAAAAACCACTATAAATATGTAGAGACTGTTTTTTTCGGGGAACATAGGTTTTTCGGGAAAAGTTCAGAAATTCATGAGGAGTTATAATAGGAGGATCTAACATGAACAAAATGGAGTTAGTTGCAGCAATTGCTGATCAGGCTGAAATTTCTAAAAAAGACGCTGAGAAGGCATTAAAGGCTTTCACAGATGTAGTTGCTGATGAACTGAAAAAGGGCGGAAAGGTTCAGCTTGTAGGTTTCGGTACTTTTGAAGTATCCGAGAGAGCAGCAAGAGAGGGACGTAACCCTCAGAGCGGCAAAGTAATGCAGATCGCTGCATCCAAAGCACCTAAGTTCAAAGCAGGCAAGGCGTTGAAGGATATGCTGAACGCGTAAATTGCTGAAGAAGACTATAGAGGTGGAAGCCCGGGCTGCGGTCCGGGCTTTCTCGCTTTCCGGCAAGAAAAACCATGCAAAGCCATTAACCCTGCAGCGGACAGCGGGCATGGAGATGGCTGTATTTGAAGAGAAGAGGTTAAAGTGAAAAATGAGATTGGATAAATATCTGAAGGTGTCGAGACTGATCAAGAGGCGCACGGTGGCGAATGAAGCCTGTGATGCGGGAAGAGTGTTGATCAACGGGAAGCAGGCGAAGGCGGGGACCGCAGTGAAGGTGGGAGATACGATCACCATTCAGTTCGGTTCTAAGGAGGTAAAAGTTGAAGTGCTGGATGTCTCTGAGGTGGTCCGCAAGGAGGAGGCGAAGGAAATGTACCGGTATTTGTAGGCGGACTGTCAACCGGATTCGTCCCGGAGTCTGATTTCCCGGCGGACGGTCGGTATGTCTGATCCTGTCCGTCCAGGATCCGGACAGGAGTACGGAAAATCCGTAAGATTTTGGCATCAGATGGACGTCCCGTTCATATATTTTATAGAGAACGTTAAACGGGAGGAATGGGATGGAAGATTTAAACAGCAGTTTTAACGGTGGAGGCGTTCACGGGAGCAGTTACGGAAAGGCGCAGCTTCGGTCGCATAAGATCGTATTGTCCGGCAGAAAGGCCTGTACGATCACAGGAGTGAATGACGTACTCTCCTTCGATATCAATGAAGTTCTGCTGGAGACGGAACAGGGCATGCTGATGATCAAGGGATCTGAACTCCATGTCAGCAGGCTTTCACTGGACAAGGGGGAAGTGGATGTGGATGGCAGCGTGGATTCGCTGACCTACTCCGATACATCCGGCGCCAGGGAAAAAACGGAATCCTTTTTCTCCAGATTGTTTCAGTAAGGGAAAAAGAGGAAGGCTGTTATGAGCGAACTGGTGACTACGGAGTTTGTATTGTTTCTGTATGCCGCTTACTTTGGGATCGAGATAGCCTTTGCTTATGACCTGCTGCGTATTTTCAGGCGGGTGGTAGGGCATAACAGGCTTGCCATGGCGTTTGAGGATTTTGTGTACTGGCTCTGGACGGGCGTGAAGGCCTTTCTGATGCTCTATGAATACCATAACGGAAGCCTGCGCTTTTATACGATACTTGGTGTCTGCACGGGCATCTTTCTGTATACTGTTTCCGTGGGCGCTTTTTTTGTGAAGGTGAGCGCGAAACTGCTCAATAAAACAAAGGAAAGCGCTTTCAGGGCGGCAGGAAAGGCGGGAAAGAAGGCGGAAAGCGTTCTGGAGAGGCCGAGAAGGGCGGCAGCGTCAAAGCTGTATGCCTTTAAGGAACTTGGTGGAAGAAAATGCAGGCGTATATACAGAACTTTAAAAAAGAAGTTGACGGTACTTGGCAAAATGATTAAAATATTATTATGTAAACATTAGCGGGAGATAAGAGGAAACCTGAGGCAGAAAGGAGGGTTGGCAGGATGGCGCGGAGAAGAGCGGCGTACCAGAAACGAAAACAGAATAAATTTGCCATGATTCTTGTAACGCTCGTGCTGTTGATGCTGATCCTGGCTGTAAATATCCGGAAGGTTGAACTGCGGGAAAAGCAGGCGGCCTACGCGGCGAAGCAGCAGGAGCTTCAGGAGAAGATAGATCAGGAGGAGGCAAGGGCGGAAGAGATAAAGGAGTATGAGAAATATACACAGACTCAGAAATATATTGAGGACATGGCGAAGGAAAAGCTGGGGCTTGTGTATGAGGATGAGATTGTTTTTAAAACGGAAGGAGAATGAGCTGTCTGGAAACAGGCGGCTCTTTTCATTTCAGCAAGAAGTTGAGACCGGGCTGTAAGAAGTTACAGTGCGGTTTTTGTCGGAAAAAACCCCGGATTACGGGTGCGATTTTGACAAACATCGTGCTGTGGTTCTGTCTATAATCATCACACCGCATCAATGCGGAACTGAAATAAAAGGAGTGATGATCATGGAGACAACGACGATACAGGATTACGAAAGGCAGAGACTGTTAGAATATGCGGATTCATTCCGGGAACTGGCAGATTCCTTTCAGAATTTCGGACAGGATGAGAAAGAGGAGAGGGCTTTTACGACAGAAGGAGAGCGGCAGGTGATCCTCTGGGAGAGACAGCTGGCGGAGCAGCGTTCCGTGTTTGCAGGACAGCTCCAGGAGATGTCCCGCATGCTCTCCGATATAGCGAACAAAGAGCAGAGCGTGGAAAAGATCAGTGAGAAAAAGTACCGCCAGCTTGTGCGGGAGATGAGGGGGGAAGGTATCCTTGTCGGGGATCTTTTTTACATACGGGCGCAGGACGGACACAGGCAGTACAGCATACAGATGAGGACGGTGAAACCGGTGAGCATTTCCTCGGAGGATGTGTCGGGAATGCTGTCGGTGTTACTTGATATGCGCCTTGTACCCCACCGCAATTGTACTTTTTTTCTGTCCCAGGAGTGGGGAAATTATCTGTTTCAGGAGGAACCTTCCTACCATGTATTGACCGGGAGCGCGAAAGCGATCAAGCAGTCGGAGTCGGTTTCCGGCGATTGCTTTGAGAACTTTGAGTACGGGGAGGGAAATATGGCGATCCTGCTCTCGGACGGTATGGGAGCGGGAGAGCGGGCTTTAAAGGGCAGTTCAATGGTGGTGGATCTGATGCAGCGTTTCCTGGAGGCGGGATTTTCTGTGGAGTCCGCCATGCGGTTAGTCAACGGCGTATTATTGACGGGCGGCGCCGGGCAGAATACCTCTACGATAGACTGCTGCAATGTGGATCTGTATCAGGGCATCTGCCATTTCTGCAAGGTCGGGGCGGCACCATCTTATCTGAAGAGGGACAATCTTGTGGAACAGATCTCGTCCAGAAACCTTCCACTGGGGCTGGTGGAGGAGCCGGAGAGTGAATCCGTGACAAGATATCTGGAGGATGGGGATTATATCATCCTGTTGTCGGACGGCGTGGTGGATGCCATGAACCAGGGAATAGGGGAGGCGGCGCTGCCGGAGATCATAAGCCGCTTCCAGAGCAGGAACCCGAGCGAACTTGCCAATGATATCCTCGCCTATGTACTCAGGCAGTGCAGAGGGGAAGTCAGGGATGATATGACAGTGCTGGTCACCGGGTTCTGGGAGCGGACAAGATAGAAAAGAGACCGGCAGGGGTCTTGCTTTTTCATTGTGTTTCGGATACAGTTAAGGAATGAATATCGAGGAAAAAGTAAAAGCTTATATTGAGAGAGAAAGATTGATCGGGGAGGGGGACAGGATCCTTCTGGGGCTTTCCGGCGGAGCGGACTCCGTCTGCCTGTTTTATATTCTTCTGGCATTGAGAGAGGAGTTTGGCTTTGCGCTGCGGGCTGTCCATGTCCACCACGGGATCAGACGGGAGGCGGAGGGGGATGCCTCTTATGTGAGGGACCTCTGTGAGAGGGAGGGAGTATCCTGCTGTGTGTTTCGCGAGGATGTGCCGGCTTATGCGGAGAGATCCGGGCTGAGTGAGGAGGAGGCGGGGAGGCTTCTCAGATATCAGGATTTCCGGAAATATCTGGAGGGCTGGCGGGAAGAAGATGGGGGCAGTGTACTTCGCTATAGGATCGCGACCGCTCACCACGGGAACGATCAGGCGGAGACGGTGTTGTTTCAGCTGTTTCGAGGCTGCGGCCTTTCGGGGCTGCGCGGTATCCTGCCGGAGCGGGATGATATCATCCGCCCGATGTTATGCCTTTCTAAGGGGGAGATCGAGGCTTACCTGAGGAAGAAGGGTATATCCTGGTGTGAGGATAAAACCAATGAGTCGGAGGCTTACAGCAGAAACAGAGTACGCAGACAGATCCTGCCGCTGGCAGATGAGATCTGCCCTGGCGTTGTCTCCCATATCGGGAAGACGGCGGAGATCGTGAGAGAGGCGGAAAGCTATATCCGGAGACAGATGGAGGGAGCATATATAAGAATTTCCTCTGAACACAAAGGATATATCGTTTTTGATATTAATATACTGCTGAAGGAGGATATTTTTCTGCAGAAACAGCTGATCCTTTACGGGCTTGGGAAGATATCGCCGGGGCGGAGAGATATCGGCATGGTACATGTGGAGGATATCCTGAAGCTGGCGCGGAAGCAGGGAAATGGAACACTCTGCCTGCCGGGAAGAGTTCGGGTCAGGAAATCCTATCGGGAACTGGCATTCTTCCGGAAAGATGAGAAGGATGGCGGCGGGGAGGAGAAGGCTTTGAGAGCGGGGATCCTGTCGGGAGGAGGAGGTTTTTTGTTCGGGGATGCGGTGCCGGGATTTGAGGCGGAGCAGATAAGCCTTATGGATGAGAAGGCCGTAAAAGAGCGCCTCGGGATCCGGAAAATTTCGGAAATCATGGAATGTATTCCGCAAAAAACGTATACGAAATGGTTTGATTATGATAAAATAGAAACATCGTCTGCCATCAGGCATCCGGTGAGCGGGGACTTTCTGACGATCGATCGGGAGTTGAACCGTAAGGATTTCCGGCGTTATATGATAGAGGTGAAGATTCCTGTCTCCCTCAGGGACAGGATCTGGATCTTCGCGGATGGCGCGCATGTGATGTGGGCGCCGGGGGGACGGATGAGTTCTCATTATAAAGTGACTGAGCAGACAAAAACCATTCTGCAGATAAAGATCTGCGCGGAAGAGTAACGGAGGAGAAGACATGGCGGAACATGTAAGGGTTTTACTGGCGGAAGAAGATGTGGACAGGCGGATCCAGGAGATCGGTGACCAGATCAGCAGAGATTATGAGGGAAAGCAGGTGCATCTCATCTGTGTGCTGAAGGGCGGAGCGTTTTTTATGTGTGAACTGGCAAAGCGGATCACGGTACCGGTATCTCTTGATTTTATGTCCGTATCCAGCTATGGCAGCGCCACAAAATCCAGCGGTGTGGTGAAGATCGTGAAGGATCTGGATGAGCCTTTAAAGGACAAGGATGTGGTCGTGGTGGAGGATATCGTGGATTCCGGAAGGACATTGAGCTATCTGCTGGAGATGTTAAAGGACAGGGGACCGAAGAGCGTAAGGCTTTGTACCCTGCTCGACAAACCGGAGCGGAGAGTGGTGGATGTGCATGTGGATTATACCTGCTTTCAGATCCCTGACGAGTTTGTCGTAGGCTATGGCCTGGATTATGACCAGAGATACAGAAATCTGCCTTACATAGGCGTGGTGGAGTTTGACTGAAAATCTGCCGGTAAAGAAAAAGGAGTAACGGAACTTGGATCAGAATAATAAACCAAATAAGGGAATGGCAGGGTATCTGCTGCTTTTGATGATACTGCTCGGCCTGCTGCTCGTATCGGGCGTTTTCAGGGAGAGGACTCAGAACTATACGATTCAGAATATGGAGGATGTGCTTGCTTCAGGACATGTGGAGGGTGCGGAGATCACGCCGGACCAGACGCCGCCCACCGGATCAGTGAGGCTTCAGCTGTCGAACAATGCCGTTATGACGGTTCAGGTCTCGGATATCGGGAAGGCTGAGGAACTGCTGAAAAAATATGAGATATATCCTGTGATCAAGAAGGCACAGGGGGAGACTATCCTGACGACAGTGATACTGCCGCTTGGTATCAGTATGCTCGTAGTTATGGTGGTGATCACGATCATGAACAGAGGCGGAGGCGGCGCCGGGCGGATGGCGAATTTCGGGAAGAGCCATGCCAGGCTGTCTCTGGGGGATGACAGTGTCACTTTTGAGGGTGTTGCGGGATTGAAGGAGGAGAAGGAAGATCTGGAGGAGATCGTTCAGTTCCTGAAAAATCCAGGCAAATTTATAGAGGTCGGGGCAAGGATCCCGAAGGGCGTCCTGCTGGAGGGCCCTCCCGGAACCGGCAAGACACTGCTGGCGAAGGCGATCGCCGGCGAGGCGGGCGTGCCGTTTTTTTCGATCTCCGGCTCGGATTTTGTGGAGATGTATGTGGGCGTGGGCGCGTCCCGTGTGAGGGATCTGTTCAGCGAGGCAAAAAAACATGAGCCCTGCATTGTATTCATTGACGAGATCGATGCGGTGGCAAGACAGCGCGGTACGGGCATGGGCGGCGGACATGACGAGAGAGAGCAGACATTAAATCAGCTTTTAGTGGAGATGGATGGCTTTGGCGTAAACGAGGGAGTTATCGTGATCGCGGCGACAAACCGTGTGGATATTCTGGATCCTGCGATCATGCGTCCGGGCAGGTTTGACAGAAAGATCGTGGTGGGGAGGCCTGATGTGGGAGGCAGGAAGGAGATCCTGCTGACCCATGCGAAGAATAAGCCCCTGGGGGATGATGTGAACCTGGAGCATATCGCACAGACGACGGCGGGTTTTACCGGCGCGGATCTGGAAAACCTTCTGAATGAAGCGGCGATCATTGCGGCGAAGGAGGAGCGAAAATATATCTGCCAGAATGATATCAATAAGGCGTTTATCAAGGTCGGCATCGGCTCGGAGAAAAAGAGCAAGATCATTTCTGATAAGGAAAAGAAGATTACCGCGTACCATGAAGCGGGACATGCTATTCTGTTTCATGTGCTTCCGGAGGTGGGACCGGTCTATACGGTTTCCATTATCCCTACCGGTGTGGGCGCGGCGGGCTATACGATGCCTCTGCCTGACAAGGACGATATGTTCCTGACGCGTGGGCGGATGGAGCAGGAGATCATGGTATCGCTGGGCGGGCGCATCGCGGAGGAGATCATCTTTGATGATATCACAACGGGGGCTTCCTCCGATATCAGAAAGGCGACAAAGGAAGCCCGTATGATGGTCACGAGGTATGGCATGTCAGAAAATATCGGCGTAGTCTGCTATGATGACGACGATGATGAAGTGTTTATCGGCAGGGATCTTGCGCACGCGAAGAGCCACAGCGAAAATATAGCCGGAGAGATCGACAGGGAAGTAAAAGCGATCATCGATAAATGTTATCAGAGGGCGAAGAAGATCATTTTAGAGCACGAGCAGGTGCTGCACAGCTGCGCAGAGCTTCTGCTGGAGAAGGAAAAGATCAGCAGACAGGAGTTTGAAGGGTTGTTTGTGCAAAATATACAAATTTGAATAGCGAAATTTGTGAAGTTTGTGGAATCTGAGCCTTGTGGACAGAGGGGTGGTATGCTATTATACTACTTGTAACCCCCCAATACATTATATAGTTTTTTGCTATACCCCATAAGAAAGAAATACCTTCTCTAAAAAGGACAGTCGAAAGGCTGTCCTTTTTACTTGACGTTTAAAATGTTCCGCACTGTTACGATTCTTTCATATCTCTGCAAGTTTTACTTGAAAGAGGAGGATAAACATAATAAAATAATATAGTAAAACTGAAAGTTGATCTGTTATGAGGAATATAGGAAAGGGTGCTATTATTTATGAGCTTTGGATTTCAGTCATCTTTTAACCCCCAGTATTATGTTTCGGCAATGCGCCCCGTCTTCAATAAGCGGGCACTGTACTCAGATAATACGGAAAACTATATCTATCCTGCGGAACCGGCGCCTTACAGTGAGGTGACGGTACGTTTCCGGGCGGAAAAAAACAATATCGACAGGGTTTTTCTGGAGTGGATGGGAACGTCCCATCTGATGGAAAAGACAGAGGAGACGGATCTGTTTGAATACTATGAACTTGTGCTGGAGCTGGAGGATGAGAGCATTTCCTACTGTTTTAAGATACAGTCCGGCAAGATGACGATCTATTTTGACCAGCGGGGAGCTGTGAAAAAGGCTGACCCGGATTATTACTTTACGATCATTCCCGGCTTCAAAACGCCGGAGTGGGCGAAGGGCGCGGTCATGTACCAGATTCTGATCGACCGTTTTTATAACGGGGACAAGAGCAATGATGTGCTGGATAAAGAGTATTTCTATATCGGAGATTACTCTTCAAGGGTGCCGGAGGAGCAGTGGGACAAATATCCCGCTCAGATGGGCATCCGCGAATTCTACGGCGGGGACCTGCAGGGCGTGATGGATAAGCTGGATTACCTGGAGGAACTGGGGATCGAGGCGATCTATTTTAACCCGCTGTTTGTATCGCCCTCAAACCATAAATATGATATACAGGACTATGAGTATATTGATCCCCATATCGGAAAGATCGTCTATGATGAGGGGGAACTGCTTCAGGACGGGAAGAAGGAAAACAGGTTTGCGTCCCGCTATATCAACCGCGTCACAGATAAGCGCAACCTGGAAGCCAGCAATGAATTTTTTGCGCGGTTTATTGAGGAGGCGCACAGGCGGGGAATACGGGTTATCATAGACGGTGTGTTCAACCATTGCGGCTCATTTAACAAGTGGCTGGATAAGGAACGCATCTATGAAGAGGCGGAAAGTTATGAAAAGGGCGCTTATGTCTCCGAGGACAGCCCGTACCGCAATTGGTTTTTGTTCCATGATCAGAGTAAATGGCCCTATAACAATACCTATGATGGATGGTGGGGGCATGATACGCTGCCGAAACTCTATTACGAAAATTCACAGGAGCTGATGGAATATATTCTGAGCGTCGGTGAAAAGTGGGTTTCCGCGCCTTATAATGCCGATGGCTGGCGTCTGGATGTGGCGGCGGATCTCGGCATGTCGCCGGAGATGAACCACCGCTTCTGGCAGGAATTCCGCAAAAGGGTGAAGAATGCCAATCCGGATGCACTGATCCTTGCGGAGCAGTATGGGAATCCGAAGCCCTGGCTGAATGGAAAAGAGTGGGACAGCGTAATGAACTATGACGCTTTTATGGAGCCTGTGACCTGGTTTCTCACCGGCATGGAGAAACACAGCGATGACTTCCGGATGGATATGCTGGGGCATGCGGACAATTTCTGGGGAGCCATGAAGTACAACGGGGCGAGGCTGATGGGACCGGCGAGGATGGTCGCGATGAACGAGTTGTCCAATCATGACCATTCCCGCTTCCTGACAAGGACGAATCATAAAGTGGGCAGAACAAACTATATGAGCCCGGATATGGCGGGAAGGGACATCAATAAGGCGGTATTCAGAGAGGCCGTCATGATCCAGATGACCTGGACCGGGGCACCTACAGTTTATTACGGGGACGAAGCGGGGGTTTGCGGCTTTACAGATCCCGATAACAGGAGGACATATCCCTGGGGACAGGAGGATCATGACCTGATCCGGTTCCACCGGGAGATCATAAAGATCCATAAGTCCCGCCCGGAACTGCGGACCGGCTCTCTGAAACCGATCATAGGAGAATTTAACCTGATCGCGTTCGGACGATTCAGCGACAGTTCCCGCACACTGACAGTCATCAACAACAATGACCACGAAGTGACAAGGAAGCTGGAAGTGTGGGCGCTCGGCGTGCCGAAAGAGGCGAAGATGATGCGCGTCATGCTGACGGATGAAAACGGCTTTACAACAGAGCCGAAGGAATATGAAGTGATCGGCGGAAGAATGGAGATCACGCTGGGGCGGACTTCTGCGGCTATTCTCTGCCAGGAGGATGAAGTTCACAGAAATTACACGGATAAAAAACGGGATGAGCAGATAAACAGCCCGACAATCTTTGAACATGAGAATCCGGAGGCTGATAAATCCGTGAGATCCATCTTTGAAAAAATACAGGATAGACTGAGATGATTTTTGGTTACTATTTGATCTGCGGATGACCGGTTTATTCCCGCGGGCAAGGAGGAAGGCAGGCGTGTTGGAATGGTCATTTGACTGACCGTCGAAGGAAAGCACAGATAGGAATGAGGAATATTATGACGCCAGACAGATTATATACTGCCAAAGACATGGCAAAGATTGGCTGCAACGGCTGCATGGGCTGTTCTTATTGCTGTCAGGAGATGGGGGAGTCGGTTGTACTGACTCCCTTTGATATTTGCGAGCTGACATGGAATCTTCATAAAAGTTTTGATGAACTGATGGAGGATAAGATAGAGCTCTATATGACGGACGGGATGGTGGTGCCGAATCTGAAAATGACCAGGAAGACGAAGACTTATGGGACAAAGGAAGTCTGCGGCTTTCTGAATGAGGAAGGCAGATGCAGTATCCATACGTTCCGTCCGGGACTGTGCAGATTGTTTCCGCTCGGCAGGAATTATGAGATAAAGCGGATAGAGACAGTGGACGGTATAAAAGAGATAAAGGGATTTCAATATTTTATCGTAAAGGATTCCTGTCCGAATTTGAACGGAACGAAGGTGAAGATCGAAAAATGGCTGGAGATACCGAATCTGAAAAAGAATGAGGAGTTTATCACTGTGTGGCATTATTTTTGCAGGGATTTTCAGGATAAGATGCAGGAAATGCTGAGGGCGGGGGAGGATGAGAAAGTGAAGAGGGAAAATCTTGCCATGCTGGAGCTGCTTTACAGAAAGCCGTATGAGAAGGATCGGGATTTCTATGAGCAGTTCGGGGAGAGGATGGACAGATTTGCCGTTTTCAGCCATTGACACGGCTCTCCTCGGAGAATTATAATGTGTATATCAGTATGATCGCTAAAAAATATGGGGGAATCAAGACAATACAGAAAAGGATCTATATCAATAAAAAGGAGGTATTTCATGAGACCGATCACCATGGAGCGCGTGGAAAAGACACGCGCCGAAATTCTTGAGACAATAAAAAGCCCGGTGCTGACACACGAGCAGAAAGTCTGCACAATGGCGGGAAAGGCGGACTCCCTGATGGAAGTGCTGGATCTGCCGGAAGGGCTGGATGAGCTGCTGAACGCTTCCATCGATACAAAGTGCATCTGCGACCTGAACGAAGGGCATGCGCCGGTGCGTCCGAGGTATATCATCCCGGACTATGCGAAGTTTATGCGGGAGGGGTCAAAGTTTTTACAGCTTGATCCGCCGAAGGATCTGTTTGAGGCGCTGAACAGCCTGCTGATCTTCTATAAACATGTGCCCAGCGTGACAAATTTCCCTGTCTATGTGGGGGCGCTGGATGAACTGCTGGAGCCCTTTATAAATGATGTGGACGAGGAGACGGCGAAAAAGCTGCTCAGGCTTTTCCTGATCCATGTGGACAGGACGGTTTTAGACTCTTTCTCCCATGCCAACATCGGTCCGAAGCCGACGAAGGCGGGAAGGCTTATTCTGGAGGTGGAGGAAGAGCTGGAACAGGCTGTGCCGAACCTGACGCTGAAATATGATGCCGATATCACGGACGATGACTTTGCCCTGCAGGCGATCAAGACATCCCTGCGCAGTGCGAAGCCCAGTTTTGCCAACCATAAAATGTTTGTATCCGAACTGCAGGAAGACTATGTGATCGCCAGCTGTTACAATGGGCTGAAACTGGGAGGCGGATCCTATACGCTCTGCCGTCTGATCCTCTCCAATATCGCGAAGAGGGCAAAGGATTTGAAGGATTTCCGGGAGAAACAGCTTCCCTATGTGATGGATATCATGGCGCGCTATATGGATGCGAGGATACGCTTTGAAGTGGAGGAGAGCGGCTTTTTTGTGAATAACTTCCTCGCGAAGGAAGGATTTATCTCCCGGGATAAGTTTTCTGCCATGTTTGGCATGGTGGGGCTGGCGGAGTGCGTCAATATCCTGATGGAGAAGGAAGGGAAAGAAGGACGTTTCGGACACAGCAAGGAGGCGGATGACCTCGGCGTTGCGATCATGGAACAGATCAATGCGTTTAACGAACAGCACGAAAACCCTTACTGCGAGGCGACCGGCGGACATTTCCTTCTGCACGCACAGGTAGGGCTGTCCGATGATCACGATGTAAGCCCGGGAACCAGGATTCCCATCGGGGAGGAGCCGGCCGAGTTGTTTGACCATTTGAAACACTGCAGCCTGTTCCACAAATATTTCCCGTCGGGCACGGGGGACATCTTCCCAATCGATATGACGGTACATAAAAATCCGGCATTTTTACTGGATATTATCAAGGGTTCCTTCAAGAGCGACCTGCGGTATCTGTCATTCTACGCTTCCGACAGCGATGTGATCCGTATCACCGGATATCTGGTGAAGCGGTCCGAGATCGAGAAGCTCCGCAGCGGCACGGCTGTTTTGCAGGATACCACGGCGCTTGGGATGGGCGCGGCGGATAACTGTAAGATCGAGGAGCGGAAGGTGCGGTGATAATATTACTGTAATGGATGCCGCGAGGTTCAGTTGATACATTCATTTTGATTCCGATAGATGGTCCCGGAGACGGGACCATCACTTTTTTAATTTTCTTGACCATCTTCTGACTGTAAACGGTGTGCACAGAAGTCCGATCAGAACCGGCACCGCGATCAGCAGATAAGGCGACCAGATATATCTTCCGAAAAAACAGAAAGTGTTGGTGCGGAAAATATCTGTGGGACTTCCCACAAGGGGCAGCAGGTCCAGGGCTTTCTGCAGGCTGAAGGGAAGATACTGTGCGATCATCGGAGGCAGGTATACAGCCATGAGACTGAAGATCAGAGCAAACATATTGTTTTTTACCGCTGAGGAGATCAGAAGGATGATGCAGGTATATCCCAGCGCCCCGAGAAAGGTGAAGGCATACTCGTAGATTTCCGCCTGCAGCATATTCATTGGCGCGACGGCGATCAGTTTGACCATCTGGATCGGCATATCCCATCCGCTCCATCCGAGGTAAAAACTCTGGGAGAGCAGTATGCCTGTGGAGAGGAGCAGAAACAGTTCCGTGGTAAAGAGCAGCCCGGTGATGATCTTCGCACGGGCGATCTTATCCCATCCGTATCTGGTCGTCAAAAGCAACGGGCTTGTATTATCCCGCCATTCGCCTGAGAAGAGGGGAGACAGTACGATGGCGAGAAACAGTGCCATGACTGTTCCGAGTTCGGCGATCATGCTTGCGAGAAGATTGGACCAGCCTTCCCTGAACTCATAGGAGAAAGGTTTTTCCACTTTTTCTTCCATCTGGAGAAGATATTCCCGTTCGGCACCAGTCTGATCGTTGATCTCAAGGAAGTCCTCCAGTGCCTGCGTTCTGCGCTCGTAAAAACCGGTCAGTTTATCGGGAACTGCATAGGTTATCATGGTATTGTATGTGTTGGTGTCTTTGAGCTCGGGGTATAACTGCTCCAGCCATGAGTCTATGATGGGCCTGTCGATGAGCTGTATCTCCCTGTCAAGATTGGCAACAGCCATGTCCTGATAATCTGTTACCATTTGTTGCAGCGTTTCGTCTGTCAGTTTGCCGCCGAAAGTGCGGGAATATTCCTGGCTGTCTTTGATCATGGAATAGCCGTCAAAATTGTTGCCGAAGGAGCTTGTGTGATCATTGCTGCTCCCATAAGTGAACCATTGGAAAGAGAGAACTGTTCCAATCAGAACGACATAGATAAAGCACAGAAGTACGCTGATCTTTGTGCTGTTTCTGCACCACAGTTTTTTATGTTCCAATCTTATTAACTCCATAATGTTTTCCTCTTGCTTCATAGATTATAACTATATATTTTATACTATTTTCTTATATTTATGTTCTGAACAACCGGAAGAAAATTTGCAGCAGTCCTTTAAAAGGTGCGGGGATGTAATATTATTAAATTGCAGATGATGTCTCCTTATCCCCGAAATAATACAGATACAGATCCTCCAGCGTCGCACAACAGGGAACCGCGGCTTCGGAAGGTTTTGTATCGGAGATGATGCGGAGCACGACCTGTGGTCCCTCATGCCTTAAGTTGGCTACTGTCGCGGTATCCTGCCATCTTCTGGATTCGTTCTGCGGAACAACGAGTTCCCAGACTTTATCCTGCGCATGAAGAGTCAGCTCAGGGATCGTTCCCTGCAGAATAAACTTTCCTTTTTTCATCAGAAATACCTGATCCGTGATAGCCTCGATATCCGAAACGATGTGGGTGGAAAGGATAACGATCCTGTTTTCGGCATAATCCGATATCAGATTGCGGAAGCGGACTCTCTCTTTCGGATCAAGGCCGGCGGTGGGCTCGTCCAGGATCAGTATTTTCGGATTATTCAAAAGGGCCTGGGCAATACCTACTCTTTGCTTCATACCGCCGGAAAAGGCCTTTAATTTCTTTTTGGCGGCGTGGGCAAGGCCCATCATCTCCAACAGTTCTTTTGCCTTTTTTCCTGCCTGATGCCTCGGGATACCTTTTAAGGCGGCAATATAGCGGAGAAATTCTTCGGAGGTATAGTTGGGGTAATAGCCGAAATCCTGGGGCAGATATCCCAGAAGATCCCTGTAGGCGGCGCCCATGGCGGTGATCTCCTCCCCGTCCAGCAGAACTTCCCCTGAGGTGGATTCCAAAATGGCGCACAACATGCGCATCAGCGTGGTCTTCCCGGCTCCGTTCGCGCCCAGGAGCCCGTATACGCCGGGCTTTAAATCTGCGCTGACATGGTCCACGGCAATCTTGTTCCCATAATGTTTTGTCAGGCGGTCAAGCGATAATTCCATACATTTTTCCTCTCTTTCTCATGTCTGCAATATAGAAGATCTCTCTTATAAAGAAAGAAGCGAATGCGATGAATGCGATAAACCATACGCTGACGGCGGAAGCCTTATACAGTTCGGGCAGCACTTTCGGCATGACCCCGCAACAGGCGCTGAATCCGAAAATCTGCGGAAGGCAGGAGAAGGTATTTTGATATTTCCGCAGCCGTATACCCCGCAGCAGAAGTGTCATGCAGGTCAGGTAGGGCACGATAACATACAGGATCAGTTGCTTCGTCTGTACAGCGCAGGCGTGGATGGACAGTTCAAGCCACAGCAGGAGAGTAAAGCTGAGGAGGTTTGCTGCTCCTGCCAATACCAGTTTTGCGAGGGTGATCTGCGCGCCGGAAGCCCTTGTTGCCGCTTCAATCTCGCTCATTTTGTGATACTGGCTGCGGAAAAGCGCCGGTGCGGCAGCGAGGGCAAAAAACGGCATGAAGACCGGTATGGCGGCGGGTTCCCCTGCCAGGAATGAGATATTCAGGCAGACGAGAAGCAAAGCCGCGGCGTGCAGCCCGAAGATCGGGAGACCCTCAAAACGAAAGACATCGGATAGATACTGCCAGAATCCGGTGCGCTCCTCCCTCCGGATTGTTTCCGATCGATTATATTCTGTTATGACAATGCTTTTGCAGATGCTTATGGTCTCTTCAAACTTTTCGGAACGCAGTCTTTCAGGATATATTTCTTCTGAAAATGTCTGATCAAAAGCTTTTTTTAAAGAGGTTTTCGGTTCACGATGATGCATGGTCCATCTCCTTTCGCATGATCTTTAATCCGTTTCGGACTCTGCTCTGTGCAGTCCGCAGGCTGCACCCGGTTATGCGGGCAATTTCCGTAAAACTCAGCGATTCCTCAAAGCGCAGCAGAACGGCTTCCCTCTGTTCCGGCGAGAGAAATTTCAAAAGATACCGTATCTGATCCTTCTCTTCAATCCGGTGTATGGCGTCATCCGCCGCAGGCATATTCATATCATTAAGCGGGGAAGTACTGATCCTTCTGCTCTCATCGATGCACAGATGGTTCGCGATCGTATATAAGTAGGCTTTGAATGTCCCTTTGTCCCTGTATTCTTTGAGATGGCGGAACAGACGAATGAAGGTTTCCTGTGTAAGGTCTTCCGCGGTTTCGATATTCGGACAGTGCCATCGGCAGTATCGCAGGACAGAAGAGTAGTAGCGCCTGATTAGGAGTTCCGCAGCATTTTCATCGCCGGCTTTCGCCTGTCTTATCAACACATCATCTTTTGGGATGTGTTTACCATCATCTTTTATACAAGTATTGTCGCTGCCCATGAAAGTGCGGTTCTCCTTCTTAAGCAAATTCTGCAGAGTGAGTTATCGTACATATATTATAACGGATGATCTGGGGGAAATGATCAAAGAGGGATAAAAACTATTTCTGCGGATATATGACACTTGTGTCTTTTGGAATTGTTTTGTATAGAGAGTTCATATTCATCAAATCTTAATACGTACTTAATGGAAGCGTAAACAGAGGATGTGCTAAGATAGGGAAGATAAACACCATGGCAGTATGACAGAAACGCAGAAATATATTTAACCGGAATATAAGGAGGAAGCGTATGGTACATCTGATAAGCGTTGGAATAGCGGTTTTTTCATCGTCAATTTTTGTGATACCCGCAGTGATCTTTTGGGAGTATGTGGTACTGAAACAGCGCAGCTTATCTAAAATGATCACGGTTATGGTTTTTGCCTTTTACCTGACGGCAGTTTTTTTGGTGACAGGCATTCCCACCGCGTATTCCTTTCATGTGAATCCGGAGTTTAATCTGATCCCGCTCATCGATATTGTAAATAACCCGCCGGCTTATGTCAGAAATACAGTGTTGAATATTATGCTGTTTGTGCCGCTTGGATTTTTACTGCCTGCACTGTGGAAAGAATACCGCTCTCTGCGGATCACAGTGCTGGCAGGTTTTATACTGTCGCTCTTTGTTGAGATTTTGCAGATTTTTACTTTCAGGCTGACGGATGTGGATGATCTGATCACAAATACGGCGGGGGCAGCGCTGGGGTATTATATAAGCAGGCGTTATATAAACAGGCAGTCTGCCCCTCGGATATCGTTAAAATTGTCGGAAGATCTGGAAAATCAGAAAAACAGCTTCGGCAGGCTTGAGCCGGTTATCCTGGTTGGGATCGTCTTTTTGATCAGTTTCAGCCTGCAGCCCTTTTTGTCGGGCACGCTCTGGGACAAGGTGCTCTCAGGCCCGTTGTGGGATGCCGTTAAGTAGGTAAAGACTTCTGGCGGACACTGAAACAAATTGATTTTCAGATAGATTCACCGAATAAAGTTCGTCTGATTTCCTCTCTCGGTATCCGGCAGAGAAATACCTTTTTCTGCTCCGGCTTCAAAACACTTCAACATCCATGCCATATTTCTTGCGAGATTCCGCATAGTCTGAAGCCCTTCTGCATCCAGTACGGCTTCCCCGGGAACGCGCCCGTGTATGAGATTCCAATAGGTGGAACCCGCCACAGGCATCTGTGCAATGCCGAAATATTTATTCAGCACATCAAAAGATGCGGAACACCCGCCTCTTCTTGCGACAGCGACAGATGCTGCCGGTTTAAAGGCAAAGGAACGGCTGCTGCTGTAGAATACGCGGTCCAAAAAGGAAAGAATCCTGCCGCTGGGATGCGCATAGTATACCGGCGTACCGAATACGAAACCGTCGGCATCCTTCGCTTTTGCGACAAACTCATTTACTTTGTCATCGGTAAAGATGCAGCCGGCTTCCGTGCACTGCCCGCAGCCGATACAGTCTCTGACGGCGTCTCCTCCCATCTGAAATATTTCATAGGAAATGCCCTCTTTTTCAAGCTGCTTTCCGATTTCTGACAGTGCGGTATATGTATTTCCGTTTGGTTTTGCACTGCCGTTTAACATCAGGACTTTCATTCAGGTTACCTCCGTTTATAAATTTTTGAAAGAAGTTATAAGTGTCAGGCTTTTTATCATTCTAATATAATGAAAAAAAATATTCAACAAGATAATAAAAGATAACCCGCCCTCATTTATTTGTGATAATATTAAAAAAATTCCTGTGATATTCCGGCGATAAAAGAGTCTTATGGGAAAGGAGGGAACAAGGTGGATAAATCGGATATTTCATTTGAAAAATATTATGAAGATGTGCTGCGTTTCCTGAGGGGGCTTTCCAGAGACGAATATCTGGCGGAGGAACTGACGCAGGAGGCGATCTGCCGGGCTATGAAATCCATACATACTTTCAGAGGTGACTCGGATCTGCGGGTATGGCTGTGTTCCATTGCAAAAAACCTGTATTTTACACATTGCAGAAAACAAAAACCCCTTTCATATGAGGAAACTTATGAAAGTTATGGAGCGGAGGAAAAGCTGTTTGTACAGATCATCGAGGATAAGGAGACGGCGTTCCGGGTACACAGGATACTGCATGATCTGAAGGAACCTTACAAAGAGGTTTTTTCGCTGCGGATTTTCGGAGAACTGTCCTTTCGGGAGATAGGGGAACTTTTTCAGAAATCGGAGCATTGGGCGTGTGTGGCTTATCACAGAGCCAGAGGAATGATACAGGAGCAGCTGAAGGAGAAAGGAATGGCGGAGAAGCCCTGATAAATCCTGAAAAGGAATCTGGGTTTTTGCCTGTCAATGAAAGAGAGAATGGATCTGGCATTATGGAAAGGAGATCGTATGAAAATAGATTGTGATATCGTAAAAGATTTGCTGCCGTTATATACGGAGCAGCTCGTCAGTGAGAAAAGCAGGATGGCGATAGAGGAACATCTGGAGGAATGTGAGCAGTGCCGGAAGGCCTGCCAGGAGATGAGGACGCCGCCGCCGCAGGTCAGGTACGACAGAGAGCCGGCGGAAAGTTTTCGGAAATATATAAAAAAAGAAAAAGCGAAGTCGAGCATTAAGTCAGCAGTCATTACAGCGGCGATTGTTCTGCTGGTTATTATTGTCAGGCTGGCTATGACGGGAGGGGCGATCGCTTATCTGGCGTGGGACAGCGCAAAGGCGGAGATCTTTGAGGATACGGATGTAAGCCATTATGCTTGGTATATGGGAGAGAATGCAAAAGAAGAATACGATGTAAAATGGGATATGGATGAGAGTATTTTTCCGGGGGAGATAACGGAAGATATGCATGTTTTGGATTATAAGATGGTATATTACAATCCCTGGGATGCGCAGTATCTGAGTTATCTGGTTGTGGAATACGATGAGGAGGCTTATCATGCGGAGGCGGAGCGGCTGAAAGATTATGCATCCACAGAATACAGAGGAAATTATGGCGCGGAAGGCTTTTTGGAAGGCTATTTGCTGCTTGCCATGGAGGCAGATCCCACCTATGGATTTGTGTATGCTTTGGAGGCGGGGAACAGGCAGATCGTGTATGTGGAGCTGATCTTCTGCAATTATTTTTATGATCTGGATTATCAGGAGATGATTCCCGGGGAATATCTTCCGGTCGGATTTAACGCGGAGAGCGGCAACCCGTACAGGGAGAAGATGCTGGGATACAAATGATATAAATAATACTCTGTTATTGTTTTGTTATTGCAAAATCAGGGCTGTAATGAAATAATATGGCTGGTAAATAAAAATGACGGAGTGAGGAAAGGTATATTGGAAAAGTACAACGTAGGGATATGTGACGATGATAAGATATTTTGTACTGTGCTGGAGGAGACGGTCCACTTGGCGGCGAGGGCGCTTCATCAGAAGATAGAGACGGAAGTGTGGTATTCCGGGGAGAGCATTATGCGGGATCTGGAAAGAATACCGTGCCCGGATATTCTGTTTCTGGATATCGAACTGTATGAGAGGAGCGGTATCGATGTGGGGAGGTTCATCCGAGACGGGGACGGCTATATGACGCATATTGTCTATGTCTCCTCAAAACAGGAGTACGCCATGCAGTTATTCAGGCTGCAGCCGCTGGATTTCCTGATCAAGCCGATATCAGAAGAGCAGGTGAGAGAAGTGCTTGCGAGAAGCCTGAAACAGAGGGCGCAGGGAAAAGCGCTGTTTGAATATCAAGCGGGCGGCGTGTTTTATCGGGTGCCCTGCGGGGAGATTCTGTATTTTATAAGTAACGACAAAAAGATTGCGATCACGGCGAAAGAAAAAGGACGGGATGTGAACTGTTGTTTTGCAGGCGGCGATACAGGCAACAGGCAGAGCATGGAAAGGACTGGCGATGCAGCACGGATATGCAGCCGCGAGTTTTACGGCAGGCTGAAAGATGTGGCGGAAAAGCTTCCGGCGGGTTTTCTCATGATCCATCAATCTTACATAGTAAACAGCGACTATGTCGCCGAGTACACCTATGAGACGGTAAAAATGCAGGACGGGAGTGTCTTTAATATCAGTAAACCGTACAGGAAAACTACAAGAAACCGGATCAGGGAACTGGAGAAAGCGAGGCTGCATGTGGGGATATAACATAGATATTCAGGGAATGCTCATTATGGCGATAGCGCTGGTATTGAATGTAATACTTGTGAAAAAGCTGACAGAGGTTTTTGCGGGGAGGAGATTTTGGCTTGCCGCAGCGCTCTGCAATGTGGAGGCGGCGTGTTACCTGATCCCCTATTTTGCCCGCGGGCGGATGTTTTATGTACAGGAGATGGCAGCGGGTTCATTCCTGTTTCTGGCATGCTTTTTTCTGATACGGAAAACAGGGATGCGGAGCGGAGAAGCGGGAGGGCTGAACGGAAGGCGGGGTGCGGTATTGTTTGTCATTCCGGTCACAGGTGTGATCGCGCTGGGTGCCATGTTGCTTGGCGATTTGGAGCCATATGGCGTTGCGGCACTCATCAGTGCCTGTATTCTGGCGGCGGACCTGAGCGTATTTTATCTGTATGATGTGCTACTTCAAAATGACACGCATGTCAGGCAGAGGGATATCTACAGGCGGCAGACCGATCATTACAGAAATCAGTTGGAGGTGATAGAGGAATCACAGGACAGGATCAGGGCGCTGCGGCATGATATGAAAAACCATATGCTGCATCTGAGCGCGGAACTGCGGCAGGGGCATTGTGAGGATGCCCTGCGCTATCTGGAAGAGATGGAGGAGGAACTGCAAAATCCGGCGGAATATGTAAGGACCGGAAACAGGGAGATCGACAGCCTTTTAAATTATAAGATGCAGAAGGCGAAGCAGGTTTTGGCGGTGGTGGAGAGCGACGTCAATGTGCCGATGGAACTGATGCCGAAATCTTTTGACATCAATGTGATCCTCGGAAATCTCCTGGATAATGCGGTCGAAGCGGCGCAGAAGAGTGAGAGGAAATGGATGAAGCTGACACTGAGGGCTGACAGAGGCGTGTTTCTGATCCACATAGCGAACAGTTGTGAGAGGGAGCCTGAAAAGGGCGGGAAATATTTTCGCTCCACAAAAGAAGAACCGGGGGAGCACGGGATCGGATTGCAGAATGTGAGGCGTATGGTGGAGCGGCAGAACGGCGAGATAGAGTTTGCCTGTGAGGGAGAGATATTTTCGGTGGATGTGATGTTGTATATGAATGAGATGTGATTGGAAAGAGCTTAGTAATGGTTCGACAGGAAGGTCGGACTGCTACAGGGTTAAAAAAGAACCTGTAAATATGCATTGCAGATAGTATATATTACTTTTATAATTGTATATAACAGGATTTTGGGAGAATTATTAAAAGGTTTCATGATGATCAGGAGGTGCGGCAAAATGGTGAAAGAGAGAAGGATATTCAGGTATGTGCTTTCTGATGCCTGGGAAAATATGATTTCCCAAGTTGACATAATTGAAAACCTAAATGGAGGAAATGTGAGATGCCTGTATTATGAGCCATATACAATTTATAATAGGGAGGCTAATACGGAAGCAGATTTTTTTACGACTGCAATTAGCAGTGAAAGTATAAGCAGGATCAAGAAAGCGATGTACAGTCATAAAGATATTTTTTCTTTTAAAAAAGTTGAAGATCCGGTGGTATTAGACGGTGTTATCAACACTTTTGAGTTTGCGCTTGAAAAAGAACTTGTTAATATAATTAAAGCATACAATATATGGGTGTTTGAAAAGGCGGTGATGGATGTTGCATTTTTTGAAACGCCGGTATTGCCATATAAAGGAAAAGAAGTAGTGGCAGTATATGATGAAATTTCTAAGATACTCTTGGATAGCGGAGTGAATGAAAAATATCTTAAACTAAATATAGAGATTTAAAGAGTGAGATTAAGGGGCTGTTTTACAGCTCCTTTTTATGTGAAGGGCTGTATACGATAACAGGCGCGGCAGGCAGGGAGAAAATCCACCCCGCCTGAACGTTAAAAGGAGAAGATTCCATTTTCGCCAAAAACCTGGTCTATTTTCGGTGTTTTTCAGAAAATTTAAAAAATATATGGTATATTCTGTTTTTGAAAAGGCAGAAAAATGTCGTAAAATAGAACAGGAGGATAAGATGCATATGAAAAAAGGACTGATTAAAATACTGATACCGTTTTTTGTGTCGGCGGTTTTGCTTTCAGGCTGCCAGCCGGCGCCGGAGGTGTCAAACGACGATGAGATCCTGCGGGCAAAGGGCAGTTCCGAGGACGAGATAGAGGCTATTGTGCAGGAGGATGGGGAGGCGGAAACAAACGGGACAGAGACTGATGGGATATCGGCAGAGGAGGCGGCGGAAGCCGGGAGAACATCAGGAACGGCGGGTACAGAAACAGTCAGCGTAGTGCTTGGCAGCGGGGAAAACCGTATGCGGATCGAAGCTGAGATTGCCGCGGCGCCGGAAGCGTTGAATACGCTCACGATGCAGGCGGACAGCAGGCTGGACGGGGAGAAACTGCAAAGTTTTCTGGAACCTCAGGGAGAAGTAAAGGATTTTACGGAGGAACTGCTGGCGGAGGAAGAAGCGGAGAGACGGAGAGTAGCCGAGATTGACGAGAAGCTGGGAGAGGGGAGCAGTATCGTGGAAATCGCCGGCGTGGGAGATGGAAGTCGCCTTGCCCTGACGGACGGAAACAGGAAGGCGGTCCTTGTCGGCAGGACGGGCGGCAGCTACGAAGATGCTTCTCTGATGGAAAAATGCTACGCTGTGGCAAAGGAAGAGGCGCAGAGGCTGGATGTAAAGGAGAAAAAAGCGGGGGATGCTTCTTTTTCTCTGGAAGATGCGAAGGCGCTGTTGATGCGCAAACTCTCTGTTTTCGGGATGGAGGATATTTATCTGACAGAGGCATATTTTTACGGTTCGGACAGTTTTTCTTTTTATGAGTTGCAGTTCTGCCCTGTCGTGGATAAAATTCCGGTGGCGTACTGTTTCGGACAGCAGGATATCTCAAGAGTATACCCGAACGGGTTCGCCTGGGTGAGCGCGGAGGGCGTGGCGGATATCGGGTTGTGGAACTGCTTTATGGAGCAGGCAGCCGCGGCGGAAAAGGAGAAGATTTTAAGCTTTGATAAAGTGCAGAAGCTCCTGGAAACGTATCTGAAAGACGGCAGACTGGAGTGTGTGGAGGATGTTTCCTTTTCCGCGGCGGAACTGGTGTATTATGTGGAATTAAAGGATGGAACACTGGTGCTTTCGCCGGTGTGGAATATTCATATGGATCTGGGTGAGTATGTGGAATACATCGGGCAGAGCGACAGGGATGATTCTGTCTGGACGATCTATATCGATGCGGTGACAGGGGAACTTGTGGAGGCGCAGTGACAAGCGGGCAGGAGTTGGCATGAAAAGTTTTTTCTTACAGGATCTGAGACGGAGTATCATAAATCCGGGATTTTTTGCCGGGATCGTGTTTGTGCTGGCTATTTTACTGCCGGCGGCGGTGCTGGATACGCCTCTGAACGGCAGCAGGAGTTATCTGTTCGGCTTTGGAAATGTCTTTCACGCCTCGGGGTTTTCTCCTTTTGCGGCAGTCTTTCCGGTGCTGGCGTATGCGGCGGTTTTCTGTGAGGAGCATAACAGCGGCTATCTGCGGATGATCCTGCATCGGACGGGCTTTGCCGGCTTTATGAGGGTGAGGGCAGTCACGGTGGCGTGTTCCGGCGGGCTTATGATCGCCGCGCCGATCGCGGCAGTTTGTCTGATTGTATATATGGGAGGCGCACCCGGCATACCGGCGGATTCGGACGAAGGGCTGCTTGCCGGGACAAAGATCATCGAGGCGATCATAAAGTACGGCGACTGGTATGTGGTCGGGGGGAAGATGGTACTCGGTTTTTTGTTCGGCGCGCTGTGGGCGCTTGTGGGATTTGCCTTTGCGGTGTGGATTCCGAACCGGTATGTCAGCCTGCTGGCGCCTTTTATCCTGTATGATACATTGTGGCTTTTTATCGGAAACAGGTTTTTTAATCCGGTGTATTTGCTGGCGGGAGATGATGTCGGACACGGAGATTATCCGCTGGCGGTCCTGACGGACTTATTGTATATCGGTATGGTGATCCCGGTCATTTATGCGGGGATAAAGCAGGAGAGAAGGACATGAAAATTTTGCGGAGTATCTTACATATGACAAAAAGCCTGCTTTTGTATGAATGGAATGACAAGCGTGTCATAATGGGCTTTCTGACGGGGATGACGGTGCCCTTTTTCTGGTTGAAAAATTTTCTGAACTATGTGGTGAGTACCGGGGAGCCGGTGAATATCCTGGAGGCATTTCTGGTGGTGGAGCATGAGTACAAGACAGTGATGTTTCTGGTGCTGGGATGGTTTCTGATCGTCTCCGACGCGCCGTTTATCAACGGGAACACCTGTTACTGTCTGTACCGCACCAAAAAGCGGAACTGGAATCTCGCCATGGCATTCTATATTCTGGCACAGGCGGCGCTCTATACGGCGGCGGTGGCGCTCCCGATGGTACTTGCGTCCCTTCCCTGGAGTTTTGCGGGCGAGATGTGGAGCAATCCGGTCTATATACTGTCGCAGGACTACAATATGAACCGGAGCGCGGCGTACGGGATCAGCTTTCTACAGCAGGATCTGATGCGGGGGATGAATGTGCCGGAAGCTTTTGCGGCGACGGCTTTGTGCTTTTTTCTGTACCTTGTGCTGATGGGGCTCATTTTGTACACATGCAATCTGCTGCTCGGCGGCATCTGGGGGATCGTTATCGCTTTTATCGTACATGTCGGCGGATTTGAACTGCCCTTTTCGGGGCATGCCGGACTTGCGCTGATGGAATATGCCCGTCCCGGGAATTTTGCGGATTCGGGCGGGGTGCATTTGGGGCAGCCTGTGGCGGTCATGGCGATACTTGCGGCGGTGCTTGTGATGGTGGAATGCATTTTTATCGATAAAGTGGATTTTAAAGAGGAAGTGCAGGGGTAAAATATAATATGATAAAAAACAGGGCAGCAGGGCGATAAAAGATGGGGAAAGGATTTGTGTATGATTACCTTGCGGGAATTGAATTTCCCGGTGCCGACAGCATCTATTTTGGGAGAATCCCGCTGATCCCGCTGGGAAGATGGCTTCTGGGTGTGGCTGTGATCCTTTTGATCACAGGGGTTTATTTGAGCCACAGGCGGCAGATTTTCCTGTTTGAGATGGTGCGGCGCGGCGGAAGGAAGAGTTGGTGGAACGCGCAGTTCCTGCACTTTTTTCCGGTGGGAATGGCAGGGTGCTTCTGCTATGCATTTTGCATGAAAGGACTTGATTTTTTCGGGCGTTTTCCGGGGCTGCAGGGAAGGGAAGAGATTTGGATACTGCTTTTGTGGCTGGTTCATATGTTGACCCTGGCAAGTATATACTGTCTGCTGGATCTGACTGCTTTCCGAAATTTGGCGCCGGCTTTTCTGTTTGTGACAGAGGTGTCAACTTATACGGTGGGGTTCTATTGGTGGGATCTGTCAAAATATATGTTTGGCAATTGGGGTATGTATTTGCAGAGTGACAGGGTGGAGAAAATTTACGGCTTTTCTCCGGCGGCGGTGATGCTCTCAGAGTGTATGATGATCATAGCAGTATGGAAGGCGGGAGAAGTGTTGCTTGAAAGGAAAGACGATACCCCGTAAATATCTAAAGTGTATGGCGTCTTTATGTGGTTTCAGTTCATCGGGAAATGTGCTGCCGGTTGATGAGCAGACTCATGTCATTTTATATTTCTGACGGTTGAATGGAAAGGTTAATGAAATGTCATTGGCGAGTGAACGATAACATATTTACAGCGGAAACCGACAGATATAGACAGAAAGGGATCAAAATGGAATATGTAGCAGAAATAAAAAACGTGAGCAAAAGATTCGGCGATGAGACAGTGGTCAGGGAAGTGTCCCTGTCTCTGGAACCGGGGAAAATTTACGGAATAGCGGGCAGGAACGGTTCCGGGAAGACAGTGCTGTTCAAGATGATCATCGGTTTTCTGAGGCCGACGATGGGGAAAATTTTTGTGCATGGGAAAGAGATCGGAAAGGACGCGGACTTTGCGGAGGATACGGGCATTATCATTGAGACGCCCGGATTCCTCGGGGGTTTCAGTGGTTATAAAAATCTGGAATATCTTGCCGCCATCAAAAAGAGGATCGGCAGGGAGGAGATCCGAAAAAGCATGGAACTGGTGGGGCTTGATCCGGACAGCAGAAAAAAAGTAAAAAAATATTCCCTCGGTATGCGGCAGAGGCTGGGTATCGCCCAGGCGATCATGGAGCATCCGAAATTTCTGGTTCTGGATGAACCGATGAACGGACTGGACAGAGAGGGCGCCGCCGAAATCCGGGAACTTTTTTTGAGATTGAAGGAGGAGGGCACTACGATTTTGCTGTCCAGCCACCACAGGGAGGATATGGAGGAACTCTGCGATAAGGTCTATGGGATGGAGGATGGACGTTTGCAAAGATCCGCTGCATTTCACTTAACCCGGTGAGCCGGTCAGCCAGTCGATCAGGTGGATCACTTTAATGCCGTCATAGTTGCCGACAGAAAGTTTATCCAGAGTCAGGACGATCTTTTCATAGTTATCCTGAATTCTGTAAAAGGGTTTCATTTCACGGTCAAAGGTTGCTTTAGCTGTCATGTCTGCAGTGACCTGGATATAGGTGAACGTTCCCTGCTTCTGAGCGACAAAGTCCACTTCCGTATTTTGATATTTTCCGACTGTAACCCTGAACCCCCGCCTCAAAAGTTCAAAAAAGACAATGTTTTCAATGGAAAAACCAAGATCGTAGGACTTTTTAGGGAGAATGTGGTTTCGTATGCCAAGGTCTACCATATAATACTTTTTATTGATCTTTAGAAGTTGTTTTCCGGCAATATCAAATCGCTCTACCGGATAAAAAATAAAGGATTCCGTCAGGGCTTCCACATAATCGTTTACGGTGTTCGGAGATATTTTTCGTCCGTTTGAAGTGAGATAGTCTGTAATGCTGCGGATGGAAACAGGGCTTCCAATCACGCTTGCAAGGTATCGGGCGATGGTTTTCAGCAGAGTGATATCCGTTATCTTTCGTTTAAACGGATCGGCTTCCTGCCTATTCTGGCGGTCTTCAATATCTCTGACGATGACCGTGTTGTAAATGCCTTCGAGGTAAGTGTCAACTTTTTCATCGATCTTATCCATCGTTGCGACAAGTGGCAGAGAGCCGTATTTCATATAATCGGCAAAGGCGCTGTCTTTATCCTTTTGAACCAGTTCAAGGTATTCGGAAAAGGACAGGGGCAGCATGGATATCTCCACGTACCGTCCTGTCAAAAATGTGGCGAGATCGCCGGAAAGCAGATAAGCGTTTGATCCTGTGATATACAGATCCGTGTTCGGTTTCACATACAGGCTGTCGACGACTTTTTCAAAGCCGGCAACTTTCTGAATCTCATCGAGAAAGATGTATGTGGTCTTATCCGCGCACATTCGGTCTTTAATGTATTGGTACAGTTTTCTGTAATCCAACAGCTCTTCATATTCCAGTTCTTCAAAATTGACAGCCAGAATCTGCTCGTCATCAACATGATTTTTTCTCAAATAATCCTGATATTGTAAAAGCAGGGTAGATTTACCGCAACGCCGTATACCGGTAACAACCTTGATTACCTGCTCGTCTTTCCATGTTATCAATTGATTCAAATATTCATTACGCCGTACCAATAAAAACACCTCCTCTAGAAGTATTCCCATTATAGCATGTTTTATCCCGATAATCAATAATATATTCCAAAATAGAAATTTTATTTATATAAATACCAAAAATATTCCAAAAAAAGAATATTTTTGATAAGCAAAGAGAATACACATCTATATTGGAATATATTGAAATAAAAAATTATATACTTTGGCTTTTGCCAAATACTTTCCTGTACTCCCTCGGCGTGCGGTTATGAAACCGTTTAAAGGTTCCGGCAAAATTACTGGGGCTGTCAAAGCCGCAGGAGGACGCGATCTCGGAGATGCTGCACTCTGGACAGGATAAAAGCATTTCCGCGCCCTGCATGATCCGGTATTTCAACAGATACTGGATAGGCGAAAGTTGTATGGTCTTCTGGAAACAGCGCAGGCATTCCCTTTCCCCGATATCGGCAGCCTTTGCGATTTCTGACAGTGCAATGTCGGCGGAAAAGTTTTCATGGATAAATTCAAGCATTTTCCGGATGCGCAGATTATCCTGCCCCGGAGCAGGATGAGAGGCGTTCAACGTATCCTCAAATTCCTTTGACAACAAAAAGCATATCCGGGACAGGTTTTCTCTGACTGTGAATTCAAACCCCGGCGGTTCTTTCTGCATCGCTTCAAATGCGCTTAAAAACCATTGCAAAATCTCCTCATGTCCGGTGCGCAAAAGGGGCATGGCGGTAAAACTGCTGCAGGATATCAGCGGTTTTAAATACTTTCGGGCAAACACGGAATCTTCGCTGCCGGAGATGAGCAGAGGGCTGAAAACAAGAGAGTACAGATGACAGTAGTCCGCGCCGATGCCGTAATGAAGTATATTGGAATTGATGACGAAGGCGTCCCCCTCTTCTATATAGAACGACTTCGATGGTATTTTCAGTTCCATGCGCCCTTTAGCCATATATATGATCTCAAGATCTTCGTGCCAGTGCCAGGGTATGGCGTGTTCCTCGCTGTCCGTATAGACGGAGGAGTATCCGGCGCAGGGAAACGCGAGGGTGCCGTGGGGGTTCAGTTCCTTTAATCTTTGATTCTGGTGCAGTGTACATTCCTGCAGTGCCATGTGATCTCTCCTTTTTGTACGGCGATATAAGACAATGTCATTTAGTTAACGGTACCGGACGCCGAGAAGAAAATAAAATACTCCGTCGCCACGCTCTCGCTCCGTAAAAAGCGTAGCGGTCACTAAGCTCGTGAACTACCATGTGAAATTTAGCTTTTTAAATTTCACATTAGCTAATTGTGCCGACGCTTTTTAAGGGGCTCCTTGAGCATTTTATTTTCCTCTCGGCTGGGCGAAGGTACTAACTTAATGATATTGCGGTATAAGGTGTAAAAACCGATGGCGCATATATGGTGCGTGTCAGTCGGTTTTTTTATATTATATGTCCAGAAACAGATTGTATCAAGGCGGAAATGTCGATAAACTGGTGATAACAAAAACTAAAGTAAAAGCAGTGCAGAGCCCTGAGGATAAAAGAGGACAAAAAACAGAAAAACAAAAACCGGAAATAGAAATCAGGAAGCAAAGTGCTGCATGTGTTTTGAGGAGGTCAGAATATGTTTCAGTTACTGTTAGCCATCATCTATCTGGCATTTATCAGCCTTGGGCTGCCGGATTCCCTTTTGGGCTCTGCGTGGCCTATCATGTATCAGGAGTTTTCCGTGCCGGTCTCCTATGCGGGCGGTATCTCGATGATCATTGCCGCGGGAACGATCGTTTCCAGTTTGCAGTGCGACCGTCTGACAAGAAAGCTGGGGACAGGAAAGGTGACAGCGCTCAGCGTGCTGACTACCGCCGTCGCGCTGTTCGGCTTTTCGGTGAGCCATTCTTTTGCGGCGCTGTGTATCTGGGCGATTCCCTACGGTCTCGGGGCAGGCTGCGTGGACGCTTCCCTGAACAACTATGTGGCACTCCATTATGCGAGCCGTCATATGAGCTGGCTGCACTGCATGTGGGGTGTGGGCGCGTCTCTGGGGCCTTATATCATGGGTTTTGCGCTGTCAAATGGGCAGAGTTGGAACATGGGGTATCGGTATGTCGGTATTTTGCAGATCGTGTTGACAGTGATCCTGCTTGTCAGCCTGCCGTTGTGGAAAAGACAGGGTACTGTCTCTCAGACAGCCGGACAGGGCGCTGCTCAGCGGAGTGAAACGCAGAGCGGTGCGGGGGAGGGGTCCGGGGAAAGCGCGGACGGCGGACCGGCATCGGACGAGGCTCTTTCCCTGACGCAGATCTTCCGGATTCCGGGCGCGAAAGAAGTGATGATCACCTTTTTCTGCTATTGCGCAGTCGAACAGACATCCGGGCTCTGGGCGAGCAGTTATCTCGTGCTCCATGGGGGGCTTACATCCGAGGCGGCGGCAGGTTTTGCCAGCCTGTTCTATATCGGTATAACCGTAGGGCGGGCGCTCGGTGGATTTTTGACAATTAAGTTAAATGATACAAAAATGATCAGGCTCGGGCAGAGCCTGATCCTGGCCGGGATCGTATTACTGCTATTGCCCCTCGGGGGAAGCGCCGCCCTTGTGGGCTTGATCATCATAGGGCTTGGCTGTGCACCGATCTATCCGTCCATCATTCACTCGACGCCGGAACATTTCGGCGAGGACAGATCCCAGGCGGTGATCGGGGTACAGATGGCGGCGGCTTACGTGGGAACCTGCCTGATGCCGCCCGTTTTCGGGCTGATCGCGAACCATATCAGCGCATCGCTTCTGCCGCTTTTTTTACTGGCGATCCTGGGGTTGATGGCGTTTATGCATGAAAAACTGTTGAAAAAGAGCAGAGGGGACAGGAGAGGCACCTGATCACAACCTGCGGGAGCGATTATCATGGGAGAACAGAACCTGTTATCCGGGTGGGGCGGCATCATTGCCGGCTGATGTATCTGTAACATCATAAACTCAGGCGCGCCTGAACTCTTTCCAGAAAGCGACCGTCTCCTGCAGGTCGGCTTCGTCCTCAAACAATTCCAGAGCCTTTGCTGTCTCTATCGCAAAATCGACGTAGGCATTGGCTCTGGCGGTGACGATATTCTTATCCAGAACGCAGTCAAATGCTTCCTCTCTGGCGGAATGAATATCATGCAGCAGTCCCGCCTTTTCCAGAACATCCACACCGGCGCAGATCCCGCCGATCAGTGTGTTTGCCTCATGCAATGTTTTCAGGCAGCCATAGACGATATCCTGATCGATATTGGATATATCGCCGCCGGGAATGATAAAACTTCGGACTTCGGATAAATTGATTTCCGAAAGCGCCGCATCGGGGATGACGGTATAACCTTCCATCGCCGTTATCTTCTGTCCGTCCACAGAGCAGTAGATCAGATCGCTCTCTGTGGCTTTCAGGAAATAAGTCAGGATGATGATTTCGTAGATGCAGCAGTTTTCATATAACAGAACGATGTCTTTCATGAATTATTACCTCCAATATATTCTCTCCATGCTTTCCCTTTTTCATAATAAAAAAGCAACTCCGCCGGTATCCTGACGGTGTCAGGCGATACGGCTGTCTGGATCACACAGCCCTTTAACGGCAGTCCGTGTGTTCCGTTTTTCTGATTAGGCTTTAAGCGCATCAGAATAACGGAGGCGCTTCCGCTGTGGCTTTCAGGATAAGCGTTTAAATATTTTTTTGCGTAAAATTGTAGCTGATAATCTTTACTGCACTCATATTCCATTCCGATATAACACATGCCCTTCTGACAGCTTTGCTCAAGTGCCCCGTAGCAGTGCTCTTTTATTTCCCGCAATTGTTCCGGTGTGATTTTTTTACTTCCGCGGGCGGACTGCCGTGAGGACAGATCGTTGAATTCTTTTTCGGCATTTTCCCACACATCAATCAGAGTGACGCGATTGATATGGCACCACACCTCATCCCCGGTATGATCCCGAAAACGAAAAGAACGCGCCTTTCCAACTGTCAATGTGAGCGTTTTCTCGACAATATGACGCCTGGGACTGGGTCTGTGGGTTATAGTCAGAGGCATATCCGGCGTATACCTGGGCAGTCTTTTCCGGTTCGCAACGGTTAAGGTGACCAGTTGAAGATTATCCCATTCTTCATTTTTCAACCAGTCGGGTACGATCCAGCCTGCCCGCATCATATCGAGAAACAAATGGATGGTTCTGTAATCCTGCTCGGAGTATTTTAAGGAGCCGGCATTGCCGCCCTGTATGTTTAACCTTGTATTTCCCAGGCAAAACTCACTGCAATGCAGATAGCTGTCCATGCATGACTCCGGCTCCTTTAGCCGGTTTCTGTGGCGCTGAGGCTTGTTTTTGCGTGCAGATATTTTCGGTTCCTGAAAGGGCTCGATTATGTACAGCCTGAGTTCACTGCCGGAGCTCATGCCGATGATATGGTACTTTTGGTTATCCCGCTCTATGGTTTTTCCGATCACAAGGACACGCTGCCATTCGCCGGGGATTTCTTCCAGATAGGAGAGTTTCATTTTTGGAGCTCCTTTGTTTTTGCAGAATAAATGATCCGATAAAAGGAAATACCCGGGATAAAATGTGTTCAGATGGAAGATCGGTTTTTTTATTGTCGGTTAAATATATGGTTTTGCGGGTATTTATATAAATTATAGCATAAAATGTACAGAGCGCGTCAAAAGATTTGTGGTAAATTTGGGAAATAAAAGGCAAAAATATTGACATGTTTTGTGGATAATGCTATACTCTCAAAAGAGAGGGGGCGCACCCGCACATGGATAGAATGGTTACGATCAATGATATTGCAAGAGCTGCAGGAGTGGGGAAGGGCACTGTTGACAGGGTGCTTCACAACAGGGGACGTGTATCCGAGGAAACCCGGCAGAGGGTGTTAAAATGTATTGCAGAACTTGGATATAAACCCAACAAAGCGGCGAGGATGCTTGCCAAGAGAAATATCTTTAAGATCGCAGTCGTCTATCACAATAAGGAAAAAGACTTCTGGGGACAGGTGGAAGAAGGAATAGATAAAGCGGAGCAGGAGTATAAACAGATGGGGGTGATCATTGACCGCTTTGTACTGCCTCAGATCAATGTGGAGGGACAGCTGGAGATCATCAATCATGTGATAAGAGAGAGGTATGATGGTATGGCTATCGTACCCTACTGCTCGGAGGAAATTACGGAAGCGATCGATCTGGCGGTTGAAAAGGGAATACAGGTGGTGACGTTCAATAATGATGAGCCGTGTAAACGGAGCTGCTATGTGGGGCAGGATCTGCGGCAGAGCGGCAGGACGGCAGGGAAACTGATGAGCATGATCGCACCTTTCGGGTGTGATTACGCGATAGTGCTTCCGGTCATCGAGAGCATGAGTGCGCTATACGGGAGATATCAGGGATTCCGGGAAGTGCTGGCAGCAAAAAGAAAGGATATGAAACTGGTCGGCGTATATAATTTTAAGCAGGATGGCGAGCAGGCATACAGTAAAGTGCTGGAACTTTTGAGAGAAAAGGATCTTGGTGCGCTGTATGTATCGAATGTCATTCTGGAGGATGTGGCAAGGGCAGTCTCAGATGCCGGGCTTGGAGAAAAGATCATTCTGATAGGACATGACCTGACGGAGAGGATCGTAAATTATATCAGGGAGGGCGTGGTGGATGTGTCAATCGGACAGGAGCCGGAAAAGCAGGGATATGTGGCGATAGAAAAGATATGCAGAAAACTGCTGGCGGATGAGGAGATCGAGCGGGATGAATTCACGAAGATCGAGGTAGTAGTTTCAGAGAACCTCGCATACATATAAGTTATTTTTTTCTCGGTGCGGGAACGCACCCGCAACATGGTAACTGATAAAATCCATCTGATGGTGGGAATACTGTCAGAAGATTTTATTAAAAGAGAACTGCAGGAAAGCGGGCGGCTTTGCTGGTGGTTCTTCAAATAATCATACATTCAGGAGGTATTCTTATGAAAAGGAAATCCATGGTAACTTTATTAACCTGCACAATGCTCAGTGCAGCCCTGCTGTCCGGATGCGGCAATACTGCGGAACCGGAAAATGCGGCTCAGGAGAGCGCCCCGGCGGCAGAACAGGCGGAGGAGGAATCAGGTGATGCGGCGGCAGAATCCGAGGAGGCTTCCTATAAGATCGGCTATGTGAGCAAAATGCTGACAAATCAGTGGTTTACACTGGAAAATCAGGGGCTGGAGGGAGCCTGCAGAGATCTGGGGTTAGAGTATGTCGCGATAGACGCAAATCTGGATGACGAAGCATGCGATTCAGCAATCAATAATCTGATTGCGCAGGAGATCGATGCACTGGCAATCTGCATCACGAATCAGGGAAACGGGCCTGCAGTGGCGATGAAATGCAGGGAGGCGGGAATTCCGCTGATCACCATCGATGACGGCTTTGTTGACGAGGAGGGAAACCAGGTGCCGCACGTGGGCATGCCGACAGTGGAAGTGGGGGAACTGGGAGGAGCAAAGCTTGCGGAGTATGCCAACGAGAGAGACTTTTTTGCGGAGGGCAATGTGGTGAAAGTGCTGGAAGTTGACATCCCCAGTGTATCGGTACTGGGCGAGCGCCTGCAGGGATACCGCAATTCTCTGTTGAAGGATACGTCCCTGACGGAGGAAGACTTTATTACGGTGGAGACATCTGACGGGATGCTGGAGGATACGATCCCTGTGGCACAGAGCACAGTGCAGGCTCATCCCGAGGTGACGCACTGGATTGTCGGGGGAACCTCTGACGACGCGGCGATCGCATGTTTGAAAGCGTTTGAGGAAGCCGGCATCGCACAGGAAAATTATCTGGTGTGCGGGCTTGGCGGATATGAGATGGCAGTGGAAGAATTCGAAAAAGGCAATGACAGTTTTATGACGATCGTATTAGATCCATATAAAGAGGGCTATACGGCAGTGGAGCTGTTGTACGATAACCTGAAAAACGGGACAGAGATCCCTCAGAACACTTTTGTAAACGGAGAGGTTGCAACGCTGGAGAACTGGAAAGATACGATTGAACAGTAAATGTATATTTGGGGCTGCCGGTTTTTATGACAGCCCCGATTCCGTATACCACCGAAGCGGAGGCGGAAATGGGAAAAGAAATCATATTGAGATGCAGAAATATTACGAAAGAATTCCCGGGAGTGAAAGCGTTGGACGGCGTGTCCCTTGAACTGGAAAAAGGAGAGGTACATGCGCTGTGCGGAGAAAACGGAGCGGGGAAATCCACGTTGATCAAGATCATTACGGGAATATACCAGAAGGACAGCGGAGAGATAGAATATGAGGGAAATACTGTCAATTATAGGACCGCCCAGGAGTGCAGGAAAAACGGAATAGCCCTGATCCCGCAGGAGATCCATCTGGCTGAAACCCTGACGGTCGCTGAAAATATATTTATGACAAATTATCCTAAAAAAGCAGGGCTTGTAGATTGGGACAGAATGAACAGACAGACTGAAAAACTGCAGGAAAGGCTTGGAAAAACAGCGATGTCCTTTAAACCTGACCAGCTTGTAAAGACATTGAATATGGGACAGAAACAGTTGGTGGAGATCATGAAAGCGATTTCCATGAAAGTGAAGATCATCGCTTTTGATGAGCCCACAAGTTCCCTCTCGGAGGATGAAGCCCAGTCGATGTTCCAGCTGATAAAGCAGCTGACAGCGGAAGGCATTACGATCATTTATGTAAGCCACAGGCTGGCGGAGATATTTACGATCTGTGACAGGGTTTCCGTCTATAAAGACGGGAAATATATGGGGACGAAAAATACGGGTGAGGTGAAATCTTCCGAGATCGTAAAAATGATGGTCGGCAGAGATATTAATCTCTATGAGCGGGCTTCCGGCAGCGCGGCGAAACAGGAAATACTGAGAGTTGAGCATCTGTCCTGGAAGAACAAGGTAAAAGATGTCTCTTTTGTGCTGAAAAAAGGAGAGATACTAGGGATCTTCGGGATAGTGGGAGCCGGACGGACGGAAATGGCAAACGCACTGTTCGGCATAACGCAGATGGATCAAGGCAGCATATATATCGAAGGAAAAAAGGCGGAGATCAAAAGGCCGAAAGACGCGGTCAGATATAAGATGGGCTATGTGACAGAGGACAGAAGAGGACAGGGGCTGTCCCTTGTTATGGGGGTTCTGGAGAATACAACGTTACCTTTTTACAGAAAATTTTTGAAGTATGGGATACTGAATCTGAAAAAAGAGAAAGAGGAAGTGGCCGGGCTGACAGAAAAGCTGAATGTAAAAACGCCTTCGATCTATTCCAAGGTCGGAAACCTGTCCGGCGGAAACCAGCAGAAGATCGTGATCGCGAAATGGCTTGGAGCGAAATGCAGGATACTGATCTTTGACGAACCTACCAGGGGGATCGACGTCGGTGCTAAAAGTGAGATCTATAAATTGATGGATGAACTCTCGGGCTCAGAGCATTCCATCATCATGATCTCGTCGGACCTTCCGGAACTGCTCACCATGTCCGACAGAATTTTAGTATTTCGGGACGGGGAGATCGTAAAAGAGTTTGAAAATACGGATGCGCTGACGGAGGAAACCGTTTTAAAATTTGCGATCCGTATGCAATAGGGAGACAAAGGCTGAAAAAAGATTCTTCAACCTTGATTTGAGGGTCAAATGAACATGCAGGCATGTTCGCTTAACCCTGTGGAGGCAAAAATGAAAAGAGTAAAATTTCTCAATTACAAAACATTGAACAGATGTATGCTCGTGGCGATGCTGCTTGTGGAAGTGATAGTGTTCTCTCAGATGACGCCGTACTTTCTGAAAATGAACAACCTTTTGTCGGTGGGAAGAGAGATCGCGACATTGGGTATCGTGGCGATAGGGCAGACGATGTGCATCCTGCTTGCGGGATTTGACCTCTCGACCGGCGGGATAGCCGCCTTTGTGGGGATCGTCATAGGATATTGTGCGTCGGAAAGCTTTCTCGGCCTGCCGTATATGGCAGCGTTCGGGATCAGCATGGCTCTGGCGGCTTTTGTGGGGCTGGTCAACGGCGTGCTGATAGCAAGGATAAAGATAAACCCGTTCATTACGACAATGTCGATGAATTTTATTCTCGGCGGGGCGGTCATCCTGGTGTCAAAGAATCCTATCACTGTCAATTCGGATGCATTTAAATTTCTGGGTGCGACAACGATCGGGAGCATAAAATTTCCATTGCCGATCATCATCCTGCTGCTGCTGTACACAGTATTTTCTTTTATTTTGAAATATACGACATTCGGCAGGAACATCTATGCCACAGGAGGGAATACCGAGGCGGCGAGGATCGCCGGGCTGAACGTGGAGAGGACAATGATCTGTACCTATGTACTGTCGGCAGTGCTGTCCGGCTTCGCGGGTATTGTTCTGAGCTCCAGGCTGGCGACGTCCAATCCGAATGTGGGATCCTCCTATGCGATGGAATCCATTGCGGCGGCTGTCCTGGGAGGGACGGCGCTGTCCGGCGGGGAGGGAAATATCTGGGGAGCTTTTCTGGGCGTTCTGGTGACGGGCATTTTGTCCAACGGGCTGGTCATGATAGGGATCTCCCAGGCGTGGAGAGATATAGCGACAGGGATCGTGCTGATACTGGCGATTATTATTCAGATCTTTTCCAAGAAGTCGAAATATTTTTCCGGAAATATATAGAGAAGGAGCATAAAGATGAAAACAATATTATGTTATGGTGATTCCAATACAAACGGGTGTAATCCCCTGTGTGATATCAGGGACTGGGAAACTGTGGGAAAGGAAAAGGTGCCGGTGCGCTATGAACGGAAAGTCAGATGGACAGGCGTTCTGCAGAAGATACTTGGCGACGACTACTATGTGATAGAAGAAGGGCTTCCGGGAAGGACTTTTGTATATGACGACGCGGTGCTTCCCTACAGGAGCGGCAAGGATTATATCAGGCCCTGTATGATGTCGCATGCGCCGATCGATCTGCTTGTCGTCATGCTCGGGACAAATGATGCGAAGGCATTGTTTGGATCAAATGAGTATTCCTTCGCGGTGGGAATGGAAGAATTTTTGAAGATCGTGAAGGATCCCTCTCTGTGGGAGCCGGATCAGGAGATCAAAATACTGCTGATCGCGCCCCCTCCGATCGGAGACGCGATAGAGACTTCTCCCTACTACGGGATGTTCGATGAGGGGAGTGTGGCATTGTCCAAAAAGTTTGCGGAATTATACCGAAAAATCGCGATGGTACAGGGATGCTATTATTTAAATGCCGGCGATTACGCACAGCCGGATCCGGGGGATTCGATTCATTTCTCGGTGGAAGACCATAGAAAGCTGGCGGAGGGAATCGCGGTGAAGATCAAAGAGATACTGGAAGAAAAGAAAGAGCGGTAATTATGATTCGGGATATTTATGATTATGTGAAAAGACTGAGTATTATCGACACACATGAACACCTTCCTTTCTTTGAAAAACAGAGGCAGAGGAACGATGTGATCGCTGAATTTCTGACGCATTATCTCAGCAGCGACCTTGTGAGCGCAGGATTGCCCGGGGGAGATCTCTCTAAAGCGAGGGGAAACGGATTGAGTGTGGAAGAGAAATGGGAACTGATCGGAGATTACTGGGAGGCATGCAGATATACCGGATATGCCCGTGCGCTGGAAGTGGCGGCTCGAGATATATACGGAGTAGAGCATATCTGTAAAGATACGATAACCGCATTGAATGATGCTTATCAGAAAAGTTTCCATGAAGATCATTATCATAAAATATTGAAGGAATATTCCAATATACAGATATCCATTGTGGACAGTCGTGACACGTGGAGCGATATGAAACATGACAAAAAGTATTTTATGCTGGCAAACCGCATTAATTCGTTGATCCGCCCGACTGGCGGCGGTGATCTCGAGGCATTGGAGGAGCTGACAGGAGTAACGATCAGCCGGTTTGAGGATTATCTGTCAGCCTGTGAGAAACGGATTGGTCAGTTTTTTGAATGCAGCCGTATCCTGAAACTCAGCACAGCCTACAACAGCTCACTGCATTTTCCGCGCGTGACGCGCCAGGAGGCGGAGGAGGGGTTTCACAAACTGTTCCATTCGGGCTACTACATTGACCGGAGGGAGCGGATGTTCTGCTGTGATCCTGCATTTACAAGTTATATCCTGCGTTTTATTCTGGGGCTGGCGCAGGAGAAGGGAATGGTAGTACAGATACATACGGGGCTTCAGGAGGGCAACGGAAATCTGCTTGCGAACAGCGATCCCTCCAATCTGAATGAACTGTTTCTGGATTTTCCGGGAGTAACATTCGACATCTTTCATATGGGGTATCCTTTTCAGGGGCATCTGGGGGCACTGTGTAAAATGTTTCCCAATGTTTTTGCCGATATGTGCTGGGCGCATATCATATCGCCTGTAGCAGCGAGACGGACACTGAGCGAGTGGCTGGAACTATTTCCGTATACAAAGATCTGCGGTTTCGGCGGTGATTATGAGCCGGTTGACGGAGTATATGGACACCAGTATATAGCCAGATGTAATATTGCGGAAGTGTTGTCGGATAAAGTGGAGGCAGGGCTTTTTGATGATGAGGCTGCCTGCAGGATCGCGAGAGCGCTGTTATATGATAACCCGAAAAAGATATTCGGGTTGGAATAGATTATTTTATTGAAAATAGATGCGGCGATACAAAAGAGCAAACGGGGCTTTCAGCTTGTCTGAAGCCCCGCCTTTATTTTCTGCTCCTATCCGATGCAGCAGACAGGTATCAGGGCTTCAGTTCTGCTATTTGGTCATTACTGAATTCGTTTATGTATTTAAGTTCCAGTACTGATTTGTAGATATCGTTCAATTCACTGACTGCCTGAGCAATGCTGCTGATATCTTCGTTGCGAATTATTTCGTTTAGAACTTCGTCGGATTCCGGATGTAAAGACAGATTGGCATCAAGCGGAGTCTCCGATATTTTATTGTGGTCCCTCAAATAATTTTTACAGTAGTTTCTTGTGGCGGTAATAATATAATTTTGTGCCTGTACGGGATGATCCAGATCTATTTTATCAAGATGTCCGGCGATCCGGATAAAGATGTTCTGAGAGATATCTTCGATGAGATATTCATCGCTTATGTATCTTTTGATCGTATAGTAAACGGTTTTTCCGTAAGCGTTGTATATTTTTAAAAACTTATTTGACTCTTCCGGGGTATCGAAAATGAGCAGCAGCATATGGCAGACTCCTGAAATTTATTCCTGGGGATAGATTTCCAGAGAAATCATGTATTCCATGATGTTTAGAATTTTTTCCTGTTCCTCGGGAGGAAGAAGTTTCAAATGTTTCTCAATATGATTTAAACGTGCAGTATTATAAGAGGACAGTTCCCCTCCGAGAAGGATGTCGGTTGAGATTTCCAGTGCATTTGCCAGTTTTATCAGAGTGTCCAGACTGGGATTTTTTTCTCCGCGCTCCATAAAGGAAATAAAAATAGCACTGCACCCGATTGCTTCCGCCAATGATTCCTGGCTGTATCCGAGCAGTTCCCTGTATTTCTGCATCCGCCTGCCAAATGATTTTTTATCCATGAACTGACCTCTTGCAAGTTAAAGAAATAATACTTTAAGTATTATCTACAAAGTATATAAAATAAGTCAGAATTTTGACACTAACTGCAAGTAATAGATATGATACCAAAAGAATAAAAATGAAAAATATATAAAATGTTTTGTAGAAAAAACAGGATAAATGGTGTTTATAAAATTAGTACAAAATAAACTGTGTAACTATTAACCATATAGACAGGGATAAGGAAATGTTATTTTTTAATATCCCTGTACCTATACCAATGAGAAAAAATGTATGAGATAGGAGGTTCTTTTGAGGGTGGTAAAAAAACTGTTGTTGTAAATGGAAAAACTGTTACAATGGATAATAATACATTTGATCCTTATTTTGTAGACAAACAAGGTCGAACTAACATTCAAAGAATGGAGCAAAAACTGGCTTCAATTGGAATAGATGAAAAGTCAGTTAATATACATCACCTTGATCAAACAAATAATGAACCAGTGATAGAAATAACGGCTACAGAACATCAACAAAATTATAGCAAATTACATACTAATACAGGACAATCTCCTTCCCAAATTAAATAGAAGCGAGTTTAACAAGTGGAAAGGAGAATACTGGGTATGGCGAAGTAAAAATTTAAATTAGTGGAGGTAACTATGAGTTATACAAATTTTATTAAAGCAATGGAATTAGCATCAAAATGTAGATTTTATACAACAGCAGGTGGAAAAACAGAAGAAGAAATTAAAATGTCAGAAAAAATGCTGGGTATATGTTTTTCAAATCAATGTAGAGAATTTTATGAAAAGTATGGTTATTTATCTTTTTTGGGTACTGAAATATATGGAATTGATCCAAAGGATGATTCTGAAATATTAGAAGGTAATTCAGTTGCATATGCACTAAATGACAGAAAGGAATATAATTTACCTAAGGAATGGGTACCTATCTATAATTTTGATGACGGAAATATAGCCTATTTAGATTATTCCTCTTTGAATGTCGAAAAGGAACCTGGCGTTATAATGGCATTTTACAATGGAGAGAAATATGAAATTGCCGAAACATTGGCAGAGGACTTTGGAGATTTCATTTTACAGTTAGTGCAAGAACAGATAGAGGATTAAAAAATGCCGACAGTATGAAGACAATATACATACTTTTAGTGTAAGAAATATTAAAATCAGGTAAAAATTCTATTCTGTGTTTTTACCTGATTTTTCATACTTTAATAAAGCTGTAGCAGTATAACAGCCTGTTGTTTATAGAGCTTTCAGTGGAAACGGGACAGGTTAATGAAAAAGTATATGAATTTCTCATCTAAGGGAACTGAGGACAGCACAGATAAAAAAGCAAACAAGGCGAATAAAGGAACCCACAAAATACGGTTACGACAGCTTAAACCACATGACAAGCAGCAATATTGCCGGGGCAACCGTACAGCGGCTCGCCCTCTTCACATCCCAAACTCAGCGCACAGCTTATCAAAACGTGCCTGTTCTTTTTCTTTGACAGGTTTCGACAAATCGCTCATACAGTGGTGAATGACATCCGCATCTTTCAAAACTTCATCCGTTGGGCTGTTCGTCACAAGTTTATCATCGTGATGGTATATCGCGGAGCAGATGATATCCGTCTCAGTCTCGTCTGTCAGTTTCAGCTCTCTGAGAATATTCCCTGCGAGCTCCGCACCCCTGTGCGCGTGGTCATCATAGGATCCGGCCTTATAGGCATACAGATCATGGAGCATTGCTGCCATTGAGAGAAGCTCCGGATCAAGCCCCCGTTTCCTCGCGATCATTGTCGCCGCAAGAGATACGCCGTAAAGATGCGCGATCGCGCTGTTTCGTTTTTCGGCATCCTCCATCATATTTAATTCAAGATTTACATAGTTCCGCAGTTCCTTTAATCTGCCCATCTTACTTCCTCCGTCTTTCCGCCTGTCAGTCCGACGACTGTTCCATGTATTTCTCTATCCTGCAATGGTGTTTTCTTTTTCCCGCCGGGGCTTCCCTGTCATAGCTGATCCCCACCAGCAGAATATCGCTTCCATTTTGCTTGTCATGCCGCTGTTTTTAAACAGAGAACGCAGAAACTCCAGATATTTTCTCTGCAGGCCAGGGCGGTCAGCAGCTTCCCTGATCGGCGCATCCCACTCGTCGATGATCATAATAAATTTATTTCCCAACGTTTCCGCCGCATTGGCGAGCGTTGCCGTAAATCCTTCAACTGCTTTCAACTCGGGATACTGATCCGCCAGCTCCCGCGTCACATTCCTCTGGATATATGGTATTATATCCTCCATGGAAGTCTCTCCGATCACTCCGGTCATATCCAGATATATCACATCATATCGGTTCAGGTAATTTCGAAACTGTGCGTCATCTGCAATTTCCAGGCTGTCAAAAAGCCCGGCAAACCCGCTGTTGCCGGGGGTTAAATAATTTCCCATCATTCCTCCTTAAGATTCCAGCCCCTGTCAACACTTCCCTGCATTCATTATACCCTCACCGCCGCTGCTTCACAATCATAACTTTCAGAATCATACCGAATTAAAATCATACCGATTGCAGCCTGCCAAAATGTCAGGCTATACTCTGCAGGCGAGACGGTGTATAATGAAAAAGGACAGGCTGAGAGAGTACCAGACTAAGTTCAGCCGGCAGGCGGACAGCGGCAAAAAGAAACGGAGGAAATACTATGTTTAGAAGAAATGGACAGATAAACAGCGGGCCTGACAGAAGGGAAAGCTTAAAGAGAGGATTCGGCGTTGTGAGGATCGTGCTTTTGTTGATCGTTCTCTTATTTCTTGTCAGCGGCTCTTTCTATTCGATTCAGGAGGAGGAACAGGCGGTGGTCTGCACATTTGGCTCACCGAGGGCGGTGACAACGCCGGGGCTGCACTTTAAGATCCCGTTTATTCAGACTGTGACGAAGGTGAATACCACGATCCAGGGATTTTCCATCGGTTATCGTGACGGCGAGGACGGGATGGACGAACAGGATGCGCTGATGATCACCTCCGACTATAATTTTATCTATGTGGATTTCTATGCGGAGTACAGGGTGACCGATCCAGTGAAGGCAATCTATGCCTCCCAGGATCCGGAGCTGGTGCTCCGCAATATCGCACAGAACTGTATCAGGACGACCATCGGCTCCTACAGCGTGGACAGTGTGCTGACGACCGGAAAGAATGAGATCCAGTCCAACATCAAGCAGATGATACTGGACAAGCTGGAGGATTACGATATCGGCATTGCCCTTGTGAACATCACGATCCAGGACGCAACGCCGCCCACGGCGGAGGTGGAGAATGCCTTCAAGGAGGTGGAGACGGCGAAGCAGGGTAAAGAGACAGCTTTGAACAACGCCAATAAATACCGAAACGAGCAGATACCAAATGCAGAGGCGGAATCGGACAGGATCCTGCAGGAGGCGGAGGCCGAGAAGCAGGAGAGGATCAACGAGGCGAACGGCCAGGCGGCGCGGTTTAATTCCATGTATCAGGAGTATATCAAGTTCCCGGATGTGACAAAAAAGCGCATGTTTTATGAGGCGATGGAGGATGTCCTCCCGGATATCAAGCTGATCATTCAGGGAAAGGACGGCAGCGTAAACACGATGCTCCCGCTTGAAAGTTTTGTGACGGAGGGCAGCAGTACGGGCAGTATCTCCGGTACGTCGGAAGCTGCATCCGGCGGTGCTGGCGGAAGAGACAGACAGACAGGAAACAGTACGGGTGCTGCGGAAAGGAATGATGCGCAGACGGACGATGAAACAGCAGGGGAGGAGGAATGATGATGGAACGATATAATTCTGACGGTTCAAGAAGAGCGGAAGAGAATGCTAAGATACGCAGGTTCGGGGCGGTTCCGGTGGTTCTGATCCTGATAGCGGTTTTCTTTTTACTGCTGAGCTCGATGGTGGTAACAAAGGAGAATCAGTTTAAGCTGATCAGGCAGTTTGGGCGCGTGGAGCGGGTACAGACCCAGGCGGGTTTAAGCTTTAAGATCCCGTTTATCGAATCGGTCGATACGATCCCGAAGGAGCTGCTGATCTATGATCTGCCGGCTTCGGACGTGATCACTTCGGATAAAAAGACGATGATCGTGGACAGCTACGTGCTCTGGCATGTGACAGATCCCTTAAGGTTTGCCCAGACGCTGAGCGGTTCGGTGAGCAATGCTGAGGGGCGTATCGACGCGATCGTATATAATGCCACGAAAAATACGATATCCAATATGAAGCAGGACGAGGTGATCAGGAGCAGGGACGGCAAGATGACGATCACCGTGGAGGAAACTCCCTCCGATGTAAAGAATAACGACCTTGAGATATCCGGAAAGACGGAGGAGGTGGTGGAGATCACTTCTCTCACAGAGAAGATCATGGAACAGATAAACCGTGTGGAGGATCAGTACGGTATCGAGATCCTGGCGGTGGAAGTGAAGAAGTTAGATCTTCCGGACGATAACAAGCAGGCAGTGTACGCCCGCATGATCTCGGAGAGGGAGAATATTGCGGCGCAGTATACAGCGGAGGGAAAATCGGAGGCAAAGATGATCGAAAACACCACGGATAAAGAAGTCTCCATTATGCTCTCCGATGCACAGGCAAAGGCGGAGGCGACGATGGCGGAGGGGGAGGCGGAATATATGCGTATCCTCTCGGACGCATACTCCGATCCGGCAAAGACGGACTTCTATTCGTTTGTACGGGCGTTAGACGCTTTGAAGGAAAGTGTGAAGGGGGATAATAAGACTGTTATTTTATCGGATGATTCTCCGATCGCCCAGATATTTAACGGGCAGTATTAAAATCATTGAGCACTAGCATTATTTTGTTATCAGCACATTTTTGATGACAAAATAATCCAGACTTGTGCATATTGACAGGAAAAGTCCATAAAAAAGTGAAGAAACTGACAAGTTAATGCTAGTAAAGTTGTGTTAGAGTATAAGCGTGAAAGATGTTTTTTCAATGTGAAGGTTCACATGGGGAAGCATTTCACAGAAAAAAAGAAAGGGAGGATATATCAATGTCCAAAAAGTTACTTAGTGTTTTACTCAGCACAGCAATGGTAGCGGCTCTCCTTGTTGGATGCGGCAATTCTGCAGCAGAAGAACCCGCGGCGGCAACCGAGGAAGCGGCTCCGGCAGAAGAAGCTCCTGCAGAAGAGGAAGCAGCACCCGCAGAGGATGCAGCGGAAGCTCCCGCAGCGGCAGCAGGAACAAAGGTTGGCGTTTCCATGCCTACAAAGGATCTGCAGAGATGGAACCAGGACGGCGCGAACATGCAGTCCGAACTGGAAGCGGCAGGTTATGAAGTTGACCTTCAGTACGCAAACAACGAGCCTCAGACTCAGGTTTCCCAGATCGAGAACATGATCTCCAACGGCGCTAACGTACTGGTTATCGCAGCGATCGAGGCATCTTCCTTAGGTGAAGCTCTGGATATGGCGAAAGCAGCCAATATTCCGGTAATCGCATATGACCGTCTCATCATGAACTCCGATGCGGTTTCCTACTATGCAACATTCGATAACTACAAAGTGGGCGTGACACAGGGTCAGTACATCGTTGATACGCTTGACCTTGACAACGCGGAAGGTCCGTTCAACCTGGAAGTTACAGCAGGTGACCCGGGCGACAACAACGCTCCTTTCTTCTACAACGGCGCTATGGATACCCTGAAACCTTATATCGAGTCCGGCAAGCTGGTAGTAAAATCCGGCCAGACCGAATTTGAAGAGGTTGGTACACCTCAATGGAAGACAGAGACAGCTCAGTCCAGAGCGGACAATATCATCAGCTCCTTCTACGCTGACGGTACAAACATCGATGTATGGCTTTGCTCCAACGACTCCACAGCACTTGGTGTTGAGACAGCTCTGGCAAACAGCTACAACGGCGAGTACCCGATCGTTACCGGTCAGGACTGCGATATTGAGAACACAAAGAACATGATCGCCGGCAAACAGTCCATGTCCGTATTCAAAGATACACGTACACTGGCATCCCAGGTTGTTAAGATGGTTGGCCAGATCTTAAACGGCGAAGAAGTAGAAGTAAACGATACAGAGACTTACGACAACGGAACAGGAGTTATTCCTTCCTTCCTCTGCGAGCCTGTATTCGCGGATGCGAACAACTACAAAGAGCTGCTGATCGATTCCGGTTACTACACAGAGGATCAGCTGAAATAAGGCAGTATTTCTGCCGGCATAAGGCCGTCTGTACGGCCGTTGCCTGAAATAACATAGAGAACAACATACAGGCGGGTTATCATACCCGCCTGTACTAAAGTAAGAGAATCTTACTTGATAAGAAGAAATTCTAAGCCATGAAGGAACAATGGCTAAGAATTTCTAAATCTTATCTGAAAGAACGCATTCTGCGTTCTTTGTAAAAACGATTATGAGAGTAGACAGTAATGATTGGAGGGAGTTATTTTGGCGAAAGTATTACTTGAGATGAAGAATATTACCAAAACTTTCCCTGGCGTAAAGGCTCTTGACAACGTGAACCTGAAGGTGGAGGAAGGCGAGATTCATGCTCTGGTGGGAGAAAACGGAGCGGGAAAATCCACCCTGATGAACGTTTTGAGCGGTATTTATCCTTATGGTACTTATGAGGGGGATATCATCTACAACGGTGAGATCTGCAAATTCAATAAGATCAAGGATTCGGAGCAAAAGGGAATCGTTATTATCCATCAGGAACTTGCGCTTGTCCCCTATATGTCCATCGGCGAGAATATGTTTCTGGGCAATGAGCAGGGAAAGAAAAGTGCGATCGACTGGGATAAGACCTATGCGGAGGCGGATAAATATCTGAAAATGGTGGGATTGTCCGAATCTTCCAAGGTACTTGTAAAAGAAATAGGAACCGGCAAGCAGCAGCTCGTGGAGATCGCGAAGGCGCTGGCGAAGAATGCGAAACTGCTGATCCTGGATGAGCCCACATCGTCCTTGAATGAGACCGATTCCAAGGCCCTGCTTGACCTGATGCTGCAGTTCAAGAAACAGGGTATGACAATGATCATTATATCTCACAAGTTAAATGAGGTTGCCTATGTGTCGGATAAGATCACGGTAGTCCGCGACGGCTCCACGATCGAGACGATGGATAAGCATACCACGGAGATTTCAGAAGATAGAATCATCAAGGGGATGGTAGGCCGTGAGATTACGGACCGCTTCCCGAAGCGACATGATGTAAAGATCGGTGATGTCAATATGGAAGTGAAGGACTGGACAGTGTATCATCCGCTGTATCCGGAGAGAAAAGTGGTGGATAACGTATCCTTCAATGTACATAAGGGAGAGGTTGTCGGCATTTACGGGCTGATGGGCGCGGGACGCACAGAACTTGCCATGAGTATTTTCGGACAGTCCTACGGGACCGGCATCACCGGAACCCTCGCCCTGAGCGGGAAGGAAGTTCACTTAAAGACGCCTCAGGAGGCGATCAAAAACAAGCTGGCGTATGTGACCGAGGACAGAAAAGGAAATGGATTAGTTCTGTCTAACTCCATTAAGATCAATACATCCCTGGCAAACCTGGACAGCATCAGCAGCCACAAAGTCATCGATAAGGATAAAGAATACCAGGTGGCGGAGGAGTACAGGGGAAAACTGAAGACAAAGTGTCCCACGGTGGAACAGAACGTGGGCAATCTCTCCGGCGGAAACCAGCAGAAAGTACTGCTCGCAAAATGGATGTTTACCGATCCGGACGTACTGATCCTGGATGAGCCCACAAGGGGTATCGATGTCGGCGCGAAATACGAGATATACTGCATCATCAACGATCTTGTGGCGGCGGGAAAATCCGTGGTGATGATCTCATCCGAACTGCCGGAGGTGCTCGGCATGAGTGACAGGATCTATATTATGAATGCGGCGAAGATCGTCGGCGAGCTGAATGCGGCGGAGGCGACGCAGGAACTGATCATGAGCAGTATCTTAAAATCGGGAGAGGGGGCATAAGAGATGGGAAATATAAAAATAGCGGATATTTTAAAAAAGTATACCATGGTCATCGCCCTGATCCTGGTCATCCTGTTCTTCCAGATAGGGACAGAGGGAAAGATCCTGTTCGCGCAGAATATCAACAACCTGATCTCCCAGAACGCCTATGTCTTTGTGCTGGCGACGGGTATGCTGCTGTGCATTCTGACAGGCGGAAATATTGACCTCTCGGTGGGCTCTGTTGTCTGCTTTGTGGGCGGTATCGGTGCGGTGATGATGGCGAACGGGATCAATATGATCCTGGCGGTCATCGTGATGCTCGTCATCGGGCTTCTGGTGGGCATGTTCCAGGGCTTCTGGATCGCCTACATCAAGGTGCCGCCGTTTATCGCGACGCTGGCGGGCATGTATGCGTTCAGAGGACTGTCGAATGTTGTGCTGCAGGGCTATGCGGTTTCCGTTACGGATACGGCATTCTTAAACATATTCGGAGGCGGCGCGGAATGTTATATACCGGACTTTTTTGACGGTGAAACCATGAATATGACCTGCCTGATCGCAGGCGTGGTGATCGCTGCAGCCTATATTCTGCTCACACTGAAAAGCAGGGTTTCCAGAAAGAAGAAGGGATATGAGACGGGCTCTCTGACGGCGGATATCGTGAAAGTTGTCGTGATCAGCGCCCTGATCATCTGGCTGTTCTATAAGCTGGCAAATTTCAGGGGCATCTCGGCGGCGCTTATCTGGATTGCCCTGATCCTGCTGCTCTATTCCTATATTACCAATAAGACGACCATCGGGCGTTATCTGTACGCGGTGGGCGGCAACGAGAAGGCGACCAGGCTCTCGGGCGTCAATACAAAGAGGGTTTACTTTTTTGCCTATGCCAATATGGGGCTTTTAGCAGGGCTTGCGGGCATTCTGACGATCGCCAGGGCGGCTTCCGCACAGCCTACCTACGGGCAGGGCTATGAGATGGACGCGATTGCGGCATGCTTTATCGGCGGCGCTTCCGCATACGGCGGCGTGGGATCCGTCCTGGGCATGGTGGTCGGCGCTACATTGATGGGCGTGATCAACCAGGGTATGAGCATCATGGGTATCAACGCGAACTATCAGAGCGTGGTAAAGGGCCTGGTGCTTTTAGTGGCGATCATCTTTGACGTTATGTCCAAGAAGGAAAAGAAATAAGGAGGAGGATGAAGAGAATGAAAAATGCTGTTGCAGTACTACGAAAAAATACAATGATATTTGTCCTGGTCCTGGTATTTCTTTTCTTTACACTGATGACAAAAGGACAGATGTTTACGGCGTTAAATTTTAACGCGCTGATCACGCAGAACGCTTATGTGTATATTCTGGCGACCGGTATGCTGATGTGTATGCTGACCGGCGGCAATATCGACTTATCCTGCGGCTCTTTTGTCTGCTTTGTGGGCGCCGTCGGCGGCATCTGCATGGTGACAAAGGAGATGGGAACCGGCATTTCCGTGCTGATCATGCTGCTCGTGGGCGTTGTCTACGGTTCCATTCTGGGCTTTATCATTGCCTATATGAACATTCCGCCCTGGATCGCTACCCTCGCGGGGTATCTGGCGTTCCGCGGCTGGGCGACGGCACTGCTCAGTGCAAACAGCTCGACAGGCAGTATCGCACCGTTTCCGAAAAGCTATTTAAGCATCTTTTCCGGAAAGGTTTTCGAGACGGCGATCGGCGTGTTCAATGTGCCGTGTATGATCATTGGCGCTGTCGCGGGTGTGATCGTGATCGCAGTGATGATCATGGGGAGAAAAAACAGGGTGAAGAAGGGATATGAGGTGGAATCCATGGCGGCGATGATCGCCAAAATGGTGATCTCCGTTGCTGTGATTTTGCTGTTTGCCTATAAACTGTCATTTTCCGGCGGCCTTCCCACCGTGCTGCTCTGGGTTGTCGCGGTGGTGTTAGTCTATCAGTTTATCACATCCAAGACAACGATAGGACGTTATTTCTATACGATCGGCGGAAACAGGGAGGCGACAAGGCTTTCCGGTATCGATACAAAGAAGATCATGTTCGTGGCATACCTGAATATGGCGGTTTTGACAGTTATCAGCGCCTTCACGGTAGTCGCAAGGTTCCAGGCGGCAAATGCCACGGCGGGAACGAATTTTGAGATGGACGCCATCTCGGCATGTGTGGTGGGCGGCGTGTCCGCATACGGCGGTTCCGGCACGGTGTTCGGCATGGTGGTCGGCGCGACGCTGATCGGCGTGATCAATCTCGGCATGAGCCTGATGGGCGTGGACGCAAACTGGCAGAGGGTCATCAAAGGCGTTGTGCTTCTGGCAGCGGTCGTATTCGAGATCCTGAACAACAAAGATAAGACGAAGGATTGATTACTCTCATAATAAATCCAAAAAAGGAGGCTGCTCCGCTTCGGCGGGGCGGCTTCTTGTTATTTTTAGATATAGAAAAAAAATCCGGGATATGATATATTAGTGTGAAATCGGATCAGGGCAAACAATAAACGGAATATGATATTGCAGAAGGGATTTTGAGGATATGAGCAAAGGAGAATACAGGACAAAAGAATTGTGGAGCCGGTTTACGCCTTATTTCAGAAAATATTACGGGACGCTGGCGATGGATCTTTTCTGTGCGGCGCTTACCACCCTGTGTGAGCTTGTGCTGCCGATGATCATGCGGTATATCACAAACACCGGAATAAGAGATCTGGCGTCTTTGACTGTCGGCACAGTGGCAAAACTAGGTATGGTATATCTGGTGCTGCGGATCGTGGACTGCATTGCGGCATATTACATGGCGAATATGGGGCATGTGATGGGCGCGAAGATAGAGACAGATATGCGGCGGGATGCTTACAGCCATCTGCAGCAGCTCTCGAACACCTACTATAATAACACCAAGGTCGGGCAGATCATGGGCAGGATCACCAATGACCTGTTCGATGTGACGGAGTTCGCGCACCACTGTCCTGAGGAGTTTTTTATCGCGGGGATCAAGGCGGTGATCTCTTTTATTTTGCTGGCGAGGATCAATCTGCTCCTGACAGCGATCATTTTTTTGTGTGTGCCGTTGATGATAGCAGTGTGTATGATGTTCAATTTCCGCATGAAAAAGGTGTTCAGCAGACAGCGCCAGCAGATTGGTGAACTGAATGCGAGAATCGAAGACAGTCTGCTCGGGCAGAAGGTCGTGAAGGCGTTCACCAATGAGGATGTGGAGAATGAGAAATTTGAGCAGGATAACGGAGCCTTTTTGAATATCAAGAAGGAATCCTATAAATATATGGGCGCATTTCAGACCACGGTGCGGATGTTTGACGGGCTGATGTATCTGCTGGTGCTGGTGGCGGGCAGCGCGTTTATGCTGAAGGGGCTTATAGAACCCGGGGATCTTGTGGCGTACATCATGTATGTGTCCACACTGATCGCCACGATCCGCAGGATCATCGAGTTTGCGGAACAGTTCCAGAGGGGAATGACAGGGATCGAGCGGTTTCTGCAGATCATGGATGCGGATATTGAGATATTTGATGAGCCGGGGGCGGTGGAACTCATAGCCCCGCAGGGAAATATTGTATTTGAGGATGTGAATTTCGAGTATCCGGACGACCATAACCAGGTGTTCAGCCATCTGAATCTGGAGATCCGGGCGGGAGAAAAAGTGGCGATCGTGGGACCCTCGGGCGGCGGAAAAACGACCTTGTGCAATCTGATCCCGAGGTTTTACGATGTATCGGCGGGATGCATCACGCTGGACGGGAAGGATATCAAGGACTTTACGTTAAAAAGCCTCAGAAAGAGTATCGGCATGGTGCAGCAGGATGTGTATCTGTTCTCAGGGACGATCTTTGACAACATCAGCTACGGAAAGCAGGGAGCCTCCAGGGATGAAGTGGTGGAGGCGGCGAAGCGCGCCGGAGCCCATGAGTTTATCACGGGGCTGAAGGACGGTTATGATACCTATGTGGGTGAGCGGGGCGTGAAGCTCTCAGGCGGACAGAAGCAGCGCATCAGCATAGCAAGAGTATTTCTGAAAAACCCGCCGATCATCATTCTGGACGAGGCGACTTCCGCACTGGATAATGAGAGCGAGTTTGAAGTCGCAAAATCTCTGGCAAAGCTGTCCGAGGGAAGGACCACGCTGACGATCGCGCACAGGCTATCCACGATCCGCAATTCCGACAGGATCCTTGTACTGACGGAGGACGGTATTGTGGAGGAGGGAAACCATGACGCGCTGATGGAGCTTGGAGGAATGTACTATCACTTTTACGAGATGGCGAATGAACTGAAATAGTCGGAATAGCAAAGCCTGACAGGTTGTAAGTGTGAGTTTTGCTATGCCCGGTGATATAGAATAGCGGGCACTATCGCTGTGGCAGAGGTTGGTGCGGAAATGCTGCGGCTGGTGGCGTTCCCGGAGCCGTTTTTCGGGCTGATGATCGTGCTGGAAGGCATCTATTATGGTATGGGGCGCACCCGCTGCGCGTTTTTTGCGGAGGCGGGGAGCATGTGGGGGATACGCATCCTGTTTACCTTCCTCTGCGTGTCGGTCTGGAAACTGGACCTTCGGGCGGTCTGGTACTGCATGATCGCGGACAACGCCTGCAAGGCGATGCTGTTTGCGGTTCCGGCGCGGAAGTATGTGTTAGGGCGGCAGCAGTGATCGCATATGTGAGCGGATCACTGCTTCGGGCTGTCGTCAAATTCAAATTTATTCAGGTCTCCCCGGTAGTGCGCAAATGCGTAATCCACAATGGTTCCGTCCGCGGTGGTGGAGATATTGTGAAAACAGAGCATGGGCGTGTTCACTTTGATGTTCAACAGCTCAATGTCCTGCGTGGTCGCATTCATGGCGGAGACGATGGTCTTTGTGTTGGCGATCTGCGTGGAGGCGTTGTTCATCAAAAGTTCATACAGAGAGTGCGTCTTAAAGTCGTAGCTCAGTATGAAGGAACACAGGTCATACGGGATATAATTCTGGAAGGTCACCATAGGGATGTCGTCGGCAAAGCGCCTCCTGAACATGGAGATCACCTTCTGGCCCCCGGACAGATTCAGACTGGCGGCAATCTCCGGGCTCGGTGTGATGACGTTTAAATCGATCAGCTCCGTGCGGGGCGTTTTCCCCAGACGCGATATCTGCCGGTAGAAGGGCTCGAAGGAGCGGATGTAGCTGGAGCGCTGTTCCGGCTTCGTGACGAAAGTTCCCTTGCTCGCTTTTCTGGTGAGCCAGCCCTCCTGGACCAGCTCGGAGATCGCCTGGCGCACCGTGGAGCGGCTGATGTGATAGAACTCAACCAGCTCATTTTCCGTAGGAATGGCGTCCCCCACCAGAAAACAATTGTTCTGAATATCGTTCAATATGATATTTTTCAGCTGAAAATACAGTGGAATCCTTGTACTCTTATCCAGCCTTTTCTGAAATAACTGCATATTTTTCCCCCCTGATATTTTTATATTGTTATACCTGCCGGCGATGGAGAAGACGGCTGTGCCGGCGAAAAATTGATTTGTATGTTTCTATGTACGTACAATAAAACAAATCTACCCTTATCATATGACAGCATTCTGAAAAATGCAAGGGATAATGATAAAAAACAATAATCTTGCCAGTATTTGTACGTACAATAGAGCAAACAAACAACCCGTAAGATGCGGAGGGGATTGCGAAAAATGATCGCCAGACCGCCGCGAATGGTATATTTGCATATCGGTTTTTGACATCTAAGAAAAAAGAATTAGATAAAATAATTAATTTCAAAAAAATATGTTGACAATTTTTATGGATTATGTAAAGATAGAGACATACGAATGTACGTACAATAGACTGAACGAAAGATAATAAGTTGAAAGAGATACAGGAGAGAGAAGGAGGAAAGTATGAAAAAGAGGATACTTTGTATAGGCATGATGGTATGTGACACGCTGATCTCCCCGGTGCCCGCCGACATACTTTCCCTGGACAGTGTGAGGATAGATAAACCAACCATATGCTGCGGCGGAGACGCGCTCAACGCGGCGATAGGGCTGGCAAAGCTGGGGGCGCAGGCCTCTATTATAGGAAGGATCGCGGAGGATGCGAACGGCAGATTTATCTTAAATGAATGCGGCAGATACGGGATAGATACCTCCCGCGTGGCATTTGACAGGGAATGTGCCACCGCGGCGTCCTATGCGCTTGTGGATGAGAAGGGGGAGCGGCATTTTTTGTCGGAGAAATCTGTTTTTGCAAAACTCGCCGGAAGCGATGTCAGCGATGAAGCGATAGAAGGGGCTGATGTCGTGTATATCGGCTCCGCGATGGCACTTAAAAAGATGGATGAGGACGGCATCAGGGATGTGTTTTCGAGGGCGCGCCGTTTCGGAAAAACGACGGTCATGGACGCGGCGGTCAACAGAGAGGACCCGGAGAGGGACTGGCTCTCGTACCTGGCTTTGGCATTTGAGGAGACGGATATATTCTTCCCGAGCATGGACGAGGCGGTAAAGATAACGGGTGAGACAAAACCGGAGAATATAGCGGGATGTTTCGAAAAATTTCGGATGAAAATGTTCGGAATAAAGATGGGAGACAGAGGATGCTTTGTGACAGATTTTTGTGAGAACCGTTATATCGCGTGCCCGACAGGGATACAGGTGGTGGATACGACCGGCGCGGGAGATTCTTTTATGGCGGGGCTGATGTGCGGACTGACAAGAGGGATGGATCTGTTTTCATGCGCAGAGTTTGCGTCGTGCGTTGCGGCAAAAAACGTGGGGGCGATGGGAGGAACCGCCGGAATACCGGATTTCGAAAAAGCTTTTGATTTTTATCAAAGTTTTCATAAAAAAATGTGAGAAAGGAATGAGACTATGAAATTTGCACCAATGAAAGAAATTCTCAAATTAGCCGAAGAGCAGCAGATCGCATACGGCGCCTATGTTACGGTTTCCTATGAAACGGCGCTTGCGGCGATCGAGGCGGGCTCCGAGTTAAACTGCCCTGTCATCTTTATTACGGGGACAGACTGCTGTGACCTTATGGGAGGGTTTGAAGGGACGGTGGAGACCGTAAAGAGGGCTGCGGCGAATGCCCGGATTCCCATTGCACTTCATTTAGACCACTGCCGTACTTATGAGGAATGTGTCGCGGCGATCCAGGCGGGATATTCTTCCGTGATGATCGACGGTTCCTCCCTGCCGTTTGAGGAAAATGTAGCACTCACGAAAAAAGTTGTGGATTATGCGCATACTCTCGGCATCACCGTGGAGGGAGAACTTGGAAAGCTGGTAGGCGAGGAGGGAGACCTGATCGTAAAAGGACCGGAAGCGGCACAGACGGACCCTCAGGAGGCGAAGGAATTTGTGGAAAGGACAGGGATTGATGCCCTGGCAGTCAGCATCGGAACACAGCACGGGCATTATGTGGCGGCGCCGCACCTCAATATCGGGAGGCTTAAAGCGATCAAAGAGGTTGTGGATGTGCCTCTGGTACTTCACGGAGGTTCCGGCACTCCCCTTGACCAGGTACAGGAGGCGATCCGCAACGGTATCCGCAAGATCAATGTGGCGACGGATGTGCTCACTGCTGTTGCCGATTCCTTTGAGGAACTGAAGAAGCAGCCGGGATTCAAGTACAATACGGCGATGTTCATTCATTCCAAAGATTCCGCAAAAGAATTTATCAAAGGAAAAATGAAGGATTTCAGATTTGAAAACTAAAAATTTTACATATAAAACGGAGGAAAATCATATGAAAAAAAGGTTGGTTAGTATCATGTTGACGGCAGTATTGGCATTCTCACTGGCGGCGTGCGGCTCTTCAGGAGAAACGCAGGAGGCGCCCGCAGCTGAGGAACAGGAGGCTCCGGCGCAGGAGACGGCGGCGCCCGCGGAGGAGGAGCCCGCCGAAGCGGCGGCTGAGGAGACAGCGGGGGATGTGAATGCCACGGTCATCTGGAGGGCGTTTGACGATCAGTTCCAGAGCGGATTCCGTATCATCATGCAGAATGAGGAAGAGAAGATCGGCGGTATCGCCCTCGACATGCAGGATGCGGCAAACGACGTATCCACAGCGATCAGCAAACTGGAAGCGTCTCTGACAAAGGGAACGGACGTTGTCGCTATCTGCGCGCCTGATCGCGAGAGCACGGAGACAATGGCACAGAAATGTGATGAGGAGGGCGTTCCGGCAGTGTTCTTCAATATGGAACCCATGGAGAACACAATGGAAAGCTACGAAAATATATATTATGTGGGCGCTCAGGCAAAGGAATCCGGCGAGATGTGCGCACAGGCGCTGATCAACTACTGGAATGCGAATACTGAGCTGGCGGATAAGAACGGCGACGGCAAGCTTCAGATCGTGATCCTGCAGGGTGAGATCGGACAACAGGATGTCGTGCTGCGCACACAGGCTTATGAGGAGACTCTGAAGGCGCAGGGGATCGACTATGAGATACTGGCGATGGATACAGCCAACTGGGACCAGGCGCAGGCTCTCGATAAAATGAACGCATGGATCACCGCATACGGGATCGACGGGATCGAGGGCGTTCTGTGCAACAATGACAGTATGGCGATGGGAGCGGTACAGGCGTGCATTAACAATGGATACAACAGCGGCGACGCTGAAAAGTTTGTTCCGGTCGTAGGTATCGACGCAAACATCGATGCGCTGGAGGCGATGAAAGCGGGATCCCTGCTGGGCACGGTATTAAATGACCGCCAGAATCAGTCTGACGCGATCATCAATGTAATAAAGGCAGTGAAAGCGGGCGAGGAGATCACGGAGGATGTTGTGGGTGTTGACTGCACCGTGGACGGCAAGTACGTGTGGGTGCCTTATGTCATCGTGGATGACAGCAATCTGGATGCGACGCTGGAGCTGATGAATTCCATCTCTGAATAATGGAAAGGTATCATTATCCGAGACTGCCGGAGCTTTTGTAAAAAGGCTCCGGCATCCTGATAGAAGGGAGGGTTATTGCTTGGAAGAATACAGGCTGAGGATGAGCAGTATATCTAAATCGTTCCCGGGCGTAAAGGCGCTTGACAAAGCGCAGCTGGAAGTGAGGCCGGGTTCGGTACATGCCCTGATCGGCGAGAACGGGGCGGGCAAATCCACTCTGATGAAATGCCTTTTCGGCCTCTATCATCAGGAGGAGGGGAGCATTGCCCTGGATGGAAAGACAGTGGAGATAGACGATCCCAACACGGCGTTAAAACTCGGGATATCCATGATCCATCAGGAATTGAATCCGATCCCGTACCGGAATGTAGTGGATAATATCTGGGTGGGGCGGTTTGTAAAAAAGGGGCTGGTGGTAGATGAGGAAAAGATGAGGAAGATGACGGAGGAACTGCTTAAGGATCTGGAATTTGAGATTCCGGCGGAGACTCTGGCAAAAAATCTGTCTGTCTCCCAGCTGCAGGCGATCGAGATCGCCAAAGCGGTATCCTATGACGCCAAAGTCATTATCATGGATGAGCCCACATCGTCCCTTACGGTCGCTGAGACAAAGCACCTTTTTAAGATCATCGACAGGCTGAAATCGGAAGGACGGTCGATCATCTATATCTCCCACAAACTTGAGGAGATCTTTGAGGTCGCGGATGAGATAACGATCATGCGGGACGGACAGTATGTGGGTAAGTGGGAGATAAAAGATATCACGATAGATGAAGTGATCAGACAGATGGTCGGGCGCGATATGGAGGAGAGGTTTCCGGCGGCGGAGGATACCGTGCAGGAGGAGATACTGTTAAAGGTAGAGGATTTCACAAGCGCTGAAGAACACTCGTTTGAACATATTGACTTTGAACTCCATAAAGGAGAGATCCTGGGGATAGGCGGCCTGGTGGGAGCACAGAGGACAGAACTTGTGGAGGCTGTCTTCGGACTGCGGAAAATAAGCGCCGGAAGGCTTATTATGAACGGAAAAGAGATAAAGAACCAGACGCCGCAGGATGCCATTAAAAATAAATTTGCCCTTCTGACGGAAGAGAGGCGTGCCACCGGCATCATACCGATGCTCTCCGTGTGGGATAATACGCTGGTCGTCGCCTACAGAAAACTGGCGGATAATATTCTGGGAGTCATCCATAAGAAGAAGATAGGGAAAAGCGTGAATGATGTCTGCCGGGAACTGGATGTGAGGATGGCGGGTACGGATACGCTGATCAAGAACCTCTCCGGCGGAAATCAGCAGAAGGTCCTGGTGGGGAGATGGCTTTTGTCGGACTGCGACATCCTGATCCTGGATGAACCCACAAGGGGCGTCGATGTAGGCGCGAAATATGAGATTTATAAGATCATGCGGGATCTTGTGAGGGAAGGTAAGGCCATTATCATGGTTTCCTCGGAAATGCCGGAACTTCTCGGGATGTCAGATAAGATCATGATCATGTGCGAAGGAAAATTATCGGGAATATTGGATAAGAAAGAGGCGGATCAGGTCGAAGTCATGAAGTATGCCACTATGTTTTCCAATAAAGCAAAAGAGGAGGTTTCCGAATGAAGACGATAGATATAAAAAAGATATTGATTGAAAAGGCTCTTGTTATCGTTTTGCTGTTTATGATCATAGGGATCATCATCATAGAGCCTTCCTTTTTGCAGTGGCGTGTGTTTACGGATATCATAACGCAGTCTGCAGTAAAGATGATATGTGCACTGGGACTGATGTTTCCTCTTCTGATCGGAGGGACGGATCTTGCGGGCGGCAGACAGGTGGGGCTGGCCGCGGTCCTGATCGGATCACTGTCCCAGATGGCTGATTATTCGAACCGGTTCTGGCCAGACCTGCCGCAGCTGCCGATCATATTTCCGATCCTGATCGCGCTCATGGCGGTGGCAGTGATAGGCGCGGCAAACGGATTTATGATATCCAGACTGAAGATGGCGCCGTTTATCGCGACTTTTGGTATGTCCACGATCGTTTACGGCATCAACTGCCTTTATTTTTCCAAGAAACCAAACAATTCACAGCCGATCGGCGGGATCAGAGAGGATCTGCGCTTTCTCAGCAGCTATAAGCTGTTTGGCCAGATCAGCCTGTTGGTGGTGATCGCGGTGGCAGCACTTGTGATCGTATGGTTTGTCCTGAACAAGACTGTGTTCGGGAAAAATATCTATATCGTGGGCGGCAACCCGGAGGCGGCAAAGGTTTCCGGCGTTAACGTGAACAGGGTAATCATGTCCGTTTTCATTATCGAGAGCTGTCTGGTAGGCCTGGCGGGCATCATGGAGGTGGCGAGGACAGGAGGGGCAAACAGCTCCTACGGAAATGCCTATGAGTTTGACGCGATCTCATCCTGCGTGGTGGGTGGTGTCTCGCTGAGCGGCGGCATCGGCAAGGTTTCGGGCGCAGCGATCGGCGTCATCATTTTTACTTTTATCAGTTACGGGCTTGCGTTTATCGGCGTGAACGCGAACTGGCAGCTTGTGATCAAGGGTATCATCATCTGCAGCGCGGTTGCCCTTGACATGAGGAAGAATGCGTAAATATAATTAGATCATGAGATCAAAGATTTTACGATCCTGTGAGTGCCGTTTAGATGGGTGATCAGGACTTGGCGTGAGATGAAAATTTCATGATCCTGCCCCATGTGCCTGGCAAAGCGGGCGGATGTAGTTATGGCGAGAACAGGAAAGCGAGGAGGCAAATCATATGAGAATGGTGGAGTTGTCAAAGGAATTATCTCTCTCCGCAGTCGTACAGGGATTCTGGCGGCTGGCGGACTGGAGGTGGACGACGAAGGAGCTGGCGGAGTTTATGAACGCCTGTATCGAGAGAGGCGTGACTTCTTTTGATACGGCGGAGATCTACGCGGCAACTTTGTGTGAGACATTGATGGGCGAGGCGTTTGAGGCGGATCCGTCCATCCGCGGAAGGATACAGTTGGTGTCCAAGACGGGTATCTTTCAGGAGAAGACAGGAGGAAAGACATTTGGCTACTATAACACGACTTACGACAGAGTGGTCCGGTCCTGCAAGGAAAGCCTGCAGCGCCTTAAGACGGATCATCTGGACCTGTATCTGATCCACAGGGAGGATCCCTGTTTTGATCCCTGGGAGACGGCGAGGGCGTTGAAGGATCTGAAAAAGGAAGGGCTCGTGAGGGAGATAGGCGTGTCCAATTTTGACCCGTTCAAGTTTGACGCGCTGAACAAAGCCGTCGGCGGGGAGCTGGTGACGAACCAGATCGAATGGAACCCGGTGTGCTTTGAGCATTTTAACAGCGGCATGATGGATTATCTGACGGTGAACAGGATCCATCCGATGATCTGGTCTCCGTTAGCCGGCGGCAGGCTGTTTAAGGGTGGAGATGAGCATTGCGAGAAGGCGATGGGGAAGATAAAGGAGATCGCGGACCGGCATGGAGAAAAGGCGGAGACCATCATTTATGCGTGGCTGATGTACCATCCGGCAGGCGCGGTGCCAATCTCGGGGAGCAATAAGCTTGAGAGGCTGGATCTGGCGGTCAAGGCGGCGGATGTGAAGCTTGAACACCACGAATGGTATGAGATATATACGGCGAGCGGCCAGCAGGTGCTGAGGTGAGATGTATGCTGAGGGCGGCCGGCGGGTATTAAGACAGGCTGTGATATTTTGCGGCGAAAAAGTGAATACCTTTCTCTGATTGGGAAATACTGTAAAGTGTGAGGAGCCGGAATGTCTTCTCACACTTTCGCATTTATTTTCGAAATATAAAAAGATAAATGCGGGACGGCGGAAGCGATAGGAGAGAGGTATGTATCAAAAAGGTGACTATGTTGTATACGGGACAAAGGGAGTATGTCTGATAGAGGATGTGATGATGTTGGACTGGGGGGCGGACTGTATCTCCTCGGAAAAGCTCTGCTATAAACTGACGCCCCGGTTTGTGAAGGGCAGTACGATCTATGCGCCGGTGGAGAATGAAAAAACCGTGATCCGCTCCGTGATGTCCGGGGAGGAGGCGCAGGCGGTGCTGGACAGGGCGAAACAGCTGGAGACGCTCTGGGTGAAGGACGAGAAGGAGCGCGAGGCGAGCTACCGCAGAGCACTGCTCAGCGGTAACAGCACGGAGTGGTCAAGGATCGTCAAGACGCTCTACCTGCGCAAGCGGGAGAGGCAGAGATCAGGGAAACGCATGACCTGCATCGATGAGAGATACCTGCATATCGCGGAAAATATCCTGTTTGGCGAGATGTCCCTGCCCCTGAACCTGACGGTGAAAGAGGTGGAGGACAGGTATTTTCAGGAGGTGGAGGAGGAGTGTACGGCTCAGTAACTATCAGGAATCTTTCCGCCTCAGCGCCGCCGCAACAAACCCCTTGAACAGTGGATGAGGACGGTTGGGCCTCGACTTTAACTCCGGGTGCGCCTGGGTCGCGAGGAAAAACGGATGACCGGGGATCTCGATCATCTCCACGATGCGCCCGTCCGGCGAGGTGCCGGAAAGCTTTAGCCCGTGTTCGACCAGGATATCCCGATACCCGTTGTTGACTTCATAGCGGTGCCTGTGTCTCTCCTGAATATGTTTTTCGCCGTAGAGAGTGTAAGCTTTGGAATCCTCCGCGAGCACGCAGGGGCAGGAACCGAGACGCAGGGTGCCGCCGATGTCCACAACGCCGTTCTGGTCTGGCATCAGTGCTATGACAGGATGGGGCGTATCCGGGTCCAGTTCTATGCTGTGGGCGCCTGCGAGCCCCGCCACATTTCTCGCGTACTCGACGATGGAGAGCTGCATACCCAGACAAAGTCCCAAATAAGGGATGTTCCGGGTTCTGGCATATTCTATGGCGCAGAGCATGCCGTCGATGCCGCGGTCGCCGAAACCGCCGGGCACGAGGATGCCCTGCACATCCGAGAGCAGATCATCAATATTTTCCCCCGTGACAGTTTCCGAGTCGATCCATTTGATATGGACAGTGGCATGATTGGTGATGCCGCCGTGCTTTAAGGCCTCCACAACGCTGATGTAGGCGTCATGAAGAGCGGTATATTTTCCGACGAGGGCGACGGTCACTTTGTCGGTGGGATGGCGCAGGGCCTCAACCATCGAAGTCCAGTCGGCGAGGTCGGGCGCAGGACAGGGCAGATGCAGGCATTCGCAGGCGACGTCGGCTAACTTCTCCTTCTCCATGGCGAGGGGTGCCTCATACAGGTATTCCACATCCAGATTCTGCAGCACATGGCTCTTTGGCACATTGCAGAAGAGGGAGATCTTGTCCTTTATGGTTTCATCCAGGGGATATTCGCTTCGGCAGACGATAATGTCTGGCCATATGCCCATGCCCTGCAGTTCCTTGACGCTCGCCTGGGTTGGTTTCGTCTTCATCTCCTGGGAAGCCCGCAGATAGGGGATCAGCGTCACGTGGATCAGGATCGCGTTCTCATGCCCGGCTTCATGCTGAAACTGTCTGATGGCTTCCAGAAAAGGCTGAGACTCGATATCGCCGACGGTGCCGCCCACCTCGATGATGGCGATCCTTGTATCGGAGTCCGCGTCGTTCCGGTAGAAGCGGCTCTTGATCTCGTTCGTGATGTGGGGGATGACCTGTACCGTGCCGCCGCCGTAATCTCCGCGCCGCTCTTTCTGAAGAACCGACCAGTAGATCTTTCCGGTGGTGACGTTGGAATTTTTATCCAGATTTTCATCGATGAATCGCTCATAGTGCCCGAGGTCGAGGTCGGTCTCGGTGCCGTCGTCGGTGACGAAGACTTCGCCGTGCTGGATCGGGTTCATGGTGCCGGGGTCGATATTGATATAGGGATCGAATTTCTGCATGGTGACACGGTACCCTCTCGCCTTTAGCAGCCTGCCAAGGGAAGCCGCTGTGATGCCTTTTCCGAGGCCGGATACGACGCCTCCGGTAACAAATACATATTTTACTGCCATAAAATGTCCTCTTTTCTTTGATCCTCGCGGCAGCTGTCGGTTTGCCGGCGCAGGTGTGGCTGGCTTTGATCCGCCGCCGGCAGCTGCCCGTGGAAATAAAGAAACTTCCGGGACAGTCCGCCCCGTTGCGGATTGCCTCAGAAGTTTTTATCGCTGCCTGTCATACTTTTACAGAAAACGGATTTCTCTGGATCCTGCTTTGTTTCCCAAAAACATTACTGCATTATTATAAAGTGATACGCAAAAAAAATCTACTGTTTTTCAAAAAAAATTTAGAATTCTTTTATAGATGTGTCCATTAATTCACGATTCAGTTATTGCTTTATTGTTGCAAATCAGCTAGAATCATACTATTGGAATGCGAAAGGAAAAAGAGTATGGACCAACCTTATCAGAATAATAGTAATAATGAATACAATAACGGCGGCTATAATAACGGTTACAACAATGGCGGTTATAACGGCGGCGACTACAATAATGGAAATAACGGGAACAACGGACCGGGGGCGCCCGGGCCGGGAAAAGGAAATGATCCCAAAAGGCAGAATATCTTTCTGCTGATGCTGGCTGCTGTCATCACGATGATTTTTATTGGGATGCTGATGATGGGCATGAGCAGTCAGAAGATGGAGGTCAGCTACAGTGAGTTTATCCGGATGGTGGAAGAAGATAAGGTGGACTCCGTAATATTTGTCGGAGACAGACTTGACTTTGCGCTGAAAACGGAAGGTGCGGAAAAGGCTTCCGACGATATCTCAGGAAAGGAGGACAGTTCATCCGCCGGGACATCGGGAACGCCGGTCATCAGACAGCAGGAAAATTTCTGGGCAAGGATGGTGCCGACACAGACCTATTACACGATCCGGGTGCAGGACGATGAACTTACCCCGCGGCTTTTGGAACACGGTGTCAATATTCAGGGGCAGACGGCAGGGCTTTTGGATTCCATCGTCTCCATCCTGATCTCAGTGGTGCTCCCGATCGGCCTGATGTGGCTGCTTTTGAGTTTCCTGTTCAAGAAGATGAGCAAGGGCGGCGGCATTATGGGTATGGGAAAGACCACCGCGAAGGTTTATGTGCAGAAGGAGACAGGAGTTACCTTTAAAGATGTGGCGGGTGAGGACGAGGCGAAAGAGTCCCTCGTGGAGGTTGTGGACTTTCTCCACAATCCCGGCAAATATTCCCAGGTCGGCGCGAAGCTGCCGAAGGGAGCGCTGCTGGTGGGACCTCCCGGCACAGGTAAGACGCTGCTGGCGAGAGCGGTGGCAGGTGAGGCGAAGGTGCCGTTCTTTTCCCTGGCGGGCTCGGACTTTATCGAACTCTATGTAGGACTGGGCGCGTCCCGTGTCAGGGATCTGTTCAGGGAGGCGGAGAAAAATGCGCCCTGTATCGTATTTATCGATGAGATCGATGCCATCGGGCGGAGCAGAGACTCCAAGTACGGCGGCGGAAACGAGGAGCGGGAACAGACTTTGAACCAGCTGCTCTCGGAGATGGACGGATTTGACGGAAAGAGCGGGATCATTATCCTGGCGGCGACCAACAGACCGGAGATCCTGGATAAAGCGTTGCTCCGACCGGGGCGCTTTGACAGACGTATTATCGTGGATAAGCCTGATCTGAAAGGGCGTGTGGAGATCCTGAAGGTGCATGCGAAGGATGTGCTGATGGATGATTCCGTTGACCTCAATGAAATTGCGTTAGCGACCAGCGGGGCAGTGGGTTCCGATCTGGCGAATATGATAAACGAGGCGGCGATCAACGCCGTGAAGATGGGCAGAGCATGCGTCTCCCAGAAAGACCTCTTCGATGCGGTGGAGCAGGTGTTGGTGGGCAAGGAGAAGAAGGACCGCATCATGAGCAAGGAGGAGCGGCGCATCGTATCCTACCATGAGACCGGCCATGCCCTGGTATCGGCGCTTCAGAAGAATTCTGAACCGGTGCAGAAGATTACGATCGTGCCCAGGACCATGGGGGCGTTGGGCTATGTGATGCAGGTGCCGGAGGAGGAGAAATTCTTAAATACGGAAGCCGAGCTGCGGGATATGCTGGTAGGGCTTTTAGCGGGGCGCGCGGCGGAGGAGATCGTGTTCGACACTGTGACGACGGGGGCTTCCAACGATATAGAGAAAGCGACCAATATCGCCCGTTCCATGGTGACCCAGTACGGCATGAGCAAGAAGTTTGGGCTGATGGGACTGGAATCCGTGGAGAGCAGATATCTGGACGGCAGGACGGTCATGAACTGCAGCGATAATACGGCTGCGGATGTGGATACGGAAGTGATGAAGCTGTTGAAGGACAGCTATAAAGAGGCGAAGAAGCTTTTGAAGGAAAACAGAAAGCTTCTGGATAAACTGGCAGAGTTCCTGATCGAGAAGGAGACGATCACCGGTAAAGAGTTCATGAAGATATACCGGAAGGAAAAGGGCCTGCCGGAACCTGAGGAGAAGCCGGAGGAGGCGAGGACGGAGCAGGTTCCTGTGAGGCAGGGAGCACCGGGCTTCCACATTCCGGGAAATTACGGAAGGCCGCCGATACCGCCTGTGGGCGGTTTCAGACCAGGGCTGCCGCAGGGTGCCCCTTACGGAAACGGTCAACCGCAGGGAAATCCTTATCAGGGCGGCATGCCCGGACCGGGAGGAGCGCCGCAGGGGAATCCCTGTCAGGACGGGCAGCCCAACCCCGGAGGAGTGCCGCAGGGAATCCCGAATCAGGATGGCGGACCGGGAGGAGCACCGCAGGGAAATCCCTATCAGGACGGCCAGCTGAATACACCGCAGGGAAATCAGGGAATGCCGCAGGGCGGTTCTTACGGAAACGACCAGGGCGGTGCATTTCAGACAAACCCGTACCAGAGCGGAGGCCAGGGTGCGGAGGAGACGAGAAACAGCAGAAAGGAAGCGTGGGACGCCCAGTACAGGCAGAATCACTGGTCGAATCAGGCGGGAAATCAGAGTAAGCCGCAGCCAAATCCCTATCAGAGCGGAATGCCGAATCCCGGCGTGGCGCCGCAGGGGAATCCATACTGGAACAACCAGCCCGGACAGAGGGCGCCGCAGGGAAATCCCTATCAGGACGGCAGGCTGAATGTACCGCAGGGAGGTCCCGGTGGAAATGGAATGCCGGGAGGGATACAGAACCCGCAGGGACAGCCGCCGGGAGCACCCGGTCCGGATGGCAAAGCGGAGGCGGCGCTGGGAACCCAGGGAGTAAAAGGCGCTTTCTCAGGAGTGCCGCAGGAAATCGTGGAGAGAGCGGAAGAACAGAGCTTTGTGCCGTATGAGGATATCCAGGAACCTGCCATTGTAGACAATGAGAAGGATGCGGAGATCGTGCTGGAGGCGGCGGTGGAAGCTTTGGAGAAGAAAAATGAGAATGCGGATGCCGCTATCGATGATCCGATAAAAGAGGAAAATGCGGAGACGGCGATGGAAAATGTGGATGCCGCAGAAGATAAAACGGAAGTATAAAAAGTATGGAAGAGCCGGATAGGCAGATGTGTAAAAGGAGGCAGGCTGTCCGTCAGTTGACGGGCAGCCTGAATTGATTTCTACTGACTGTTTTGAGAGATTTTCTCAAAATACTGGATTGCAATCCACAGTGCCTGCCGAAGTTGAAATTAGCTATGTGAACCCCATGGGTATCTTTGGAAGAAAGGCGGATTATAAATATGGACAATAAAACATATAGTATAGATGTACCTCATTTTTATTGCTTGGAGTATCGTGAAGCTGATAAGAAAATGTTTGTAGAAATGGATTTTCGAGAAGATATTTTTATATTGAGTACCGATTTGATTACTCATTGGGAAAAACCTTATGAAAATATTAGAATTGAGGATAAGGATAAAAAAAGAATATTATTCAACATAGAAGAATTTTTATTGACAAAAACAATACCGAGCAATATTATCTGGGAAGATTGAAGCAGAGGGTTTAAATTCTGATTACGGAAGGCGGCAGATGTGCGATACCGGAGTGAAAATATGGATTGTTATTTTGCCGGCTGCAACATATAATTGAGATATATCAGGGCGAAGAGGTGCGTGGATACCGCTATGTTTGACATCGAAGAGGAATTGAAAAAGCTGCCGGCAAAGCCCGGCGTATATATCATGCACGATGAGGCGGACACGATCCTCTATGTGGGAAAGGCGGTGAATCTGCACAACAGAGTGCGCTCGTATTTCCGGAAGATACACGGCAGGGGACCGCAGATCGAGAAAATGGTGCAGCAGATCGCGCGGTTTGAATATATCGTGACGGACTCCGAACTGGAGGCGTTGGTTCTGGAGAACAACCTGATCAAGGAGAACAGCCCGAAGTACAATACGCTGTTAAAGGATGACAAAACCTATCCCTTTATCAAAGTGACGGTGTCGGAGGATTTCCCGCGAGTCCTGTTTTCCCGGGAGATGAAAAAGGACAGGTCGCGTTATTTTGGACCGTATACGAGCGCGACGGCGGTGAAGGATACGATCGAATTGTTAAATAAGCTGTTTAAGCTGCGCACCTGCAATAGAGTGCTGCCGCGGGATATAGGGCAGGAGCGCCCCTGCCTCAACCATCACATTGGACAATGTCTTGCGCCCTGTCAGGGGTATATCAGTAAAGAGGAGTACCGAAAGAGGGTGGATCAGGCGTTGGATTTTCTGGGCGGCAATTATAATGTAATCCTGAAAGATCTGGAGAAGAAGATGCAGGACGCGTCGGAGGAGCTGAACTTCGAGGAGGCGATCCGCTACCGGGATCTGTATGAGAGCGTAAGGAGTGTCTCCCAGAAACAGAAGATCACCCACAGCGATGGGGAGGACAAGGATATCATTGCTGTGGCGCAGGACGAGCAGGATGCGGTCGTTCAGGTATTTTTTGTCAGGGGCGGCAAACTGATCGGGCGGGAACATTACTATATGACAAATGTGTCAGGTGTATTGCGGAGCGATATCCTGCAGCAGTTTATTCAGCAGTTCTATGCGGGTACGCCTTTTCTACCGCGGGAGCTGATCCTGCAGGAGGCTGTGGAGGACATGGAAGTGCTGGAGCAGTGGCTTGGCGGTAAGCGGGGCGGCAGAGTTTATCTCAGGGTGCCGCAGAAAGGCACGAAGGAAAAACTGGTGGAACTTGCGGAGCAGAATGCGCGGCTGATCCTGTCAAAGGACAAGGAGAAGATCAGACGGGAGGAGGGGAGAACCATCGGGGCGGTGAAGGAGATCGCATCGCTGCTTCATCTTCAGCATATCAACAGAATGGAGGCTTTCGATATCTCCAACATCAGCGGTTTTGAGAATGTGGGATCCATGGTGGTCTATGAAAAGGGGAAACCCAAGCGCAGCGATTACCGAAAATTTAAGATCAGGACGGTCAGCGGACCGGACGACTATGCCTGCATGAAGGAGGTGCTGACAAGGCGTTTTCTGCACGGGATGGAGGAGCGGGAGGAGCTGTCTGCGAGAAAGATGGATGCGGAGTACGGTTCTTTTACAAAGTTTCCGGATCTGCTCCTGATGGATGGCGGAAAAGGCCAGGTGAATATTGCGTTGGAGGTGCTGAAGGATTTGAAGATCGATATTCCGGTCTGCGGCATGGTAAAAGACGACAACCACCGGACCAGGGGGCTCTACTATCATAACAGAGAGATTCCCATTGACAGACATTCGGAAGGTTTTAAACTTATCACAAGGATACAGGATGAAGCCCACCGCTTTGCCATAGAGTATCACCGCTCCCTGCGGGGCAAAACCCAGGTGAGATCTGTCCTGGAGGATATTCCCGGCGTGGGTGAGGCAAGGCGGAAGGCGCTGATGCGGCACTTTAAATCCATGGATGAGATGAGGAAGGCGAGCGTGGAACAGTTCGCAAAGATCCCTGAGATTCCCGAGAATATCGCGGAGGGAATATACGCGTTTTTCCACCCCGAAAGTTAGATCCTGCCGTGAGCTCCCCGATTTTTTTTCTGTTAATTTCTCCCAGGTTGTGGTATAATATCCACAAAAGTAATGAGCAGTGCGAAAAAAGGCTGATAAAAAGCTGCGTTGTGCTTGCACAAAAGCAGGTTTTTATCTGACTTTTTTCATAGGGCGTATGCCCGTGAGCGAGGAAAACCGCAGGTTTTACGAGCTTGCACTGCGCAGTAAAAAGAAAAGACTGAAAAAGCTGCGTTGTGCCTGCACTGCGCAGTAGAGGGAAAGGGTTAATAAAAAGCGGGAAAGTATGTACAGGAGAAGGAGAAAAAATTATGGCAAGTATTCGTCTGACTAAAGTTATTGAAAAGATGAAACTGGAAAATCTGACACCGGAACTTGATATCAAAAATGTGAAGATATCTCAGCCGGATATCAACAGGCCGGCATTGCAGCTGACGGGTTATCTGGAGCATTTTGCGACCACAAGGCTGCAGGTGATGGGATTTGTGGAATACAGCTATATGATGGGGATGAGCGAAGAGAAGAGAAGGGAGATCTATGACGGGCTCATTCAGGACGATTGTCCCGGGTTTGTGTTTTGCAGAGAGCTGGTGCCGGATGAGATCTTTCTGGAAATTGCCAATAAAAAGGGTGTGCCTGTATTAAATACAAAGAAAGCGACTTCGGCGTTTATGGCGGAGATCATCCGCTGGTTAAATGTGAAACTGGCGCCCTGCATTTCAGTCCATGGCGTGCTGGTGGATGTCTACGGGGAAGGCGTTCTGATCACGGGGGAGAGCGGCATCGGGAAATCCGAGGCGGCTCTTGAACTGATCAAGAGGGGACACCGCCTTGTGACGGACGATGTGGTGGAACTGCGCAAGGTGAGTGAGGAGACATTGATCGGATCCGCGCCGGATATCACGAAGCATTTCATCGAACTGCGCGGTATCGGCATCGTGGATGTAAAAACGCTGTTTGGTGTGTCCTGCGTCAGGGAGACGCAGAATATCGACCTCGTGATCAAGCTTGAGGACTGGGATAAGGACAAAGAATATGACAGACTTGGCCTGCAGGAGGAATATACTGAATATCTGGGGAATAAGATAGTATGTCACAATATACCGATCAGGCCCGGGCGGAATCTGGCGATCATCTGTGAGGCGGCAGCGGTAAACCACCGCCAGAAGAAGATGGGCTATAATGCGGCACAGGAACTGTATAACCGTGTACAGCGCAACCTGGCACAGAAGAGAGAAGAAAATTAATGGAGAGGGGGAGGTACAAAAGATGGGTAATTATGTATTCGGGGTGGATGTAGGTGGAACGTCTGTAAAAATGGGGCTCTTCAACATGGAAGGCATGGCGGTCGACAAGTGGGAGATTCCCACCAGAACAGAGAACGGCGGCGAGAATATTTTGCCGGATATCGCGGAGAGTATACACGAAAAAATAGCGGAAAAGCAGTATTCAAAAGAAGAGATTGCCGGTATCGGCATTGCCGTACCGGGACCTGTAAACGGAGCAGGCGTCGTCAATAAGGCGGTAAATCTGGGCTGGGATGTGACACCAGTCAAGGAGATCATGGAGAAACTCAGCGGGCTTCCGACAGAGGTGGGAAACGATGCAAACGTGGCTGCGCTCGGAGAGATGTGGAAGGGCGGCGGCAAGGGTTATACTTCTTTGGTGATGGTAACGCTGGGGACAGGAATCGGCGGCGGCGTGATCGTGGATGGCAGGCTTGTGACCGGCGTGGACGGGGCAGGCGGCGAGATTGGCCATATGCATATCATGGATGGCGAGGAGGAGCCCTGCAACTGCGGCTGCAGAGGATGCCTTGAACAGTACGGATCCGCTACCGGCATTGTGCGGCTGGCGGGGAAGGTGCTGGCGGAATCGGATGAACCGAGCATACTCAGGGAGAAAGAAGTGACTGCCAAGGCAGTGTTTGACGCCGTGAGGGAAGGCGATAAGGCTGCGCAGGAGACTGCGGAGCGATTTGGTGAGATATTGGGCAAAGGGCTGGCAATGATAGCCAGTGTACTCAATCCGGCAGTGTTCGTGATCGGCGGCGGCGTGTCCAAGGCGGGAGAGATACTGTTTGACTATATCCGTCCTCCGTTTGAGAAATATGTATTTTCTGGAAGCAGGGACGCAAAATTTGTGCTGGCAACGCTGGGAAATGATGCGGGAATATACGGCGCCGCAAAACTGGTATTGGACGCCGTGCAGTAGGCAGATGCGGAACTGAAAACAGCATCTGCCAGGACAGTACCCAGAGAATTTACAGAGGCGGAAGCGGCTGTAAATATCTCTGCCGTATAAGGTGCTGGGAAGGCAGATGCGGAACTGAAAACAGCATCTGCCAGGACAGTGCCCAGAGAATTTACAGAGGCGGAAGCGGCTGGAAATATCTCTGCCGTATAAGGTGCTGGAAAGGCAGATGCGGAACTGAAAACAGCATCTGCCAGGACAGTGCCCAGAGAATTTACAGACGCAGAAGCGGCTGGAAATATCTCTGCCGTATAAGGTGCTGGGAAGGCAGATGCGGAACTATATTATAGAAAGGATTGAGTTGAGAGGGGAAATAATAGCGGAAATAGAGAGGATCCTGCCGGCAGGGCAGATCCTTAGGCAGGAACCCATGAGCCGCCATACGACTTTTCGTGTGGGCGGACCGGCGGAGATGTTTCTGAAGATAAGGTCAGCCGGGGAACTTCAGAAATTACTTACATTTTTTTGTGAAAGTGGTACAAAATATTTTGTGGTGGGAAACGGCAGTAACCTTCTGGTCAGCGATGAGGGTTATGATGGAGTTATCCTCCATATTGCGGATGGCTTTCAGGAGATTCGGATCGCGAATGAAAAAATAACGGCACAGGCGGGTGTGCTGCTTGGCAGAACGGCGTCTGCGGCATTAGAGCACTCTCTGACAGGGCTTGAGTTTGCCTCAGGGATCCCGGGATCCGTGGGCGGCGGTGTGGTAATGAATGCGGGCGCCTATGAGGGCGAGATGAGCCAGGTGGTGGGCCGGGTAAAAGGCATCACGCCGGAGGGCAAAGAAATAGAGTTTGCAAATGAGGAACTGGACTACGGTTACAGGAAGAGCATCCTGAAGCGAAAAAAGATTGTGGTGACAGAAGTTGAATTCCGGCTTTTCGGCGGCATGAGAAAAGAAATATCGGCGAAGATGGCAGATTTTGCCGAGAGAAGGCGAGTAAAACAGCCATTAGAATACCCGAGCGCGGGAAGTACGTTTAAAAGGCCGGAAGGATATTTTGCCGGAAAGCTTATTATGGACGCAGGGCTGCGCGGCATGAGCGTGGGAGGCGCGCAGGTATCGGAAAAGCATTGCGGATTCATCATCAATAAAGGCGGGGCGACGGCTGCGGATATCAGGCGGCTGATGAACATGGTGCAGGAGCGGGTGAGAGAGCGCTTCGGCGTGGAGTTAGAGCCCGAGGTGATATACCTGGAGTAAAGCTACTTTCGACTTATGGCTATGGAGAGCCGGCGGAATGTGCTTTCTATTATGGCAAAGTTTTGCATATGATAAAAAGGGGCAGCGATGAGATTTGTGGTAGTGACAGGCATGAGCGGCGGTGGAAAAAGCACAGCGTTAAAAATGCTGGAGGATGCGGGGTTTTATTGTGTGGATAATCTGCCGGTTTCGCTGGTGGAAATGTTTGTGGAGATGGTTTCCATGCCGGGGACGGAGGCATCCAAAGTCGCGCTCGGCATGGATGTCCGCAGCGGGCAGTCCTTTCAGGAGGCGGAGGAGATACTGGACAAGCTGAAGGAGAAAGGCTTTGTCTATGAGATATTGTTTCTGGATGCCGGAGAGAGAGTGCTGCTAAAGCGTTATAAGGAGACCCGAAGGCGGCATCCGCTTTCTCTCTCGGGTGAGCGGATCGAGGTGGGGATCCACAGGGAAAAAGAGATTCTGCGCGGGATCAGGGATAAAGCAGATTATGTGATCGATACCTCCAATCTGCTGACAAGGGAGTTAAAGGAGGAGCTGGACCGCATTTTTATCCGGAATGAAGAGTATAACAGCCTGATGGTAAATGTTGTCTCCTTCGGGTTTAAGCACGGTATCCCCGCGGATGCGGACCTTGTGTTTGATGTGCGTTTCCTGCCCAATCCCTTTTATATAGAGGAACTGAAACATCATACCGGGAATGAAAAAGAGGTACAGGATTTTGTGATGAGTTATCCCGAGAGTCATGAATTTTTGGATAAGCTGACGGATATGCTCATATTTCTGATCCCAAACTATATTAAAGAGGGAAAATATCAGCTGGTCATCGGGATCGGGTGTACCGGCGGAAGACACAGAAGCGTAACGCTGGCAAACATGCTCTATGAGCGGCTGAAGGATAAAGGAAATTATGGTTTGAAGCTGAGCCACAGGGATGTCGGGGTTTAGCCATGTGAGGAGGCACAGCCTTGTCTTTTTCAGGGGAAGTAAAAGAGGAATTATTAAAGCAGTATGCGTCGTCCGCCCACTGCATTTATGCGGAACTCTCAGCGATCGTCCTGTTCGGGGACAGGCGGCGGATGAAATCAGACAATTGGGGATTTTTGCCTGAAAATGGGGAAATAACGGTTCTTTTAAACAACGAGAACGATTTTATAAGACAAAAAGCCTTTACATTATGCGAAAAAAACATTAATATAAAGGTTGATGTAGAAAGAGGGCAGCTTGTTTTTCCGGTGGAATTTCTGGAGGAACAGCTGAAGCCGGACCGGGACAGTACGCTGAAACGGCAGTGTTGCAGGAGGGCTTTTTTGCGGGGGGCGTTTCTCTGCATAGGTTCCATGAGCGACCCTGAAAAGAGTTACCATCTGGAGTTTGACTGTGTCCGAAAGGATAAGGCACGCTTTTTGCAGGAATTGATCATGGGATTTGACATACCGGCAAAGATCGCCCTGCGTAAAAAATATTATGTGGTTTATATAAAAGAAGGTTCTGCCATATGTGATATGTTGAATATTATGGGTGCGCATATCTCTCTGATGGATTTTGAAAACCACAGGATCGTGAAGGAAGTACGGAATTCGGTAAACAGGAAAGTAAACTGTGAGACGGCAAATATTACAAAAACCGTGAATGCGGCAGCGGGACAGGTACGGGATATCATGCTGATTCAGGAGACATACGGGCTTGATGAACTGCCGGAGAATCTGAGGGAGATAGCGGAACTCCGTCTGGAGTATCAGGAGGCGACACTGCAGGAACTGGGAGAATTGTTGACACCTCCGGTGGGAAAATCCGGGGTAAATCATAGATTGCGGAAGCTTAATGAGATTGCGGATAGCATAAGAAAGTAGTGAGAGGAGAAAAATTATGTTGGAAAAATCTATGAAGATTCAGTTGAAGAATGGGCTTGAGGCGAGGCCCGTCGCTGTATTGGTACAGGTGGCGAGCCAGCACGAGAGTACGGTCTACATTGAATCAGCGAAAAAGAAAGTTAATGCAAAGAGCATTATGGGCATGATGAGCCTGGGACTTGACAGCGGAGCGGAAATAAATGTGATCGCGGACGGAAAGGATGAGGAAGAGGCGATCGCAAGCATCGAGAAGTTTCTGAGCGGAGAGGACTGAAACGGAAAAATAGCCGGGGCAGCCATGGCTCTTTAAGGCGGTTTCCGGTTATCATAATAAAAAAATATGATATGGAGGTACAAAGATATGCCATTAGTAACAACAAAGGAAATGTTTGAGAAAGCATATAAGGGCGGCTATGCTATCGGTGCTTTCAACGTAAACAACATGGAGATCGTTCAGGGTATCACAGAGGCTTGTGCAGAGGAGAAGGCTCCTGTTATTCTGCAGGTTTCCAAGGGCGCCCGCGCTTATGCAAATCACAATTACCTGGTAAAGCTGGTTGAGGCTGCTATTGCCTGCAATCCGGATCTGCCCATCGCTCTGCATCTGGACCATGGCCCGGATTTTGAGACATGTAAGTCCTGTATCGACGGCGGTTTTACGTCTGTCATGATCGATGCTTCCTCCAAGCCTTTTGAGGAGAATATCGAGATCACAAAGAAAGTAGTAGAATATGCACACGCTCATGGCGTGGTGGTGGAGGCTGAGCTCGGCACACTGGCAGGCGTGGAGGACGAGGTAAAGGTATCTGCGGAAGATTCTTCCTATACCCGCCCTGAGGAAGTGGCAGAGTTTGTTGAAAAGACAGGCTGTGACTCCCTGGCTATCGCGATCGGCACAAGCCACGGTGCTTACAAGTTCAAACCCGGCACAAAACCCCAGCTTCGTTTCGACGTTCTGCATGAGTGTGAAAAGATGATCCCGGGATTCCCGATCGTACTGCACGGTTCTTCCTCCGTTCCGCAGGAATATGTTGAGATGATCAACAAGTTCGGCGGCGCAATGCCCGGCGCTATCGGTGTTCCCGAAGAGCAGCTCCGCGAGGCGGCACGCTCCGCAGTATGTAAGATCAACATTGACTCCGATCTGCGCCTTGCCATGACAGGTACGATCCGTCAGTTCTTCGCAGAGCATCCGGACAAGTTTGATCCCCGTGAATATCTGAAACCGGCTCGTGCCAACATCAAGGAGATGGTTCGCCATAAACTGGTTGACGTTCTTGGATGTAACGGAAAAGCGTAAAGGCCGGAAATATCTGAAACAGAATTATGAGATGAGAAAAAGCGGCATGGTTGCCGCTTTTTCTATGCGCAGATCCGTGCAGAGGATATATGCCGCTAAGGCGGCGCACGGGTCGCACGGCGAGCAGGCGAAGACGGGCTCTTCCCTGATCGATTCTTCCCGGTATTTTATTTTTGACTTATCTGTCCCGCAGCTGCTCTTTTTGAATATCCTTGAAGGCGGAATACATGGGCTCTTCTTTGGAGCCATGGAAAGTTCTGCGTATGTAGTTGCCTGTTATCTTTCCGACAGTGCCGGAGAGAGCGAGAACGCCGATCAGGTTCGGGATCATCATCAGGCCGTTGAAGGTATCAGACAGATCCCATGCCAGCCCCAGGCTCATGGTGCAGCCGAAGTATGCCATGATAACAAAAACTGCTTTGTAGAAAACGGTCGCCTTTGTGCCGAAGAGAAACTCGAAAGCTTTTGTACCGTAGTGGCTCCAGCCGAGTACCGTGGAGTAGGCAAACAGCAGGATGGCGACAGCGATAAATTTCGGGCCGATGGAGCCGAAGACGCCCGCAAAAGCCTGCCCGACCAGACCGGATCCCTCTATGTCGGTCAGCATCTGGCCGGTCTCCAGGTCTACCAGGCCGGAGGAGAGGATACAGAATGCTGTCAATGTACAGACTACGATGGTATCTGCAAATACTTCAAAGATACCCCACATACCCTGACGGACAGGTTCCTTTACATTGGAACTGGAATGCACCATAACAGAGGAACCAAGCCCGGCTTCATTGGAAAAGGCACCCCGCTTGAAGCCCCATGTGATTGCCCTGCTGACACCATAGCCGATGATACCGCCGCCTGCCGCTTTCAGGGCAAAGGCGCCCTTGAAGATAGCGCTGAAAACAGCACCGAACTGATCGATATTTGCGATACAGATGATGAGTGCGCCAATGATATAGAGGATAGCCATGACAGGAACCAGTTTTTCGGTGACAGCGGCAACCCTCTTTAAACCGCCCAGAATAACGAAGGCGGAGAGGATAACGATGCAGACACCGGTGATCCATGTGGGAATGTCGAAGGCGGACTTCATGTTGCCGGCAATAGAGTTCACCTGGCTCATGTTGCCGATGCCGAAACTTGCCAGCAGACAAAAACAGCTGAACAGCACGGCGAGGATCATACCGATCTGTTTACATCCTTTTTTGGAGCCGAGGCCGTCCCTCAGGTAGTACATCGCTCCACCGGACCATTCTCCGTTTGTGTTCTTGCGGCGGTAGTAGATACCGAGGACATTTTCGGAATAGTTCGTCATCATGCCGAAGATTGCCATAACCCACATCCAGAAGATTGCGCCGGGGCCGCCGGAGATGATGGCGGTGGCGATACCTACGATGTTGCCGGTGCCGATCGTGGCTGCCAGGGCTGTACAGAGACTCTGAAACTGGGAAATGGACCGGTCTTCCTTCTCTGTGTGCTTTGTGACATGTTTGTCAGAAAAGATGGCGCCGATCGTATTTTTGAACCAATGTCCGAAGTGAGTGAACTGAAAGCCCCTGTTGACCAGTGTCATCAGAACACCTGCTGCGAGCAGAAGTCCGATGCCAAAAGTACCCCAGACAAAACCGTTGACGATGCCGTTGACACTGGTGATCGCCTCGACCGCGGGGGCAAGAGCATTGTTTAAATTGGTAAGTGCTTTTAACATAGATAAATCCCTCCGTATACAATGGAAAAGTGTACACCGTAAATTATGAGTTTTCCATTGCCATAAAATAAAAACAGATAATCCGAAGATTATCTTACTGTAGAAATGTATAAAAAACAGATGTCATTTCTTCGGGTTCACGCCTTTGTGAACGGATGACAAATATGAGTTTAGCAAGTAAATGGAGAAAATGCAAGCTTTTTGCATAAAAATGAAAAAACTGTTACAAATTGGGCAGGATGATCCATAATTAATACATATATATGAAAAATAAAAGAAAACATGCCTGAAAAGGGAGGATGCCAAGTAAGGTTTCCCTTACTTGGCACTTATTATGAAAAAGTTATTTAAATTATTACGATAATGTCTTTGTCGGGAAGATCGCTTCAGGACTTCTGTTAAGTTCCTGTTGTTATCTTATGTATTTAGTATAGACGTCAGATTTGTCTAAAAAATGATTATCAAATTAAGTTTCTTTGAATTAAATATGAACAATCTGTGAACGCAGAACGAGGCTTTTTTATGCTTTAAATGTGCTTTTTTTGATAAAAAACGGTACCTGGACGGCATCCTTGACAAGGATTATGGTAAAATATATAATTTTTTTAATTGATACAGGAGAAGATGGGCTGAAAAATGAAAAAATTACATTATATGGACAGGGTGGAGGCAGAGCGGTCCGCCGTGCGGAGTTTAAAGAAGATACAGTTTCTTTTTTCGGCTTATCGGGAGACGGAAGGGGAGATATGCTGTCCCCGCGGATACATATGACAATACTGGAGAAGGGAGAGGGATGTTTATATGGGATTGAAAACATTGCGAAACAATAAGATCTGGGTCCTCAATACAGCCTTTCCGACGGCGGTTATCGGCATCGTGTTTTTTTATATAGGGTATTTCTACCTGTGCGCCGATATGCTGGAAGAGGTGAAGGGAATACTGTTCAGCCTGATCCTTATGGACGTCACGCTTGTTTTGGCGGCGAATCTGATGAGCATCGGATCATACCGCCGACAGTGGATCCAGTACGGGAACGGAAAAGTCACAGTGCGGCGCGTCAGCAGGCTGTGTCTTAGCGGCGGTATGCCGCTTGGGAATGAGGAGGACAGGGAGGATACATTCCGGCTGGAGGAACTGGAGGCGTATGGGCTGTCGGGACAGTGTCTGGACCACCAGGTGGAAAAATCCGCTCACAGGGCGAGGAGCGGGGATCTGGAACTGTTCTTTCAGCTGAAGAGCGGAAAGAAGATAGGATATGACATGCGCTACTGTATGAGGAAGGATCTGGATGAGCTCTTTGAATACATATACAGGGGGACGGGGATCAAAGTTGCCTGGAGCCCGGATCCGAGAAAGGAAGCCGACAAAAAGGTTATAAAATATCTATTGTGGGTAATGGCTGCCGGGATAGCATTTATGTTGATAAGTCTGGTCATTGAGAGGACCAGGGACGTGGTCATTGAGGTGGACGGCTTTGAGGTGAGGTATAAGCTGGCGGACAGAAGGTTAACGTATGAGGATCTGAAGGAGATCGAGACGGGAAGTTCGATGGCCGAGATCAGCGATAAGCTGGGGGAACCGGATACATGGATCGGGAGCGGGATACTGCGGCCGGTTTACTTTGTGGATGAAAGAAGGGTGGCGGTGATCTACTTCAGATATCCGAATGCCTTGGATGATTTAATGCAGATCGTGCTGGTCGATGAGAGCGGAGAGAGACAGACCATGGAACTGAAGCCGGATGAGAATGAAAAAAAGAGGCATGGAGCGATGATCAGTTTTCTGTGAGCCGGATGCTGAGAGAATCGAGTATCCGCCGCGCGGGGCACACGCTGCACCGGCAGCATATTCCTCTGTGCGCCCTGTGCATGAAAAAGAGCCGGTATGATTGCCCCGGCTCAGGAAGGAGGATGCCAGGTAAGCAGAAAACTTACCTGGCACTTATTATGAAAAAGTTATTAAATTATTATGATAATGTCCTTGACAGCGAGGGCATCCAGGAACTGTTTAGTGTTCCTTCTGTTACCTTATGAATTCAGTATAATACTCATAATTGTCCAAAAAATGATTTTCAGATTAAGTTTTATTGAATGAAGTATGAACAGTTTGTTAACGGCTGCCGTCTGATCCTGTATTGTATACACCAGACGCCGGACCATGGAACAGCGCCCGCTGTCACTCCACAATATTATGCAGCCAAACCCCCTTCTTCACCAGGATAAGCCCGATCACCGCCTTGATGCCGTCCGCAAGCTGGACAAGGAAATAGATCCATAAGATAGGGAGTGCGGTAAGCTTTGCCAGAGAAAAAGCCAGCACTACGCTGATGCACCAGATAAACACACTGTCAAAAAAGAAAGCTAGCATGGTCTTTCCGCCGGAGCGCAGCGTAAAATAGAGACTGTTTAACAGGGCGTGCTGTGGCACGAAGATTGCCGAGATCATGATCAGCTTTGCGGCGAGCTGCCTGATATCCTCTGTTGTCTTATAAAATTCCGGAAAGAGCGGCGCCGTGAAAAACATCACCACCGCCACGCAGGTACACAGAAGGACTGCGAAGACGATGATCTTCGTGTCGGTCTCCCTGGCGCGCTTCATGTCGCCTGTGCCGAGGATCTGCCCGATAATGATCGCGACGGCTTCTCCCATGGCGATAAAAGAAATGTGGAACAGGTTGCATATCGTGTTGGAGATATTGAGCGCGGCGACGACATGAAGCCCTTTCAGAGAATAGCAGGCGGCAAGGGTAGCCATGCCGGCAGACCAGAGTGTCTCGTTCAGCAAAAGCGGGGTCCCCTTTACGGTGATCCTTTTTATGACATCGGCGGGAATCGCAAAACTGCGGTATAATCCGATGATGAATGGATTTTTTTCTGTGTTTTTATGGGTGGCGATGACAATGATACCGGTCTCGATCACACGGGAGAGAACAGTAGCGATCGCTGCGCCCTTTACGCCCAGCATCGGAAAGCCGAACTTTCCGTAGATCAGCAGATAATTGAACAGCAGGTTGATGCAGATCGCGGCAACGCCTGCCTTCATCGGCAGGAGCGTCTGGCCGCACTCTTTCAGGGTGCTGCCGTATACCTGTGTGATCATGAAAAAGGGAAGTCCGATCAGCATCAAAAGCATATATTCCCTGCCGCTTGCCAGGGAGGCACTTATGCTCTCCGCACTGCCTTCGCCCGTCAGATAAAAACTGATCAGCTGCTGTCCGAAAAGGACACACAGAAGGACAGTCAGCACGGTGATGACTGTGACAGTCAACAGTTTAAAACGGACAGTGTGCCGTATGCCGTCCGTATTATTCTGCCCGTAGTATTGCGCGGTGAAGATCCCTGCGCCGGAGACTGCCCCGAAAACACAGAGATTGTAGACAAACAATACCTGATTGACAATGGAGACGCCGGTCATGGATTCGGTTCCGATCTGGCCGATCATAATATTGTCAAGCATATTCACAAAGTTTGTGATACCGTTCTGGATCATGATCGGTATGGCAACGGCGAATACCATCCTGTAAAATCCGGCGTCTCCGAAGTATTTTTCCCTGAATTTTCTCATAAATGTCCCTCTCCTGTATTATGTAAACTGCGAAAAAATCCCCCGTCGTGAAGACGGGGAATTCAGACTTTCAGAACAGTATATTCAGTTTACGAAAGAAAGTCAAGTGATTATGCTCACAAAATACGATCCTGAGGGCTGTCGGAAACAAGTGTATGTCCTTTCAGGCTCAGATAGTTTTCCAGTGTGGCTTTATCTATCGTGGCGGAGGCGCAGCCCACTCTGGATACGCTGAAGGCGGCGGCGGCCTGGGCGGTGGAAATACTTTCCTCCAGGGAATATCCCATGGACAGATAGCTTGCCAGAGCGCCGATGAAGGCGTCGGCAGCTCCGGTGTTATCCACTACGGAGAAGAGGCGGCAGGCGGGAAAGCGGCGGGAGGTATCCCTGCTTTTCAGGTAACATCCGTCCGGGCCGAGCGTTATGATGATGCACCCGGCTCCTTTCGCCATAAAGAACTCCGCCTGTTTTTCCGTATCGTTTTCTATGCCTGAGAGGAGAGCTGCCTCCGTGTGGTTCGGGACAAAAATATCCGCCATTGGATACAGCTGGTCGGGGAGGCAGGATACGCCGGCGGGTTTGAAGATAGTCTTTACACCGTATCTGCGGCTGAGCCGGCATGTCTCGATCACAGTCCCGGGGTGCATTTCTCCGGAGATCATACAGTAGCCGGCATGCCGGAATTCGTTTTCACAGGAACGGATATACTCCGGCAGCAGATACCTGTTTGCCCCCGGCACTACGGTTATCGTACTGTCCCCGTTGGATTCGAGCTGTATATAGGCTTTGCCGGATTCCGCCCCTTTTTCTCTGGAGACCGCGTGAGTCAACACGCCGAATCGGTTGAGCAGATCTATGATCTGGACGGAATTCGCGTCATCTCCGATCTTGCCGATGAGTATGGCTTTCTGCTCCAGACGGGCGGCTGCCACCGCCTGGTTCGCCCCTTTTCCGCCGAGAGAGTAGGAGGAGGATTTTGCCATCAGCGTGGAACCGGATCGAGGGAAATGGTCCGATATGATAGTACAGTCATAGTTGATGGTGCCGACGCACAGTATAGCTTTCTGGCGGTATGACGCAGGCGTCCCCAGTGTGGCGGAGGCAGTCAGGCTGCGGTATGCCTCGGATAAAAGCTCCTCTGTGCGGGGATCGGGAGAGGTTCCGCCCTCATACAGGGATATGATGCGCCCGCATATATATTTTCCGAACAGTGTGCCGGGGACGGGGATTCCTGTGATCCGGGGATGGGAGATCATGTCTGCCGGTCCGTCCAACAGACTGACTATGGATACGTCGTCCGGGATAGAGTATTTGTGCTGGCGCAGCAGGACATAGAGCGATAATGCCAGGGCCTGATGGCTGCACAGCAGAGCGGAATGCTGCCAGAGCGTGTCCGGAACGGGCACACTAAGCTCAGAACTCTGGATGATGTCGGTGCTGTCGCAGGGCAGCCCGTGTTCTGCGAGACAGCGGCGAAAACCGGAGGCGACCGCCTGGCTGCGGCTGTCGTCGCCCTGAACAAGGCAGCCGATCCGGGTGTGGTGCATATCTGTCAGCCGCTCGGTGAGAGAATAGCCGAGCTGCTCATAGTCTATAGACAGGGTGTGTTCCGAACTGTAGTCGGTTACGATGAGATAGGGGATCCCGGTATCCTCCAGGGCGGAGCGGAGCATGCTGGAAGAGCCTTTGTCCGAAAGGCTCTCTCCGGGCGCATCGTTTATTTTCCATATGATGCCGTTGACATTCCGTGAAACCAGGAGCGAAAGGCATTTCAGGTTTTCATCGGAAGTTCCCGCACTGTAGAGGACCAGAGGAGCGTAACCGCGGGCCTGGGCACAGGAAGAGATCCCGTAGAGTATGTCGGAGTCCGTGCGGGAATGTCCGGGGAAGACAACGCCGAGGGTAAAGGTGCCGGCAGTATTGCTGCGGATTTTGGCGTAGGGCTTATAATTATATTCTTTAATAACAGAAAGCACCCGCTGACGGGTGTTCTCATTTATATGGAAGTCCTTGTTATTCATAATCTTGGATACTGTGCTGGTAGATACACCCGCAAGTTCAGCAATATCTTTAATCGTCATGGTTCAAATCCTTTTACTCCTGATCTTAATGGTATAGGAAAATTATAAAAGCTGTTTACTATGTTGTCAATATTTAACATGAAAACAGTTTCCTAAAATATTTTTCTATAAAATATATAAAAATGCTTGACGTATGATTTTTTTTAATGTATGTTATTTGTAGGAAAAATGTTTCAGAAAACAGTTTCCCAAACTATATTCCAAATATGACAGGGAGGTAAAAAATGTTTCAGAAAACAGTAAAAAAATTGTTGGCAGTAACACTTGCGGCAGTCATGCTGACAGGCTGCGGAGCGGCAGGCGGAGAGGCGCAGAACAGTTCTGAGGAGAACTCCGGCGCGTCGGAAGAAGGCGGAGAGAGCAAAGGGGATAAGCCTTCTTTTGTATTTGTATGTACAGGCCAGCTGGGGGACAAGTCCTTCAATGATTCCGCCAATGAAGGGATTCAGGAGATAGCGTCCGCGCTGGGATGTGAGACCAAGGTTATCGAGATCGGCCGTGACCAGACAAAGTGGGAGCCCACTTTCCAGGATCTGGCGGAGGAAGGGGCGTACGATGTGATCATTTCCAACGGTTCTTCCGCGATCGAAACAATAGAAAAGGTGGCGGATGAGTTCCCGGAGCAGAAGTTTGTGGCGTTTGACTGTTCGATCGAGGAGGGGGCGCATCCCAATCTCTACGCGATCAGCTACAAGCAGAATGAGGGTTCCTATCTCGCGGGCGTGCTTGCGGCCCTTGTGACGGAATCTGATATGGAGTATGCAAACGAAGAAAAGAAGATCGGCTTTATCGGCGGTTCCGAGCATCCGATCATCACGGACTTCCTTGTGGGATATATCGCGGGGGCAAAGTCCGTGGATCCTGAGATCAAGGTATATGTATCCTACATCGGCTCCTGGGACGATACGGCTAAGGGAAAGGAGACGGCTATCGCACAGTACAATCAGGGCGTTGACATCGTATTCCCGGCGGCGGAACAGGCAGGCCTCGGCTGCGTGGAGGCGGCAGTGGAAATGGACAAGTATATCATCGGCGTCGACTCTGACCAGTCCATGCTGTTCAAGGGTGTCGATGAGGACAAGGCAAATGTGATACTGACTTCCGTTCTGAAGAACGTAGGGGAATCCCTCGTGCGTATGGCAAACATGGAGATGGAGGGAACGGTGCCCTACGGCAGTTATGAGGACCTTGGCATAGCGGAAGACGGCGCAGGGATCGCGGATAATGAATATTTCCAGAAAAATGTACCTGAAGAGATCAGGACAAGGATCGAGGAGGAGAAGCAGAAAGTTCTTGACGGAGTTGAGATACCGACAGCTCTCGGAGACGCCGATCAGGATGAAGTACAGGCTCTGATCGATTCTGTGGCGCCTTAAATTGGGAAAGCCTGATCCGGATGCTGTCTCAGGCATCCGGATTTTCGGGTTACAAAGCCGGTTTTGCAGGACCAATGCCTGTGAACGGAAATATAATTCAGGGAAAAAGGATGAACTGATCATGGGGAATGAAATTTTAAGAATGGAGAACATCACCAAGATATATCCCAACGGCGTAATGGCGAACAAGGATGTGAACCTGAGGGTGGAGGAAGGAGAGATCCACGCCCTGATGGGGGAGAACGGCGCCGGAAAAAGTACGCTTATGAAGATCCTTTTTGGTGACGAGGAGGCTACGGAGGGACAGATCTTCTTCAGGGGAGAGGAACTGAAACCGAAGAGCGCATCGGATACGATCAAACTCGGGATCGGTATGGTGCATCAGCACTTTATGCTGGTGGATTCCCTCAGAGTGTATGAGAATGTAGTACTGGGGATGGAGCCTAAGAAGGGCATTATGACGGATACGAAGGAAGCGATCCGCATGGTGCAGGAGACGGCGGAAAAATATAATCTGAAAGTGGATCCCATGGCAGTCGTGGGGGACATATCTGTGGGGCAGAAACAGAAGGTGGAAATATTGAAGGTGCTTTTGCGCGGCGCAAAACTGTTGATCCTGGATGAGCCCACTGCGGTGCTTACGCCGCAGGAGACGCAGGAACTGTTTGAGCAGCTTATCATGCTGAAGGAGAACGGGCATACCATCATCTTTATCTCTCACAAGATCCGCGAGGTCATGCAGATCTGTAACAATATCACTGTGCTCAGAGCGGGAAAGACGGTGGGAAGCATGTCCGTCGCCAATGCGACGGAGGAGGAGATCTCCAGATTCATGGTAGGCAGGGATGTGGTGCTGAAGGTAAACAAAAAACCGGCGCGCTTCGGGGAAGTTCTGTTGGAAGTGAAGGGGCTCAGCTATACGAACAGGGAAGGGCGCAGGCTCCTGGATAACGTGAGTTTTAAAATGAGAAAGGGACAGATCCTCGGGGTTGCGGGGGTGGAGGGGAACGGGCAGAACGAACTGGCAGAAGCCATATTCGGTTTCTATCCGGACGCTTCAGGCAGCATAAAGTTTGAGGGAAAAGAAATCCTTGGAACAAGTATAAAAAGTATCAGGGAGGAAGGGCTCTCCTATGTGCCGGAGGATCGTATCAAGACCGGGGCGGCGGGCAATATCCCGATCTGGGGGAATCTGATCGCCGACACGATAGATTCGCCGAAGCTCGCAAAAAAGGGCCTTCTGGATTATAAAGAGATCCATAGGAAGAGCAGACAGCTCATCGAGGACTTTGCGATACTCTGCAAGGACGACGAGCAGGAGGCTGGGATGCTCTCCGGCGGCAACATGCAGAAGGTGGTGGTGGCAAGAGAGTTTTCCTCCGATCCGAAGCTTTTGATCGCAAACCAGCCCACACGTGGCATTGATGTCGGCGCCAATGAGTTTATCTGGAAAAAGATCGTGGAACAGAGGGATGCGGGGAAGGGTGTGATGCTTGTATCCGCCGATCTGAATGAGGTTATGGAACTTTCCGACAGTATACTTGTCATGTGCGATGGGCATGTGGCGGCGTATTTTGAGGACGCTTCCGCGGTGACGGAGCTTGAGCTGGGGAATTATATGCTTGGTCTGAAGAAACAGGAGGAGATGCCGATATGAAAACAAAAAAACCGCTTTCCGGTTACATAGAAATGCTGAGGATGATGATGGCGATATTTATCTCACTGATCATCGTGTTTGCCATTATCCTGCTGATCAGCAATGAACCCCTGTCCGCGTTAAAGGATTTTGTGATCGGGCCGTTCACCAGCCTCCGGCGCTTCGGGAATGTGATAGAGGGTATGACTCCGCTTATCTTCACAGGACTCGCAGTGATCGTTCTTTTTAAGCCCGGGCTCTACAACCTTGCCATGGAGGGAGCGTTTTTTATGGGGATGGTCGCAGCTTGTGCCGCAGCCCTGACATTCGGGCTCCCGGGAAAACTGAATCTCGTGGTGGCGATGCTGGCGGCTGCGGCGGCAGGAGCCGTGGTGTGTTTTATTCCGGGCGTCCTGAAGGTGAAGACGACGGCGAACGAGCTGGTCACCTCCCTGATGATGAACTATATCTGTCTGTATTTCGGACTGTGGGTGATCAACTCGTTCTTCTATGATCCGACGCAGAACTCCAGCTATTCCTACAAGTTCCCGGAGGGGACGGTCCTGGATAAGATCATAGAGGGGACAAGGATCAACCAGGGCACGATCCTCGCCCTGATCGCTGTTTTCATTATCTGGCTTGTTCTGAGGAAGACACCTTTCGGGTTCAAGGCGGGCCTGGTGGGTGAAAATAATAATATGGCCGATTACTGCGGCATCAAGTCCGGGAATGTGATCCTGATGACGCAGATCGTGGGTGGCCTTCTCGCCGGGTTCGGCGGAGCGGCACAGCTCTTTGGCATGTTTGAGAGATTCCAGTATTCCGCACTTCCCGGTTATGGCTGGGACGGTGTCCTGATCGCCATTGTGGCGAGAAGAAAAGCCCAGTATGTGCCGTTCGCGGCATTGTTCCTGTCCTATCTGAGGATCGGGGCGGATATCATGTCGAGAAATTCGGATATTCCTTTCGAGATCGTAAACATCATTCAGGCGGTTATGGTCCTTCTCATCTCTGCGACTGCGATCCTGAGCGGTGTGAAAAAGAAACTGATCGTAAAAGAGACGAGAGAGCTGGAAGCGTTAAAGGAAGGGGGTAAATAAAATGAGTATATGGTCTGTTTTTCTTTCAACTGACTTTTTCTTTACATCGATAAGGCTGATGACACCCATCCTTTTTGCGGCGCTGGCATGTATGGTTTTTTCAAAGGGAGGGATCGATCCGATCGGTACCGAGGGTATCATGCTGAGCTGTGCGCTGGCAGGACCGGTAGGGGGATACTTTACCGGAAGCGCCTGGGGAGGCGTGGCAGCGGCGATGACAGTGGGCATCGTGCTTGCATTCCTCTTCGGATATTTTACGCTGATACTGGACACCAACCCGGTGCTCGCCGGTATTGCCCTGAATACCCTGTCGGGAGGCCTGACGATTTTCATGACGTACTACCTGACGGGAAACAAGGGTTCGACGCAGAGCCTGAACAGCCCTGTGGTGGCAAACATACATATTCCCGTGATCGAGAGCATTCCGGTCATCGGCCCCATTGTTTCCGGCCACAGTATACTGACCTATGTAAGCCTGCTTCTGACTTTCCTGCTCACGGTATTTTTCTGGAAGACGCCCTGCGGGCTGCGCATCAGAGCGGTGGGTGAGAATGAGAGATCCGCGGCATCCGTGGGTATCAATATCATGAAATACAAGTATATTTCCCTGCTGATCGCCGGATGTCTGGCGGGGCTTGGCGGCGCCTATATGTCCATGAGTTATGTGTCGATGTTCTCCAGAGACATGATAGCTGGACGAGGCTGGATCGGTATGGCGGCGGAGTCCATGGGATTCGGCATTCCCTGGAAGGTCGCGTGTTCCGTGTTTATCTTTGGTATGGCTGACTCGCTGGCGATCCGTCTGCAGATGTTAAACCTGCCGACGCAGCTGATCTCCTGCATCCCGTATGTGGTAACGATCATCGCGATCTCGATCTATTCATGGCAGAGAAGCCGGGTGAAGAAAGTGAAGAAGTGACCGGGCGGCGGGCGGACCGCCCGCTGTCTGAACGGAGACGAAAACAGAGAAGAAAGGTGCGGGTAAGATAATGGAAGCTTGGTTATATGAAAGAAAACTGACGGATGAGGCGGTTCCCCCTGCGCTGCAGGAGAACAATGAGGAGGACTGGATGAGCTATGTCAGAGAGGGCAGGGCATCGGATAACAGGCTCTTTAACGACTGGATCAGCTCGGTGCCCGGGTCTAAGGCGCCCTGTGATGTGGCGGTGGCGGCAATCCAGAGTATGGATAACAGGGGATATGACGTCTCGGAGGCGGAACAGTATATCGGGGACGGCCTGAGAGCTGCAAAGGAAAAGAACGGTGCGGCGCTTCAGGTGATCACCGCAAAGATTTATGCGGCGTTGAACAGGGCTCCAAAGAGGGAGGGCAATGAGTATGACAAATATACCGTCTATCTCGATTTTGCCCAGGTCGCAGAGCGCGTGAACTTCCCGGAAGCGGCTGCCTGTGATGTGGACTCGCAGGATTTTTATGACAGGATAAAAGCGGGCTGGTGGGGACAGCTGATAGGGGGCTGCCTCGGCACCCAGTTAGAGGGTTACACGACGGAAAAGATCAGAGAGCGATTCGGCGAGGTCAGGGGATATCTGAGAAAACCGGAGACATACAACGACGATATCACTTATGAACTGGCGTATCTGGATATGTTTTCCAGGAAAGGGTACGATATCACCTCCGAGGATGTGGCGTACGCGTGGCTTGAACTGATCTCTGACGGCTATTCCGCGGAGCGGACGGCGCTTGAGAATCTGCGCCGGGGCATTATGCCGCCGGAGAGCGGACGGCTCTGCAACTACTTCAGCGACTGGATCGGGGCGCAGATGAGGACTCCGATACACGGCATGCTGGCTCCGGGAGATCCGGCTCTCGCGGCAAGGCTGGCGGCGGACGACAGCGTGGTATCCCATTCCAACAACGGTATGCTGGGCGGCATATTTAACGCTGTCATGGTCTCTCTGGCATTTACGGAGACCGATATGAAGGCGCTGCTTGAGAAGGCGGCGGCCATGATACCGGATGACAGCGAATTCTATCAGGTGGTCTCCTCCACGTTACAGCTGTGCCGGGAGTGCGCGGACTGGGAGAGCGCATGGCATATCTGTGAGGAAAAGTATAAAAAGTATAACTGGATTCACGCCTATCCGAATGCGGCGGCGGAGATCGTCGCGCTCTGGTATGGCGGGATGGACTTTGAGGAGACCTGCTATATCATTTCCATGGCGGGGCAGGATGTGGACTGCACTGCCGCGCCTGTGCTCAATATCCTGGCTGTCATGCTGGGGACGCAGATCCTTGAGGACAAGTGGACGGTTCCGATCGGGGATACAGTGCTGACCACAATGCGGCGGATGCAGAAACTCGGGATCGATGAACTGATCGGACTTACCTGCGACGCTGTGAGAAGGGCGGTGAAGAATGGCTAAAGTGCTGTGCTTTGGTTCGCTGAATATCGATTATGTGTATAAGGTGGATCATTTTGTAAAAAAAGGGGAAACCATATCTTCCAGAGCGCTGGATGTATACAGCGGGGGCAAAGGGCTCAACCAGTCTGTGACCCTGGGGAAGGCTGGATGTGAAGCCTACCACGCGGGGCTGATCGGTGAGGACGGAAGATTTCTCCTGGATATCCTGAGCGATTCGGGGGTGGATGTTTCCCTGGTCGGCATTTCGGGGGATATCCGTTCCGGCAACGCGCTTATACAGAATGACGCGGAGGGGGATAACTGCATTATCCTTTATCCGGGCGCGAATTTTGCCATCACCGCCGGGCAGGCGGATGAAGCGCTGAAGAATTTTGGCTGCGGTGATTATATCGTCCTGCAGAACGAGATAAGCGAACTGCCGTATATCGTAAAGCGGGCGAAGGAAAAAGGAATGACGATCGTGCTGAACCCATCCCCAATGAACGCGAACCTGACGCAGGAGATACTGGATGCGGCGGACTGGATGGTGCTGAATGAAGTGGAAGCCATGCAGCTCACCGACAGCGAGCGGGACGGGGAGGATGAACTGGCGGAGGCGCTCAGGAAACATTTTCCGCGCTCGCGCTTTGTGCTCACGCTCGGCGAGAGAGGTTCGTGCTATATAGACATGGAGAGAAAGATCCATCAGGAGATATTCAGGACAGAGGTGGTCGATACGACGGCGGCGGGCGATACATACACCGGCTATTTCATCGCCGGCCTGCTGCGAGGCTGGGATATGGAAAAATGCCTGAAGGTCGCGGCGAAGGCGTCCTCCATCACAGTTTCCCGGGCGGGCGCGGCGCCCTCTGTGCCCTGGATGAGGGAAGTGGAAGAAAGCATGGGGATCTCGGAGGAAGGAGAGTGAAGCGGCTAAACCGGAAATATGGGCGGGATGAGAGGGAAGGGAATTCAGCATTCCCTTCCGATAACCCTCCACTGCGTCAGCGCAGGAAAGGGTGAGGGATCGGAGATATCCTTCTTCAGATCTGAGAGGCGCACCCACTCCGTCTCGAGGGGCTCTGGCAGGACAATGGACTGGCAGAGCCCTGTTTTTTGCAGCCTGACAGGATATGCTGAGCCGTCGCTGAAGGTGAGCAGTGCCTCCTGCCAGTAATTGTCGTGGGGAAAGTCTGCCCGCAGAAAGAACTGTATTTCCTCTGCCAGAACTCTGCGTCCGAAAAAGATATCAATGTGGGCGCCGGTGTCCTCGCCCTCCCCCCAGGATGTGTAGGGCCAGAATCCGTGTCCCGGCGCAATCAGCAGGCCGTCTATCGTATTGCGCGCGGCAAAGACGGACTCGCCCCTTGTCTCTATGCTTGCTGTGCAGTGGGGGAATACACGGCTCCCGCCGCGGACATCCAGCGGATTTTCACTCAGGATGCGGCGGCCGGCGGGCGTGTCCATGGCTTCCGCGGTTAGTTGGTGGATAGGGCCGGTAAAAGCTTCCTGGGGGTAGGGTTCTTTTGCGCTGCCGAAGGGGATATCAAAGATGAATTGTCCATCCTGCAGATAGACCAGGGCGGGCTGAATCAGCGTATCCGCCTGGATGCGGGCGAAGGTGCCCGCTTCGGAGGAGAGGGTGATCCGGTCTCCGGGCTCGTAACTCCCGTACCATACAAGTTCGCAGTGCCCGTCTCCCTGCGCCTCATAGCGCACCGAGCCGTCTTTGGAAAGAATTTTAAGAGTCATAGTGATCCCGTTTTTCATGAGAACCTCCTTATCAGAATATAAGCATTTCCATATTAAAGTATATCACAGCCCGGCAGGGTATTTCATCATGAAATTTACGAATTCATCAGAAGAAATCTTCCACAATGGTTTCAGAATTTAGGCCTGCCCATTAAGATTTCTTCTGAGGGGATCCATGAGCCGGCAAGGACGCCGTCTGTGTGGAAGACCATTTCGTATATGACATCGGGATGTTTTTTCTTTTCCCGGTATTGCTGCTCTAAATCTGCTGATTCCCCCGCGACGCGGCAGCCGTGGTAATCGTAGAGTTCCACATAGTAATAGTAGCCGAGCAGGTTCATATAGGGTGTTATCTCAGGATCTTTTTCCATTTCTTCCCATACCGTATTTAAGTCAACTTTGTTTTCATCACAGTAAGCTATTTTTTCGAGGTTGACCGCTTTGTGATCGTAGTCCATCAGCTGGCGGAAGATGAAATTATCGATGCCGTACTGGCGGTAATGATCCACATATTCCTTGATGTCCGCAGTATTTTTGACGGAAGATCTCAGAAGAATGCAGCTCATGCGGATGCGCATGTTTCCGCCGCTGGTGATCTCTGCGATCTGTTTTATATGTTCATTGGAACAGTAGGGCGTTCCGGGAGCGTATCTCATAATTTCTTTGTTTTTATCTTCCACAGGGCACACACGGCTGATATTCAGGTGGTCAAACCCGTTTTCTATCAGATGTTCGACGATCGTCTTTTCTTCTGAGGCATTCAGGAGCCCGCTTCCGTTGGTGGTGATGGTCCGTTTCCGAAAACCCAGTTCATCGACCATGCGGATAATCGGCAGGAGGCGCGGGGAGATGGTCGGTTCGCCGCCGGTGATGCTGACGCTGGGATTTAAGGGACGGACTGCCTCCAGGACTTCCCTGAGGCGTGACAGATATTGCGCGTCATCTGAGATATGTTCTTTTCTGTAGAGTTGTTTTCTGTGCTCATAGCGGAGCTGAGCCACGCAGAAGCGGCAGTCCGCGTTGCACTCATCGTCCACGAAAATGCTCAGATTTAAATTTTTATATGCTTTCTTTTCACCGGTCTCGAAGCGCCAGGGCAGCAGCTCATAGTCAAAAATATCGTATTCAGCCTGCCTCTGATACCGCAGGCTGCGGTCAAACCGGATCTCTCTTTCTTTTCCGACTTTTACCATTTTGTCCGCAATTCTCCTTCCTCATAGACTAGCGATGTGATTATATTTTGTTTAATGTAGACATCCGTTCCCTTTTGTGTGCCATAAGGATTAGCCTTATAATGTTTAATGAGTTTTTTCCCGAGACTATAGATGTCCACATCGTAAAACATGCCATGGGCGGTTTTCAAAAGCCGAAGATCAGATTCCTGTACCATTTCTTCCACTATTTTGGAAATAGCCGGATATTTTCTCCGGGGTGTGATTTCCCTGAACAAAAAGGAAGAAATATGATAAGATTCATAGAATTCCATATACCGCTTTATTTTATCCCAGCTATCTATAGAATCTCCAAGCAGGTTACAACTCAGACGAAAGTCCATACCGTTGATTTCGGCAAAGGCTGCAATCCGGCGGGTGTCCTGATTGCTTGCGGGAGTTCCCCGAAATATCCGGCTGTTTTCGGCATCGTCTGCAGACATCCTGCTGAGGCTGATATTATGGATGAAGCCGTTTTCTTTCATGTGTTGAAGCAGGGGTTTGCCGGCGGTCCGTCTGAGCAGCCCGCTGCCGTTTGTGGAAAAAGTTCGGTCTGGGAATCCGTATTTTTTTACCAGTTTCATGACAGGGATCAGCCGCTGTTCACAGAGCGTAGGTTCACCGCCGGTGATGGTGATCTCTATGGGAAGCCCGCTCAGGCGTTTCAGTACATTCTCAAGCCCGGAAAGGTAATCTGTGTCTGTCAGCCGCTTTCGCTCTGTATCGTGCTGAAAGAAGCAGAAATCGCAGTGGCAGTTGCACTTCCGATCGATGACGATATTCAGATTACAGGGGCAGTATATGTTATATATTTTCCCTTGTAGTTCTGCTTCCGTTATTGAGGCGGTTTCCAGATCGTGCCGCTCGGTCAAAGGTTTATTCCTGTCTGTTATTTTCAGCGTATTCAAATTTTCGCTCCTTCCGGCAGAAGTTTAATCTATGGGCAGACTGCCGGCTCATTTTGTCTGCCTATACAGTTGAGGTGTGACATCATACTCAGCATCGACATGATGTTTATGCCTCATTTCGCCTGTCCATACAGCAGCGCTCAACAGACCACCAGGCTTTTTTCATATTCGCTCCTGCCGATCAGATCTGTTCCGAAGGAAGTCCCGTCTGAGGCGTAAAGTTCAAATTCCTCGATATTCTGTACGATCACCGGCTTTGCGTAGCGGCTGTCTTCCGATAACCTTCCGTAGGCCTGCAGATAATAGATGTTGGAGTGCGTGAGGAGAAGAGGATCTTTTTCGACTTCCCTCCGCAGTGCTTCGTCTCCGTAGTCCCTCAGCCGCACATTACAGATTACGGCCATATCGGGAATAAATTCCGTGGCAAAGAGAAAATTCCTGATCTGTTCCAAATGATCGCTGTTTTCCCCGATCAGCCAGTAATTTATGGATACCTTGATCTCCAGCGGGATTTTATAAGATTCCGCAAACATGACAAGCCTGCCTCCGTGTCCGGGAAGCAGCAAACCGTTAGTCAGGATCAGGATCTTCCGGCATCTTCCGGTGGATCTGGCGTACTCCAGAAACAGATACAGATCCGGGTGGAGCAGGGGCTCGCCGCCCTCCAGCTGCAGCTCAAATTCTTTGTCACAACTGTCGACGATCTTCTTATAAGTCTCAAAATCCATGTCGCGCCTGCCTGTTTTGCCGGAGTACATACAGCAGAACGGGCATTCCGTGTTGCATCGGTTGGTGATATTGATATAGAGGCGTTTTCCTGTTTTCAATCCACATCCTCCTGATTTTTTGTGTAGAGCCGGGAGGGGCGGTGCCCTTCATTTTCTGTAAAGCTGTCCGTCTCAGCCACCAGAGGAGCGGCTTTCCGCCGGAAGGCAGCCGCCGGCAGTTCCCTGTCCAGCACGACCTCATAGACCTGCTGAAGCTGGGTCAGGGTGAAATATTCGGGCATCAGGTGGAGAGCCAGATCCGTATAGTTCAGCTTTCCGCGCAGACGTTCGAAGGCGCAGGCAATAATGCGGGCATGGTCAAAGGCGAGGGAACCGGGACCTAAGATGGCACTCTCCGTGAAAGGCCTGCCGGTTTCCTTTTCTAAAAGTGCCTGCAGAAAGATCTCTTCGTGTGACAGGGTAAGTTCCCATATCTCTCTCCTGCCGCTTTGCTCCCTCAGACGGAAGGATGCCTGAAACCATGCCGCCTCGTCGGCATCGTCTCCGGCTTTTACCTGTACAAGGCTGCTGTCGATCAGAGCCATATAAGAGCAGCTCATAACACGGGTCCTTGGATCTCTGTCTGGTTCGCTGAAGGTGTATAGCTGTTCCAGATAAACCTCGGATACGCCTGTCTCCTCGCGCAGTTCTCGGGCTGCCGCCTGCTCCGTCGTCTCCGTGGGGCGCACGAAGCCGCCCGGCAGAGCCCAGCAGCCGAGGCAGGGGTGCCCGCCCCTGCGGATCAGGAGGATACGCAGTTCCTTTTTCGCCAGTTTCCGGTAATTTTCCTCCTCCGCGTCGGTCACGGTGAAGATCACCATGTCTGCGGCGACGGAGGGGCGCTCATAATTGCCCGGCTTGTAGGAGGCTAAAAACTGTTCTTCGGTCATGCCGTTTTTATCCGTGCGTGGCATGGATGTTATCTGTGATTTGTTATCCATAGCGGTGTTGTTCCTTTCTGCTGTACTGTATTTATGATCGATATACCTGACAGTGGGCTGGGATTATTATCTATCTTGTTTCCTGCAACAGCTGATCCCGCACCTCCGTCAGCGCGAAGCCGAGCAGATTGGTTCCCCGCCATTTGAGCGGACATTGAGCATCCGGGTTGGCTTTCCCCATTCCGATTCCCCAGATCCGGTCTCTGGGGCTGGCTTCCACGAGTATTCGGTTTTTTGTGCTGAGAAGAAAATCGAGAAGCTCCGGGTTCTGGGAGAATTTGGCATAGTTTCCCTTTTTGACGATTCCATAGCAGGCACTGTCCCAAGCTTCTTTCTCAAAATTCGCGACAGCACGGCCGTAGGCTTTCATCTCCTTCGGATGGGAAGCCTTCATAATTTCGACAAGCATTTCCTGATCCCTGAACATTCTCGCCTTTTCCGCCATCATAAACTGTTCGGCGCAGCTGTACTCCACGCCGTCCACCTGAAAACGGCACATCCACCACTGACTCAGGCAGGTCTCGCAGACACATCCGTCCGCTGGCGGGGTGTGCCCCCAGAAAAACAGGAATTTGAATTTTTCGCCGGCGTCATAGGCTTTTCTCAGATCCTGTAAGTTGTAAATATTATTGCCCATAGATGTTCCTCCTGTTGTTTATTCTCCCGAAGGCGTAAGTCAAGATGACAGCCTGTGGGGGTATTTGGTTTTCTCAGAAGAAGTTTTATATCTTGATATTATTAAATAGATAATAACAGATTGATAATATTATAGGGCGGGTCTTTTTATTTGTCAAGAAAAATGTTTGCAATATTTAGCCTGATCATATTTCGCAAAAAGCTTTGTGATTTATTTGAATGCAATAATATTTGCGAAATGCTAAAATAAATTTATTCAAAAATAGATATGCCTTACGGTAAGGCGCTGATGATAAGACAGTCGGTATACTTTAACCTTCTGGCAGCGAATTTTGAAAAATACAGTAGAAAATTTCTGGGATTTATGGACAGGAGAGCGGAACTTTTTCCTCGAAACGGCTGAAAGCCTTTACTGAGGAGAGCAGGGATTTTGAGAATATCGTGCAGAAATATTGTGGTGGTTGAAATAAGGGAAAAGCCTCTGAAAGCATGGGATAAGAAGTGCTTTCAGGGGCTTTTTTTGGAGAAGTTTCAAAGCCGCTCCGGTTCCGGATACTCTATCCCGAAACAATCCACAGATACACTCTGCATTATCTGATCTTCCAATGGTCGGTCAGAATGATCGGTAGCTGTCTCAGCGATCTTGTTCACCACATCCATACCTTCTATCACTTTTCCGAATGCGGCATAGGAGCCGTCCAGGTGTGGGCTTGTCCTGTGCATAATGAAAAACTGGCTGCCGGCTGAGTCAGGGTGCATGGAGCGCGCCATGGACAGAACGCCTTCGGTGTGTTTTAAGTTGTTTTCAAATCCATTGATGGCAAATTCGCCGGGGATAGAATAACCGGGACCGCCGGTACCGGTACCGTTCGGATCGCCGCCCTGAATCATAAAGCCTTTGATGACGCGGTGAAAGATCAGTCCGTCATAAAATTTTTTTTGGATCAGGGAGATAAAGTTGTTTACGGAGACAGGGGCGATCTCGGGGTATAGTTCCGCTTTGATCACGCCTCCGTCCGCCATGGTAAAAGTTACGATCGGATTTTGTGCCATTTGAGTATATTCCTTTCTGTGATAATATGTGATATATAATATTGGAAGATATTATATCAGCGCCGAGCGAGCGGGTGTGCAGCGCGAAGCGCATTATACCTGAAAGACATGATATAATAAAATATATGTTTCGTAAAGGGATATTGGAGTGATCGTCAAAATAATTTTGGAGGAAGAACTGAATACGGAGGAACTTGGAAAGCTGGAGAGCCTGTTTCAGGAGACGGACAGGGATATTCTGCGTGATTTTTTGATCCTGACAGACAGCCCGGAGCTCGCCTGTATCTGCAGAAAGCTGGACATGGCGGTGGCGGCAGTGATGCCGGGGGAGCAGGAGGAGGCTTTCGGCGGAAATGCCGGTACCTGCGGCGCCGGGGATTTTCCGGGGATTTCCTATGCGGTGACGGACATTGAGGATCTGGACGAAAAGTATCTGAAGCGGATCTGGCAGCGGTATCGGGGCATTCCGTGGAGGATCTGTGAGACGGACAGGTGTGTTGTGCGGGAGACGGTATTGGAAGATGTGGAGAGTTTTTATGAGATCTACCGGGACAGGGAGATTACGAGATATATGGAAGATCTGTTTGAGGACAGGGAGAAGGAAAGACAGTATATCAGGGACTATATAGAGAAGGTATACGGTTTTTACGGGTTCGGCATGTGGACTGTCTGTCTGAAGGGAACCGGGGAAGTGATCGGCAGGGCAGGGCTCTCCATGCGGGAAGGGTTTGATGAGCCGGAACTGGGCTATGTGATAGGAAAAAAGTGGCAGAGGAGGGGGATCGCGGAGGAGGTATGCCGGGAGATCCTCTCTTATGGCAGGGAGGAACTTGGTTTTGAAAAGGTGAGGGTTCTGATGCATCCGGATAATAAAGCGTCGGAACGCTTGTGCCATAAGCTGGGGTTTGTCTGTACAGGGGAAGAAGAACTGGGGGGAGCTGCCTATAGTAAATATATAATTCATTTGAACTGAGGAATACCTGCAAAAATATTGTAAGTTTCATTCGGCATGCCGGATTGAAAAAATTTTGTATAGGAGTATAAAATATAATCGGGCAAAGATCGTAATGTTTGACAAAGATAATAAAATATTTCTGAAAAGTTTGGCAGATATGGCAAAATTGCAAATACACTGTTGACAGCGTAAAAATATGGTGTTAGACTTGCGGTTAACAAAGGCAAAGGCGCTTTGAGAATCATTCTCAGAGCGCTTTTTTCGTTGTACGAAACAAGATTGCACCGGGGCGAAAGCCGGCTGCCCCGAAGTGTGAAATTGTGACAGGAAGCGTGAAAATACGTGAAGGAAAACTTGCAGACAAGGGCTGAAACACTGCTTTTTGGGCGGCGTTACAAGAAAAAAAGCGTTTGCAGAGCAGGGCAGAGATGAGTTGCTGTACGATGAGCGGCGATACTGGCAAAAAGCGGAGATTCACGCGGAAAAATTTCAGAAAAGAGGGAGTATTATGACAGAAGAAATCATGAGTGTAATGAATGGTCAGATATTCGGCGTCTGGTTTTTGATCGGCGCCGCACTGGTATTCTGGATGCAGGCCGGCTTTGCGATGGTGGAGACCGGTTTCACAAGAGCCAAGAATGCGGGAAATATCCTGATGAAGAATCTGATGGATTTCTGCATCGGCACGGTGGTGTTTATTCTGATCGGTTTCGGGCTTCTGCTCGGTGAAGATATGCTTGGGCTGATCGGCAAACCTGGCTTTGATATTTTTACGGCATATGAGAGTTTTGACTGGTCCAACTTTGTGTTCAACCTTGTATTTTGTGCGACCACGGCGACCATTGTATCGGGCGCCATGGCCGAGAGGACAAAGTTTATATCCTACTGTGTTTATTCCGCGATCATCTCCGCGGTGATCTACCCGATCGAGGCACACTGGATCTGGGGCGGCGGTTTTCTGGCGCAGATGGGCTTCCACGATTTTGCAGGCTCCTGTGCGATACATATGGTGGGCGGCATTTCGGCACTGATCGGAGCGAAGATGCTCGGTCCCAGGATCGGAAAGTTCGGAAAAGATAAAGATGGCAGGATCGTGAAAGTGAACGCCTTTCCGGGGCATAACCTGCCGATCGGCTGTCTGGGCGTATTTATCCTGTGGTTGGGGTGGTACGGCTTTAACGGGGCGGCGGCGACGACTGTGGAGCAGCTGGGTTCTATTTTCGTGACGACGACGATCGCTCCGGCGGTGGCGACGGTGGTGTGCATGGTCTTTACCTGGCTCAAATACGGTAAGCCCGATGTTTCCATGTGTCTGAACGCTTCCCTGGCGGGGCTGGTGGCGATCACGGCGCCCTGCGATGTGACGGATGCCTTCGGCGCGATCGCGATCGGTTCTGTTGCGGGCCTTCTGGTGGTGTTCGGCGTCTGGTTTCTGGACTATAAGCTGCGCGTGGATGATCCGGTTGGCGCGGTGGCGGTGCACTGCTTAAACGGTATCTGGGGAACCCTTTCCGTGGGACTTTTCGCGACAAACACGGCGCCGGGCTACTCCATAGCGAATGCGGCGGGAGAGGAACTTGTGGGATTGTTCTACGGCGGCGGCTTTGAGCTGATGGGCCTGCAGCTGATCGGTTTCGCGGCGGTTGCCGGATGGACATTAGTCACGATCACGCTGGCATTCCTGTTGATCAGGGCGACGCTCGGCCTGAGGGTATCCGAGGAGGAGGAGATCGTGGGCCTGGATGCGACAGAACACGGCCTGCCCAGCGCTTACTCCGGTTTTGCGATCACGGATATGTCCGCTACGGCTATGGATGTCAATGAGAATACCGATCTGGGTGAGAGCGATTACGACAAGGCTGGAGACTTTAAAGTGGACAGAGCGATCCCTGTCGTGGCGACGAGCAGCGAGACGGATGCGAACGGCGTGCCGATCTTTAACACGGGGATGCATAAGGTTTCCATTATCGCCAAACTGGCGCGGTTCGACGCGCTGAAGAAAGCCCTGAACGAGCTGGGTGTGACGGGTATGACCGTGACACAGGTGATGGGCTGCGGCATCCAGAAAGGTGCCGGGGAATATTATCGCGGCGTAGAGATGGACGCGACGCTGATGCCGAAGATCAAGGTGGAGGTCATCGTCAGCAAAATACCGGTGGAGCATGTGATCAAAGCGGTAAAAAAAGCGCTTTATACAGGCCATATCGGAGACGGCAAAATTTTTGTTTACAACGTGCTGAAAGTAGTCAAGGTCCGCACGGGCGAGGAAGACTACGAGGCGCTTCAGGATGTCGAGTAGGCAGTTCCTAATATCCCTTAGTTAAGGATGAACGGGTAAGGCCCGTCCATCCGCGGGTATGCTTTGCAGCCCGTATAAAAGCGTGTCCCGGACACGCGGCAGGCTCCCGGCAGGCTTTGCCCGGGAGCCTGCCATATTTTGTAACAGTTCAGCCATTCGGCTAAACTGTTACACTGATGCACACAAAATGCTCCAAAGGCGCATTTTGGCGCCTGCACAACTCGCAAAATCGCTTGCAGAGCGATTTTACTCGCGGAATATTGAAAGGCTGAACTGCTGCCATATTTCAGAAATTTTAAAATACCTGTAGGTTTGTCAAACATTTGTTACACTGACAGCAGATAATCCCTTAGCACCTGA